>JAFGNU010000103.1 GCA_016926875.1 Anaerolineae bacterium | reverse complement strand
CGTGCAGGCGAAAGTCCTGTTTGACGTGAATGTCCACTCGGAACCGAATCCAGACGCGGCGATCCCCGGCGCGGTGCTGCTGGCGGGTCAGGACTGGTTCGTGGTTGGCTCAGTGGTCGGCACGGACGGCAACCTGTGGTACGAGGTGTTTGTGGGCGGCGCGCACAACGGCTTTGTGCCTGCGGCGGCGATGTCCCTGCCTGCGCCACTGCCTGAATAGGCCAAGCGAACAATACACGTAGTATACAAGTGGGCGCTGCTCAGAAACCGGGCAGCGCCCGTTTCGTATCTGGCCCGAATGGTGTATACTTCTGGTACTGTACCTTAACCCCATAGGAGCGGCACATGAAACATCTGTTTGTTTTCATGCTCATCTCTGTAATGACACTCTCTCTGGTTCCACAAACATCGGCCCAGGATTCAGGTTACATCGTCTATGCCAGCGGCGGCTGGGATATCCCATGCGGTGAGGGGCGGTTGGGCGGTGGTGTGGCGGCAATCAGCGTTGACGTCTACGCACCTACCGGATCGATGGAAGAGGATACCTTCGGCGTAACGAATTACCCGTTTATCGGTGACTTCGAATGGACCTGGGCCTGGCCTGGCTTCCATCTCCGAGACCTGACCTGGTACGCCTACGTGCCGGATAATGGCAGCACCTATGAAACGCGCGACCTGTACGCCGAAGGGGGAAGTTACATCGCGTCAATTGAGTTCTACGCCGAATGCCCATCGGGTATTATCGAAATCTTCAACAACAGCATTTACGGCGTACACATGCCCGACCCGGCGGAACGCGTGCAGGCGAAAGTCCTGTTCGACGTGAACGTCCACTCCGAACCGAACCCAGACGCGGCGATCCCCGGCGCAGTGCTGCTGGCGGGCCAGGACTGGTTCGTAGTTAGCTCAGTGGTCGGCACGGACGGCAACCTGTGGTACGAGGTGTTTGTGGGCGGCGCGCACAACGGCTTTGTGCCTGCGGCGGCCATGTCCCTGCCTGCGCCCCTGCCTGAATAAGCCAATCGGGCAGCATATAAGCAGCACAACGCAGCGGGCGCGACTCAGCACGAGTCACGCCCGTTTTGCCTGCCTGGGATAAGAAACAGCAGCTATTCGCGTGCCGCCAGCCAGCGCTCGCACGACATCGCTGCCGCGGTCCCCTGCCCAACCGAG
Organism: Anaerolineae bacterium; assembly: GCA_016926875.1. Taxonomy (GTDB): domain Bacteria; phylum Chloroflexota; class Anaerolineae; order Aggregatilineales; family Aggregatilineaceae; genus JAFGNU01. The sequence continues at coordinate 62,975 of JAFGNU010000103.1, read as the reverse complement.
GTTGCCACCTGGCGGAAGATGCGATCCTGAATCTCGCCCGCCGCGAACACGCCTTCAATATTGGTACGCATCTGGCTGTCGGTAACAACATAGCCAAACTCGTCGCGCTCCAATTGGCCCTTGAACAGATCGCTGTTGGGATCGTGTCCGATGAAGATAAACACGCCGTCGGTCTTGTACTCGGTCATGTCGCCGCTCTTCACGTTACGCAGCAGCACCGATTCAACTGCCTGATCGCCCTGAATCGTATCTACAACCGTATCCCAGATGAAGTGCATCTTGTCGTTGGCAAAGGCGCGTTTTTGCAGCGTTTGCCCCGCGCGCAGCTCATCACGGCGATGAACCACGTCCACCCGGCTGGCAAACTTGGTCAGAAATAATGCTTCCTCGATGGCGCTGTCGCCGCCACCCACTACTACCACCTGCTTATCGCGGAAGAAAAAACCGTCGCACGTTGCGCAGTAGCTTACGCCGTTGCCGGTCAATTCTTTTTCGCCCGGCACGTTCAAATGGCGGGATGTGGCGCCAACCGTGACGATCACCGCCTCGGCTTCATACGCCTGCCCGTCATCGGTCTTGAGTGTAAACGGCGGGCCGCCGGAAAAATCAACCTCGGTCACGGCGCTGAACATCTTGATACGCGCCCCAAACCGCTCGGCCTGGCTTTTCATGCGCTCAACGAGTTCCTGCCCGCTCAGTCCATCAGGAAAGCCGGGATAGTTCTCGATCTCGTGCGTCAGCGACACCTGCCCGCCCAACTCGTGCCCGGCAAAAACCAGCGGGTTCAGGTTGGCGCGGGCGGTATACAGCGCGGCAGTCAAACCGGCTGGACCGGAACCGATGATGATCACGTTTTCGCGCTGGAGCGCTTCACCGGTCAGGCTCGTGTCTGGTTCGCTCTGCGGCGTGGATGTGTTCAAGGCAAATGTCAACTTATCGTCACTCATATCGCCCCTCGTCTGGATGCCATCGGCACCAACACCATGCGCACATTCCCAGTGGGCGGCGTCGTCAGGTGGTGTTGATTGATATACCGATACTACTATAGCACTGTTATATCTGATGCAGGGCAGCAGCGTTCGGTTATATTTTTTATCAAACTCTAATGGTGGTGGCATGGGCAAGCCGAGAAAAACAGCTTGAGGTACAATCAAGGTTGCGGGGAAGGTCTGTACATCGGAACGCCTGCACAAAATCGCATCTCACGGCCCAATCCGAGTATACTATCCTTGCCTCATACCGGAGTCTCGGTTTATGTAAAAAGGTAATCTACACTGCGAGGGGATACTCATGGCAATCAAGCTCTACGTGGCTAACCTGCCGCTCACGGTCACAGACGAACAACTACAGACCCTGTTCGAACTGCCGGATGCCGACTGCATCAGCTTCGTAGAACATACAAAACCCGGTGAGCCTGAAAGCAAAACAGTCCTGGTAGAAGTCGATTCACCAGAAAAGGCTGCCGATGCGATAAGCCGGCTAAACGGTCACAAACTGGAAGACCGCCGGATGGCCGTCAGCATGGCCCTGCCATCCAGGTACATCGGGGCGCTTAGTGACGAGCAGAAGCAACTCGCAAGAGAAATTGCCAAAAAGCTGCAAGAAAACAAGCGCATCCCCTGCCGCCAGATTCTCGGCGTTGTGCGGTGGTGCGGTCCGGAGTTTGCCAACAGCCTGGTCGAAGAAATCGAAGAGATCGAAGCAGCGGGCGGCATGATGCTGGAAGACGGCAGCCGGAAACGCACGCCGGGTGGTATCTTCTTTAAGTTGACCAAGGATCGCATCTCGATTAAGATGCGCGGCGCGATCTTTAACCCGGCGCGCAAGAAAAAGAAAAAAGTCGACAACGCTGCTCAGCAGCCTCAAAAGGAAACACCGCCTGCCAAAGCAAAACGCGGCAAAAAAGCCGAAGCAGCCGACCAACCGCCCGATGCCGCTCAGCAACCCGACATATCGCCAGAACTTACCAGGGCCACGAGTACGGATGAGATGGCACAACTGGCACCGGAGGAGGCAGCTCAACTGCTGGCCCAACTGCGCGAGGCGCACGAGGCGTCTTCCAAATACCTGGAACAGTTGAAAACCAACCCATCCCAAAAACAAACCGGCCTGTTCTCGGCTATGAAGCAGGTGTTGGATCTCAAGCGACAGATCGACCAACTGCTTGAGGCACATCCCGACCTGTCTTGATTCTACGCCTCACACCAGACTACCGCCGCCGTGATGCCCCGCGCATTCCACCGCGCTCAGGCCGTGCGGCGTTGTTTTTAGCCGGAGTGAACCCGCCCTGCCGGGGCAGTATGTGACAATACCGGCTGCGTGCGGCTGCAATTGCCCAGATAACCCAATCCTCTCATAATATAGGCTGCCAGAACAACACAGGGCATACGAATGTCCTGGCATCATATGCATAAACCACCGCCGAGTGAAAGGGCGATGTCCTGATGCCTAAATCCGAAGTCCTTGCAAACCTGCGCGCCGCACGGAGCGCGCTGCTGGACGCTATCGACGGGCTGGGCGAAGACCAGATGCTCCAGGTCGGGGCGTGCGGCTTCTGGACCGTGAAGGACGTGCTGGCGCACCTGGTCGCCTGGGAAGCCGAGCTTGTCACTGCGCTGTCCAAACTGGAGCAACACCAAAAGCATCCGCCGCGTATTGTAGAGATAAATGACATCGACGAGTGGAATGATGAACAATACCATGTCAATTCCTCGCGCCCGCTGCCAGCCGTATTAGAGGATTTCGACGGGGTGCATAAACACCTGATCGCCGCAGTGGAAGCCCTGGACAACCGGGCGCTTGACGACAACCGGCTGTGGCCCTGGATGGAAGGCGAACCGCTCAGCTACCTGATCGCCGAAAACGCGATCTGGCACGAAGAAGAGCACGCCCAGAATATCCGCGAATGGCGCGACGCCGAAGGTATTTGAGAATAAACGGTTGTAGACGATAAGGGAAGATCATGCGCTGCCTGGGACGGTTCATCGCATTATGGTTTGCCGGTCTGTTTGTCCTTATGTGGCCCTGTTCGATGTGGACCTTCAGTACACACCAGATCGCATTCAGCGTCAAGCTGTATAAAGAACTGTTCACCAACGAGAGCTTTTATGAAGAGCTGATCCCGCTGGTACTGCCATCCCTTGTTAAGGAGTTTGACGAGCCGGAACTCGAACCCGGCGAGCTGGCGCTGGGCGAAGTCGTGGATAACCTGGATCATCGTGACTGGGAGCAGATCGCGCCCGGTTTGGTCCCGGCTGACTGGGTCAAGCAGGAAGTGGAGCGCAACCTGGACGATTTCTTTAGCTGGATGGAAGGCGACCGTGACGCCCTGGTGATCGTGTTCCATACCGAGCCGCTGCGCCGCCAGTTGTACAGTCCAGCCGCCAGCCATGCCATCGATCGCATTATTGAAGCGCTGCCAGTCTGCTCCCCGGACGAAGAAGCAGAGTTCGAGCTGTTCGCCCAGGGCCTGGAAGGGCACGAGTATACCTACTGCCAGCCGACTCGCCCGGACCTGATCATGCTACTGCGCAACAAGCTGATCGCGGCCAAAAATGAGCTGGCGGACGATGTGCCCGGCGAAATCGACATCGTCGAGGAATTTGAAGCTGGAGCGCGCGAAGAAGCCGAGCGAGAAGGGAAGGAAATCCCCGACGGCACGTTTTCGCGCGTGTGGTTTAACGAGATGCGAGCGGGGATACGGCTGTGGAAACGGCTGGTGGTGCTGGTCTTTTTGATCCCGGCATCGCTGCTGTCATTGATCGTGATCTTCGCCGTGCGCTCATCCAAGTCGTTTTTCCGCTGGATGGGCTGCCCGCTGATCTTGGGCAGCCTGCTAACACTGACCCCCCTGTTGTTTCTGCCATTTATGCTGCCCGACATCCAGTTAGAATGGCGCACCGACATCGAGCAGGAGTTGGAAACCGGCGGCTCGCTGGTGGGCGAGATCATCAGCGAAGGCATGCTGCGGCTGGCGGTTGGAGAATTCACGCGCCCGATCCTGGCAGAGTCGGCGATTGTGATCGGCATTGGCTTTTTCTTCCTGGTGCTGTCGGTGCTGCTGTCCGATCCTGATGCGCCGCCCGACGAGGCATATCCAGCAGGGTATACCCAGCAGGTCTACCAGACGCCATCAGGATCGGCCATGCAGGAGCTGGCTACGCGGGTTGACGATACGCCGCCGCTGGACCGCACACCGCCGCCGGAGAACTCGATATGACACATGCAGCCAATCACACCCAGGCAGACACCGGTCAGGGCGAACTGGCCCGGCGCCCATTGGGACTGACCATCGCCATCACAGCCATCGCGGCGTTGTATGGCGCGCTGCCGCTGCTGGAAGTGTACTTTTTACACCGCCTGTCTGTCACCGCCGACGAAGCGTACCTGATGGGTGGCGTGGAGATCAGCAGTTGGACCTGGCTGGAAGGGCTGTTTGGCGGCGTGGTGTTGATCATCTGCCTGCTGGCCTGGTGGGGACGCCCGCCCTGGATTCGCTTTGTGCTAATTGCGGCTATCTTGCTGCCGACCGCGCTTAACCTGGTCCGGATTGCTGAGGCGCTGACCAGCCCGGTTGACCCGATCTTCGGCGGACAGACACAGGAAGCTATCCGCGACTTTCTCACCTGCCAGCTACCGGGCTTTGTGGTCGTCCCGCTGTATGCAACGTGGTATCTGAACCGGGCGCCCGCGCGGGCATTTTACCGGCGCGTGCCGTTGTCCAGGCTGGCCCGCCAAGCCCCAGACAGCGCCTCACCCGATCAGCCGGACGGTGAGGCGGACAACAGCGCCTCCCATGCCGCCAAAACATTAACTGATCATTGATTTAGAATGTCGATATTTATTGTTCGTATTTTCGAATATGCCGTGGTTATAATCACAGGATCGATCCGGGGCTTCCACCCCACCTCAAATCATGATATAATCTGTGAGCATTTCCATCCGGCAGGCTGATAAACAGCGCTGCATTTTTATGTTTTGGTGATACATGGTTCCGATCAGCAACGCCCCAGGAGGCAATGGGATCAAGGTGATTCAGGAACTTATGAACCGCGCAGACCAGCAGGGGTACGTCACGTTTGAGGATGTGTTGGAACTACTGGATGAAGACAGCGATGACATCAACGTTATCGAGGCGATTTTAGAAGAACTTGACGAACTCGGCATAGAACTGCGCCAGGCTGACGCCAACCCTGACAATGACGCAATCGATCATCATGACTCGGAATTTGAAGCCGAGGAGGAATCGCACGATCCTGGTGTTGGCGACATCAATGCTGTGTCGGCGGATGACCCAGTTGGGCTGTATTTCCGCCAGATGGCCCAGGAACCGCTGCTAACCGCCGAAGAAGAGATCGATCTTGCCAAGCGTATTGAACGCGGCAAAGAAGCGATCAAGCTGTTGCAGCAAACTCCTCCTAACACGCCAGAGTATGAGCGGCTGTACGCCCTGGTGAAGGACGGTCAGGCCGCCCGCGAGCACCTGGGCCGCGCCAATACACGCCTGGTGGTCAGCATCGCCAAACGCTATATGGGCCAGGGGCTGCCCTTCCCGGACCTGATCCAGGAGGGGAACGTCGGGCTGATGCGTGCGGTTGACAAGTACGACTACAGCCGTGGCAACCGCTTCAGCACGTATGCAACGTGGTGGATTCGCCAGGCGATCACCCGCGCGCTGGCACAAAAAACACGGACAATCCGCATCCCGCTGCACATGACCGAACGCATCCGCCAGATGTACCGCACCGCCCAGGTTTTAGAGCAAACGCTCGGACACCGCCCCACCCCTGAAGAGATCGCCAAAGAGATGGAACTCCCGCCCGAAAGCGTGCGTGGCATGATGGACGCCAGCCAGCACGCCATCGCGTTGGAGCGCCCGGTAGGGGATGATGGCGACAGCGAGTTTGGCGACTTCATCGAAGACCAGGACTCGCCCAGCCCGGTCGAAGCGGCCACGCAGCACCTGCTGCAAGAAACGATTGAGGAAGTGCTCAGCGAGTTAACGCCGCGCCAGAGTCATATTCTACGGCTGCGGTTTGGACTGGGCGGTGGTGAGCCGCACACGCTCGAAGAGATCGCCAACAAGTTCGGCCTGAGCCGCGAGCGCATCCGTCAACTGGAAAAAGAAGCGCTGCGGCGGCTGCGGCATCCCCGGCTGGCTCATAACTTGCGCGACTACCTGAGCTAACCGGCTGTTAACGGACACCCACCGGGGCGGATTCCAACCGTCCCGGTTTTATTTTTGGCAGGCGTAAAAACCTTGCCTTTCCGGTGCCGTTTGTGTATACTTCTACTCACATGGCGACGTCGCCAAGTGGTAAGGCAAGGGTCTGCAAAACCCTTATCGTGGGTTCGATTCCCACCGTCGCCTTGAAAAAACGGTAGCAACCCAGGCTGCCGTTTTTTTGTGCCACGCACACTGATTCATGTGATTCATATGACTGCCAACACGCGCCATTCACCACTTCACCTGCTGCCTGCAGCCGCCCTGCTGGTTCTGCTGTTCTTTGTCCGCGCGCACCACATCACTGCGCAGGAACCGTTCATCGACGAGGGCTACCATGTCGCGCGCGCCAGCGTGGTATGGGACTTTGAGCAGCACCCGGCTCGCACCGCCAACGGCAAGCTGCTGTTGTATTTCTGGTTGGGGCTGTTTGATCTCCAGCCGATCACGGCGCTGTACGTGGTGCGCACGGCCATCGCGCTGTTTGCGCTGGCCAGCGGCGCAGGGCTGTACGCGCTGGGACGGCAGCTAGGCGGGCACGCGGTCGGACTGCTGGCGTTAGGACTGTACGCCGTTCTGCCGCTGAGTGTGTTCTTTGAACGGATGGCGCTGGCCGACCCGTTCGCGGCAGGCTGGGTGATCCTGCTGGCGTGGCGCAGCCTGTCCTTTGCGCGGCGTCCGGTTATGCGCGAAGGGGCGCTGATCGGCCTGCTGGCAGGGCTGGCAATGCTCGCCAAGCTGACGATGGGATTGATCCCGCTGCTGCCCGTCGCGGCGGCATTGATCTACTATCCCTGGTTCCAACAAGACAAACGGGCAGGTGACGGGCAGAGCAAGCTCTGCCCCTACAAGCGAAATCTGCGCGCACAGCAGCAAAACGGGCATTGGCGCGCGCACGTCTGGGCGTGGTGCAGCGCGTATGGCCCCGGTCTGATCACGGCGGGCGTGATCGGCGCGGCGCTGTGGCTGCCGGTCCTGATCCCGGCGGGGGCGGCATGGCAACGCAGCGATACGTTCACGCTGATCAACCCGATGAACTTGCAGCAGTTGGAAACGGCGCACCCGGCCACCGACTTGTGGGCGCTGCTGCCGCAGTTTTACGCGTACACATCCGCCGGGTTGTTGATCGCCTGCGCAGCGGGTACAGTGATCCTGCTGTTCTTACGTGAAGACAGGCGCGCCACACGGCAGCATACGCTGTTTTTGCTGGCCTGGATCGGGCTGTTGGCGGCGCTACCTGCCGTTGCGGCGAAGGATATGCGCTCGCGCTACCTGATGCCGCTGGCCGGGCCGCTTTGTTTGCTGGCAGCTTACACAGCCAGGCAGGTCTGGCGCACGCCCCGATTCCGCCGCGCGGCGCGCTCCGCGCTTGTGCTGGCCGGGGGGGCGTGGCTGGCGCTGTTTGCGCTGCCGTTCGCCTGCACTGCCGCCCACGATCCGCTCAAGCTGGATCGCTTTCTATCAGCGCCCGATGCCACCAACTACCTGAGCGGCAACTTTGCGGGCGACGCGATGCGCCAGGCTGCCGACTTGCTGGAGCAGATCGATCCGCCTGCCGGGTATATTTACGCCTCGCACGGCACCTGCCAGGCGCTGTATTTCTTCACGACGCTGCCGGTGCGCTGCCTGGATAACAGTGCGCGCCCGGTCGAAGTCACCGAGCACGACGTATCGTATGTCGTATTCAACGGGCACGAACCGCCGTTTGACCGGCTAGGGCTGGACTGGAAGCTGATCGGCACCTTCGAGCGGTCCCGCGTAGACCGGGATGTGCGCGTGTGGCGGGTGCAAAACCGGTCAGTTGGTGATGCGCCATAAAGAACCCCCGGCACACATCTGTATAGACCGGGGGCAGCAGGTCGATTTACCGCAGCGCGAGTTTGTTACAGCTTACCAGCTTCCTCATAAAACTTGATCGCCGTGCGCATCCCGCGATGGAAGCATTCCAGCGCGAATTTCTCGTTTGGCGCATGCAGGTTATCATCCGGCAGGCCAAAGCCCAGCAGGACTACCGGGATGCCAAGCACCCGCTGGAACGTTTCCACGACCGGGATCGAACCGCCCTCTCGCATAAAGACCGGGGACACACCATATCCAAACTCATAGGCCCGGATAGCGGCCTGCATATAGGGCGAATCGCGGTTGATAACGACCGGGTTCGCATGATGTATACCGCGCACCTCAACCGTTACCGTGTCCGGCGCGATGTTCTCTACATAGGCGCGGATCAGGTCTTCGATCTCGTGCGGGTCCTGGTCCAGGACCAGGCGGCAGCTTATCTTGACCAGCGCTTTGGCCGGGAGCACCGTCTTACCGCCCTCACCCGTCCAGCCGCTGACCAGCCCATTGATCTCCAACGTGGGACGGATGCCGAGCCGTTCTTGCAGCGTATAACCCGGTTCGCCCCAGGGGTTGGTGATGCCGGTTTCGTTCTCCAACCGTTCGAGCGTGAAGGGCGTCTTGGCCAGCTCGGCCCGTTCGGCTGCGTCCAGTTCCGCCACGCGATCATAAAAACCGGGCACCGCCACTCGGCCCGTACCGTCATGCAGCGCGGCCAGGATTCCGGCCAACGCCTGCGCCGGGTTGTGCACAATGCCGCCGTACATGCCGGAGTGCAGATCGTGGGCCGGTCCCCAGACCTCGATCTCCAGGGAGACCATGCCGCGCAGCCCGTACACAATCGAGGGCTGATCCAGCGCTAAAATGCTGGAATCGGAGACTACGACGGCATCGGCCTTCAGCATCTCGGCGTTGTCCTCGACAAAGCCGTGGACAAACTTTGACCCCGATTCTTCTTCGCCTTCGATCACAAACTTGATATTGACCGGCAGCGCACCGGCAGCCAGCAGGCTTTGCACGGCTTTGATCTGGGTGAACGCCTGACCTTTGTCATCCGTGGCGCCGCGCGCGTACAGGTTGCCGTCGCGTTCGACCGGCTCAAACGGGTCGGTTCGCCACATGTTATCCGGGTCATCGGCGGGCTGTACGTCGTAATGCCCATATACGAGGATGGTCGGCGCATCTCCGGCGCCCAGCCACTCGGCGTACACAATTGGGTGACAGCCTTCTTTTTCGTACAACTGGACACGGGTCATGCCGATCTGTTCAAAATGCGCCTGGAGCCACTCCGCCGCGCGCCGGACATCGCCCGCGTGCTCCGACAGCGTGCTGATGCTGGGGATGCGCAGCAGGGCTTTCAGTTCTTCTAGAAAGTTTTGACGGTGAGCGTCAATATAGTCGTAAGGATTCATCGTATCTCCTAAGCTCAACTTTGTACGATCAAGCAGTATATCATAACGCCTCGACAAGCGAGGCGACAACCGAACACGTTTTTTACCATCACCAACCTGGATACCATTTTTGATTTTGTGGTACCAAAGTTGAACCGGTTTGACCGTCAAAAAAAGCATGCTACAGTATGATCATCTGACCTTCGCACAAGGATTTTCTTCGAGGAGGATTACGATGTCGTACACTGTCGAGAAGATAGCGGGTGAATCTGTCATCCTGGTCAAGCTCAACGCTGATTTCGACGTTAAAGAGGCAAAAGAAGCCTTTGAAGCAAGTTTTAAGCTGCTTGCCGAACAAACCGAACCTGTGTATGTAATATGGGATTCGAGTCAGTCCCCCGATGCTGATCTTCAAGCTATTATGGAAGGCGCTAATGTGAGTCGCGCCAGTCGCACTGGTGCTCCTCTCCCTAACGAACTTGGATCCATTGTAATAACGAATAACCCTGCTGTTAAAATGGCCATGCAAGGGCTGAACAGTGAGGTCTATGGGCATCTCGTGATTCCCGTTTTTGAGGAAATCGATGAGGCGTTAGCCTATGTCCATCAGCAGTTAGGGAAAACGTGAGACCCTTTGAAAATAGTCGATGGCCCCCGGTCACTTGTCTGACAAATTTGGCCGATTTTGGAAGCTCTCATAGTCCTAAAGTCAGCCATCCATCGTTTTGTACAACGTTGAGCCAAGGGGCACAAAGGGCTGCATAACACCGCCGCCCATTATAACAGGCCTGGCCGGATGGTAGGCAAAGCGCCCGGCAGAGTGCTATAATGCTAGCGTTCCACGCACACAGAGGAAGCACCCATGACCGACCAGCAGCCAGCAGCGCCTGTTAATCCTGAACATCTGGCTACACTCTACGAGATCACCCGCACGCTGAATTCCAGCCTGGACCTGAACGACGTGCTGGAAAATATCATGGATCGTGTGATCCAGGTGACCGGGGCCGAACGCGGCTTTTTGATGCTGCACAGCGACACCAGCGGCGAGCTTGAATTCAGGGTGGCGCGCGGCATCAACCAGAGCGACCTGGAATCGCCGGAATTCCAGGTGAGCACGACGATCATCAAGGAAGTAGAACAAAACCGCCAACCGCTGCTGACCGACAACGCCCAGTATGACGACCGGCTGGCAGGCGGCCAGAGCATCATGGTGCTGGGGCTGCGCTCGATCCTGTGCGTGCCGATCATGATCAAAGAACGGCTAATCGGGCTGGTGTACGTCGATAACCGGCTGCAATCGGGCATCTTCAAGGAATCGCACCGGGACCTGCTGGCCGCTTTCGCCAGCCAGGCCGGGGTGGCTATCGAAAACGCGCGCCTGTACCGGGTGGCCGTCGAAAAAGGCCGCATGGAAAAAGAACTCCAAATGGCGCACGACATCCAGCGTGGACTGCTGCCGCGCGAACTGCCAACCGTCCCCGGCTACGAGATCGCGGCGGATTGGCGGTCGGCGCGCGAGGTGGCGGGCGATTTTTATGACTGCTTCGACCTGGGCGATAGCAAGCTGGGCGTTGTAATTGCGGACGTATCCGATAAGGGCGCGCCTGCTGCGATCTTCATGGCCGTGGCGCGCAGCCTGATTCGCGGCAATGCGCTGTCGGCCTCCACGCCGGAAGAAACGCTTCAACAGGCCAACAAGATCATCCTGAACGATACCGAATCGGGCATGTTTGTCACGGCCTATTACACTATCCTGCATCCTGGCGGCACGATCACGGGCGTCAACGCCGGGCACAACTGCCCCCTGCTCTACCGGGCCAGTAAAAAAACGCACGAGTTCCTGCCGCGCGGCGGGCGCGCGCTGGGCTGGTTTGAGGATTTGCCTGTTCAAGCCGTCAACTACCAGCTAGAGCCAGGCGACGTGCTGGTCTATTACACGGACGGGCTGACCGAGGCCGAAAATACCAAAAAAGAACCGTTTGATGAACAGCGGTTGATCGACGTCGTGCGGGCTAACGCCGCGCGCCCGGCAGCGGAGATACTCAAGCAGATCATCGAGGCTGTGGTTGCGTTCATGGGCGCTGCGCCGCCGTTTGACGATACGACACTGGTTGTCGTGCGTTATACCGGCCAGCCCGCAGCCGCCGACTCAGATACCGCCGGATCAGCCGCTGCCAGCCAGCCAAACACCCCTGCCGACCAGGATACAAGCCCACAAGCCAATGGCTGAACGACTGCAAAAACTGATCTCACAGGCGGGGATCGCCTCGCGCCGTGCCGCCGAAGACTTGATCCGGCAGGGCCGCGTGACGGTCAATGGCCAGGTCGCCAAACTGGGCGACAAGGCCGACCCGGCGCGCGATACGGTGGCAGTGGACGGCAGGGTGCTCCAGGCGCAAGTTGAATTTGTCTACGTGCTGCTGTACAAGCCGCTTGGTGTTGTATCGACCATCAAGCGCCAGCCCCAGGAAACGCGCCGCACCGTGCGCGACCTGATCCCGTTGGAAGGACACTTGTTTTCGGTGGGACGGCTGGACGTGGACAGCGAAGGATTGATCCTGCTGACCAATGACGGCGATCTCGCCAACCGCCTGATGCACCCCCGCTACCAGCACAGCAAAACCTATCATGTTCTGGTCGAGGGCACACCAACCCCGCGCACGCTCGACCAGTGGCGCCAGGGCGTGATGCTGGATGATAAGTGCACTGCCCCGGCCAAAGTACGCGTGCTGTCGGGCAGCACACACAATACCTGGCTGGAGATCGTGATGCACGAGGGGCGCAAGCGCCAGATTCGGCGCGTAGCAACCCTGTTGGGCCACCCGGCCAGGCGGCTGATCCGTGTCAAGATCGAATGGCTGGACATCGGCCACCTGAAACCCGGCGAGTGGCGTCACCTGTCGCCCAAAGAAGTGCAACGCTTAAAAAAGGGCACCCGGTAGCACACACCGCCGCATCTCATCCAGTGGGAGTCATAAGCCTATCATGAGCACATCTTCGGTTTCATCGCTGTCGCACGTTCACGACGTGGTCTACCACCAGGAACGCTACACCCTGCGCCGCCGCTTCATACGCGGTTTTTTGCTGCGGCAGATCGGGTTCCACCTGCTGGTCAAGGCGGATGTTCACGGCCTGGAGCACATCCCGGCAGCCGGACCTACGCTGCTGGTTATGAATCACATTGCGGCGATTGACCCGTTTGTGGTGGTCGGCGTCGTCAGGCCGCGTTTTGTCGTCCCTATGTCGAAGATCGAAAACTACCGGCACCCGGTTACCGGCCTGATGGCGCGCAGTTGGGGCGCGTACCCGGTCCGGCGCGGCGAAGTGGACCGGCAGGCGCTCGGCAGCACCGTCGCGCTGTTGGACCAGGGCTACCCGGTGCTGATCGCGCCCGAAGGCACGCGCCAGATCGCCCTGGCCGAAGCGAAAGACGGCATGACCTACGTTGCGATCAAGGCCGGGGCCGTGATTGTGCCGATTGGCTTAGAGGGGACCGACCAGTTCCCCAGATCGCTCAAACGCCTGCGCCGCGCGCACGTCACGGTACGCATTGGGCGCGCGTTCCGCTTCCGCACCGGCGAGCAAAAGCGCATCCCCCGCGACGAACTGCGCCACATGACGCGCGAAGCCATGTGCCAGCTCGCCGCGCTGCTGCCGGAATACCGCCGGGGCGCGTACAGTGACCTGGACCGACAGACCACCGATTATCTTGAGTTTGTGGACGAGTAACGAACCGGCGCGCTACTGGGGACGGATCACCAGGCGATTGCCGCTTCCGGTCACTATCATCCCTTCGACGGTAACCAGCCCGTCCGCATCGGCCACGACGACACCTTCCTGCACCACGCTGTTATCGTTCTGGCTGATGTTTTGCCAGGTATACGCAGCGCCCGGCGTGATGGCAAACACCTGGAGCCGCCGGGGCGTAACATCCACCGTTTGATCGCCCGCCAGACTGCGCAGCACCACCGCCCATTCATCCGGTGTATCGGTTGGCGGCCCGGCAAAGTTGTTCCACGAGGCGGACCATTCGAGCGTCAGGTTATAGCTGCCCACGCCGCCGGGCGGGACGGGCAGGCTGCCGGACGCATACGACAGCGCCGGGAAGCTCTCGTTTCGCCGGAAGGTCATATAATCGAACATCCAGTTTGGATGCTCGCGGAAGCCCAGCCAGGTGTGATCCATCTCGATAATCTCGGAGATAAACGCGCGCCTGCCTTCGTAGAAGTAGGCATAGGACGGTTGGGCCACCGTCGCCCAGTCGATAGCGTCGTCCTGTGTGCCGTGCGCCAGCGAGAAAAACGCCATCTCGTCACCCCGGCGGGCGACAAGCTGCGCGCCCAGGTTTTGCCAGTCCCAGACCCCAGTGCCCTGGTAAGCGGCCAGCCGGTCCGCGTCCGGCCCGCGAATCTCAACCGGCAGATTCAGGCTGCGCGCGCCCCACTTGCTTTCCATCTCGTCAATCCACATCTCCGCCGCGCCAAAGTTCATCATCGGCTCGCTGGCCGAAACGGCGGCGAACAGGTGCGGGTAGCGTTCGGCAAACATCACCGCGCCGGTGCCGCCCATCGAGTGCCCGTAGGCGTAGATACGATCCAGGTCGATGGCGGGCTGCTGCTGCGTGCGAATGGTGTAGTACAGCGCATCAAGGAGCCGGGCCTCGGTGTAGTTGACAATTGGCCCGGTCGTGACCGGCGCTTCGGACTGGTAATCGTGCGTGGCGCTAAAGCCAAAATACCAGCTTTGGTTCGGATCGTCGCCCCACAGCATAACCGCGCACCAATACAGCGCCGAGTCCGGCACCGTGTAGCGCGATCCCCAACCCTCGATATGCAGGATCAGCGGCAGCAGGTCGGGCACTGTGCCGCCGCACATCTCCGGCGTGGGCAGGCCAACCCAGTAGTTATAGGCGTACTGCTGGCTGCGCACGAATTGCAGTTCTTCCCAGTTGGGTAAACCCATCCAGTAGTTGCCGGGACGCGGCGCGTCAAAGGTGGGGTTGTACGTCGCGTAGTCCATAAACTGGGTGTAGACCCGGCTGTAGCCGCCCGCCGACTGCCAGACCAGCACCGGCTGCGGTTCAGCCACCGTCTCGCTGACCGGCCCCGCCGCCGCGAACAGCGACCCGTCCGCACTGGCAACCGCATAGTAGCCATCGCCGTTTTCATGCGCCGTCCACACAAACAGCCCGGTGCCGTCCGGAAGCTGCTCGCCCAGGTCGGTGATCACATAGTTGCGCAGCGATTCATAGCTTGCGTCTTCGTAGGGCGGCTCCATCGCGCGAACGCGCTCGGTCCAATAAATGCCGGACCCCTGCGGCAGTTCGGCCAGCAGGGTTGCCTGCTCCAATGCCACCGCGTCAATCGGCGCGCTGGAGCGGTAGACACGGTAGGTCATGCTTTGATCGCCGGGCACCTCCGGCCATGTCAAAAACGTCTGCCCGCTGCGGTGAAAGACTGCCAGATCGCCGGTCGAAGGCGCTGCCACTACCGGGGCAGACGTAGCCGGGGAGGCGGCTGCCTCCGCCTCCCCTTGTGTTTCCTGGACCGGTTCTGATACCGGTGCGGCTGCGGCGCTGGGCGGTGCGCCCAACAGGATAGCCGCCTGTCCTGGCTGGACGGTCACGTCTGTAACCTCGGTTGTCTGCACGCTCCAACCGGAAATATCCGCGTTGTCGGGCAGTTCGCCGCCGCCGATCACGCCCGTAACCAGGTGCATCGGGCCGTCCAGCGTCATTGACAGCGGCACGCCTGCCGGGTCCGGGTTGACCAGCACCAGCCCATTGCTGTATGCACGCGCGTACAACCCCGCGCTGTTAAGCGCCCCCTGGATAGAAGCGGGCGGGTTTGCCAGCGGGTAGCCAATCGGCAGGTCATACTCCGGGAACCATTCGGCGCCTTGGGTTACGTCCAGGTTGATGTAGGTGTAGTTCCCCTTGACCAACAGGTAGTTCGCCAGCGTCCACAACCGCTCCGGGGCGTCATAGACATAACTCTGCAAGATGACCACGCGCCCCTGGTTGATCAGCGCCAGCAGGCGGTCCATTTGCAGCAGCCAGTCGCCCATCTCAAAGCGGTCGTATTCGCCCCACCCGGCGAAACCCTCGACCATCACGCCGTCGGCCCGGCTGTAGTCGGTCACTTCGCGCGAGGTAACCAGCATCCCGGCGTTGACAATCAGCGCGTATTGATCGCCGAGCGCGCCGTTCGCCCAGGTCATCCAGTCATTGAGTCGGCGCGTCCAATCGGCTTCGAACGCTTCGTCATAGTCCGGCAGAACCGGGCGCCAGTCGGTCGCGCCGAGGAAGTTTGGCACGGTTACGCTGTCCGCAAACAGCCCGTCGGCCTCGTTGAGCGCCAGTTCTTGCAGAATCCGGTCACCCCACCACGCGCGCCAGGCCGGGCTGTCGGGGTCCATCAGGTACCAGCCCCACGCGCACCAGTACACCCGCTCGCCGTTGTACCAGTAGAACCAGTCCGGCTGCACCACATCATCGCCGGGCCATTCCTGCACCCAGTCATCGCCGTTGATGATCGCCAGGTACTCGCCCTCCGGCTGGCAGTCGCCAACCGGCTGCCGGTAGCCAAGGCCCACCCCCAGCCGGTAATGCAGCATCAGGAAATCCGGGTTCACCGCCCGCAGGCGGCGCACCCCGCTGACGGTCAGCTTTTGCGATCCGGCGTAGTGGGTCGCGGCAAAGGCGACCTGCGCGTCCGTCAGGTTGTGCACGTCAATCTGGTCGTTGAAGACGTGGATGCCCTCGGTCGTATCCGGGAAGCGCGCCAGCACCGCCCCAGTCTGTTCAGCAGGTACGGCGGGCGCTTCTGCCGGGGGCTGTTCCTGCGCAGGGGCGGGTTCTTCCTGCACGAGCGGTTCCGGCGTCACGGCGGGCGGTTCCGCCGACGTGTCACCCTCGCCAATAGTCAGCACCAGGCGCGGGCGCAGCGTCGGATCGGCAGCATAGTCACTGCTGTAAAACTGGTGACCGGTCCATTCTGCGCCGCTGGAACGCAGTATCAGGCCGTAGTTGGGCACGCCGGTCTGCCAGGTATGAACCGCCGCTGTCACATCCCAGACCACCCAGCCCGGCGGATCGGCAGCCTGCACCGTTGCTATGCTGATAATGCCGTTCTGCCCGTAGCCATAGTCGGTGGCTGCGTCGAAGTCGCCACCCGGCGTGGTCCAGGCTGCCCCGGCGGCGGGACTGGCCCAGGTGGCGCCGTCCGGCTGGTAAGCAGCGTCCGGGTATTCGTTGTCGCCGGTGCCTTCTACCCAGGCGGTTGTTACCAGGTAAACGCTGATGTCCTGCGGCGTTTGCTCGCCCTCGTACCCGTAGCGGTACAGTTCCAACCGGGCTTGCGTGACGGCCAGGCCCGGCGGCAGGGTTGTCAGGTCAAACTGGATCAGGATGCGGTGCTTTTCCTGGTCGTCGTCAAAGGTGTCGAGCCGTTCGGATGCGCCCACCTGTGTATTTTCCTGCCACAGTTCGGTGATGAACGTATCGCTCACGCCCATAAAACCGGCGTCAGGGCTGACGCCGCGCTGCAACACAACCCCGGTCTGCCCCGGTTCGATCACAATGCCTGCCGACGGGGCGACTTCCTGCTCCGGCAGCGGTTCGGCGGACAGCGTCGGCGCACCTTCGGCCATAACCGGGCCTTCGGCGGCAGCTTCTTGAGCGTCTGGCGCGGTTTCCTGGCTCACATCCGGCTGCGGAGGGGGAGACGCCGCCGGACTGTACGACCGGATCGCCTGGTCGATGAACTGGGCAAACAGCGGGGCGATGGTCTGGTTGGCGTAGGCGTTAGGATGTGAATCAACCCACTCTTCGCGGTACTCGGCGCGCAGCATGTTGCTGCCGTCGGCCAGGTAATCAAAAAAGTTAAACGTGACCACGTTAGGATGCCCGCCCAAAAACTCGGACGAAGCCAGCCAGTCGGTGAACTGGCGCGCCCGCGCGGCGGTAGTCGCATCGGTTTCTTCGGGATGCAGTGGGGGTTGAGTCACCACGATAAACAGCTTATCCGGGTGCTGGTCCATCACGTCACGGATGCCCAGGTAGTAGCCCATGTATTCGTGCAACTGGTCATCGCTGTAGATACCGCTGACCGGAAAGCAGCTTTTAAAGGCCAACACGTCGTATTGCAGCAGGTAGCTAAAGGCGTTGTCCGGTGGATCGTGAACCGGCTGCGCAAAGAGGGCCGCGAAGCCGTCCGGGTCGGTGTTGTCGCCGGGGATGTCAAAATTCCAGCCTGCGTACGAGCCATCGGCCAGCCGCAGGCCATCTTCGTTGTAGCCGTGATCAAAAAACTGGTAGCCCATCTGCGAGAGTTGCTGGCGCAGCCCGCCCTGTTCGATCAGGTTAGCGCCGCACGAGTGGTGCAGGAACATGATCTGCACCGGTTCGCCCTGCTGCGCGGCGGTTCCACCTACACTCACCGCCAACAGCAGCACCAACACGCAACATATCGTGACCTTCCACGTGCTCATGGAGTCCTCCTGTGTTCTCGTCTGCCTGTGAGCGTATCTTACACTACTTTGGCAGATGGAACACGGCACGCGGATTGCAGGCGATCCTCAGCAGCAGGGAAACTTCCCGGCGTATTTGCTTCTCACCTGGCCGATACGCTCGGTCCATTGTTGGGCGGCAGCGCGCGCGGCTTCTGCGAAGTCGGCGTCCTGGCCGGCGTAGATGATCGAGCGCGTCACGCTCAGCAACGGAGCGCACCCATCCCGCGTAATCCCCTGCTCAATCGCCTGGTCCAGATCGCCGCCCTGCGCTCCCAGGCCGGGGATCAAAAAAGGCAGCGACGGCGCCCAACAGCGCAGCCGTGCCAGATCGTGGGGATGCGTGGCCGCTGCGCCAATGCCTACCTGATCCGGGAACTTATCCGCCAGCGTGTTCAACTGGGCCGTGACATACCGGAACAACGGCGACGACTTGGTCGGCCAGAGCTGAAAATCATTGCCGGTCCGGTTGGACGAGCGCACCAGCACAAACGCCATCTTGCCCGGATAGGCTTCCAGTACGGGCGTGACGGCATCCATGCCCACATACGGGCTGATCGTCACCGCGTCTACGTCCAGGACATCAAACGCCACCCTGGCGTAGTGCTCGGCGGCATAGCTGGAATCGCCAAACTTGGCATCCAGCACAACCGGAATATCGTCGGGGATGTAGTCAATCGTATCGCGCAGGGCTTGCAGGCCATCCGCCCCAAAAGCCAGGTAAAAGATCAGGTTGGGCTTGTAAGCACAGGCAAGATCGGCGGTCGCGTCCACAATGCGCTGGCTGAACGTCAGCGCATCAACACCGGGCGGCATCTGGTCCGGGCACGGGTCCAACCCCACACACAGCCATGAACCGCGCTGTTTGCGTGCGGCGCTCAGTTTGTCGATGAATGTTGTTGTCATGTGCAGCGTCTCAGTTCTATTATTCCAGGTCAATACCTGCCGGGCACATACCAGTACAAGTATACTTGAATTCCCCGCCGGGAATCTACAGTTAAATACTATCGTATGGTACAATGCCCCAGCGCTAAACCCAAACCGGGTGAATCCACCGAAAGACGAGGCAGCCTTGACACGCGATCTTATTCGCAAACTCGCTACCGAAATGAGCCTGCGCCGCGAGCAGGTGCAGCGCACCGTGACTCTGCTGGACGAGGGCAATACCGTGCCGTTCGTCGCGCGGTATCGCAAGGAGATGACCGGCAGCCTGGACGAAGAACAACTCCGTATCCTGCTGGAACGCCTGACCTACCTGCGCAAGCTGGCCGAGCGGCAGGACGCCGTGATCGCCAGCATCGCCGAGCAGGACAAGCTGACGCCCGAACTCGAAGCCGCCATCCTCGAAGCCGAGACGCTGCAAACCGTCGAAGACCTGTACCTGCCCTACAAGCCCAAGCGCCGCACGCGGGCCATGATCGCCAGGGAACGTGGACTGGAACCGCTGGCAGAGCGCATCCTGGCGCAGGACATCACGCGCGATCCACTGGACCGCATCGCCGCGCCGTTCCTGACCAACGACGTGCCCACCACTGAAGATGCCTGCCAGGGCGCGCGCGATATTGTCGCGGAGCATATTTCCGACGACGCCCGCACGCGTGACACGGCCCGCCGCCTGACCCGGCAGCGCGGGTTGATCAGCGCCGTCCTGGCCGACGCCGACCAGGACCCCCGGCAGGTCTACGCCACCTATTACGAGTTCCAGGCACCGCTGCGCACTGCCCGCCCGCACCAGGTGCTGGCGATCAACCGGGGCGAAAATGAGGGCGCACTGAGAGTCCGGGTCGAAGCGCCGGACGGCGAAATTATCGAGCGGCTGGCGCGGCTGTATCCTCCGGATCATCGCTCGCCGTTTGCGATACACCTGGAGCAGGCGATCACCGACGCCTACAAGCGCCTGATCGCCCCGGCCATTGAGCGCGAAGCCCGCCGCGCCCTGACCGAAGCCGCCGACCGGCACGCGATCACCGTCTTTGCCACCAATCTACGCGGGCTGCTGCTCCAACCCCCGGTCAGGGATCACGTGGTGCTGGGCATCGATCCCGGCTTCCGCACGGGCAGCAAGGTCGCGGTGGTGGACGCAACCGGCAAAGTGCTTGATACGGCCACGATCTACCCGCACCCACCCCAAAACCGGCGCGACGAAGCGCTGGCCATGCTGGAGCGGCTGGTACAGGCACACGGCGCGGACCTGATCGCCATCGGCAACGGCACCGCCTCACGCGAAACCGAGGAACTGGTCGCCACGCTGATCCGTGAGCGCGCCCTGGCCCAATACCTGATCGTGGACGAGGCGGGCGCGTCGGTCTATTCCGCGTCGCCACTGGCGCGCGCCGAACTGCCAGATATGGATGTCTCTATGCGCGGCGCGGTGTCGATTGCGCGGCGGGTGCTCGACCCGCTGGCCGAACTGGTCAAGATCGACCCGCGCAGCATCGGCGTGGGGATGTACCAGCACGACGTAGACCAGAAAGCGCTGGGGACCAAGCTGGACGAGGTGATCGAATCGGTGGTTAACCGCGTCGGCGTCAACGTGAACACCGCGTCGCCTGCGCTGCTGCAACACGTCGCCGGGCTGGGGCCAAAGCTGGCCGAGCGGATCGTCGCGCTGCGCGATGCCGGGGGCGCGTTCCCGTCGCGCTATGCGGTCAGGCAGGTCAAGGGCATGGGCGATAAAACGTTCGAGCAGGCCGCCGGGTTTCTGCGCGTGCCGGGCGGCGATACCCTGCTGGATAACACCGGCGTGCACCCGGAATCGTACCCGGTGGTGGAACGGCTGCTGCACCACCTGGACCTGTCACTATCCGATCCCAACCTGGCGCGGCAGGTACGCGACCGGCGCGCCGGGCTGGACGTCCCCGCGCTGGCCGACCGGCTTGGCGTGGGCGTACCGACGCTGACCGACATCCTGGACGATTTGACCCGCCCCGGACGCGACCCGCGCAGCGAGCTGCCCGCGCCCGTGCTGCGCTCTGACGTGCTGAAGATGGAAGACCTGCGGCCCGGTATGCGGCTTAAGGGCACGGTGCGCAACGTGGTTGACTTTGGCGCATTTGTCGACATCGGCGTTAAGCAGGACGGGCTGGTGCATATTTCGGAAATGGCAGATTTCCGCGTCCGCGATCCTTATGAGATCGTCAGCGTGGGCGACGTGATCGACGTGACGGTGATCAACGTGGACATCGACCGGAGACGCATCGGGTTGAGTATGCGCGACTGACCGGCTCTCTCACCCGTCCGGATAAAAAGCGTGCCCAAGTTTGTAGGCCGGGGTTATCTATTGTGAAGCGTCTGGTCCAAACTTGACATGATTCAACGCTTCGCTATCATAAGAACCTGCTGTTGTTAGCTTTTTTAGGAGAAACTAGTATGTCCAGCTTTGAAGATCGTATCGTGCTGATCACCGGCAGTGGACAGGGCATCGGCAAGGCTATCGCACTGGAATTGGCCGGTCGCGGCGCAACCATCGTAACCAACGACATCGCCGAGGGCCGCGCCGAAGCCGCGCTCGAAGAGGTGCGCGCCGCCGGTGGGGATGGACTGGCGATCACCGCCGATGTGAGCAACGCCGAGCAGGTCGAGGGCATGGTCAAGACCGTGATCGACACCTACGGCCAGATCGACGTCCTGGTTAACAACGCGGGCACCACGCGCGATAGCCTGATCATACGTATGGACGAAGAGGAATACGACTTCATCCTGCGCGTGAACCTCAAAAGCGCGTGGCTGTGTTCCAAAGCCGTCATCCGGCCCATGATGCGCAAGCGCTACGGGCGGATCGTCAACATGTCCAGCGCCAGCGGTCGGATGGGCCAGATCGGCCAGACCAATTACAGCACCAGCAAGGCTGGCATGATCGGCCTGACCAAAGCCCTGGCGCGCGAAGTGGGATCGCGCGGGATCACGGTCAACGCGGTCGCGCCCGGCTTTATCCGCACCGCGCTCACCGAGCAAATGGACCAGGCTATCCTGGAAGAATTAACCAAGTACATCCCACTGGGACGGCAGGGCGAGGTACAGGACGTGGCGAACGCGGTCGCGTTCCTGGCGTCGGACGAGGCGAGCTACATCACCGGGCAGGTGCTTTCGGTAGACGGTGGCCTCGTGATGGGGTAAAGTATAGGCGTACCGTGACCTGATGTCGGAGAGGCGGCAAAGCAAACAACATGGTAACTCCTCGGCACCCAAATGATACGGTGACGATTGCACCGGGCGTCCTGTTGACTATCGCGCGCATGGCAACGCTGAACGTGGAGGGCGTGGTACGTATGGGCAGCACTCCCGGCGGCGTGGACCGGCTGTTTCGCCGGGTGCCAGCGGCGAACGGCGTGCAGATCGCGGTGAATGGCGACACCGTCACCGCGCACCTGTACGTGGTGGCCGATGCCCTGACCAACTTGCGCGAGATGAGCGTCAGCATTCAGAAATCGGTTGCGCGATCGATCCAGGAGATTTTGGGAATGAACGTAGAGTCGGTGAACATCCATATCGAAGATGTCCACTTTTCGCAGCCGCCTGAATCTGACACGTCCCAGTAACCCGGATTGCTGCCTTGTCTGCCATCGACTATCGCCACGAGGCCCGGCGCCTGGCATTGCAGGCGCTTTATGAACTGGACTGCACGCATCACCAGATGGCCGATGTCCTGGACGGGCATCTGGCAGCGCATCCAGACGAAACGCGCGCACTGACCACCCGGCTCGTACAGGGCGTGTTGCAGTACAAGCCGCAGTTGGATGCGGCTATTCGCCGCTATGCGCCCGAATGGCCGCTGGACCAGATCGCGATTATCGACCGCAACCTGTTGCGCATGGCTATCTACGAACTGGCGGCTGAAAACGCAATTCCGTTCAAGGTCACGATCAACGAAGCTATTGAACTGGGCAAAACCTTTGGAACAGAAAGCACGCCACGGTTTGTCAACGGCGTGCTTGGCGCGTTAGTACCGCATACCGACGAACTGCGATCGTCACTCGAATGGCCGCTCACACCGACCGCCGACGATCGCGACTAGACCTGTTGGCAAACTGGACACTATGCCAGAACACCCGGTAGTACAAAACCCTGCACCACCTCGGCGCTATTCAGCCTGGAGCACGTTGAGTGGTGACGAAGACCTGACTCAGCTTACCCTGCTGGAACACCTGGAAGACCTGCGTGCACGGCTTGTGCGCGCGATAGCAGCGCTGATGCTCGGTGTAGTTGCCTCAATCGTTTTCACCGAACAACTGCTGGAGTACCTGATCAGCCCCTACGGCAAAGAACTCCAGGTGCTCGGCCCGACCGAAAGTGTCGTGATGTACTTCCGGGTGGCGCTGCTGGCGGGCGCTATCCTGGTGATCCCCTACATCACGCTGCAACTGTTCCTGTTTGTTGCGCCCGGCCTGACCCGCAAAGAAAAGCGCACCATCTACCTGGCGCTGCCCGCCACGACCGGCCTGTTCCTGGTCGGGGTGGGATTTGCCTGGTTTATCATGGTACCCACCGCGTTGGGCTTTTTGCGCGACTTCGAAAGCGGTATTTTCCGGGCCGAATGGACGGCAGAGCGTTACATCGCGTTCCTGACCTCGCTGCTGTTCTGGATCGGCGTGTCGTTCGAAATGCCGGTCGTGGTTTACGTGCTGGCCCGGCTGGGCATCATCGGCCCGCGCGTATTGATACAAAACTGGCGGCTGGCGGTGGTGGTGATCACCATTGTGGCCGCGTTGATCACACCAACCGTGGACCCGTTTAACATGCTGCTGGTCATCGCCCCGCTGCTGGCGTTATATGCCATCAGCATCGGGCTGGCCGTGATTGCATATCCCCGTGCGAGCGCGCGACAGCGTCGCTGATCGCACGGCATACGCTGTACGCCTACTGGGAGAGACATCGTTCATGTCGAAAGTTCGTGTGCTGATTATGGGAGCCGCCGGGCGCGATTTCCATAACTTCAATATGGTTTTTCGAAACAATACACATTACGAGGTTGTGGCCTTCACGGCCACGCAGATTCCCGACATCGAAGGGCGCATGTACCCGCCGGAACTGGCTGGGGAGTTGTACCCGGACGGTATCCCGATCTACCCGGAAAACGAGCTGGTCGATCTGATCCGCAAGCACCATATCGACGAGGTTGTATTCGCCTATTCCGACGTACCGCACGAGTACGTGATGCACAAAGCCAGCATTGTCCTGGCCGCAGGCGCGGATTACCGCCTGATCGGGACCAGGGCCAGTATGCTCAAGAGCAGCAAGCCCGTTGTTGGAGTGGGCGCGGTGCGTACCGGCTGCGGCAAGAGCCAGACCACCCGCGCCGTCAGCGATGCGCTGCGCAGGCTGGGCTATACCGTCGCGGTGGTGCGCCACCCGATGCCCTACGGCGACCTGTCCCGGCAGGCCGTCCAGCGCTTCGCCACCTACGACGACCTGGACAGGCACAATGTCACCATCGAAGAACGCGAAGAATACGAACCGCACCTGGATCGCGGCGTGGTTGTCTTTGCGGGCGTGGACTATGAGCGCATCCTGCGCGAAGCCGAAAAAGAAGCCGATATCGTGCTGTGGGATGGCGGCAACAACGATCTGCCGTTCTTCGCCCCGGACCTGTACTTTGTGATCACCGACCCGCACCGCCCCGGCCACGAGCAGCACTACCACCCCGGCGAGGCGAACCTGCGTATGGCCGACGTGGTGGTCATCAACAAGATCGATACGGCGCCCGCCGAAGGCGTGACCCAGGTCCGCGAAAGCATCCGCGCGCTGGCGCCCAACGCGACCGTGATCGACGGCGCATCCCCGATCTTTGTCGATGACCCGGACGCGATACGCGGTAAAACGGTGCTCGTGATCGAGGATGGCCCGACCCTGACGCACGGCGAAATGACCTATGGGGCGGGCGTGGTGGCGGCCCAACGCTTCGGCGCGGCAGAATTGGTTGATCCGCGTCCCTATGCGGTGCGCAGTATCCTAGAAACGTTTGAGAAATACCCGGCAACCGGCGCACTGCTCCCGGCAATGGGCTACGGCGACCGGCAGCGGGCCGACCTGGAAGAAACGATCCGCAACACGCCCTGCGACCTGGTGATCGTCGCCACGCCGATGGATCTGACGCGTGTGATCGCCATCGACAAGCCATACCAGCGCGTGCGCTACGAGCTTCAAGAGATCGGACAGCCGACAATATACGACCTGTTGAAAGCCCGGTTTGGCGAGAAACAATAGGTCACACAACGGAGAAGCGCGTCGAAAGTGGCGCGCCTCTCGCGTCTTATCACCGGGCACCATTAAACCGGCGGGGGTATTTTAGACGAGGTGCTACCATGACATCAGCCCCAGTCACCACCACCCCGCCCCACCGGCGCACCCGGCGCTATTGGACGCGGCTGTCCTGCGTTTTCACGTGCGGGCTGCTGCTGGCCGTTGTCGGGACGCCAGCCGCCGCCGGGTTTATCTCCATCTACGGGCTGCTGCATCCTCCCTGTGGCGCGCACAGCCAGACCCCCGGCGACTTTGGACACACCTGGGAAGACATCACGTTGACGGCGCGGGCAGGCGGGCAGATGCGGGCCTACTACATCCCCGGCACCAACCGCGCGGCGGTCATCATCCCGCCGCCCTACGGGAGCGGCTGCGGTAACCGGCTGCACGAAGCCGATGTGCTGGTCCGGCACGGGTACGCCGTGCTGGCGTTTGAGTCGCGGCGCTGCGCGGGCATGGGATCGCACAGTCTGGGCTATAAAGAAACCAGCGAAGTAGCCGACGCGCTGGACTACCTGCAAACGCGCGATGACATCGACCCGGCGCGGATCGGGGTGCTCGGTTTTTCGTCGGCGGGCGCCACCGCCGTGATGGCTGCCGCCAAGTATCCCGGCATCCGGGCCGTGGTGGCCGAGGGCGGTTACGGTGACTTCGCGGATGGCGCGATGGGCATTAACAGCGGCGGCGGGACATTTGTTGAGACGATCTACAAACAGGCGATGCGTTACAGCTACCGGCTGATCACCGGGCTGGACATCGACAAGCTGAGTCCGATTGACATGATCGACCAGATCGCGCCGCGCCCGATTCTGCTGATCTACGGCAGCACCGAGCGCAGCCTGGACGGGGCCAAACAGCAGCTTGCCGCCGCCGGAGATAACGCCGAACTGTGGATCGTCGAGGGCGCGGGACACGGCAATTACCTGGACATCGCGCCGGAGGAATACGAGCAGCGTGTGATCGCGTTTTTTGACGCGGCGCTGCTGGACGGTGAGTAGGGGCCGTTCGTCTCGATGTGTTGAAGCTGTGTGCTGATCCAACCCCTGCGGTACAATCGGCCAGTAGTGTTTTCAGGTTCTAACAACTACCTGTGGAGACAACCCTTTGAAACCAGCCCTGATCGTACACGCTGGGGCGTGGAAAATTCCCGAAGCCACGCACGCCGATCACATCGCCGGGATACGCGCCGCCGCCGAAGCGGGGTGGGCGATCCTGGCAAGCGGGGGATCGGCACTGGATGCCGTCGAAACCGCCGTCAGCATCATGGAAGACGATCCAACCTTTGACGCGGGCGTGGGCAGCGTGCTCAACCGCGTGGGCGAGATCGAGCTGGACGCGATGATCATGGACGGCAGCACATTACAGCTTGGCGCAGTGGCAGCCGTGCGCGGCATCACCAACCCGGTCAAGCTGGCCCGGCTGATCGTGGAGGACACCGATCACAGCCTGCTGGTTGGGGATGGCGCGCGCCGTTTTGCCGAACTCAAGGGGATGCGGCTGTGTGCCCAGGCCGAACTGACCGTGCCGCGCGAAGTCGAGCGCTACCGCAAGCTGCAAGAGGTGCCGGATTACCGCCTGTCGGACGGTTTCACGCCCGACACACCCGGCCCCTGGGACACGGTCGGCGCGGCGGCGATGGACATGCACGGCAATCTGGCGGCAGCCACGTCAACCGGCGGCGTGCATTATAAACTGCCGGGCCGCGTGGGCGATTCGCCGCTGGTCGGGTCGGGCGCGTATGCCGATAACCAGACCGGCGCGGCCTCGGCCACCGGGCACGGCGAAAGCATCATGCGCGTGGTGCTGTCCAAGACGGCGACCGACGCCATCGGGCACGGCAAAAGCGCGCAGGCAGCAGCAGAATACGCGGTCCGCACCATGTACGAGCGCGTCGGCGGCTACGGCGGTATCATCCTGGTAGATTACCGGGGCGAGATCGCGTTCGCGTTCAACACGCCGCACATGGCGGTCGCCTGGGTGGACGTGGACGGGCAGGTCCAGGCGCATCTCAAGACGCGGCAGTCGGCCCCATAAACAGCACGAGGTGAAACGTATGAAACGGCGGGTGATCCCCGGCACACTGATCGGTTTCCTGGCGCTGGCGGCGTCCGGCTGTGGGATGCTGCGCGACCAGCCGCCCACCCCGACGCCGATCTACGTCACCGCCACCCCGGAACTACAGATTGTGCCTATCGTCGCCACCGAAACGCCGGGCGCTACCTCGGTGATGGCTGCCACCGACGTCAGCATGTTACCCACCGAAGGCGCCACCCGCACGCCGACCCAGCTCCCAACTGAACCAATCACGCTGACTCCGTCCTTCACCCCCAGCCCGACCGATACGCCGGTCACGCCGAACGCACCGGTCATCTACGGACCGGTGGGCGGTATCACGGGCGCCAACGGGGAACCCGGCACCGGCTGCGCGACCGTACCGCAGGGCGGATTCGGGTCCATCTTCCAAAGCGATCCGAGCATCCAGGCGGCGATTGGCTGCCCGCTGGCCGGGTCGGCTGTCAGCGCCAGCAGCGCCTACCAGACGTTTGAAAACGGCGTAATGATCTGGGTGTCGTCACTGGGCGCGCAGCCGCAGCCCGCGATCTACGCGCTGTTCAACAACGGCACCTACCAGCGCTACAACGACACCTTCACCGATGGCGTTGATCCCGAAAGCAGCGGGGCCGCCCCGCCGCCGGGCAAAATCGAGCCGGTGCGCGGTTTTGGCAAAGTGTGGCGCGAAAACGGCATCGTGCACGAATCGCTCGGCTGGGCCACATCGCAAGAGATCGGCGGGGCAGCGCAGGTGTTGATGTTCGAGCGCGGCGAAATGGTCTATGTCGGCCAATCACAGCAAACCTACGTGCTGGTCACCGGTGCGCCGGGCACCTGGAGCGCCCGCGCCGGGGGGCCATAACCCCGAAAGAAGCAAGCATGAATCTCCAACCCGGCGTGATCTCACCGCAAGACTGGGGGCTGCCGGTCGCAGCCAGCCCATCAACCGCCCCGCTGGATGAACTCGGCATCTCGCCCGCCGACCTGGATGCACGGGCGCGGGCGGCGACGTATAACTGGCTGCTCAACCAGTTCGACCCAGAAACGGGCGCGTTTTACGGGCATTACCGGGTGCCTGACCACACGTTCGAGCCGCCCCAAACCGTGAACCTGATCGCGCCCTGGCAGCTTCTGGCGGCCTATGATCGCTATCAAGACGCCCAACTGCTGGACATGGCCCAGCGTGCAGCCGGGTGGTTCTACGCGCACCACGTCGTGGATCACCCGATGAGCATCGTCGCCGGGGGCGTGCGCGACGGCGTCGCCACCGATCACGTCTGGACCAAGTTTGGTGCAGAAGAAGTGATCACCTGCCTGGGATTGTTCGCCCGCACCGGTGACCCGGTCTGGCTGGATCGCGCGCTGCAAAGCGGACGCTACCTGGTCCAGGCGCGGCGGCACGGCTGCGCGCCCCGCTACGACCTGTCGTCCGGCGAGTGGCTCAGCCGGGGCTGGGATTCGTGGGGGCGCGTGATCGAGGCGAACCTGCTGCTGTGGCGGGCAAACGATGACAGCCGCTGGCAGCGCGAAGCGATCCGGTGGGGGGAGTACGCGCTCACCATCCAGGCCAAAGACGGCGCGTTTTACCTGATCGACGGCGAATACTACAACACCGACCTGGCCGCCGACGAACTACGCGCCCTGACGCTGCTGTACGAAGTGACGGCGCGCGATGATTATCTGCAAGCCGCCTGCCGCTTTGCCGACTGGCACCTGGCCACGCAAACAGCCAGCGGCGCCTGGCCGCTGACCATCGACCGGGACGACAATATCGTGATGCCGACCGTCGGGCCGGGGGACGTGCCGAATATCGCCATCGCGCTGCTGCGCCTCTATCATGTAACCCGCGACCGACGCTACTGGGAAGCCGCCTGCCGGGCTGTGCGCTACTCGCTGAACGTGCAGGTTACCCCGGACAGCGATCACCCTTACAAAGATAACCAGACGGCGTTGTGGGGCTTCTGGTCGTGGGACCCGTATTACGATTACACCCAGTCCGCCGACCAGTCCACGCACCACGCGCGCGGCATGTGGTTCCTGCTGGATTATCTACATACTTTCCCAACAGGCGGCTGAAGCGCTCACATCCCCACCGTAGGAATTACATGGGGCAAGCGTTAACCTGACGTCAGACATAACGCGGCCCGGCAACGGTATGATCCCGGTCTATTCAATCATGGGGCACGAAAGGATCAGGAGCTATGCGTTCATTCGGGCAGCTTTACCTTGCCAGTTTGCGTGAATGGTGGCGCGATTCAACCGCGATGTTGTGGTCGATGGCCTTTCCGGTCGTGATCGCGCTGGCTATCGGCGTGATCTTTTCCAGCGGCGGCAAAATATTCTTCCGGCTGGGCGTGGTGAACGAAGCAGGTGACGCCGGGCAGCCAATCGTGGACAGCTTCAAGCAAAACGACGCGTTTCAGATCAGCGAAGGCAGCCGTCAGGATGAACTGGACGCGCTCGAAGAGGGGCGGCGCGAGGGCGTCGTGATCATCTCCGCCGAAACCGGCGCAGCGCTGAGCCACCACACGCTGCCGGTGTCCGACCCGGCGGACCAGGTGCCGCTGGCAGTCCATATCGATCCCAACGCCACGAACACCCAGGCTGTATTGAACATGGTCCAGCAAACGCTGATCGCCATCGACGCGCGCCTGACCGGCACGCTGCCCCTGCTGAGCATCCAGACCGAATCCGCGAGCGCCCACCACCTGCGCAGCGCCGATTATATGCTGCCCGGTGTGCTGGCGCTGAGCCTGCTGTTGCTGGGGTTGTATGTCACGGCGATGCCGCTGGTCAGCCTGCGCGAAAAAGAGGTGCTGCGCCGCATGGGCAGCACACCGCTCGACCGCCGGACCCTACTGGCCGCACAGGTAGCCTTCCGCCTGACGGTTGCGCTGATCCAGTCGGTTGTCATTATCTGTATCAGCATCGTCGTCTTCGACCTGCCGCTGGTAGCCGCCAACCTGCCCGCCGTTACCGGGATGGTGCTGCTAGGAGCTGCCGCGTTCATCACGTTGGGCTATTTTCTATCCACGCTCGCCAAAACAGAAGAAGCCGTTCAGGTTGTGATCGGCCTGACGTTCCTGCTGTTCGTGTTCCTGTCGGGCGTGCTGGTGCCGCTGTGGCGTATTCCGGGCTATGTGCGCCCGGTGGTGGACATCATCCCACTGACCTATCTCGCGGACGCGTTGCGCCAGTTGATGGTGGATGCCAACCCGGATCACAGTCTGACAACCGATGTGCTGGTGCTGGTCGCGTGGCTGGCGGCGTGTACGATCCTGGCGCTGCGCTTTTTCCGCTGGGAACCGCAGAGCTAACGCGGCAGCGGGATATCTGCCCACTGCCCCAGGTACGCGCCCTGTGCATCCAGCGTTTCAACATTGTGGTATGTGACGCCGTCGGTGGTGTACATGCCTGCGCGCAGCGTGACGGCATCCGGCGGCAGCACCAAGTCAAACCACAGGTACAGCGTATCCCCCGCGCGCCAGTAGCGCCCCGGCCATGCAGTCCGGTCGGCCTGCGCGATACGCTGCCCGTCTGCGTCCAGCGCGTGCACAAACGCCTGGTAATCCAGCGCCGCCGGGCCGTCCAACTGCCAGGCCAGCAGCACGCTGTCCGCGCGCAGCGCGTAACCGGTCAAATGCGCGCCGTTTGCAAAACGCACCGGCTCGATCCCGTCCAGGTCGTCGGCCCAGGCACCCGCCGCTGCCGGACGCACAATATAGCGCTCGCCGCCGGGCCGCAGTTCGAAGACCTGCACGCCGTCCACGTCTTCCCAGCAGCCGGGATCGGCGCACGTGCGCAGCGCAGGCGTCCAGGCGACCAGTTCCAGCGCAGCGTCCACCGGGATAACTGCCGTGCGCGTGCCGTCTACAAAGCGGCTGTCCGGCACCGCGCCCAGCAGCAGCTCCCATACAGCGGGTTCCTGGTCGTAGGGCGCGATCTCACCCTCAGACACTACGATCACGTCGTCCGGCTGATGGTCCAGCACGGCCTGGCGCACGTCAAGCAGGTCATGCAGCGGCACGCCGAACCCGCCGGGCGTGTGGTGATCGTCCAGAAAGCGCAGCAGTTCCACAAACAAGATCACCTGCAAGCTAACGATCACCGCCAGCAGCAGCGCTCCACCCGCCACCAGCGCCCGCCGGACGCGCGGTGACCGGACCGCATCACGCAGCGCCGCCGCGCCAGCCCCACATAGAATATATGCAGCAGGCATGAGCGGGATCATGTAGTGCGGCGCGACCTCGGTCCATTCCCAGGTGAAAGCCAGCACGGGCACCACCAGCCACGCCACCAGCACAACATCCGGCGATGAACGGGCGCGACCAGCCCGCACGGCGCGCACCACCAGCAAGCCAGCCGCCAGCGCAGCGCCCAACGGGACCAGGTCAAACAGCGGGTAGACATCCGGCACGGTATCCAGGTAATGCTGAAACTGCTGTTCACCGGCCAGCGAGTGAATATCCGTCCCGGCAATGGTCAGGCGGGCGTAATCGAGCGCGGTCGTGCTGATCGTTTGCTCGTGGTCCGTGCCGCCTAACCCGTCGCGGATCGTATCCAGCGTGAGCAGATCATCGCGGTAAGCGCCCGCCAGCGCCGGGAGCATGGTCAGCGCCGCGATCCCCAGGCCGATCACCAGATCGCGCCGGTCGATGGTCTGCCACCACAGGACCAGCATCAGCAGCGAGAGCGGGATCAGGGTGAACGCCCCGAAGTGAATCTGCACGGTCAGCGCCAGCAGCGGCCAGTGCAGCCAGCGCGCCCAGCGTTTGCCCTCGCCAAAGCCCAGCAGGCCGGTGAAAACGGTCGCTGCTACAAACGGGGGCAGCAGGTCCTGCGCCCAGATTTTGCGGGAATAGATGACCGCCCAGGGCGCAGCCGCGTACAGCGCCCCGGCCACCAGCGCCGCCAGCGGGCCGTAATAGCGCCGCGCCAGCCACCAGGCCAGCGCCACCGCGATCACGTTCAGCGCGCCGACAAACAGCGTGGACAGCAGCGGCGTATCGTCCAGGGCGTAGGGCAGCGCAAACAGGTACACGCTGACCGGCGGGTTCGGCACGTCCACCGATGATCGGATGCCCAGCAGGGGCAGATCGCGCCCGCGCGCCAGGTCGAGCGCCAGCCGGGACAGGTTGGCTTCGTCCCGCTTAAACTCGGTAATGCCCGGCGCGCCCAGCCGCAGTCCTGCCGCCACCAGCAGCATCACAACCAGCGCGACCAGTTCCCAGCGCCGGACCGGTGTGCCTATCGGCTTCATACGTCTTTCTCCCGCTGTGGTAAGCCTATAACCAAAAGCACCGGGCAGAGATACCTCCCTGCCCGGCTGGTATATACCGGATTTAGGCCGCACGCCTGCCGCGCGAACCCGGCTCAGTCGTCGTCCTCGGTCGCAAAGGCCTGCCAGGGGCCGTGCATGCCGTCATCGGTCACGCCGTAGTACACCCGCAGCGCCCCGTTTTCGCGCTGGACCAGGTCATAGCGGATGACACCACCGCGCTTGTACCGTTTTAACAGGCCTACGTCACCATGCCATTCCACCTTGTCGGGATCGACCGGGCTTTTCTCTTTTTCGGTGATCGCATAGTGCCACAGGCGGCGCGCCGACGAACGGGTTACGTTCTTGACCACGTTGCCGTTGCGCAGATCACGCATGACGTGGTACTTCACGCCTTTACGCTGCTCGGTGCCGATGATCTCCACGCCAGTGCGCGGCGCGTCGATCTTGCCGGTGGGCTGGACCTGTTCGGGAGCCGGTTCGCCCTCGGCTGCTACCACTTTGTCACCGGCCACCTCGGTCACGCCGCCCCCCAGGTTTTGAGCCACCAGCCGCACGATCTCGTCGCGGACGGCCAGGTTGGTTTCCGACTCGTCGCGGACGTATATTTTGTTATCGTCGATGGCATACGGGGGATCGTCACCGCGCGGCACCTGGATGCGGATCACTGGCTTGCCGTGTGTTTCCAGTACGTCGATGTCTACTTCAATTGGCGGCGTGATCTTGTGTTCGAGTTCGGTGCGCAGCGCGTCAATCGCGTCGCTGACACTTTGCACACCGACCGGGTTTTCCTTGGCCTTGGCGCTCACGCCGACATAGATCGTGCCGCCGTTGGTATTCACCATCGCGCACACGTCCGCGATCACGGCATACAACCTACCGCCCCGGCGTGTCATCCCCTCGTGAAACGCCTGCACAATGCTCGGCCCCTGTTCACGCGCGGTCTGCACATGATCGTAGGGATCGCGGCTGGGACGGTAGGGACGCGTGCGGGCAAAGTCGTTGCTCTGGAAGACCTCCAGCAGCGCCTCAAATGAGCGCCTGGGCAGCAGCACCTCGGTGACGCGGTCGCCGACACCCAGGTATTTTTGGTTGCGTGGATCGGCCAGCAGCCGGTGGGCGTCCGATCCCTGGATGCAGCGCATCCGGCGGGGATATTCGGGCTTGGTGCCGTCGAAAAAGCGCGCCGTGCTCCGGCGGCCTTTGCGATCCAGGTCGGTCAGTTCGAGCGCGTGCAGGTGCGGGTCCTGGGTGTAGGCGATCTTGGTCTGTCCGCCAAAGTCGAACCCGCGCATCGCCACGCCATGACTCGAATTGGCGTGCGCAGCGATCACGATCCCGCCCGCCTGGTTGATCACACGGTAGGCCGTCAACACATCCGCCGACGCGCCAACAATTGATGATCCCTCGTCCAACGCGGACGGGGGGATATTCAGGCTGAGCAGAATATGCTCAAGCTGGCGAACTGATACCTGGGGCGAAAAAATGCCCAGGATATGAAAGCCAAATGTCGCGGTGAATTCGAACCCCGGCAGCACCAGTATCTTGTCAAGCAACCGCCGGTATTCGTCCAGGGTTCGTTTCTCGTCCGGTTGAATACGCCCTAAGCTTTCCAGGTACTCCAACCCGGCGATCTCACCCATCATCGCCTTATAACCACCGACCGTGTTGTGGTCGGTGAAAGCGATAATATCCAACCCGCGCAGGTCTGCCTGGCGTAAAATATCCAGGTAACTCGCGTCCGGCTCCTGGTAATCGTTTGAGCCTGGCGTGTGAAGATGCAGGTCCATACGGTACCACTGCATCTTAGATCGTTGTGATTTTGTTGTCACGAAGTTACTCTCTCCATCAAAACAGCTTGCTCAGATTGAGAAAGACCACGTCACCCCATCAAGCTGTGAAACAGATCGGCCAGCTTGCCCGGCTCAAATGGCTTCACCAGGAATTTATTTGCCCCAGCCTTCAGGACCTGGTCTTCAACATTCAGGCCTGATGCAACCACAATCGGCACCCGGCTGCAACCGGGATCAACTCGAAGCTGGGTGATTAACTCGACACCTTCCATATCCGACAGGTGAAAATCCACCAGGAATATGTCCGGCGGGGTTTCATGAGCCAGTTCAAGCGCAGCCTGACCGCGTGAGGCCGTTAGCACCTCAAAGCCATCCATCTCTAGCAGCGTTTTCAACAGCTTCACTGTTGTCCGATCGTCATCTACAATCATAATCGTGGGCAACGCAGTCTTCCTTCTTTCGTAGTCAAAACGTCAGCGCTATCCGGAAACCGGCGCGTAGACGATCTATGTCTCATCAAGTGAGGCGTCGTCTGTCTGGGGCACCACTTCGAGTAGCGAGCCATCATCGGGTATCAAGGCAGCCTGCAATACGTCGGTCACTTCGTCCGCAAACACAAAATGCATTGACTGGCGTACTTCTTCGGGCACGTCGTCCAGGTCGTGCTCGTTGCGGTGGGGCAAGATTACCGTGTCCAGTCCTGCACGGTGCGCCGCCAACACCTTCGCCTTGATACCGCCAACCGGCAGCACCTGCCCGCGCAGCGTGATCTCGCCGGTCATCGCTACGTTGCGGCGCGCAGGCCGCCCGGTGAACAACGACGCCAGCGCCGTCGCCATCGTCACCCCTGCCGAGGGTCCATCCTTTGGAACCGCGCCTGACGGGACGTGCAGGTGAATGTCGTGGTTCTCAAAATAATCGTCCCGCAGTCCCAGGTCTTTCGCCTTGGATCGCACATAACTGAAGGCCGCGCGCGCGCTCTCCTGCATGACCTGGCCCAACTGGCCGGTGTACTGAAACCCCTTGCTGCCCGGCATCTGGGCGGCTTCGACAAACAACACATCGCCGCCAAAGGGCGTCACGGACAACCCGATCGTTACACCGGGCGTATCGGCAATACGCCCTTCGATTTCGGTACGATAGCCAAAGACGGGATAATCGAGCAGTTCCAGCAGGTCGTCCTGGTCGATCACCACCGGCTCGGTTTGTCCTTCAGCGATACGAGTGACTATCTTGCGCGCCACACGCCCGATCTCGCGTTCCAGGCCGCGCACGCCTGCCTCGCGCGTGTAGTCACGGATGATGCCCAGCAACGCCTCGTCGGTGAAAGATAACTCGTCCGGCAGCAGGCCATTATCACGTATCTGGCGCGGCACCAGATACTGCTGCGCGATCTGCACCTTTTCGTGCTCGGTGTAACCACTGAGCTGGATGATCTCCATCCGGTCGAGCAGCGGGCTGGGGATGGTTTCGAGCGTGTTGGCCGTCGTGATGAACATCACTTCCGACAGGTCAACCGCCACGTCCAGGTAATGATCGCGGAATTCAAAGTTTTGCTCCGGATCGAGCACTTCCAGCAAAGCCGACGCCGGATCGCCCCGGAAGTCGCGCCCCAGCTTATCCACCTCGTCCAGCATGATCACCGGGTTGCGGCTCTCTACCCGGCGCAGTATCTGGATAATGCGCCCCGGCATCGCGCCGATGTAGGTCCGGCGAAAGCCGCGAATCTCGGCCTCGTCCCGGATGCCGCCCAGGCTCATGCGCGTGAAGTGACGCCCCATCGCCCGCGCGATTGACGTGCCCAGCGACGTCTTACCGACGCCCGGCGGTCCCACAAAGCACAGGATTGCTCCCTTGCGCTCGCGCCGGACCAGATCAAAAGCTTCCTCGTCCGCTTCAAGCCGGTCGGCACGTTCCTGGCGCAGCTTGCGCACGGCCAGAAATTCTAGAATGCGCTCTTTGATGTCTTCCAGCCCGTAATGATCCTCTTCGAGCACCCCGCGCGCGTGGCCGATGTCCAGGTTATCCTCGGTGCGAATATCCCAGGGCAGGTTAACCAGCCAGTCAAGATAGGTGCGAATGACGCCATATTCCGCCGCCGCCGTCGGCAGCCTGGCCAGCCGGTCCAACTCGCGGCGGGCTTCGCGCTCCGCTTCTTCGGGCATATGCGCCTGTTCGATCTTGCGCCGGAAGTCCTCGACCTCGACAGTCTGCTCATCGCCTTCACCCAGTTCGCGCTGGATGGCTTTAAGCTGCTCGCGCAAAAAGTACTCGCGCTGCATCTTTTCCATCTCGGACTGGGCTTCGGTCTGGATTTTGCGCCCAAGCTCCAGGACTTCCAGCTCCTTGTTGAGGATCGTCATCAGCGTGCGGAGTTTTTCGAGCACCGAATCCAGGCGGAGCAGGTTTTGTTGATCTTCCAGATCGAGGCGGGTGTACGTGGCGAGAGCATACACCAGTTGCAGGGGGTCATCCACATTCAGCGCGGCATTGATCAACTCGCTGGGGATGCTGGGCACCAGTTCGGCCATCCGCCCGAACTGCTCGATGACGTTGCGCATCAGCGCTTCAACCTCGATATTGTCCTCGATCATTTCGGGGGCGTCGCTGGTGCGGGCCTTGAGATAGGGGTCCATGGCCGTGTATTCTTCCACCCGGATACGCGCCATGCCCTGCACCAGCAGCCGGATCGTACCATCCGGCGCGCGGAAGAGGCGGTGTATCTGCGCCAGCGTGCCGTATTCGTAAATCTCGTCCGGTCCCGGCGTTTCGAGTTCAGGGTCTTTAGACGCCACCAGACCAATAAGCCGCTCCCCGGCGACAACATCATCCACCAGCCGGATCGACCGGGGCTGCCCGATGGTCAGCGGGATCGTGGTATGCGGATAGA
Organism: Anaerolineae bacterium; assembly: GCA_016926875.1. Classification (GTDB taxonomy): domain Bacteria; phylum Chloroflexota; class Anaerolineae; order Aggregatilineales; family Aggregatilineaceae; genus JAFGNU01. The sequence continues at coordinate 25,762 of JAFGNU010000103.1, read as the reverse complement.
CCACCTGCCCACGCAGCGGCAGGATCGGCAATTCGTCCGGAAGGGCAATCGGTTCTTCGTCATCCAGGCCAGGTTGCCCTGCCGAACGGGTTTCCTCTTCGCGTTCTGCAGCCGGTGCATCCTGCACATTCACTTCACGCTCTTCCTCGGCGTGTGTGTCTGTGGCTATCTGTTCGGCTTCCAACTGCGAATCAGTGGCAGAGTTCGTTTCCTGAACGTCGTCTTGTTTCTTTTTGGACTTTGCCATAGCACCAATCTATCTTTGTCCGTCAAACCTGAGCGAAGAGCCTTTTGCAGTTAACCATCAGCAACCACCAAAAAAACAGAAATCCGCCCTGCTTTTTGCCTGCCAGCCAGAAATGACCCCCCAGTTCCAGCCAGCCACTCACCAAAAACAACCACTAATGACTGGGCCAAACTCCATCAATCCAGGTTAGCTTACTCGTCAACACTGACGTCGACAACCTGCACCTTGTGTTTGCGCGTGCGCGGCAGTTCAACCCGCAAAAACCCATCGCGGTATGTGGCCGATACTTCGTCACGGCGCACCGGCCAGGGCAAGCTGACCTCGGTGCGAAACTCGCCAAAACGAATTTCGAGCTGGTGATACGCACAGTCGGAAGGGACTTCGCGCCGACGCGCACCGCTGATCGTGAGCTGTTGACCCTGCAAGGTTACGTTGAAGTCGCCATCACGCATCCCTGCGATCTCAATCGCAACAATCAGGCGGTCATCGTGTTCGTAAATATCTGTCGGCGGATTCCAGATACTCGCATGGCGCACGATCACCCATTGTCGTACCGTACTGCTGCTCATGCTGGCTTCCAATTCGGTCCCAATAGTCGACTTCTGCGGGCTGTTGTCAGACGAAGATTCATCCGACATATACATCTCACCACACGTCCGCTAAGAACCACCATCCTGCTTGCCCGGTAACACTACGATGATGATACCACAGCCCTACAACAGGCTCAATAAAAGAAGCGATAGAATTGTGCCGCCTGCAATAAGATCGTCGCAAGTTCTTCATCCACAGGTTTCTTGTTTTGCTTGCCTGCGTGACGGTCTTGTAGTATGGTTAACAACACACCCCGCACCAACTACCAGGGGTTAATCATCGTCGGCATGGCAGGGTGAGGAATCGTAACATGGCGCTGCTTGACTTATTTCGAGCTGTAGGACTGTTCAACGGCCTCACGGATGAACAACTCCAGCGCCTGGTCAGCGTCAGCCAACAAGAAATCTACGATGACGACGCGACCATCTTCTGGCAGAACACCGAAGGCGACAGGATGTACCTGATCTGCGAAGGTCAGGTAGAAGTCCTCGTCCGTAAGGGGCCGCGTGAACCAGAACGTTCTCAAGTTTTTCTTGGTCGTGGTCAAATCTTTGGCGAGATGGCACTGCTCGATTATGGTAAGCGGTCGGCAACCATCAAGTGCAGCCGGGATCACACCGTACTCTACGCGATCAGCCGTGACACGTTTACCACCGTCTGCGAATCGGATACGGCCATTGGGTATGTTATCATGCGCAATATGGCGATGGACCTGTCGTTCAAACTCCGGCATCGTAATTTAGATCTTGGGGCCAACACATGAGGCGCCCCGAGGATGAAAATCGATGATAACGTATAAAGTTAGCTATGTGGTTATCGGCGGTGAGCATCCGGGCGCGATTGTGAACGAAATAGAGCGGCCTGTTGTCGGTGGACGGATTCAGATCGGCAGGAATATGTTCGAGATCGTTGAAATACACGAGGTAATGCCGCCACGCGGTGATTTCGCCTTCCTGCATGCAACGGTAAGGCTGGTCAATGAAGGTACAGAACTGCCGGAAGCCGATACCGGGTCGCCAACAACCGCCTGAAACCCTCATAATCAACCAGCCTGCCCCATCCCAAAAACCCGACAGGCGCTATCTTGCTGCCAATCCGGCGGCCCGTTAAATCTCGTACTCGCTGAAATCTTCGGCCAACTCAACCGGGCCGGAAAAAGTGGTTTGCGCCTGCTCGACCAGCGGGCGCGGGTCCTTGTTCCAAACCTCGTAGTGAATCAGCGCCAGGCGTTTAGCTCCGGCTTTGGTGGCTGTCTGCCCGGCCTGCGCCGCACTGGAATGCCCGTATCGCTCGCCGGTGGCCTCGTGGATTAACAGGTCAGCACCTCGTGCCAGGTCGATCACAGCGGGGATCGGCTCGCCGTCACACGAATAACCAACAACCTTGCCGGATGTTTTCACTTCGATCCGCAGCCCAATTGTCGGGATAAAATGCCGGGTCGGCCAGGACGTGATGCGGAAATCGTCATTATCCAGCACCGGTGTCCTGTCACGCTCCGCCACGCGGCGAAAGTCCACCGAAAACAAACCGGGCCAGGTGTCCCACATGTAATCCTGCATCGTCCTCTCAACGCGCTGTAAACAGTGGTGCAGTCCATAGATAGGCAGCGGGGCCTTACGCCCCAACAGCCATAACTGCATCAACAGCGCCGGTACACCGCAGACATGATCCGGGTGAAAGTGCGTGAGGATCAGATCGGTCAGGTGATCGGGCAGGATGCCTAACCGCCGGAACTTGGGGACCGGGTTCGAAGCGCAGTCAACCAGCACCGTGCAGCCGTTGTCGCCCCGCAGCAAAAAATGCGTGTTATCGTGCGTCTCGTCGGCAATGGCGGCTGCCGATCCCAGTATGATGAGCCGTGCCATAACGTTTCCTGTTCCATAGAAATACCGATAAGTGACCCCCAGCCGGACCATGTACGCCCGGCTGGGGTGTGTAGTTTTGTGTATAGCAGGGTTAGCGCGCGAGCACAAATTCGATCACACGCGGCGTCAGCGTCACTTCCAGGATGCCCGCCACTACGATCAGCGGCAGCACCACTGCCAGTCCGATCTTGACCGTATCGCCCAGCGCCCGCACCCAGGCTTCGCCAACCGTCATGTCTTTGGGCGGGCGCGTGACCACGCTGCCCAGCCGCAGCGCCGCCGCCCCGGCAATGATGATCGCCGGTATCTCGATCACGCCGTGCGGAATCACACCCAGCAGAAACGGCAGCACGCTGAGGTCGGACATTGTCACCTGGGCCATGATAAAGCCCAGGATGCCGAACGGGATCATCACCAGCAGCAGCGCCATCACGCCAAAGGTGAAAACCGCCAGGATCGTTGCCGCCAGCAGCACACGCAGGTTTTGTCCCACGGCCAGCGCGATCAATTGGGGATTGTCCTGACCCAGTTCGAACCAGGATTGCAGGTTGTCGAGCAGCGTTTCGTCATTGGCTTCAAACTGGTCCAGCGGGACCTGCCATTCACCCGCCGCTGCCCAGCCACCGATAAACGCCGCCGCCAGACAGAGAAACAAGACAAGCATCCCGCTGCGCAGGTTCCGCAGCGCAGGGAACACGCTCAGCCGGTACCAGCGCCACAGCGTAAACCGGTCACCGAGTGGGCCGCGAAACTGGGACCAGAAGATGCGCGCTACCCAACGCAGATTCAGTTGATCGAGCGAGCGGCCCAGCAGTTCCTCGCGGTTAAAGATGCGCGCGCCCATGCGGATCAGCAGTACGACTGTGACCAGCAGCCCGGCTACGATATACCACAACAGGTAGCGCCTGTGCGGCTGGACCATGATCACGCTTTCGAGCATGACCAGCATTGACACAGGGATGATGATAAAACTCGCCAGCAGGTTCGCCGCGCGGGTGGAGGTTGTCTGGCTGGACACAACCACCGCCCCGGTGACCATCACCAGCGCCTGCACCGTCGTCAGGACCACGATCTGCACGATCAGGAACGGCGCCGGTCGCCACTGCTGCTCCCCCAGCACCAGCGCGCCGATGTAAATTGCCAGGCCGGTATAGCTTGCCAGCAGGGGCGGCAGCATCGCCGCAAACGCCTTGCCCAGGTACAGCTCGGTATTGGTCAGCGGAGTAGACAGCAGCGGTTCCAGGCTGAGCCGTTCCTTTTCGCCAACGAACGTTTCCAGCGCGATCACAAGCGAGATCGACACCGGGAAGAAGCCGACAATCATCGGCAGCAGCGGCAGCAGCGCCGGAAGCAGCGGCTCGGCGCCGTTGTCTTCAAAGAAGCCGATGAATACGTTGGTCATGCCGTTAGCCAGCAGTGGAAAGATCAACGTCAGTAAAAAAATCGGGACCATGATCCGCCAGTCGCGGAAGCTGTCGCGCACTTCGCGGCGGGTGACGATCAAGGCGTTGCCTAATGTACGGGCAATATACGCTCGCGTGCCGCGAACATAACCCTGTGCGGGCACCGGTGCCCGGTTATCGACCTTACTCGTTACGCTGACCATCGCGCTCCAACCCTTCGTCTTCTTCTACGATCTGCAAATACACGTCTTCCAACGTCTGCGATACTTCGCTCAGCGTGACGATGTCCACACCCAGCCCGGTCAACCGCCGGACCACGTTCGGGTTATCGCGTTGGGGATCGCGCGTGCGATAGCGCAGCCAGGCGTCGCCCTGCTCCACCACATCGACCAGCGGCGCCAGTTCGGCAGTCGCGCCGTTCAGGCGTCCGGCCAGGTGCAGTTCCATCAGCGGCGGGCCGACAAAGCGCTCGGAAAGCTGTTTAAACGTGCCGTTGGCAATGATCCGCCCTTTGCGGATCACGGCGATATGATCGGCCAGACTTTGCGCTTCGGTCAGGTTGTGCGTGGTGATGGCAATCGTGCGTTCCTCGCGGCGCAGGTCACGGATCGCGTCACGAACCAGTTTGGCACTCTGCGGGTCCATTGCGGAAGTCGGCTCATCCAGCAGCAGGACCGACGGATCATGCAGCATGGCCCGCACCAGCGCCAGCTTTTGCTTCATGCCTTTCGAGTATTCCCCCAGCCGCTTATCCAGCGCGTCACCCAGCCCAAAGTGTTTCATCAGCGCCGCCGGTCGATGCTGCCGGTCGTCGGGTGAGAGATGGTAAATACGCGCGAAGAAATCCAGGTATTCGGCCCCCTTCATGCGCTCATACAACCCGTGCTGTTCGGTCAGCACGCCGACATGCGACCGGACCAGCGTCGGCTGCTGTACCACATCATACCCGGCCACGCGCGCCCAGCCTTCGCTCGGCTGCAAAATCGAGGTTAACATGCGGATGGTGGTGGTTTTCCCGGCGCCATTCGGCCCCAACATGGCAAAGATCGTGCCCGGTTCGACCAAAATCGACACGTGATCGACGGCCAGGAAATCATTGAAGTACTTGGTTAAGTCGTGGGTCTCAATCATCCGTTACACCGCTTTCTACCAAGATCCAACCCCTACCCGTTTAGATTGTATAACCGGCTGAAAGGTTGCTCCAATAGGCCGGAGCACCTAAGTTCATGAATAATTCCTGAATTTTGCGCGCCAAGCACAAACAGGCACGTTTTCGCGTGCCTGCTCGTAACAGCGTGTCCGGTGTGCGCCCCTGTTAAGCAGTGGGCGAATCCTGCTGTTCCCCTGCTGCGCGGCCCCGGAAGCGATCCCGCAGCGCGTCCCGGTGACGGTACATCAGCACCAGCGCCGCCACCAGCGCCACCCCGGCGCTGAACGCCTGCGAAATGTTGATCGCGCCGACCTTTGCCACCTCGATCCGCAAAAACTCAAGGAAAAAACGCGCCGTCGGATAGGCAACCAGGTACATCAACAGGATGTCGCCTTTTTTCAGGCAGTCGCGCCAGCGCAGCCAGATGGTCAGCAAAACACCAACTGTGAGCAGGTTCCACAGCGACTCGTACAAAAACAGCGGGTGAAAATGCGTATACTCGACGTATTCCAGCGGCGGGTTATCGATCCGCAGGCCCCAGGGCAGACCGGTTGGCTTGCCGTACAATTCCTCGTTGACGTAGTTGCCCCACCGCCCGATAGCCTGCCCCAGCGGAACCGCTACCGCGCCGATGTCCAACCACGCGAGCATGTCGAGCTTGTACCGGTAGCAGTACAGCGCAATACCCAGCGCCCCGCCGATCACCGCGCCAAAGATCGACAGCCCACCGTTCCAGACAACCAGCGGCCCATCGTGCAAATCAAGCGGGTGGGAGAGATACCATCCGGCGGTACGCCCGGCCTCGACGGACGAGATCGACGGGAACAGGATATGCCACACACGCGCAAATACGACCCCCATCAGCACAACCCAGATCAACCCGTCCCATACATAATCCGGGTTCTTTTTGTCGCGCTTCGCCATCCAGGCCATCAGCGCCGCTGCCGCAAGCACGCCCAGGACAATAATCAACCCGTACCAGTGAAAGGTCGGGTGCAGCGTCAGCCCAAACAGGTCAAACGGCCCGATTTCCAGGCCCTGGCGGTCAATCGTCATGCGGAATCCTCTTCCTGTCGCTTAAGCGTGCGATAGACATGCCAGACGCGCTGCATGGCGGTGAAATGCGTGCCGACAACCAGGATCACCAGGCCCGGCACAATCCAGCCGGTGAGCAGCATCGCCAGGATGATCACCATGCGCTCCATACGCGTCAGCAGCCCAACCTTGCATTCCAGGTCCAACCCTTCGGCCCGCGCGCGGACATAGCTCACCATCAGCGATCCGAGCAGCGCCAGCAGCGCCAGCAGCAGCCCTATCCGGTCGCCTTGATCGCTGAAGTAAACCGCCAGTCCCATGAAGATAAAGCCGTCGGCGTAGCGGTCCAGCGTGGAATCAAACAGCGCGCCAAACTGGCCTTTGCGCTGCATGGCCCGCGCCACCGCGCCGTCGAGCGCGTCCAGCGGCGCGCCAACCAGTAAAATAATCGCTGCCCAGAAAAAATCCCCTCGTGAAACCACCACAGCCGCCACAGCTACAACTATCAGCCCAACAGCCGTAATCGTATCAGGATGAATGCCCAACGCGTGAATCTGCGCCCCCAGGCGCGTCGTCAGGCCGCGCGTGTGGTAGCGCGCCCAATCAGAGAGGGTTTTGATCTGCGGTCGAGAGGGTGAATCGTTATGTGCCATGTCAAGCTATTCCTGCGTGTGGCTGCGTTGGTTCGTAGCGAACAAAACTTAACCCTTGTCAAGCCTACCACGGTGGGGTACACTTACGACCACTTCGGGGCGTAGCGCAGCTTGGCTAGCGCGCACCGTTCGGGTCGGTGAGGTCCCCGGTTCAAATCCGGGCGCCCCGACAGTTTCCCAGTCGATCACGGCTGGGATTCTTGTTTTTATGCGCTGCTACAGCCCGGCGGCCTTCGCCTCATCCCACAGCGCATCCATCTCGGCCAGCGACATATCCTCTACATCGCGCCCCTGGGCGGCGGCTTCCTGCTCGATATGATGGAAGCGCCGGTAAAAACGTGCGTTGGCGGCACGCAGCGCCGACTCCGGGTCCACACCCAACCAGCGCGCCAGGTTCACTACCGCGAACAGCACATCCCCGGCTTCGCCTGCGCGGGCGTTGTTTTCGTCGGCGGCCAGCAGTTCCTCGATTTCCTCGTGCAGCTTGGCGATCACCGGCTCGATGGTGTCCCAGTCAAAATGAACACGCGCCGCGCGATCCTGGTAGGTGTACGCCTGTGACAGCGCCGGGAGCGACTTTGGCACGCCGTCCAGGCGGGAGGCACGCGCATGGTTCTTTTCGGCTTTTTTCAGCCGGTCCCAGTTCACCTTGACATCTTGCTCATCATTGACCTGCACATTGCCCCACACGTGCGGGTGCCGGTGCACGATCTTATGGTTGATGGCGGCGATGATATCCGCCATGCGAAACGTGCCATTATCAACCGCGACCTGGCTGTGCAATACAATTTGCAGCAGCAGATCGCCCAATTCCTCGCGCAGCGCGTCCATGTCCCCAACGTCGAGCGCGTCCAGTACTTCGTACGCTTCTTCGAGCAGGTACGGGCGCAGCGAGGCGTGCGTTTGCTTGCGATCCCAGGGGCAGCCCTCCGGCGCGCGCAGGTGCGCGATTGTCTCCTGAAAGCGCTCAAAGCTGCTCGCTTCCGGCAGCGGCGGCACGTACAGCGCCCACTGCCCCGCCGTGACTGCCCGGTCCAACTCGGCCAGTGTCAGATGCTTGACCCCGGTTCGCGCCGGTTCGCCGGGCGCGGCAGCATCCACCAACGCCAGTGGGTGATCGGCGGGATACTGGTTCAGCAGCACCTGTTTGAGTTTCGCAGCATCCGGCATTTCTGCCGACAGGATCAGCGCCCCGGTATCCGGGTTCAGCGGGGGATGGTGCAGCGGGACGATGCTCGCCGCGTGGTATAGCTGTAAGCCGTCCAGGGTATCCAGGCCCAGGGCAGCCAGGGTTGGCTCGACCAGGTGCAGCACAGCACGGATCGGCATTCGATATTCCTCGATCACTACAGGCAGGCAGCAGTCGCACAAAGGAAAACAGACAAAACCCCCGACTGACTCGACCAGGGATTTTGCCTGCTAGTTGTACCTCATCAGGGCGAAGCCCGCCGCTCGGTTTAGCGCTTGGTGTAGGTTGGAGCCTTACGCGCACGCTTGAGGCCGGGCTTTTTGCGTTCCTTGATACGCGCATCACGCGTCAGGAAGCCGCCCTTGCGTAGTGTTGGGCGCCATTCCGGCTGGACCTTCAGCAGCGCACGTGCCAGCCCAAGCTGGATCGCATCACGCTGCCCGCTGATTCCGCCGCCCGCAACCTTAACCGTGACGTTATACGCCGATTCCTGGGCAACCATCCGCAGCGGTTCCAGCGCGATGCTGAGATCGCCTTCGCGCGGCAAGTAATCTTCGCCGGGCTTGTCGTTAATCACGACGCTGCCATCGCCGCCCGTCCACAACCGGACGCGCGCCGAAGCGGCCTTGCGCCGGCCAATTCCCTCGTAATACTGAGTCGTCATGATCGCTCGTTCCTCTTCGCGCCTACAGTTCAAGCACCTTTGGCTTTTGCGCCTGGTGGGGGTGAGTATCACCCGCATAAATCTTCAGCCGCTTGATCATCTTGCGGCCCAGTTTGTTCTTGGGCAGCATACCACGCACCGCCGCCTGGATCACACGATCCGGGAACTTGTCCAACTGCTGCCGCAGCGTGAGCGACCGCAGACCGCCGGGATAACCAGAGTGGCGATAGTACATCTTATCGTCCAGCTTGTTGCCGGTTACATGAATCTTGTCGCAGTTCAGCACGATCACAAAGTCGCCCACGTCCATGTGCGGGGAGAAGATCGGCTTGTGCTTACCACGTAGAATTTGCGCGATCTGGGTGGCGAGACGCCCCAGCGTCTGGTCTTTGGCATCCACCACAAACCATTCGCGCTGGATATCTTCCGGTTTGGGGGTATAAGTCTTAATCCTCATAATTCCACTGCTCCAGCGGGCGTCTCCCCGCTTACCTCAGTACGTTACCTTCACCAGGCACAGCCCGCGCGCCGGTGCCGTCTGGTTGGGCCAGGCACCATCTGCCGCGCGAAACACTGCCTCAAATTCCTGAACCGATAGTTTCCGCCTGCCCACCCGGACCAGCGCACCCACAATCCGGCGCACCATACGGTACAGGAAGGCATCGGCCTCGATAGTGTACCGGAACCGCTGCTCGCCGGGCGCCTGCCCTGGCATCGCCTTGATCTCTGAGCGCTGCACGCAGCGGACGCTGTTATCGCCCTGCGGCGGTCGCCCGAACGTGGCAAAGTCATGCCTGCCGATCAGGCTGGCTGCCGCCGCCTGCATACCGTCGATGTCCAGCAGGCCCCTGCCCGCAACAAACCACGCATAGCGATCAACGAGCGGCTGCCGGACCGGCGCAGTATACAATGTATACTCGTATGCCCGGCTGCGGGCGTCATAGCGCGGGTGAAACTCCGCGCCGGTTTTGTCCAGTGTTTGCAGCGCGATCCCGTCCGGCAGGTTGGCGTTCACTGCCCGCCACAAGTCCTGTACGGCATGTTTCCAGGCCACATCAAACGCGATAACCTGCCCGGTGGCATGTACGCCCGTGTCCGTGCGGCCCGCGCCGGTGATCGTTACCGGCTGGCCTGTCACACGGGCGAGCGCCGCCTCCACCGCTCCCTGGATCGTCGGCGTGTCACCCGCCTGGCGCTGAAAGCCATGATAGCCTGTGCCATCATAGGCTAACACAGCGCGGTAACGGGTCACACCCATCGTCAAACCGCTGTTATTCCTCGCGGTCCACTAACTCGATGATCACCATCGGCGCGCGGTCGCCGTGCCGCAGCCCCATTTTGAGGGTGCGGGTATAGCCACCGGGGCGCTCTTCATACCGGGGCGCCAGCTCGTCAAAAACCTTGGCGACCACCTGCTTGTTGTTCAGGCGGGCCATGAGCAGCCGACGGGCATGTACCGCGCGCATCGGGTTTTCATGCGCCAGCGCGCGCTTGGCAATCGTGATCGCTTTTTCGGCGTCGGCGCGAATAGCTCGTGCTTTGGCCTGGGTCGTTGTAATGCGTTCGTGACGGAACAGATCATTGATCAGGTTCCGGCGCAGGGCTTTCCGATGGCCTGTGGACCGCCCGAGTCGCTTTCCAGCTACTTTGTGTCGCATAACGGCTAGATTCCTTGTTTCTTGGTTGTGCTAACTGCCGGAGAAGAAATCATGCTCATCGGGCAGATAGTTCTTTTCCTTGAGTCGGGTGATCAGTTCGTCCAGCGACTTTTCACCAAAGTTACGAATGGCAAGCATTGCATCCGGCCCCCGGTCCAACATCTCCAGCACCTCACCCACATTGGTGATACCTGTGCGCTTGAGCGAGTTGAACACGCGCACGCTCAAATCCAATGTTTCGATAGGCGTCTCATACGTTTCGGGTGGCAAGGCGTTCGGGTCCGGCTCGACCTCTTCCTCGACAGGCGGCAGCAGCGACTCTTCACTGACACCTGCGATGATGATCAGGTGCTTCATCAGGATTTCAGCCGCCTGGCTCATCGCCTCTTCGGGGCGAATGGCGCCGTCTGTCCATATTTCAAGGATGATCTTGTCATAGTTCGTCCGCTGACCGACACGCGCCCGTTCCACATCATAGTTGACGCGTTTAACCGGGCTGTAGATCGCATCCACTGGCAGCTCGCCAATCGGCAGGCGACCGCGCTCTTCGGCAGGCGAATAGCCGCGCCCGGCCTGCACCGTGAACTCGACTTCGAGCTGGGCTTCGTTCGAGTCGGCAGTGAAGAGATAGAGGTCGGGGTTGATGATCTCGACTTCTGGCGGACAGATGATGTCGGCGGCTGTCGCCGTGCCGATACCGTGCACTTCGAGGCGCAGCCGTGCCGATTCGGTGTCATAGAGCTTGAGGCGCAACTGCTTGACTTGCAGGATGATCTGCGTCATGTCCTCGCGCACATGCGGCACCGCCGAAAACTCGTGAGGCACCCCAGACACACGGATCGACGTTACTGCCGCGCCTGGCAAGGACGACAGCAGCACACGCCGCAGCGCGTTACCGACCGTGATTCCAAAGCCTTGCTCCAGGGGACTAATAATGAAGCGCCCATACCTCTGAGCAGTCGCATCCGCCTCGATTTTGGGCAACACCATATTACTTGTAACCACGTCCCCTCCTCCATCCAGGGCTAACAACCGACCGGATCGTGGATCTCATCACTTACCGAGAGTAGTATTCTACAATGAGCTGTTCGTTGAGTGGCAGATCGACGTCACGCCGTTCGGGTTGACGAACCACCTTGCCGGTCAGGCTGTTTTCATTCATATCCAGCCATTCGGGCACCGGTGGACGTTCACCAATCAGGGATGGCAGGTCCTTAAAATACGTGCGAGTCCGGCTGCCTTCACGGATGCCGATCTCATCGCCAGGACGCACCAGGAACGACGGGATATTGGTGCGACGACCGTTCACCGTCAGATGGCCGTGTTGGACAAGCTGGCGCGCATGATTGCGCGAGTCAGCCCATCCCAGGCGGTAAACCACGTTGTCCAGCCGGGTTTCGAGAATACACAACAAATTCGAACCGGTCAGCCCCGGTCGGCGCAACGCCTCGCGGAAATAACGGCGGAACTGGCGCTCTAACACGCCATACACGCGGCGTGCCTTCTGCTTTTCGCGCAACTGGAGCGAATAGTCCGACCCGCGACCACGCCTGAACTGGGCATCTCTGCCGTGCTGTCCGGGTGGATAGGCTCGGCGTTCAACCGCGCACTTCTGAGACAAGCAGCGCGCGCCTTTCAGAAACAGCTTTTCGCCTTCGCGGCGGCATAACTTACAAACAGGTCCGGTATAACGTGCCATTGATCGCTGGCTTCCTCCACACTACAAGGTGTGTTTACACCCCGAAATACAAAACCACCCAACCCGACAGCTAGACGCGCCGCTTCTTGGGCGGACGCACACCATTGTGCGGGATCGGTGTCACATCGGTGATCGAACGGACCTTCAGCCCGCTGGCCTGAATGGCACGGATCGCCGCTTCACGCCCAGGACCGGGTCCCTTGACAAACACATCCACTTCTTGCATACCGTGTTCTTTGGCCTTGTCGGACGCCTGCTGTGCCACCATACGCGCGGCGTAGGGGGTGCTTTTGCGGCTGCCCTTGAACCCGGCAGTACCCGCGCTGGCCCAGGCCACCACGTTCCCCTGCTGGTCGCTCATCGACACGATCGTGTTGTTGAACGTAGCCTGGATGTGTGCCTGCCCATACGGGATATTCTTCTTGGTTTTACGTGGCCCACGACGAGGCCCTTTACGAGTACGTCCCATTTTTCCAGATTTCTCCTCAGCTCGTCATACAGACGGACACCGGCCTTACCAGAGCACCAGAACACGGCCCCGCGCGACCTGCGACCTGCTTGTTACCGATCGTATTCGCTGTCGCGGGTGCCGTGCTGCATAAAGCGCGCTCCATGCCAGGCGCTCAGCACAATCGCTGCCCGTTAACGGCGCAGAGATTACTTCTTTTTTGCCCCACGACGACGGCCACGTCCGGCAACCGTCTTCTTCGGGCCGCGCTTGGTGCGAGCATTCGTCTTGGTCCGTTGGCCGCGCGTCGGCAAATTGCGACGGTGGCGCAGGCCACGGTAACTGCCGATCTCAATCAAACGCTTGATGTTAAGCTGAACCTCACGGCGCAATTCACCTTCTACACGGTACTTGCCGATTGACTCGCGCAAGCTCTGGACCTCGGCTTCGGTCAGGTCCCGGACGCGTGTATCCGGGTCTACGCCCGCTTCGCCCAGGATTTCCTGGCTGCGCGACTGGCCAATACCGTAGATATAGGTGAGCGCAGTTTCTACGCGCTTGCTGCGCGGGAGGTCGACTCCCTCAATACGTGCCATAAACGCGTATTCTCCTCGTACTGCGGTGAAAACTTTCCACCGGGCGGAATAGATATTGTAGCGAAAAGCAACAGTCTTGACTAGGGTTAACTCGCTTTAACCGCGGCATCTCTGAAAATCTTATGATCGGGCGTCACCACTTATGGCAGCGTCAGGATAATCGGCGGCCCGTCCGGTGTGATAGCAACCGTGTGCTCAAAATGCGCACACAGCGAGCCATCCAGCGTGACGACCGTCCAATGATCATCCAGCATCTGGGTTGCCGGTTTGCCCACACTGACCATCGGCTCGATGGCGAACACAATGCCGGGTTCAAGCAGAACGCTGTTCCACCCCCGAAGGCGCTTGCGGCCCGACGGCCACCAGTTGGGAACCTGGGGTTCTTCGTGCATTGCACGCCCGACCCCATGACCGGTATACTCGCGCACCACGCCATAGCCCCGGCTCTCGACATACTTCTGGACCGCGAGCGAGATATCGCGCGTTTCGTTGCCCGCGCGTGCCTGCTCGATCCCTACATAGAGCGCTTCTTCGGTCACTTGCAGCAGTTGCTGCGCCACGTCCGAGATTTTGCCGACCCCCATAGTAAACGCTGAGTCTCCGACAAAACCTTCATAGACTACCCCACAGTCCAGGCTGATGATATCGCCTTCTTTCAGGATACGATCCCGGCACGGGATGCCGTGTACCAGTTCATCATTGATCGATGCCGTGACAGTCGCCGGGTACGGGTACGGGCTGCCCGGCGGATACCCCAAAAAGGCGGCGGTTGCGTTGTGGCTGCGGATCACGTCCGCTGCAATCTCGTCCAGTTCCTGGGTACTGATGCCAGGGCGAACCGCCTGCCGCATGGCGTCCAGCGCCAGCGCCGTGATACGCCCTGCCTCGCGCATGATCATCAATTCTTCTGGCGATTTACGAATAACAGCCATTGTTGACTCTCGCGCTCTTTTCTCATGGGGGCTTTCACCTGCGAGGCCCCCCTGACTTTACAATCCCAGGGCGCAGCGGGAGATGCTGCGTGCGCCCCAGGAATTTTTAAACTGTTGCGCTGTTGTGGTCAGGCCACATCTAGCGCAAGAACCCATCGTAGTTGCGCATCAGCAGTTGGGCTTCAAGCTGGCGCATGGTGTCGATCACCACGCCCACCACGATGATCAAGCCCGCGCTGCTGATCACCAGCGCCGGGTTGCCGCTGGTCGCCGCCTGGCCCAACACCAAGCGCTGAACAACCCGCATCACACCGGGTAACACCGCCACAGCGCCCAGAAACAGCGCGCCCACCAGCGTAATGCGGTTGACGATGCGGTTGATGTATTCCTGCGTGCGGCGTCCAGGCCGGATACCGGGGATAAACCCGCCGTTGCGCTGTAAGTTCTCGCCCAGGTTCTGGTTTTGGATCATCACGTTGGTATAGAAGTACGTGAAGCCGACGACCAGCAGGAAGTAGACAAGCCAGTAGATAGTTCCCTGCTGGTTGCCAAAGGTATCCTGAATCCGGCGCGCCACCGAACCGCTGAAGAAGCCCGCCACAATCGCCGGAAACGTCACGATGGACTGGGCGAAGATCAGCGGGATCATGCCTGCGGTGTTGACCTTGAGCGGGATATGGGTCGAGCCGCCGCCGTACATCTTGCGGCCCCGAACCCGTTTGCCGTACTGGACCGGTATTCGGCGCGTACCCTCCTGGATGACGACGATCACCACAACGGTCAAGATCGTGAGCGTGATAAACGCCACCACGTTGAACACAAAGTGGGTCTGCACCAGCCGGAACAGGTTAGCCGGGACACGCGCCACAATGCCGGAGAAGATGATGATCGAGATACCGTTGCCGATACCCTGCTCGGTGATCAGCTCACCAAGCCAGATGGCAAACATCGTCCCGGCAGTCATCGTCGCCACCACCGAGATCGTCACCAGCGCGTCGCTGCCAAAGCCCGGTAACAGTGTGGTGCCCGGATCAACCTGGTCGATCTGACTCTGGAATATGTTGATCTGGCCGATAGCCTGTAAGGCTGCCATCGGTATCGCCAGGTAGTAGGTATAGCGGTTGAGCTTGTCCTGGCCGCCCGGCTCTTTCGAGATCGCTTCCAGTTGTGGGATGATGGGCACGAGCAACTGCAGAATGATCGATGCCGTGATGAACGGGTACACCCCGTTGGCGATCACGCTGAAGTTCGACACAGCCCCACCGGACAACAGATTCAGCACGCTCAAGAAGCCCGATTCATCCTCGGAGAAAAGCTGATCCAGCGCCTCGCGGTCTACGCCGGGCACCGTAACATGCGCGGCGAACTGGTAAATTATCAGGATCAGCGCAGTATACAGCATTTTTCGCCGTAAATCTGGCAGCCGAAATGCATTCTGCAGCGCTTCGATCATAATGCTTACTATCCTTCTCGCTATCTAGGTCTCAGGATGGCACGCTGGCCCTGGCTGGCCGAGTGTGCAACGCAGCCCGTCGTACACCCGGCCTATGCCCTGTACGTGTCTATTCTGCCGCGCGCTGTTCGAGCAGCTTGTCGAGCTGGTCTTTGCGCAGCTTCTTGACGGTCGCAAAGGGGCCGGTCAGCCATATTTCCAGCGTTTCGACCGAGCCGCCTGCCTGTTCGATCTTTTCTTGCGCGCTCTTCGAGAAGCGGTGCGCCTTGACTTTCAGCGCAACCGCCAGCTCGCCGCGCCCCAGGATCACCACCGGCTGATCGGCCTTGCGGATCAGGCCCCGGTCGGCCAGCGCTTCAGGTGTCACCGCGTCCCCGGCGCTGAATACACGCGCCAGATCATCCACGTTGACTTCCTGGTATTCGGTCCGAAAAATGTTGGTAAACCCGCGTTTGAAGGGCAGACGGCGCACCAGTGGCAACTGGCCACCTTCAAAGTACGCCCCCTTGCCGCCGCCGCTGCGGGCGAGCTGGCCCTTGGTACCACGCCCGGCGGTCTTACCCTGCCCGGCGCTGATACCCCGACCGACCCGCTTACGGTTCTTTTTAGCCCCTTCGTCCGGGCGTAAATCGTGTAGCTTCATGCTTCGACTTCCTCCACCTTCACCAGGTGGCTGACCTTGTCAATCATGCCACGAATGGACGGTGTATCAGCATGTACAGCGCTCGAATTCATCCGGCGCAGCCCCAGTCCCCGGACCGTCGCCTTCTGGCGCTTGGTATATCCGATCGGGCTTTTGACCAGGGTCACGCGCAGTTGCTTTGCCTTACCCATTGCTCTTGCCCCCCCGTTTCCAGAAGGGTTGAACGTCCGCCGGGTCCTTGCCACGCATCCTTGCCAGTTCTTCTGCACTCCTGAGTTGTTCCAGCGCGTTAATCGTCGCGTGCGCCACGTTCAGGATATTGGCGCTGCCCTGGCTCTTACTCAGAATATCGTGCACGCCCGCCGCTTCCAGCACGGCACGCACGCCGCCGCCCGCGATCACGCCGGTACCGGGTGACGCTGGTTTGAGAAATACGACCGCCCCACCGCGTTTGCCCACGATAGGGTGCGGGATGGTAGTGCCCGACAGCGACACATTGGTCATGCTGCGGTGTGCCCGCTCCGACCCTTTACGGATCGCGTCCGGCACGCCCCGCGCCTTGCCAATGCCAATCCCAACGCGCCCCCGGTTGTCACCGACGACCACAACCGCGCGGAAGGCGAAACGACGGCCACCCTTGACCACCTTGGCAACGCGGGTGATATCAATTACGCGTTCATCGAGTTCTTCGCGATCATCGTCGCGCCGCGGTTTCCTCGGTTCTCGTCTTCCCATGATCCTCTCCAGTTGCCAGCCGACTCGCCAGGAGCTGCCCGCCACTTGGCGGCACCTGCTCCCGGCGATACATGCTAACTCTAGAATTCCAATCCGGCCTCGCGTGCGCCATCTGCCAGCGCCTTGACCCGGCCATGAAATTTGTATCCGCCGCGGTCAAAGACCACGCACTTGATGCCCGCCTCTTGGGCGCGCCTGGCGACAAGCTCACCTACCAGCTTGGCGGCTTCTGTTTTGTTTTTACCCTCAATCTGGCCGCGCAGTGCACGGTCAACCGTTGAGGCCGATGCCAGCGTATGGCCCGCCACATCATCGATCACCTGGGCGTAGATATGCCCCAGGCTGCGGAACACGTTCAGGCGAGGCCGGTCAGGCGTCCCTGATATTTTCGCCCGCACACGGCGATGACGGCGTTTACGCGCAATATGTCCTTTTTCGCTCATAGTAACTACTCTCTCGGCTCTTGGCGTCAGTGTTACGCCGTCCTGCCAGCCTTACCGGCCTTACGACGGATGTATTCGCCCTGATAGCGCACACCTTTGCCCTTGTAAGGTTCCGGTGGCCGCAGCCCGCGGATGTTGGCCGCTATCTGGCCAACGACCTGCTTATCAACCCCACGGACATAAACCAGGCGCCCACGATCTTCGACAGCAAACTCGACGTCGTCCGGCGGTTCGACCGGGATATCGTGCGAATAACCCAGGTGCATGACAAGTGTCGTGCCCTGCATCTCAGCGCGATAGCCGACGCCTACGACCTCCAGAACACGTTCATAGCCTTCGCTGACCCCGGTCACCATGTTGGCGATCAAGGCCCGCGTCATGCCGTGCAGGGCGCGGTGATGCTTCAAGTCGGTCGGTCGGGTCACGATGATTTCACCGTTTTCCTGTTCAATCGTGATGTCCGACGAGAACTTGTGATACAACTCGCCCTTTGGTCCTTTGACGGTCACTTCGGTCCCGTCGATCTTGACCTGAACCTTGTCTGGGATCGGAATCGGTTTCTTGCCAATTCGCGACACGGTTCCTATCCTCCCTTTGGTGCTTTTACGATACTAGTACAAGCGCCGGGTGACATTGACCGGGCCTGGGCGCAGCGTGGAGTCTCTGGGCGAAAATTCGGGGCATCTAGCCGCCTCAACCTTCTCGCCCGGCGCCTCTACTGGCACCCGACCGGCCCGTTCAGCGTACATCGGCCCTCTGCCCGCCGGGTTTACCAGACGTAGCAGAGCACCTCGCCACCAATGCTCCGACGGCGCGCTTGTTGGCCCGTCATGACGCCCTGCGAAGTCGACAGGATGGCAATACCCATACCGCTTAACACCCAGGGAATCTCATCTTTGCCGACGTAAATCCGCCGACCGGGCTTGCTCACACGCTGCAAGTTGGTGATCACGGAGCGCCGGGTACGGCGTTCGCCCCAATACTTGAGCGTGATATTGATCATGGGGGCCGGTTGTTCGTCCCCAACCGTAAAGTCTTCGATATACCCTTCGTCTTTCAGGGACTTCGCAAGTGCCAGCTTGATCTTTGAACTGGGCACAACCACCGCCGGGTGCCCGGCGATAACAGCATTGCGAATTCGGGTCAACATATCTGCAATGGGATCGTTGGTCATAATTCACTACTCCCCCCGGTTACCAGCTCGACTTAACCACGCCCGGAATCTTGCCCTGGAGGGCCAGTTCTCGGAAGTGGATACGGCACAGCCCAAAGCGGCGCATATACCCGCGTGGGCGCCCGCACACTTTGCCAGAATTCGGGTCTACATACTGGCAGCGATTGCGGACGCGCACCTTATATTTGCGCTGCTTCTCGCGTGCCACCATCGACTTCTTCGCCATGGGTTAACAATCCTCCCCAAACCTGATTCATGCGCGCGAATGCGCTGCATGTCCATTAGTTCCGACGGAACGGCATCCCCAACAACTGGAGCAGGCGGCGTCCCTCTTCATCCGTCTGCGCGGAGGTCACGATGGTAATTTCCAGCCCGCGCACCTTGTCGATCTTGTCGTATTGGATTTCGGGGAACAGCAGTTGCTCCCGAAGTCCCAACGTGTAGTTACCCCGGCCATCGAACGCGTCCGGGCTGACGCCGCTGAAGTCACGGGTACGGGGCAGCGCCACGTTCATCAGGCGATCCAGCAGCGCCCACATCCGTTCGCCCCGCAGGTCCACCTTGACCCCGATGGCACGACCTTCACGCAGTTTAAACCCGGCGATGCTCAGCCGGGCGCGGGTGATCACGGGCTGCTGCCCGGTGATCTGCCGCAGGTCTTCAACGGCAGCGTCGAGCGCCTTGGCGTTATCCAGAGCTTCGCCCACCCCGATATTGGCCACGACCTTGGTAACGCGCGGCACCTGCATCGCGCTGCTGTAGCCGAACTCTTCTACCATGGCCGGAACGATTTCGTTACGATAATGTTCCAGCAAACGATTGGTTGCCATAAACCTTAACCTCACTCCGCGCGCGATCAGTCGATGTCCTGGCCGCATTTGCGGCAGACACGCACCTTCACGCCGTCTGCATCGAGACGGTAGCCTACCCGGGTCGGCGTATCGCACTGCGTGCAAACCAACATCACATTGGACAGGTGAATCAGCGCTTCAAACTCGATAATACCCGGTTGAATCTGCTGGCGACCCGCCTGCATGGGGCGCTGGTGCTTCTTGACGATGTTAACGCGCTCGATAACGACCCCTTCTTTCTTGGGATCAACGCGCAGGACCTCGCCGCGCACCCCTTTGTCTTTACCGGCGATCACTTCGACCGTGTCGCCCCGTTTGATTCGTTGCATGATGATTGCCTCATTCTCACTCGACAACTGGCCGTCACAGCGTTTCGGGGGCCAGCGAGACGATCTTCATGAAGCCCTTTTCACGCAGTTCGCGCGCGACCGGGCCGAAAATACGCGTGCCCCTGGGATCATGTGTTTCGCCTTGCAAGATCACTGCCGCGTTGTCGTCAAATTTGATATACGACCCGTCACTGCGGCGGTACTCCTTGGCAGTGCGCACGATCACCGCCCGCACAATCTCACTTTTTTTGACCGACCCCTGCGGGGTAGCAGACTTGACCGTCCCTACCACCACATCGCCGATGGTTGCGTACTTGCGATTGGAGCCCGGTATGCGGATCACCAGGATCTCGCGAGCGCCTGTATTGTCGGCCACTTTCAATCGCGATTCGTTCTGGATCATCTTCCTTGCCTTTTCCAGGTTCCCACCGGCTACGCTTCGGCCTCCGGCGCTTCCAGGATCGCTTCTACCGCCCACCGCTTGGTTTTGCTGATCGGGCGGCTTTCGACGATCTGGACCAACGCACCGACCGGAATCGCGTTACTCTCGTCGTGGGCCATATACTTTTTAGTCGTCCTGATCACTTTCTTGTATAGGGGATGGCGCTTGGTGCTGGTCACCACGACCACCACCGTTTTGTCCATCGAATTCCGTATCACGCGGCCAGTCAGCCGCCGACGATTATTCGTCATCAGCTTCTTCCTCCTGAACGAGTTCGGCAGCCAGCTCGCGCTCGCGCAACACCGTCAGGTAGCGGGCATACTCTCGCTTCAACACGCGAATCCGCGTGTAATCTTCTAGCTGGCCCGACTCCCATTGAAAGCGCAGGTTGAACATTTCTTCCTTGGCGTCGTCGATGGCTTGCAAAATCTCGCCGTTGGTCATATTCCGAATCTCAGCCGCCCTCAAGGCCATTACGACACCTCCTCGCCGGAGATCGGATCGATGCGCTTGACAAACTTGGCGCTGATCGGCAGCTTGAAGGTTGCCAGACGCAACGCTTCACGCGCGAGATCCTCATCGACGCCGCCCATCTCGAACAAGATCAGGCCCGGTTTGACCACAGCCACATAGTGATCAACCGATCCCTTGCCTTTACCCATACGGCTCTCAGCCGCCCGCTTGGTCACGGGCTTGTCGGGGAAAATGCGGATCCACACCCGCCCACGGCGTTTGATGTGGCGCATGATCGCCCGACGAGCAGCTTCGATCTGGCGGCTGGTGATCCAGGCCGGTTCCAACGCCATCAGGCCGTAGTCTCCAAACTGGACTGCGTTGCCGCGCTGGGCCTTGCCTCTCATCCGGCCACGAAACTGCTTGCGGTATTTCACCCGCTTTGGCATCAACATGGTCGTTCACTCCTCAAAAACCATCCCCCCAAACCGGCTACAGGCCGGTTGGTAATGAGGGCTGGTTATTTACTCACATAGACATCCGCGGGCTCGGCTGCGCTTTCGTCTTCGCTCAGGACATCGCCCTTATAAATCCAGACCTTGACGCCGATGCGTCCGAAGGTGGTCAGCGCTTCTGCCGTTCCATAGTCGATATTCGCCCGCAGCGTATTACGCGGCACACGGCCTTCCATCTGCCCTTCGCGGCGCGCCATTTCGGCCCCGGCCAGCCGTCCGCTGACCTCGATCTTGATGCCCTTGGCGCCCTGGCGCATGGCCTGGCCGATGGCACGCTTCATGGCGCGGCTGTGACCGATCCGGCGCTCTAACTGACCGGCGATATTGACGGCCACCAGCCGGGCATCCAGATCGGGCTTCTCGATCTCCTCAACCTCTACCCGTACCTTCTTGCCGGTGATCTTTTCCAGACCCTGGCGCAGTAGCTTGACGTTTTCACCCTTGCGCCCGATCACAATCCCCGGCTTGGCGGTGAACAAGGTCACCTGGACCTGGTTGGGGTAGCGTTCGATCTCCACCGTTGAAATACCAGCGCGATCCGCTTCTCCTCCGATATGCCGGCGGATCTCAAAGTCTTCTTGCAGCAGGTCGCGATAGCGTTCGCCCTCAGCGAACCACCGCGCCGACCAGTCGCGGTTGACCTTAAGCCGGAACCCGATGGGGTGAATCTTGCGTCCCATTAATACACCTCCTCCTCACGCTCACGCAGCACGACGGTGAGATGGGTGGAGCGCTTGATGCGCGGCTTATACCGCCCTCGCGCACCGGCTTTCACCCGCCGCATACTCGGACCTTCGTCTGCCACAAGAGTAACAATATGCAGGTCCCGGCGGTTCATCTCGAAATTCTGTTCGGCGTTAGCCACCGCCGACTCAATCAGCTTGTGCAAAAAACGGGCACCTTTCTGGGGCATGAATTGCAGCACGATCAATGCCTGATCGGCATCCATGCTGCGCACTTGATCGCACACCAGACGCATTTTTTGCGCTGAAATCGGCAGGTAGCGGGCCACAGCACGTACATCCATAGCGTTAATCCCTTATCCCGTCCTGGCCTACTTCTTCTTCTTTTCCGCCAAATGACCGCGGAAGGTACGCGTCGGGGCGAATTCGCCCAGCTTGTGCCCAACCATATTTTCCGTAACGTAAATGGGCACATGCCGACGACCATCATGCACGGCAACCGTAAAACCGACCATTTGCGGAAAGATAGTTGAGGCCCGACTCCATGTACGGATCACTTTCTTCTCGCCACTCTCCCGCATCCGTTCCACTTTGCGCAGGAGCTTGGTGTCAATATACGGCCCTTTTTTTAGCGAACGCGACATCCTAGCCTCCGAATCACATTACCGACGCTTACCGCGGCGCCGCACGATATATTTATCGGTCCGCTTGTTGTGGCGCGTCTTCTTACCCATTGCGGGCTTGCCCCAGGGGGTCTTTGGCCCAGGCATACCGATAGGCGAACGCCCTTCACCACCACCATGCGGGTGGCTCTTGGGGTCCATCGCGCTACCGCGCACGGTGGGCCGCCAGCCCAACCAGCGTTTACGCCCGGCCTTACCCAGTTTGACATTGCCGTGGTCGGTGTTCCCGACCTGGCCCAGCGTTGCCATGCAGTTCTGGTGTACTCTGCGCACCTCGCCGCTTGGCAGGCGAATCTGGGCATAGGTTCCCTCTTTGGCGAGCAACTGGGCCGACGTCCCGGCGGCACGGGCCAACTGGCCGCCGCGCCCCGGCTGCAATTCGACGTTGTGGATCAACGAGCCAACCGGGATCGACCGGATCGGCAGCGTATTGCCCACGCGAATATCGGCGTCCGGACCGCTCATGATAGTATCGTCCACACGCAGCCCCAGCGGCGCGATGATATACCGCTTTTCACCGTCGGCATACACCAGCAGCGCGATACGGGCCGACCGGTTGGGATCGTATTCAATCGAGTCAACCCGCGCGGGAATATTCAGCTTGTCCCGCCGGAAGTCGATCACACGGTAGCGGCGCTTATGACCGCCGCCACGATGCCGAACGGTGATCCGCCCGACGTTATTACGACCACCCTGCCGCCGCTTCTGTTTCAGCAGCGAACGCGTTGGCTTGGCGCGGGTGATCTCCTCAAACGTATTGCCTGTCATGTCCCGGCGACCGGGTGACGTAGGCTTGTACTTCTTAACCGGCATATTCGATTACCTCAACTTCAACAGTGTGACGCTCATTAGCCCCGTGAGGTGCGGATATCTGAACGCCTTGCCTGTGTCTACACGTGCCTGACTACCCTACAGGTTAAACAGGCTGATACTCTGGCCCGGTGCGACCGTCACGATCGCTTTTTTCCATGCGCTCGACCGGGTATACGCCTTGCGCCCCCAGCGAAACCCACGCTTGGTGGGCATAACCATGGTGTTCACCTTCTGCACGTCCACATCAAAGATAGTCTCAACAGCCTCTTTGATCTGAATCTTATTGGCCCGCATGTTGACTTCAAAAACGTACTGGTTCAGCATGTCGGCCATATCATGCGACTTTTCGGTGATTACCGGGCGCACAATGATGTCATATAAATGCAGTCCACCCTTGCCCACGGTTTAACTCCTTACTCGCTGCTCTTGGCTGCCGTGCCCAGGAAACTTTCGATCACTTCCAGGGCTGCTTGCGGGATGATCACGCAATCATGCGAGAGCAGATCGCGGACGTTCAGGTAAGACGCTCGCAGCGTGCGCGCACGGCTAAGATTGCGCACACCCCTCTCGACAGCTTCATCGCGGTCGGCCATCAAGATCAACGCCTTCTTGTCACCGGCCAGGGTGTGGACGATGTCGCGCATGGCGCTTGTCTTGGGCGCGTCCAGCGTCAGCTCGTCTACCACGATGATCTGGTCATCGGCCAGCAGGGCTGACAGTGTGCTGCGCAATGCCTGGCGGCGCATCTTGCGCGGCATCTTCTTGTCATAGCTGCGCGGCTTTGGCCCGTGCGCCACGCCGCCGCCCACAAAGATCGGGGCCGAGCGGGCGCCATGCCGGGCGCGGCCTGTACCCTTCTGGCGGTACCACTTCGCCTTGGTCAGCAGCACCTCGCTGCGCGACTTTGTCTTGTGGGTCCCCAGGCGGGCGTTAGCCATCTGGCGCACATATGCCTGATGCATCAAACCGGCATTGACTTCGACTTCAAAGATGTCAGCGGGCAGCTCAATGGTGCCCACCTGGTCACCGGCCATGTTCCGAACTGGTACTTCCATGATCTTTACGACTCCTCCGATGTGGCAAATGCGCTACTGGCGAGCCTTCGTCTTACGCGCCGACTTGACCAGGAGGATGCCCCCCCTGGCGCCCGGCACCGACCCACGCACAGCGAGTAAGTGTTTTTCCGCATCAACCACGACCACTTCGAGATTCTGAACGGTGACTCGCTGGCCGCCCATGCGACCGGCCATGCGCATTCCCTTAAACACTCGACCGGGCGTTGATGTCGCCCCGATTGAGCCGGGTGCGCGCTCACGGTCCGACTGGCCGTGAGTCTTGGGCTGGCGCTTGAAATTATGACGTTTGACCGTGCCTGCAAAACCGCGTCCCTTCGAGATACCTACCACGTCGACGCGATCCCCTTGTTCAAACACGTCTGCCGTCAACATCTGCCCCTCTTCCACATCCGATTCTTTGACGTGGAATTCACGCAAATAGCGCAGATCGGGCAGGTCCAGGTTATTACGCCGCAGATGGCCCCGCTTGGGCTTGTTCAGCCGCGACTCACCATTCCGCTTGGGCGGCAGTTCCTCGAAGCCAAGCTGAACGGCTGTATAACCGTCGTTTTCCTCAGTACGAATCTGAGTCACATAGCACGGCCCAGCCTGAATGACGGTGACCGGGATGGCCTGTCCATCTTCATCAAAAACCTGGGTCATGCCCACCTTTTTACCAATGATGCCCTTCATACTGCCTCCAAGGGACTGTGACAGGTGCGCGTCATCCAACACGCAGCGCCCCACGCATCATCCCTGCTTCGTCTGTATCGTTGCTTGCTAGCGTTTGGTGCTAAAGCCGCGTCCAACCCGCAGCACTCCCGATACCAGACCACCCTATCCGGCAACAACAAAATGCCTGTGGCCTGACGCCGGACTAAATCTTGATCTCAATATCCACGCCAGCAGGCAGATTCAGCCGCATCAGCGTGTCAATGGTTTTGCTATCGGGATCCAGCACGTCAATCAACCGCTTGTGTGTGCGAATCTCGAAATGCTCCTGCGAATCTTTGTCGATGAACGGCGAGCGCCGCACCGTGAACCGTTCAAGACGGGTTGGCAGAGGCACCGGGCCAACAACACGGGCCCCTGTACGCTCGGCTGTTTCCACAATGCGCCGGGCCGACTGGTCCAGAACGCGATGGTCGTATGCCTTCAGCCGTATGCGGATCTTTTGCTTGGCCATATAGGTTCCTCAGACTTCAAAAAATGCGCGATAGAAGTCAGCTAGCGAGGGCCGCTCCAGGTACCGGCTGGCGACCCCCGACCATGTCTCAGTCGTCCAGGATTTCGGTGATGACGCCTGCGCCAACGGTCAGGCCGCCTTCGCGGATGGCAAACTTGGAACCGCGTTCCAAGG
>JAFGNU010000102.1 GCA_016926875.1 Anaerolineae bacterium | reverse complement strand
TGCTGCGTGAAAAACTCGGCTGGTTGTTGGCTAAATACGCTATGAATTGGCGCTGTTTCGCTCGTTACTTTCGAGTTCCAGCTTAGCTGATTCAAGCAGGGCTGCTGGCCCGTGTGGGTCGCGGCCCTGTTTTGGCGTAGGGCACGTCCGGTGAATGCACCTGTTATCTCAACCTTGACATCTGGCAATTCTGCGCTACCATAAAAGCTGTCAAACGGGGCGTGGCGCAGTTTGGCTAGCGCGCTTGCATGGGGTGCAAGAGGTCCCCGGTTCAAATCCGGGCGCCCCGACAGAATCATGAGAAACTGTCCTTGTCGGTCTATCTGCGAGGACTGTTTTTTTGGCCATGCACATTCTCACGCGGTGTTTTATAATCGCGGCGATAACGGCGGTGGGCACACCATCCAACAGCCGCCAAACACGAAGGAGCATGTTTCGATGACCGAACCCCAACAAACCTATCGCGTCGAAGTAGCAGGCGTGGTGCGCGATCTGCCGCTGATCGAAGTCGCGCCCGGCGTGCGCATCGCGTTTCTGGACTGCCTGGTAGACGCGGAATTTGTCCAGGCAGCAGCGTATGCCCTGGCCCCCAGGCTCAAGCCGCATAACCCGGAGGTGCTGGTCACGCCGGAAGCCAAGTCGATCCCGCTGGCCTACGCGCTGGCCGTCCAACTGGGCTGCGAGTTCGTCACGCTGCGCAAATCGCACAAAGCATATATGAAAGAGGTCATCTCTGCCGAAACGGTATCGATCTCAACCGGCGTGCCGCAGCGGCTTTTTCTGGATGCGCGCTACCTGGGAATGCTCGCCGGGCGCCGCGTCGTGTTGATCGATGATGTGATCAGCACCGGCAGCACGCTGGAAGGCATGCAAAAGCTGATGGACACCGTGGGCGCGGACGTGGTCGCCGAGGCATCGGTATTCACCGAGGGCGACCAGGAGAAATGGCAGGACATCATCGCGCTGGGACACCTGCCGGTATTCGTTTCACCAGACGACCAGGGCTAGCCAGGCACCAAACGCTGCCATCAATTCGCCAGCCCTCGCCGGTATTGGTGCGAGGGCTATTTGATTCGGCAGTGTCCATCGGTTAAATTATGATCAAGAATGGGAGGAGCCATTGACTATGCGAGAAGCACTGTTTGTCAGTAATTTACCACCCGACACACCCGAAGACTGGCTGCACGATCTTTTTGGCCAGTATGGAGCTGTTGTATCGCTGACCATTGACACGGAAGAACGTACAGAACAAACCTACGCGCTGGTCGAAATGGAATCTGAAAAGGCCGCTACCAAGGCCAACCGCAGCCTGAATGGTTACACCCTGGGTGATTACCGGCTGGCGATCAGCTATCCCGAACCGGACTTCAGCCGCGAGCTGACCAACCGGCAGCGCAAAACGGTGCAAGCCATCATCGACGAACTCGAAGAAACTGACGAGGTGCCGCTCCGGCAGATCGAAGCAATCGTGCTGCTGTGCGGCGGGAGTTTCGCAGAAGCGATCCTGGAAGAAGCGCAGGCGATTCATGCCGCAGGTACGATGATGACCAATGACGGCACGCGCCAGCGCACCAAGGGCGGCATCTTCTTTTATCTGGCCCGCTACCGCATGGCCCAGCCGGTGCGCCGCATCGTGTACAGCCGTAAAGGCAAGCTGCCGGAATAATACAACATTTTCGGCGCCCACCGGTCCGAATCACTGCCTACCTCTACACACCCACACAGCCCGCTCCGCGCCGGTTTATACGCCTGCCGCTTCCAGGCTTTCGATTGCAGCCCGTACCACACCGGCGCTTGCGCGCAGCCGGTCGTATTCGTTTTCATCCAGCGGGAACAGGCACGTCGACAGCACGCCCGATCCGCCTACCAGGTTGGGCAGCGCAACCGTGACATCTGGCACCCCGGCCACTTCTTCAACCAGTGTGCACACGGTCAGGATCGAACGCTGGTCACGGATGATCACGTTGACGATCCGGGCTAATGCGCTGCCGATCCCATAGTATGTCGCGCCCTTGCCCTCGATGATGCGGTAGGCAGCATTCCGCACCTGGTCATCGATCATCTGCCGGACCTGTTCGTCTACCTCGCCCCCGCTCTCAACACAAAACTCACTCAGGGGAATTCCGCCGATATTCACCTCCGACCAGGCCAGCACTTCCGAATCGCCGTGTTCGCCCAACACATACGCGTGCACATGGTGCGAATCGACGCCCAGGTGCCGCCCCAGCAGCGCGCGAAAGCGGGCTGTGTCCAGCGTCGTGCCCGATCCGAGCACGCGGCTGCTCGGCACGCCGTACTCAGCCGCAAAACGGGCAGCCAGATGGGTCATAATATCGACCGGGTTGCTGGCGACCAGCAGCACCGCGTCCGGCGCGTGCGCCAGTATGCCCGGCACCACGTCATGAAAAATAGCTGCGTTACGTTCCAGCAGTTGCAGCCGCGTTTCACCGACACGCTGTCCCACCCCTGCCGTGATGATCACGACTCTGCACCCGGCCAGATCGGCATAATCCCCGGCCCGCACTTGCAGCGGGTATGCAAACGGCACGGCGTGTAGAATATCATCGGCTTCGGCCTGCGCCCGCGCCGTGTTTTTATCTACCAGCACAATCTCGCGCCCGACGCCCTGCATCACCATCGCATAGGCCGCCGTCGCGCCTACCAGTCCACTGCCTACCACACCGATTTTCATGGCTCCTCCTTGACAACGATCAAACCTGCTGCATTAATTTTGACAGGACGCATGGCAAACAGCAAAATCGCCGGTTCGTCCCACACGCCCGGAGCGAGTAGTATAATGAGTGTACCGATACCGGTAGTCTACACACCGAGGAACCCTATGCGGAACATGCAGCGCTTTATGACCCTATCCCTGATTCTCGTGGCGGCATTGGGTTTGGCCGCCTGTGGGGGTGAGGACGATACCGGCCCCGTGTCGCCGCTCGACCGCCCTACCCAGACGTCCACCTTGCCACCTATGCCCACCGAGGCCGCGACGCTGCCACTTCTACCCAGCCCAACGGCGACCCACTGGGCCATTGCAACCGAGCAGCCGACCCGCACGCCCTATCCCACGCCCGACCGCTCGGATGCCACCGACGAGCCGCTGGATAACTATTATGTGCCGGGCGACTGGCTGTTCAAGCCGTTCGAAGACGAAACCGGCACGTATCGCACGCTGGATGAATTCCTGGGCCGCGCGGTGATCGTGCATACCCTGTCGGCCTCGTGTGACATCTGCGTCGAGCAGCAGCGACGCATCATGGCCGCCATTGAGGACCGCTACCTGATCGGCGATCTGACCGATACTGTCTTCCTGGCCCTGAGCGTGGACGAAAACGATACGCCCGCCCTGCTGCATTCGGTGCTCCAGAAACAGCTAGGCGCAGACTGGTTGAGCGCCGAAACCCTGATGCGCGAGGACGTACCCGCCGATTACATGGTTGGGACGGCCAGCCAGGACCTGGTAACCGAGTTGGAGCGCACCTTTGGCCCGACCGCCAGCCAGGCGGATGGCGTGGCCGTGATCGTGATCGAACCGGACGGGCTGGCTCACCTGATGCAAGATGGGCTGGTCAGCGAGGAAGCGCTGATCGAAGCGATCAGCTTCTACAGCAACCCGCCGCCGGGCTTAGAGCCGGTCGAGGACGTCGAGCCTACCGAGGGCGCGGAATAAACGGCCAGCAGGCAAACGGCGATCAACCGCTTTCCCGGCAACATGCGTTCCGACGTATCATCCCCCATCCCTTTCGGTTCGAACATCCAGAACAAAAACGAGATGGGGGATGCAACCTGGTGCGCTGGTTATGTGCGCACGGATTCACCTGGACACCATCGCGCCGCCGCCTGAGACGAGTTGACTCTACTCAGAGATTGCCCAAACGCGCACAGTATCATCGTAGGCTGCGGATGCGAGCATCGTCCCATCCGGTGACCATTCCACGCGGTTAACATCGCTGCCATGTCCGGAGAGAACAGCCAGTTCCTCGCCGGTAGCAGCATCCCACACGTGCACCTGTTGATCCAGCCCGCCGGACGCGACCATCGTATCATCCGGCGACCAGGCAATTGACAGTTGGTGCTCAGCCAAGCCTGCTATCGTCGTGACCGCTTCTTGAGCTTCCACGTCCCAGATCATGATCTCTTTGTCGCCAATGAGCGCCAGGTACTCGCCGGTAGAATTCCAGACCGCGTCGAGGTTAAATCCAGGGATAGATACTGTTTCAACCTTGTCGGTTTCAAAGTCGGGCGTGACGATAAGCATTTCCTCGATGCTGGCTGCCACGAGCACCGTGCTGTCTGGTGACCAGTCAACAGTCCACACGTTGTCCGTAAAGCCCTCAACGCTCCCCTTTTCTTCACCGGTTTCGGCATCCCAGAAAACTGCCAGATTCGAAGTAGCGGTCGCGATCCAGCGGCCATCGGGCGACCAATCAACGGCTTTGAACGAGAACTCGTCCAAAATCTGTCCGTACACTTGCATCTGTTCTTCAAATGAGCCGTAAGCTGCGCCCATCGATAAAAGGCTATCCATGGTAACGCTGTCGCCAGAAAGGGCTCCCATATTCAGCGATGGTGCAGCCACAGGCTGCCCTAACAGAAGCGCTTCCGAACCGGTATTGACATCCCACACGTGGGCGCTGGTAACACGGTTGGCAACAGCGATCATTGTCCCATCGGGCGACCATGTCAGGTCGTGAATCCCGCCGTTGTCTCCGTTGAGCATGGTGACTTCTTCCCACGTCGCGACATCCCACACGTACACATCATCCGACGAGGCGCCCGAAGCGATCTGAGCGCTGTCCGGTGACCAGGCGACACCCCCCGCCCCCGACTCGGCAGGCAGGCTAAGAACGGCCAGCTCGCTTAGTTGGCTCGCATTTTCGAGGGTAATAACGCTTCCCGCCCCCTGGGCACAAACAACTGGTGGTACAAGGACAAGCATAATACATATAATAATCATAATAGATTTCATATTATCGTACCCCTATCTACTATTGGCTTACCAATGGTGTGATTATATTTAGCATAAAACCCGGAGTCAAACACCCAAGGAAGCCAGGGTGTATCCCACATTCGGGGCAGGATCAATCTCGTAGGGGCAGAGCAAGCTTGTCCCTACACAAGCGAGCGCTTAGCCAGGTGTCGCCCTAGATTTGAAACGCCCCCCCAAAAGTGATATTGACGGCAGCACAGCACCTGTAATAGACTGGATATTGAATCCAGAGACAACCAGATTCACGCGATTTTCGAACTACGCACCCACGTGGTGGGAGGGACGCATGTCATCCGGGAAACGTGCACGCCTGGCCTGGGCAGCGATGCTGCTGATTCTTACACTGGCCGTATTGGTCCTGCTGCTGCCAGCCTGCAACCTGGACGGCGGCGGCGACGAAGACAAAGAGCCAGCCGAAACCGAAGTTAGCGAAGCGGGCAAACCGACCGTCGTCATTCAAGCGCCGGAAAATAACGCCGAGGTGCTGATCGATACCGATGTGCTGGTCTTTGCCGTGGCGTCCGACGACGTTGGCGTGACGCGCGTCGAACTGTTGGTCAATAACTTTGTCGTCGCGTCGCAGGCATCGCCTACTCTCGAAACCGGCGACACCGAGCTGCAAGTGCTGCTCAAGTGGCGACCGGCCAGCGCGGGCACGCAAACGCTTGAAGTCGTGCCCTGGCGCGGTGATCTGCGCGGCGAATCGGCGTTCCTGAACCTGATCGTGCGTGAAAAAGCCGAGGACATCACCCAAACCCCCGCCGCCACTATCCCGTTCCTCACGCCCACCAAGCCGGAAGACCTGACCTGTCGCGCGCAGGTTGTTGTCGGCGCGTTGAGCGTGCGCACAGGGCCGGGCCTGGTCTATGACGTGATCGACCGGGTATCAATCGGGCAGGAGTTGTCGATCATCGGGCGCCAGATTTACCCGGATGCCTGGTGGCAGGTCTACTATTACGGGCGCATCGGTTGGGTGAGCGGCTATTATGTCAATGCGCTGGGCGACTGCTCGCGGATTGGTATCGTGCTGCCGCCGCCGACGCCGACCCTGGCCCCCAGCGCCAGCCCGCCCACGCAGCCGCCGACGCTCACGCCGCTGCCACCGACACCCACGCCGACGGTCCCGACCTTTACGCCGCTGCCGCCCGGCACCAAGACGCCGACCCCCTCGCCCGAACCGTGCCGCGTGCGCATCGAGATGGACGGGCTGCCTGTTTACAGCGGGCCGAGCAAGGAATACTCCCGCATGACGATTCTTAGCAAGGGCCAGCAGTTCGCGGTCGTGGCACACGATCCAACGTGGAACTGGTGGCAGATCGCCATCGCCGGAACATACGGCTGGATCGAACGGCAACAGACTACCCCGTTTGGCGACTGCTCGAACGTGGTGGAAGGCATTGTTCCACCCACGCCAACCTACACGCCATCCAGCACCTTAACACCCAGCCATACCCCGACACCCACGCCCACGCGTACCCCGCGTGCTACGCGTACACCACGGCCAACCAATACGCCGAAACCGTCCAACACGCCCACATTCACCGCGACGGTGACAAAAAAGCCACCGCCAACGGCGACGTTCACGTACACGCCAACGGCTACCTTCACCCAAAAGCCGACGGCGACCTATACACCGAGTAACACGCCGACCGGCACGCAGTCGCCCACTGCGACCTTTACCGATACAGCCACGCCAACAGACACCTATACGCCAACCGCAACGGCGACGTTCACGCCAACCTTTACGGAGACACCGACCGATACGCCGACATTCACGCCAACCTTTACGGAGACGCCAACTGAAACACCCACCTACACGCCGACGTATACCGATACGCCGACCGAGATACCCAACCAGGACCCGGTCATCGATCCCATCGGCGACCAGGTGCTCGATCCCGGCAGCGTGATCGAAGCGTCCTACCACGTATACGATCCCGACAACGACCCGCTGACCGTGGTGGCCGTGTCCGACAATGATGGCATCGTCACGGCAGCAGTCACGGCGCCGAGTATCATCACCCTGTCGGCCAACAACCCCGGCCAG
>JAFGNU010000101.1 GCA_016926875.1 Anaerolineae bacterium | reverse complement strand
TCGATTTCTTTGTCGTTGAGTTGAAATTGTCGTTTAGCCATACCATGATGATAACATCATCCGGATTTATTTTCATTTATCCATGAGCAATAAATCGTGCCTCACACTGCTCATTCGTGAAACGATACCTATTTATAACCCCTTGAATGTCTTCATGTACCGATACTATATTTTTGTCCAATCTCTGCGGCATTGCATTTCTTAGAATTAATCCAGTAGCTTCCTTTAATATCTGAGGTGTACACCGAAAGCATTCCTGTAAAACATGAGTCTTTGCTCCGGAATAGCGGTCATGAAACGTTTGGATACCCAGAGGGTAAGCAAATCGAAATGAGTATATGCTTTGGTCATCATCCCCAAGAACATAAAGGTTAACAGGTGAACTTCCTCCGGCAACAGCATCTATGAATTCGACATCAGAACTATTCAAATCTTGATATTCATCAACAATCAGATGCCCAATATTAAGAACAGCAGTGGGATCGAGTAAACCAGAACGAATCCGACTAACGCATTCAGGTACAATCTGGCCCGGCAGCACACAAGAATAAACTGTAGTGAACGAACGAAGAAAATTCTCAAACTTTAGTTTTTCCTCATCTGAAACAGGAATCTCGGGCATCTCATATTCGCTCGGATTCTTTTTTCCTGTGGACCACAACGCTTCGTAAAAAAGTCTAATTTCGCTGGCCCTGTTTGTTACAACTCGATCATTCTTTTTAGCAAAGGCAGAACTGTATTCCGCTTTGAACTCTTCATCGAAGACGTTTTCTAGCTCCCAATCATCTAGCACACGGGGAGTAGTTGCATATTTTGAAAGAAAGCCACTCCTACGTAGCGCTTTAAATGCCAGCGAGTGAAGAGTAGAAACGCTTATCGAACGAACAGAAAATTGATTGTGAGCTTCACAGTACTTGACAATCCGCTTTTTCAAATCTGCGCTTGAGGCTCGAGTAAACGAAACAACAAATATACTCTTCGGTGGTACTCCTCTTTCCAATAACCACCTCACTCTTTCTTCAATAACAAATGACTTGCCAGTACCTGGACCTGCGACGAGTCTTATATGGCTAGCAGTTTCACGTGCAGCGCGTTTCTGCCAAGGGGTTGGAGTTCGCATAACTGGGCTACTGTCTGAACTCATATACTGATCGAATGGTTGGTCTTCAGTATAGGCATCAAGCTCAGCCAGAAGTTCTTCAAAAGCAGCAGCATAATCTACTCGGAAGTCGATTGGATTACGCCGTTTAACAATCAAAGGAGCTTTGCTATCGTCAATAATTAGAGGAATTATGTACTTAATACCGTTTTCAAACGCCTCAGATAACTCACTTATTACAATATCTGATTTGACCGAATCCTCAGACTGAACAAAGAGAACATGAGTAATCCGCTTACTCCGTAGTATTTCCTCAATTGAAGAATCCCAGTTTTTTCCGCGGCGGATGTTTTTCCGATCCTGCCATACCTGTATTCTAGCGTCAGTAAGATCGGTTTTTAATCTATCAGCGAAATCATCATTTTTACGGGAATAGCTAATAAAAGCAAATACCATATTACCCCCATTTGGTCATTGAGATGCAAAATCCTGACCATAAAAATCGATAATGTGTCCATCAATAGCAATTATATCCTTCAAGGTAAAATTAACAACCTTGAATACTAGATTGTTTATTCAATATCATGAGGATATGTTTGTGTAGAAGCGTCTGTTTACCCGTACAGCCGCACCGCAGCGCCCAGCGTGCGGAACTGCGCGCTTTGAAGCGTAGGCAGATCGGTCACCGGGGTGTTAAAGAACATCCCGCCGACCGGCACCAGATTGTTGGCGATGACGTACTGGTACACCTCGATCCTGACACGCACCGTGCCCGCGCAGCGCGGCGTGATTCGGAACCGGACCGGACCGGCGGGCTGGTTGCCGATCACGTTGAGTGGGTGCTCAGTTGGCTCGACATCACAGCCCGGCGCACTGACGCGCAGGATCACTCGTCCCGGCTTCGATAGGGGTGATTGGTCGGTTGCCGCGTCAAAGCCGACCATCATCATCGCCGTTTCGCGCAGCACCAATGCCTGCGCAACCAGCACAGACAGCGCGCGTTCGTGTATGGCGGCGGGCCGGGCAGCAGTTTCAGGCGCGATCCCGGCGTCCATCTCGGCGAGCGCTGGCTCGACCGGAGCATCGGGCGGCGGCTCAACCGGCACGGGGACGGCGGCTGGCGGCGGCTCAACAGGCGAGGGACCGGCTGCTGGCAGCGCGCCATCATGCGCCAGCAGGGCCTGCACAGCTTCACGGCCCTTGTCCGTCAGCACGTAAAAATCGCGGTCCGGCATCTGCGCATACTTCAGCGTGACGATACGCCGGATCGCTTTGCGGAATCCGCGTTCGCTCAGGCCGGTGGTCTCGCGAATCGTATCGACCTCCGCGCCCTGCTCCTGGTTGGACAGGCAGCGGATCACGTCAAGGGCCTCTGGAGGCAGTCGTTGTAAATCGGGCGGTAGCGACATGCTAACCTCGTACCGGTAACCATTCGGTGCTGCAAGCTCCGCTGCGGCGTGCGACTCGCTTGTTCAGTCTGCCGCAGGTCACGAGCCTGTCAGGATTTGGCTACTACAGGGTAAACAGAAGGCCAATACCCACCACGCTCCACATTGCCACAGAAATCATCAGCCCCCAACGCCAGTTTTTGCACGTCAGCAAAAAGAGCGTGGGCACCAGCGAATGGAGCGACCAGTATGGCGCCAACAGCAGCGAGGCCACGCAGCCCCACAGCATCGACTCACACCACAGCGTCAGCGCAACAGCGGCGATCCCCGGCAGCAGTGAAAACGGCATCAGGCTGGCGTTGTACGGCGACGTCGTCAGCGCCATGCCCTGGCTCATATCGCGCCACCAGGACGGGAGCAGCAGCACGCTGACCAGCATAAACACGATCAGCACGCCATATCGGGCCGGGCGCCGCCACGCAGCCAACATGGCTACCCCGCCCGCCTGAGGCTTGGTTGTCACAAACAACGGCATAACAGCCCCACCCCAGGCCACGCCCAGCATAGGCACCCAGTCTACATTTGCAAAATTGGTCAACGCGATAAACGGGAGCGATGTCCCCACAATCGGCACGGTCCACCACGCCCGCCGACGCCATGCCGCGGCAATCAAGGCCAGCGGCGGCAAGATCGAACCCCAATCACGCGGCAGCAGCACCAGCGGCGCCAGGACCAGCAGCAGCCAGGGGGGATTGTAAAAATCGCGTATGCTGTACGGGTCTGCTCCGCGCCACATCCTGCGCAGTGCTGGCCCAAAATACTTCCACCAGTCCATACCACCGATCCACCTGGAGTGATTGTGGCGTCACACAGCTTCTATTATGCCACATCCGGCGCGAGGCACAACACAAACGCGCAACTGACACCGCGCTTACGCACCGTTACCCGCCTCTAACGCGCTGAGCAGGTCCGCTTCCAGCCGCCGCAGGTCGTCGGACATCAACGACAATGACCGGCGCGGGCGCGGTAAATCCACTTCCAGCGTGGTGACGATGCGCCCCGGACGCGCGCTGAAAACCAGCACCCGGTCGGCCAGGAAGACCGCTTCTTCGACGTCGTGCGTGATGAACAGGATCGTTTTGCGGAAGCGCTGCCACACGTCCAACAGCCAGCGCTGAAGCTCGCGCCGGGTCAGCGCGTCCAGCGCTCCAAACGGTTCGTCGAGCAGCAGCACCTCGCGCCCGGTGAGGAAGGTCCGCAGCAGCGCCGCCCGCTGACGCATCCCGCCAGACAGGGTATCGGGATAGGCGTGCTCAAACCCTTCCAGCCCAAACAGCGGCAGCAGTTCGCGGGCCTGCTGGCGCGCCGCCCGCCGGGACTGCCCATCCAGTTCCGGGCCAAGGATCACGTTGTTTAACACGCTGCGCCAGGGCAGCAGCAGGTCACGCTGTGGCATATAGCCCACTAGCCCGGTTCGCCTGCCGACCGCCTGCCCGCCGATCAGGATGTCGCCTGTGTCCGGCTCGGACAGGCCGGTGATCAGGTTGAAGAGCGTGCTTTTGCCGCTGCCGCTCGGCCCGATAAACGTCACAAACTCGCCGGAGCACGCCGAAAACGAGATATCGTCCAGCGCGTGCACAGACCGCCCGCCATCGCGGAAGGTTTTGCTCACACCGCGCACTTCGATACAGGCGTTTTGTTCCAACTAGTCCTCAACCGATCCGGGCAGAAAGTCGTTCGTGAAGGCCGCTCCCGCGTCGATACCCTCGGCCAGGATGCCGTTTTCCACCAGGAAATCGCTGAACCCCTGCCACACGTCAAGCGACTGCTGGCCCCAGCGCGGCGCGTCGGCCTGGTACTGCGGCGCGAGCCATTGGGCGCTGGTACGGATCAGCTCCGGGCCGGTTTCGGGCGTGGCATCGATCAGGATGTCCGCTGCTGCTGCCGGGCTGCGGATCGCGTAGGCAAAGCCGCGCGCCGACGCCTGGACAAAGGCCGCGACCACGTCGGGATTCGTATCGATCATGTCCTGGCTGGTGATCAGGATCGGCGTGTAGTAGTCGGGCAGACAGTCAGGATAGGCGCGCAGCATGATCGCGTCCAGGTCAGCGCCGCGCAGTTCCGCGTCAATGCCGGTCCAGGCGTAATACATCCACACAAAATCGATGCGGTCGCGCTCCATGAGCGGGATCGGATCGGCATAGCCCACGTCGATATATTCAACGCTGCCCGCTTCGGCCCCGTCGCATACCAGCAGTTGGTCGATCACGGCGCTTTCCAGGTCCGGCAGGCCAAACCCGCCATAGCGCTTGCCCGCGAGATCGGCGGGACGGCTGACGGGGTCCTCGCTATGCAGCGTCACAAAGCCGGACGTGTTGTGCTGGATGATGGCCGCCACCGATACCACCGGCATCCCGTCCGCCAGGGCGTAGGTCACAAACTCCTGGTAACCGATGCCAAACTGCGCCGCGCCGCTGGTGACCGCCGTTTCGACCATCAGGTCGGTCGGTTCCTGGATCGATACGTCCAGGTTCGCTTCGTCGTAGTAGCCGAGCGCCTGCGCCACGTAAAAGCCGGTGTGGTTGGTGTTCGGCACCCAGTCCAGCAGCAGCGTTACGTCGGTTCGCTCGTCCAGCGTGGCGAACCCGGTCGCGCCGCCCAACGGATCGGCGGGGGTGGGCAGCTCATCATCTTCACCGCCGCCATCCTGCGCGCTCACCGGCAGCGCCCCCAGTGCGGCCAGCAGCACAAGGATAATCAACAGTGTTCGTTTGGTCCGCATGGCATACTCCTCCTTGACATGGTTTTTGGTGATCGGTTGTTTGACAACGTCAATAAATCCCCGGCCCGCGCCACGACCGCCGCCGCGACGTGTAATACCAGCGCAGCGCCAGCCGCTCGATCAAACCGACCAGCAGCACCAGCAGCAGGCTGAGCACCGCCGTCAGGATGATCGCCAGGTATGCCTGGTCCAGCCGGAAGCTGCTGTAGGAACGCTTCAGAAACACGCCCAGCCCCACCTGCGCCGTGATGTATTCGCCAAAGATCGCGCCGACGACACTGTACGTGGCCGCGATCCGCAGCCCGGCAAAAAAGGACGGCATCGCCGCCGGGAGCCGCGCCTTGGTCCAGAGTTGAAACGAATTTCCACCCATCGCCCGCAGCAGCGAGAGCAGTTCCGGGTCGGTGGATTGCAGGCCGGAGAAAGTGCTCAGCGCCACCGGGAAAAAGCAGAACAACACGACAACTGTGATCTTCGGCCCGCTGCCAAAGCCAAAGATCAGGATCAGCAGGATGGCGATGGCAAAGATCGGGATCGTCTGCGAGACGACCAGCACCGGATACAGCACCCAGCGCAGCAGCGGCGAGAAGTCCATCAGCCCAGCGATCAGTACGCCCAGCACCACCGCCATCGCCAGCCCGGCCAGCGTCTCCCACAGCGTTTCGGGGATATGATCGGCCAGCAGCCGGTCCTGGTGCAGTTCCCAGGCGTCGTATACTTCACCCGGCGAGGGGAAAATATCCTCAAACGACAGGTTATCGACGGCGCGCGCCTCGTTGACAAGCTGCGCCGTGCCCAGCGCGAACAGGAGCAGCACCAGCCCTGCGGCCCCGCTCAAGATCACCGCGCGGGTCAGGTCTTGCACCAGCAGAACCAGTCCCGCCGCGTGCGGCGCTGGTGTGGCTGCGTTGGCTGTATGTCCGGTCCTCATCATCACAACTTTCTACGCCCGCCCCGGCGTGTGAACCACGATCAGCGTACCTGCCGCCAGCGAAACATACGCTTCGTCGGCGTCCATCACGTTGCTGATGCCGCGCGCGGGACCAAAACGCAGCGTTTCATCCCGCAGCGGATAGACCAGCCCGCCTGTCTCCACGCCAACCGCATCTCCCGCCAGCGGGATCAACGAGATCGTATCGCCCGGCGCGCCGTGCAGCGGGTGCGATCCGGGGCCGATCAACCAGAGCGTCTGCCGCCCGGCGACCAGCCGCACATCCTGCCCGGCCAGTTCGCGCAGCGCCAGCAGGTACACATTCGCAAAGGTCTGGTCGAGCCGGTCGCCCACAGCGCCGATCACCCGAATCCAGGCCGCCTGGCGCGTCACAGCGGCCAGCAGCGCCAGTTCCAGGTCGGTTTCGTCCTTGGCTGCCGGGTGACGTTCGAACACCGCGCCGAGCGCTTCCAGGATGGCCCGGTCATCTGCTGTCAGCGAATCCATATCGCCCACTACAACATCCGGCTTCAGATCGCAGGCCAGCGCCAGCCGCGCGCCGCCGTCCGCCGCGACGATCAGCGCGTCCGCCGCGTAACGCAGCGCCGCCCGCACCGCCGGGCCATCGTTCAGATCGCCGTTGGCAAATACCAGCGCGCGCGTGACATGTCCGGCTGCATTGGAGGCGGTATTGGAGACAGGTGAAGCAGGCATGAAAAAAACACTCTCTCACCGTGTAGAGAGTGTTCAGAAGGTCGATGACTGTCGCAGCTCCCTACGCCGGTATTATCCGGATCAGGTTACTAGGGTCGGCGCCGTATCGCGGGCGCGCCTCTCAGCCTGGCTAATCCCAAGCTCCCCTGGCAGGTGATGTGATTGTTAAATTCTACTTCAAACTATAACGCGCAGGCGGTGTTTTGCCAATATAAACGCTGATCGCCCCGTTCGCTATCGCACACGGCGCTCCCACGTCTTCTTGGGGACAACCTTGGTCACGTCCGGCGCTTCGAGGAAGTCCAATACCAGCCGGTTGAAGGTGGCGATGTCTTCCAGCATCGGGAAGTGATGGATGCTGTCCAGCCGGATGATATGCAGCGTGCGGCGCTCACCTTTCAGATCGGCTGCCATCTCGTTGTTCGGGGGTGGCAAAAACGTATCGCCTGCCCCAAACATGGCAATCACAGGTATTGTCAACGCTTGTAGATCGCGCAGTGTATCGACGTGATCAAACGACTCAATGCTCATTTGCAGCGCGGCTTTATCCGTCTTGCTTACCTCGGTTCTCAGCTTTTCCAGGTCATCCCCCGCCGGGACGTGTTGTTCCAGCAGCGCCATCGGGTCGTATATTTTGAGGTGGTTCTTCAGCGGGTTCGCGCGCTGAACCTCGCCCTTTGACTTGCCAGCCGCCAGGTCTGCTTTGGGCATGACCGGTATATCCGGCAGCGACGGCGGCAGCGGCGGCGTGATCTTGGGGGGAGTGAGCCTGGTTTGCGCACCGGCAACATCCACAGCGGGCTTGTCCGGGGGTTGGGCGGCGGCTTCGCGCGGAGATTTTGGCGGTTCGCCGGTGATGTCCTTAAGCGGCGGCTTGGGCAGCGTGGCCGTTTCGCGCCCTCCGGTCACCGACAAGGGAGATGTCAGCAAATCACCGGAGTTTTCTGCCTGTTCGATCTCTTCATGAACACGCCGTTCCAACGCCGCCCGGATGCGCGCTTTCATTTCCTCGGTACGCATTGGCAGCGTTTTGGCTTCAGTGTGAATGGCGTCAAGCTCCGGCAGGCGCTGCGTGGGCATCTCGGCCATCGCATTTAACGAGTCTCCACCGGGTGCCGGAAGCTGCCCGGCAGGCAAGGGGTTGGCTGTCAGGGGCCTGGTGGTCGGCGCCATACGAAACAGCGGCGGGCAAACGGCCATCAAGCGCGGCACGTGATCAGGATGCTCGACGGCATAGTGCGCCACCACCGACGCGCCCAGCCCATGCCCGACCAGCGCGGCCTTGGCAATCCCCATTTTGTCCATGAACTGATCCAGCAGCATCACCTGCGAAGCAAAATCATAGCGCCGGGCATCTTTGCCCGAATCGCCAAAGCCCCACAGGTCCAGCGCATAGGTACGGTATTTCATGCTGAGCTGGCGCATCGCCGGAATCCAGTAACGCCACGATCCCAGCCAGCCATGAATCAGGATAACAGGCCGCCCGCGCCCCAGCACTTCGTAGTGAACCAGGTCATTTTCAATGGTAATTGCACTCATACCGCGTCCTGCAGCACTTGGTTCTGCCCGGAAGATGGTAACCGAATAATCGACTACCCGATCTCAAACTTGGCTAAAATCTCCGCAATCCGGCGGGTTAGCTCGTCGGGCGCAAATGGTTTCAGAATGTAATCGTAAGCCCCGGCGTCCATGCCGA
This sequence comes from Anaerolineae bacterium, assembly GCA_016926875.1. Lineage (GTDB taxonomy): Bacteria > Chloroflexota > Anaerolineae > Aggregatilineales > Aggregatilineaceae > JAFGNU01. The sequence goes on along the minus strand of JAFGNU010000101.1, from coordinate 29,466 downwards.
CGTCCATTTCGGACTGCTGCCCTTTGGCCGATAAAAACACCACCGGAATATCCTTCACGCCGTCCAGGGCTTTCAACTGGCGGCACGCTTCATAACCCGTCATGCGCGGCATACGCACATCCATCAGGATCAGATCGGGCTTGATTTGTGGCGCTTTTTCAACCGCTTCGGCCCCGTTACTGGTTTTGATGACTTCGTGCCCGGCGTATTGCAGCGTGAATTCAATCAGGTCGCGGATATCACGCTCGTCTTCGACAATGAGTATTTTAGCCATTTGTGTTCCAGCGTCACTCCATCTGAAAAAGATCACTCACGACACACCGCTCGATACAGCCTCCGCTGCTTTCGACGGCAGCCGGACGTGAAACGTTGTCCCCTTGCCGACTTCGCTTTCAAACCAGATTTCGCCCGCATGCATCTGCACAAACTCGCGGACAATGGACAGCCCAAGGCCGGTGCCGGGAGTGTCCATCACCAGCTCGTGCGCTTCGTCGCCCCGGAAGAACCGGTCATAAATGCGATCGTGTACCTCCGGCGGGATGCCGATCCCGGTGTCGGCGATGGACACTACCACGCCGCCCGTTTCGGAATCGCGTTGGGCAGAGAACGTAATGCTGCCGCCCGTCTCGGTATAGTTGAACGCGTTGTCGGCCAGATTGGTGAAAATCTGCGTGACTTTATCGTGATCCCCCCAGATCGACAAGTGCTTATCCACGGGCATGTCGACCGCCACCTCTACCTGGCGTTTCTCGTCTTCAGCCCGCCCGTGCAGGTAATCCACCAACAAGTTTAACAGCTCTTCGACGTCAACCGTCGAGAACTTGAGATCAACCCGCCCCTGGTCGATGCGCGAAATATCCAGCAGGTCGTTCACCAGCGTGCTGAGCCGGTCGGCGTTCTGCTTGATGGTTTCCAGGAAGCGCTGCTGCTGCTCGGAAATCGCGCCCGCGGCACCCAACAGCAGCAGGTCGGCATAGCCCTTGATCGAGGTCATCGGCGTGCGCAGTTCGTGCGACACGGTGGCTACGAACTCGCTCTTGAGCTTGTCCACCTCGACATCGCGCGTGATGTCACGGAAGACCGACACCGTGCCCAGGAATTGATCGCCCATGTGCACCGGCGCAAGGCGCACGCTGATCACGCGCTCATCTTCAAGCGTGATACGCTCCTCCATAAACTCGCCGGGGCGGTACTGGGTTGGGTCACTTATCCAGCGATCGATTATTTCGATCCAGCTGCCGGTGCCATACAGTCCGGCAAACGCCGAAGTCGGCTGGTTGAGCACCTGCTCCGCCGACAAACCGAGAATACGCTCGGCGGTCGAGTTGAAGACGATCACCTGGCCGTTGGCATCCGATACCATCACGCCATCGGCAATCGAGTCGAGGATCGAAGCGCTCTTAGTGGCTTCGATCTGCTCCTGGCGCAGCATCGTTCCCAGGCGCTCGGCCTGATCGCGGATCAGGGTATACAACTCGGCATTGTTCATGGCGTTCGCAACCTGGTTGGCTGCCGCCGTAACCAGCCGCAAGTGATCCTTGGTAAACGCACCGGTTTCCTCGGAGTAAAGCGTCATCACGCCCAGCACGTCCTCGCCCGCCTCGATCAGCGCGATCATGGCGGCCTGCGGCAGGTCATCGACTTCGCTCAAGCGCAGCCAGCGCGGGTCTTTTTGCACGTCGTCCACCACCAGGCTCTCGTGCCGCTGGACGGCCCACCCGACCAGCCCTTCGTTGAGGCGTGGGGACGGCGGTTTGGGCAAATCTTCCGGCCAGCCAACGCGCGCACGGTAGTGCAGCTCTTCGGAGATCGGTTCGACGGCCAGGATCGCGCCATACGTTGCGCCGACCGCCTCCGCGACCATTTCCAGCGAGCGGCTCAGCAGCCGCTCCACGTCCAGGCTGGTTGCCAGTTCGGTTGTGATCTGGTACAGCGTGCTGATGTGCTGGCGCTCCTGCTCCAGTTCCGCCGTGCGCTCGTCAACCCGCCGCTCCAGTTCCTCGGCCAGTTGCAGTGTTTGCTGGAACAACCGCACGCTCTGGATCGCCACACCCAGCTGCGAACCGACGGTTGTCAAAATACGCGGGTCGCTGTGGCCAAAGGCCATCGAGTCGGCATCGTCGCGCAGCGCCAGCACGCCGATCACAGCCTCACCGGCAAACAACGGGACACCCAGGAACGCGCTGGTATCCTTCAGCGCCGTGTCAATGCCCAGGCTGCGCCGGACCTCCGGCAGGTTATCGCCTACCAGCAGCAACGAGGACTGCCGCTCGATCACCTTCGAAAACTCGTCGCTGCCCAGCGGCCTGGACGACATTTCCAGATACTTATCGTGGCTGACGGCCAGCGGGAAGCTGATCCTCTGCTGGTCGCTATCGTAGAGCGCGACGTAAATGGTTTCCACTTCGATCAGGCTCGGAAGCTGGTCGGCCACTACTTCGAGCAGTTGATCCAGGGTCACTGCCGACGACAGCGCCGCCGACATGTCGTTGATGATATACAGCTCTTCGACGGTGCGGCGGGTTTCTGTCTGAAGGCGGGCGTTTTCAATCGAGATCGCCGCCTGGCTGCCCAGCGTGCGCGCCATCCGCTCATCATCCGCCGTGAAGAACCGGTTCGAGTCTACCGTCTCAACCTCGACCAGCCCGATCGAAACCTCGTTTACGATCAGCGGCAGCAGCATCCGGCTTGCCGCGCCGTGCTGGGTCATCAGCCGCATTTCGCCGGGCGGCAGGTCTTCATCGTCGGCCCGTACGATGATCGGTTCGCGGTCGGTCAGCGCCTTTTCACGCAGCGGGTAATCAGCCAGGCTGATCATATCACCGACCTGGATCTGGCCCGCTTCATCCGGCCTGGCGCTAATATCACCGCGCACTTCCAGCCGGTGCCCAACATCATCCCACAAGAACACCGTGCAGGCGTCCGACCGCAGCGCGCTGAGCGTCTGCATGGTCACGCGGCGGCTGACCTCGTTCAGATCGAGTGTAACCGCCGTCGCCTGCGCCGACTCAAACAGCGTTTCCAGTTCCTTGGTACGGATCGACGTCTGTTCATATAACCCCGCATTCTGGACTGCAATCGCCGCCTGGTTGGCAATCGTCTGGGCCAGCTCGATCTGCGAGTCGGTGAACTGGCGCGGCTCACCGCACACATCCAGGCGAAGCACCCCGATCATGTTACCGCCCACCAGCAGCGGGACAAGCAGGGTACTCTGCACATCCTCGCGCCGCATCATACTGCGCAGGTCGTCTGCATACGGATCGTTAGCCAGGTCTTCATTCGCGAACGGCAGCAGGCTTGTCTGTAAGCGCTCAAACGCCCGGTTGCGTGACAGGTCATAAACCGCCTGGGGCGGGGCATCGTCGCGCGGGTAGTTCACTACCACGCGGGCAAGCTGGTTCTGGCCGTCGACCTGGATAGCCGCGCCTTCTTCGATGCCCAGCGCCAGCGCTGTTTCGCGCAGCGTGATCTCAAAAATGTTTTCCAGGTCGAGCGACTGTGCCAGCGCCAGCGATACACGGTTGAGCAGGGCCAGGCGCTGCGCCTGCTCGTCCAGGGCAATTGCACGGTCGCGGGTCTCCTGGAAGAGCTGCGCGTTGTCCATCGCCACCGCCGCCTGGTTGGCAAACGTCAGGGCGAGCTGTTCGTGCAGGGCGCTGTAAAAGTTCGGATCGCGCTTTTCCAGCGTCAGCACGCCAACAACATCGCCCTTGCTGATCAGCGGCGCGCCCAGCCAGTTTTTGTAGGCGGCCGCTGAGCCATACGGGAAGCGCGGATCCCCGGCGCTCACGTCGCCCACGTTGATCACCTGCGCATTTTTGGACATTTCCTGGAACAGCGGGCTGAAGGGGATTTCGACCGTCAGCCCAACCAGATCGTCCGCGTCCACCGGTTCGACATCCTGGAAGTGACGCGCGGCGGCAACCCGGAGTTCGTCGCCGCTGGGCGAGCGCAGCCACAGTGACACGCGATCATACGGGATCACGTCGGCCAGCGCATCCAGGATCAGGCTGATTACCTGGTCCGGTTCCAGCGTGGCGGTGATCTGGCTCGACACCTCGGACAGCGCGGCCATCTGGACGGCACGGGCGTTCAGGTCAGCTTCCAGCCGGGTGCGCTCGGTCACGTCTTCAACCAGCAGCACGATACCCGACACGGTGCGGCCTTCCAGCATGGGATACAAATAGTAGTTGCGGATTGACTGCTCGCCCGATACATCCAGCCGTTCGGCTTCGTAGTACACCTGCGGTTCGCCTACGCCCAAGACCACGGCGACCAGTTGGCGCAAAAAGTCCTGGTAATCGGGCCGGTAATCAAATAATGTCCGCCCGATTGCCGACGTTTCCCAGCCGTAGCGCTCGATCATGTAGCGGTTGACCCGGCGCACGACCAGGTCACGATCCAGCACCACGATACCCTGCCGGATCGACTCGACCACCGCCTGGTTAAAGATCGTCAGGCCGAGCGTCTCGTCATACAGCCGTGCTTTTTCGACCGCCAGCGATGCCTGACTGGTGATCGTTTCGGCCATCTCGATCTCGGTCTCGGTAAACGTGCGGATTTCAGTCGCATCCAGGCCGATGGTGCCGATCACCTCATCGCCCACAACCAGCGGGATGATCATCAGCGACCGGGTGCCGCGCCCGCGCAGCATGTCCCACACTTTTTCGAACAGCGGGTCGTTCAGCACGTCTTCGGATGCCAGCGGTTTGTGCGTTTCGCGCACGCGCTCAATCGACTGGTTGCCTTCCAGGCTGATCGTAATGTCAGGTGTAGGTCCCTCGACCGGATAATTTACAATCAGGCGACCGGTTTGATCATCCTCAAACAGGATCACGCCGCCAAACTGCATCTCTAGAATTTCGACCAGTTCGGTCAGCACAATCGAGTAGACTTCCTGCGGGTCGAGTGTTTGCGCCAGCCGGGTCGAAACACGGTTGATCAGTGCCAACCGCCCCGCCTGCTGGTTCAACTCGACGGCGCGCTGTTCGGCTTCGGCGTACAGGCGGGCTTTTTCAATCGACACACCGGCCTGGTTTGCCATCGTTGTCGCCAGCCCGATCTCGGTTTCGGTAAACCGGCGCGGTGACGACGAGTCCAGCCCAATCGTGCCGATCATCTGGCCGCCCACGTTCACAGGCACGATCAACATCGCTCGCGTGTCGCGTGCTTCTTCGACATCCCACATACTTTCAAAGCGTGGATCGTTCAACAGGTCTTCGGCCACCAGCGGCTGGCGCGTTTCTAGCATGTACTCGGCTACCGGGTTGCCTTTGAGCGGCACACGCAGATCGGGCAGTGGGTCGTCCAGCGGGTGCGTGCTGAGCACCAGCTTTGACTCGATGCGATCCTCCTGTATCAGCATCAGGCCGCTGTACTGCACGCCAATCGCCTCCTGCATCTCGGTCAGCGTTATGCGGTAGATTTCTTCCATGTCGAGCGTTTGCGCCAACTGCGCCGAGAACCGGTTGAGCGTGGCGAGCCGGTGCGCCTGCGCGTTTAGCTCGGTTGCACGCTGCTCGGCTTCTTTCAGCAGGGTCGCCTTATCAAGCGCTACCGACACCTGGCTGGCGATGGTTTCGGTCAGCTCAATCTCGGTTTCGGAGAATATGCGGCGCTGCGTAAAGTCCAGTCCAATGGTGCCGATCACGTCGTCGCCCACGATCAGCGGCACAAGCATGATCGACTGCGTGCCCCGCTTTTCCAGCACATCCCACACCCCTTCAAAGCGCGGATCGCTCAACACATCGTCCGCTGCCAGCGGTTTGTGGGTGCGCCGGACATAGTCAACCGACAGGTTATCAACCAGGGCTAGCTCAACATCACCTCCATCCGCCGGGTACGTATCCAGCACCAGGCGGCCTCTGGACTCGTCTTCAAAAATCACCATCCCGCCAAACTGGGCGCCGAGCACTTCCTGCAACTCGTTCAGCGCGATCTGGTAAATTTCTTCCGCGTCGAGCGATTGGGCCAGCCGCGTTGAGATGCGGTTCACCAGCGCCAGCCGCCGCGCCTGGGCGTCCAGTTCATTCGCGCGCTGCTCGGCTTCCTCAAACAGGCGGGCGTTCTCGATGGCAATAGCCGCCTGCACGGCGAACGCGGACGCCTGCTCCACCGACAGGTCATCAAAGCGTTGGCCTGCTTCCGCCTCGACCAGCATCAGCGCGCCAAGCACTTCATCTTCGCGCAGCAGCGGCACGCCCAGGATCGCCTGCACGGACTGAAGCTGTGCCAGGGGTACGATCTGGGCGCGGTCGGTGCGATCTTGCAGGTTGTTAATGTAGATCGCGCGCTGTTCGGTCACCACGCGCGCAGCCAGCGCCTGCGAGTCGGACAGCGAGATCGCCATCCCGGAGAATTCAGCCTGCGCCGAACCGCTGGCAGCAATACCCACCAGGTCGTTGCCCACCACCAGCCAGACATACGCGCCTTCCACGCCGAGCACCGGCAGGCTCTCGTCGCAGATGGTGTTCAGCACGCTGCTGAGGTCGATAATCTGGTTCAATGACTGCGACACGCGCCGCATCGCCAGAGAAAACTGCTCGCGCTCGCGGGCCTGCTGGAACAACCGGGCATTATCCAGCGCGACCGCCGACAGGTTGGCGAGCCGCTGGATCAGTTCCAGGTTTTCCTGGAAGCCAAACGCATTTTCCAGCTCGCTGCCCAAATGCAGCACGCCCACCGCCTGCCCGCCGGTCACCATTGGCACGATCAACGTGCTGCGCTCGCCGCTCTCGTACCAGTTCGCCAGGTCGCTGTTCGCTTTACGGGCTTTGGCTTCCTGGTGCAGCCGGTAAATGCGCGGCTCCATTTCGCGGTAGGCCAGGCCAACCGCCGTACCATCTACGTTCAGCGGACTGCCTTTCACCACCTCGACCGATCCGTCCAGGCTGATCTCGGCGCGCAGCACCTCAAAGCAGGCCATCTGGTTGTCGTACAACGCCATGTTCATGCGGGTGAAGGGCACCATCTGCTGCAACCCGGAACCGATAGCCTGTACCACCGTGTTCGAGTCCAGCGAACTGGAGATCAGCTCCATCATCCGGTTGAGGCTTTGTTCCTGCTCGGCAGCGCGCACGGTTTCCAGGTAAAGACGGGTGGTTTCGATGGCGGCGGCAGCCTGTGATGCGAACAACTCAAACGGCTGGAGCGCCTGCTCGGTTGGCACGCTGCCATCAACCGGGTCGGTCATCTCGATGATGCCGATGATGCGTTTCTGGTCCTGGCCGACCAGCGGCAGGTACAACACATCCTGCGGGTGCCACTCGTCATCAGGCACGCTGGCCGGATCGGGTGTTTCGCCTTTCAGAAGATGCTCGCGCACCCACGGGCGGTCATAGCGCAAATAGTAGCCTACGCCGAGCTTGTGCTCGTGAAACGCCAGGTCGTTGATCCACCGGGTCCAGACTTCACCGGACAGCACCTCGTCGGACAGGCGCATGGCTTCGTCGGGCGTATACCCGGCCTGGATCAGCGCGGTCGGTTCCAGGTGCTCATCGCGCAAGGTGATGATCACGTGCCCCCACCCGGCGTCATGAATCCCGTTTGCCACGACTTGCAAGCGGGACGGCACGTCCGGCGCGCCCTGGATTTCACTGGTAACCATGTGAAGCTGCGCCAACCGGTCACGTTCGCGGCGGGCCGCTTCGGCTTCTTGCTGAATGCGCTCAACCAGTCGGTAGTTCTCGATGCTGAACGCGGCCTGACCGGCGAAAATCTCCAATGCCTCGATAATGGCGCGGTTCGGCCTGCGACCGGAGCGCGGGTCGTCCACGCTCATCAGGCCCAACAACTGCCCGCCAGACCCGTAAAACGGCACAAGCATCAGGTCGTCCGGGTTCCAGTCACGCGGGCCGCGCCCGGCGCCCGCCTGGTGCACGGTATGGATCGGCAGGTCTTCGCGCAGGTCTTCTGTGCTGCCGGACGGCAGGAAATAGCTGTTGCTGACGCGATACGCATCCTGCATCAAGCCGCGCGCCTGATCCAGCGACGGCGTAACGGCTTGTATCTCTTCAAAGTCGGCCAGCGGCAGCCCGGCCTGGGCAATTCGCCGCAGCACGCCTTCCCGGTGATCAGCCAGGCTGATCAGCACCACATTGAACCCAACCGTCTCCTGGACGCTGTGCGCCACTTCTTCGAGCATGTGCGCCAGGCTGGCGCCCTCGCGGAACATCTTACCCAGTTCGAAGATGCGCCCCATTCGCTCGGCACGGACCTGAAGCTGCCGGTTGGCCTGCAACTGATCCTGGTAACGGACTGCATTGCCGATGGCGATAGCCGCCTGGTTGGACAGAGCCATCCCAAATTCGATCACGCGCTGGTTAAAAGCGCCCGGCTCATCACTGTACAGGTGCAGCAGCCCGGCCACCTGATCACCAAACATCACCGGCACGACCAGCGCCGAACGGGCCTCGTCCGGCACGGCGTCGAACTCGTCATCGGCATAATCGGCCACGATCACGCGCGCGCCCGTTTCGATCGCGGCGCGTTCAACCGGGGTGAGATCGGTCAGGGCATCGGTTTCGCCAAAGCGCCGCTCGATTTCCGGCTGGTCCTGGTCCTTCCAATCCTCGCGGTCAGCCAGCAGCACAATGCTGGCCGCGCTCACAGCCGTTGAGCGCAGCGCTTCCTGCCGGATCACATCCAACACGCGGTCGAGTTCAATCGTCTGGCTCAGTTCGTGGCTGACCCGGTTCAGCGCGCCCAGCTCTTGCACGCGGGTGCGCAAGTCGGCGTCGGTAGACTGGTACAACCGCGCCCGGTCGATCATGGCGGTGACCTGGGTTGCAATCGCCCGCAGCAGTTGCAGGTCGGCGTCGGTATACATATCGCCCGCCGCCCGGTTTGCCACCACCAGTTCGCCAATGCTGCGATCCTGGACTATCAGCGGGACCAGGATGGCATCGCGCAGACCAAGCTGCCCGGCCAGATCGCGGTACTGTTCCAGCGCGTTTGGATCATCGTCCAGGTTGTGGCTCTGGAACGGGCGGCGCGACACCAGCACACTGTGCTCAAAGCCGGGCGCGTACGCGTCGATCTGGTACGCCTGCTCCAATACCGTCCCATGCACGGCGTCGGGCGCTATGGTAAGCTGGCCGGTTTGCTCATCAACCAGCGCCAGCAAAACCACTTCCGACTGCAACAGGTTGGCGATGGCAGCGCACAGCTCGCCCATCGTGCCGGGCAGAGGCGCCACCCGCGACGCGATCTCGGCAATGCCGCGCAGCCCTTCGGCCTCGTGGGTGCGGCGCTGCATCTCGCGGTAGAGCCGGGCGTTATCAACCAGGATCGCCGCTTGCCGGGCGAAGATGCCAAACAGGCGCACGTCGTCCCTGGTGAAGTCGGCGTCGTCGGTCCGGTCGGCTACCTGGATGATGCCCAGGCGCGCGTCACCAACCGTCAGCGCCGCGATCATGGTCTTGTGAATGCCGATCATCGCCGCCATCTGCGCCAGGTCGGACTCGCCTACTTCCGGATCGCCCCGCAGATCATTGCTGTGCCAGATGTCCTGTTCCTGCCACAGCCGCGCGACCGGGCTATCGGGCGGTGATGGTAGCTGGTAAAAAGCGACGCTTTCTTCGTCGTCCATCCCGTAAAAAGGCCGCTGGCTGACAAGCACCTGCTCTTTGGGATCGTACAGCAGCAGGCCGCACATCTTGACGTCCATCAATTCCGCGATGCGCGTGGTGATCTGCCCGTACAACTCCTTGGGTTGGCGCAGCACGCCTAGCGCCTGGGCGATCTGCTGTAAGCCGCCTAACTCGCGGGTGCGGCGCTGTTCCTCGTTGTACAGGCGCGCATTCTCGGCCACAATAGCCGCCTGGGCTGCGAACGTCATCAGCGCGCGCATGTCGGTTTCGTTCAGGTTGCTCCGGTCGCGCTTGTTCGCCACCACCAGCAGGCCAATACGGCGCGTCCCAACCATCATCGGAGCCAGCGCAAGCTGATTCAGCGTGACGACCGCGATCAGGTCATCAAAGCCGAGTGATTGGATCAGCAGGTCTTCAGGATCGTTGGTAAACCACCACGCCTGATGATTCCAGATCGTGTACAACTCGGTATCGGGTGCAACCACCAGCCGGTAGTGCTCAACCAGCGAATCGGGCACGCCAAAAAACGGCAGTTGGCTGTGGAAGACGCCTTCATCGTCGTCAAAGATCAACAACCCGCACAGGTCCACGTCCATCAACTGCGCGATGCGCTGCGTCACCTGCCCGTACAGCTCATACGGTTCGCCAAGCTGGCTCATCGCCTCGGTGATCCGCTGCAAGCCGCTTAGCTCGGCCACGCGCGCCGTCTGATCCCGGTAAAGCTGTCCCGCTTCAACCGCCGCTGCCACCTGTGGAGCAATCGCCTGGAGCAGCGCCAGGTCACGCTGGCCAAATGCGTTCCGCTCGCGGCTGGTCAGCTCAAGCGTGCCCATAAAGCGGTCGGCCACAAACAGCGGCACGCCGATAAAGCTCTGGAACCAGAGCGGTGCTGTTTTGGGAGATACATCCGTGCGCGCTGCCGCATCACCGATCATCAACGGCTGGCGGTACATGGCGATCCAACCGCTGTAGCCCTCGCCCACGGCATAACTCAGGCTCGTCTGGTCGGTTGCTTCATTGGCTGCGATATGGTCACCCAGAACGGCGACAGGGCACAGAGTTTTCGTCTCTGGCTGCCAGAGGGTGATCTCAGCGCCATCATACGCAATCGACCGGGCCACACCGTCCAATACCACGTTGACAATGGCGTCCAGGTCCAGCCCGGCCCCAACAGCGCTGCTGATGTCGGACAGGATCGCCATCGCGCGCAGCGGGTCGAAGTCGGTGAGCGGCTGCATGGCCGCCCTGGCAGATACTTCGCGCATCACAACAACCATCCGCTGCCCGGAGGGCGACGGGATGGCGTGCGATACTGCTTCGATACGGCGCTGCCCCAGGTGGAACGATGCGTGTCCCACATCCGCGAACAGGTCATGCAGCGTATCGGGGGGATGCACCATCTGGGCCATCAACGCCAGATTCGGCACGCCGCCGTTCATACCAAACCATTGGCGGGCCAGGTCGTTCGCGTACACGATCCGCCCACGCCCTTCCGCCACCAGCACCGCTTCGTCGCTGTCCATCAAGTTAACCGGGACAACAGGGCGCGGCCTGGCTTCGTATTCGGAATCAAAGCCCTGCTGTATCTGGCGCACCAAAAAGTAGAGCCAGGTGAAAAGAACTAGGCCCAGGCCAGTGATAACCAGATAGACTTCAACCATTGATGTCCGCTCACTTGCCGCAACGGCAACACTTTTTACGTTCGCTGCTCAACCCGGTAACGCCGCTCCACACCCGGACCGTTTTCGCCCGGCCTGCAACGTCACCGCTCAAACCAATACCCGGCCCACCGCGACGATCCCGGTTACCATTCGGTTGAAACCGGCGCCTCCACGTCCGCCGCACCCCGGCGGCGGCTTTCGGCAGCCAGTTCGGTGATCTCGCGGATATCGGCAAACTGGCGCGTGGCGTTCGAAATCGAGCCAACGGCCAGCGTCATCAGCGGGACTTTGTCGCTATCCTTCATCATAAAGCCGCGCTCACGGTCGATGAACGAGTAATGCTGCTGCACATCCTCAGCAAACTTCTCGGTCAGGCGTTTGACCAGCGCGCTGCCTTTATCGGAGTAGGTCACCACCACAAAGTTGTCGCTGCCCGCGTGGCCGACAAAGTCGTTCGGTGTGCCGTGTTCGTCCAGCACTTCGCCCATGATCAACGCCATGAAGCGCAGCACTTCGTTCCCGGCGACAAAGCCGTATACTTCTTTGAATGGCTCGAAGTTCATCAGCTTGATGTCCAGGTACGTCCAGACCTTGTCCTCACGCATCAGATCGCGCAGCTTCTCCTCGATCAGCGAACTGCTGGGCAGGCCGCTGTTCGGATCGGTGTAGTTGTCGCGTTCGGCGCGTTCGATCTGGTTCTTAACCCGCAGCTTCAGCTCTTCAATATCGAACGGCTTGGTAATATAGTCGTCCGCGCCAAGCTCCAACCCGGCGATCTTATCGCTGCGCTCGTCCTTCTGCGTCAAGAAGATGATCGGGATGTGGCTGGTACGGGTTGTCGAGCGCAGTTCGCGACAGACATCATAGCCGTTCATATCCGGCAGCATAATGTCCAGCACGATCAACTGCGGTAACTGCTTGCGCGTCAACGTCAACGCATCACCGCCGCGCGGGGCAACCTGCACATCATAGCCTTGCCCGCTGAAGTAAATACGTAACATGTTGGAGATATCAAAATCATCTTCAACAACCAGAATTCTGCCTTTACCCATCCATGCACCTTCCCATGATGTGGGGCATCGCCACCAGTCGATGATACCTTAACAAAAACTGTTTATTCGATTAAACAGGTCGCTTTAACACCAACCACTGCCGACCCGCAAAACCGGGCTGCGCCAGCCTGAAAAAGCTGATATTCCGGTTTCTTAAACTATACAAGGGAATGCGTTGAAATACCAGTAAGGGACCAAAGTGTCTCCGACCCGTTTTCAATCCTATCGCTAACGTTTGATCCTGGCCGGGCTGCCCTTACCGCCCACCGGGTGCGCCGCGCCGCCGCGCCTCAAGTGCCCGCTGGCGAACCTGCGCGATATGTTCATCGGTCACAGCCCGTTCAAAGCTGCGAAACCCGCTCAGCCGGAAGCCGTGCCGGGCGGCGATCTCACCGATCTCGTACACGCGCTCTAGCTCGATGTGCTTGCCGACGCTGTAATCCTCGTACCGGTCTTCGAGCGCCAGCGCCATCGTTTCGGCCATGCAGGCGTAGGCTTTGCCGGGCGGAAAGCCAAAATTGAACCCAAAATCAACCGGTCCCGGCACCTCGACCATGCCACCCTCGATGACCAGCACGTCGTCGCGCACCTCGGCCACCCGGCGCGACACGTCACGCGGGCGGGCCACGTCGCACACCACTGCGCCCGGCTGAAGGTGTTCCGGCTGGATCACGGCGCGGGTAGCGCTGGTTACGGTCAGGATCAGGTCGGCGGTGTCGAGACTGGTGATGTTGGTGCTGGTCTGCACGCGGGCAGTCTGTCCCTCACACAGTTCGCGCACGGCGTTGAGTGCATCCTGCCGCCGCCCGATCAGCGTCAGATCGGGCACCTCGCGCGCCAACAACTGCGCGCACACCCGGCCAATCGCGCCTGTTGCGCCGACCACCGCCGCCGATGCGCCGCTCATCTCGATTTCCATCTGGTGCGCCGCCTCGCGCACGGCCTCGACCGCCATGTACACGGTGTACGCATCGCCGTTGGTGACGGGCATCGCCAGCCGGTCCGCGATGGTCGCGCCGCCGTCGCCCACCACCGACGTATACGCGCCCAGCCCTAACATCCGCGCGCCGAGATTGTCGGCCATGCGCCCGCAGGCCACGATCTTACGGTAAATCGCCTCTACCGGCAGTTTGAGCATCGTCTGGGGCGTGTACGGGCAGGCGATAAACCAGCCCCTCAATTCCTTACCTGTCGCCTCAGAGCGAATGCCGGTGATCTCGGAGATGTATACCGGCGGGAAAAAACGCGAGAGAAAATTGATCTGGCCTTCGGTCAGGATTTTGCCGACCAGCGGCCACTTTCGCGACACGTCCGCTTTGGGATCGATGGGGTGAATGATAAATGCAAAGGTATCCTGTACGCCCACGTAGTTCTACTGCTTACCTCCCAGGTCAAATCAGGCGAGCCTCCTGGCCCGCCTGTTGTTAATCGTCTTCCGGTTCCGCGCGCACCGGCATAAAATGCAGCATGACCAATCCAACCAAAATCCAGGCTACCTCACCCAGCAAGCACCACAGGCGCATCAGCATCGCCGCAAACACTGCCCGCCCCGGATCGTACCAATGTGTCAGCAAATAGGCCAGCATCGTTTCGCGCACGCCCAACCCGGCAGGAAAAATAATCGCCAGAAACCCTGTCAGCCAGGCGCAGGCATACACACCGGCAGCCTCGTACAGCGAGATCGATGATTCGGCGCCCGGCACTGCGCTGAGCAGCGTGTAAAACGCAACACCGGTCAGCACCCAGAACAGGGTAGCGCCCAACGCCATGCCAATCAAGGCTCGCGGTTTGAGGGGCGTATAATTGTCCTGGATGCCGGTCAGGCGGGTCACAAATGTCAGCCTGCGCTCAACCGTGTGGCAGGTAACCGCGCGCCGAAACCACAGCATACCCACGGCCAGCACTCCCAGGATGCCCGCATAGAGCACCGGTAAAAACACCGCGTCATTGGGCAGCGGCGCCCACAACGTCATCACGATCAGCGCACCTGTTCCCAGCGTGATCGACTCCCAGATGACCGACATTCCGCCTTGAAAAGTCCCGATCTTCAGGCGCTGCTGGTAGAGCAGCATCCGTCCAGGCACCACCCACAACCCGCCGGGCAGGTACTTGGCCGCCTGCGACACAAAAAACATAGCCGTTGTATCACGGAACGCTATAGGCCCGATCATCGTGCGCACGGCGATATAGGTTGGCACGGACAGCACCGGCAGCGTCGCAGCCCACAACCCGACTGCCAGCGCAAAGTTGCTCCATTCCATCTGCACCGCCGAACGGCGCACGGTTTCCCAGTGCGCAATGATCGACTGCCCCAGGAAACCCAGGATGATCACCAGAAAAACAGCCTGCGCTATGTTCGCCAGCAGTTTTTTGCGACGCAGAATACAACCCGCCGCTCGCTGCCTGCGGCTTTTGCGTGGAAGCTGTTTGCCAACGGTGACAGATGGCTCAGCCTGCTGGTAAAGGGAATTGCCCATAACTTGCTCCTGAAGTCCATCCCATAACCCCACTATGGATTGTACTGCTGTGTTGTGGCCGGGTGCTATACTACTGGTATTGCGGCGGATATGCCATCTATGCTGATCAAGCAGGATATGTCTCAAGATGACCGTGCAACCACATACTCCACCCGGTTCCTTACATGATACAACATCCCCGGCGCTGAGCGTTGTACTGCCCGCCTATAACGAGGTCGACGGGCTGCGCCCGGTGTTGGAATCCCTGCTGCCCGAAGCTGCGGCGCGGAACTGGGAAGTGCTGGTGATCGATGATGGCTCAACGGACGGCACCGGCGACCTGGTCGATGCCATCGCAAGCGAACACCCGGCCACCCTGCGCCCGATCCATCACCGGCGCAACCGGGGATATGGCGCTGCACTCAAGACCGGCTTCCGACACGCCCGCGCCCCGCTCGTCGCCAGCATGGACTCCGACGGCCAGCACACGGTCGACCAACTGCTGACGCTGCTGCCCCAGGCAGGCAGCCACGACATGATTATCGGGCAGCGAATGGGACTGGTCCACAGCCCGTTGTGGCGTATGCCGGGCAAGTGGTTGTTGGGCATCATGGCAAACTTCCTGGCGCAAGAGCACATCCCCGATCTGAACTCCGGGCTGCGTGTATTTCATTCGGATGTGATCCGGCGCTACCTGCACCTGTGCCCGGATGGGTTTTCGTTCAGCACGACGAGCACGCTGGTACTGCTCAATCGCGGGTATGCCGTCGGTTACACGCCGATCCGGGTGCAGCCGCGCCAGGGCAAAAGCACCGTCTCGCTGCGCACCGGGTTTGATACCATCCTGCTGATCCTGCGACTGTCGATGCTGCTCGCGCCGCTGCGTATTTTCCTGCCGATCAGCGCGATCCTGTTCACTGCGGGGACTGTATGGGCGATTCCTTACCTGATCGCCCGGCAAGGGCTGACCGTTGCGGCGCTGCTGCTGTTGATCACCGGCCTGCTGATCTTCCTGGTAGGGCTGCTGGCCGACCAGGTGGCCGCGCTGCGTAAAGAGCAGTTCGAGGATACGTTCTAAGCATCCCTGACCGCGCGGTTCTGCGCCCGCCAGCGAACCAGCGCCCGCACCGGGGGAAAGATCGGCTCGTGCCGCCGGGCAGCGATGGCTTCTTCGGTTTGATCCGGCTCCGGGGCGGTGAGCGCTGCCGCTGCCAGCAAAAAGACCAGCGTACCGATCCGTTCGCGGGTATGAAACTCGACAAATGCGTACTGCCCGATCCCGAACCCGATCACCAGGTAGAGCAGCACGCGCCACGCAGGAGCCTTGCGGAACAGGATCAGCAGCACGGCAAAGCTGTACAGGTTGACATAGGGCGTCCAGGCGAACCCCAGCAGCACGGCCAGCGTCCGCCACTCGGTCAGCCGCCGCCGCATACACAGCAAAATGAACGCCGTCACCGCCAGCGCCGCCCCAGCGCCCCACGCGCCAAATACCGAAAACGAGTATCCCGCCAGCGTGCGATCGGACGTGGTCACACCCCCGCCCCCGATCCCGCTCAAATAGGTAGGCAGTGTGTCAAACAGCCATGTCGGAAACAGGCTCACCGACACCGCAAAGATACCGGCCATCGTCAGCACGGCCTCCCAGTCGCGTTCCCACAGCGTGCGCAGCCCTTCCAGCACCAGCAGCAGGGGCATCACCTGCGGCTTGATGGCAATCAGCATCAGCACCGTACCGCGCCGCCACCCACGCACATCCCGGCAGATCAACCACAGCCCTACCCCGTTGACCAGGAACCCGATATTAGCCGACGCCCACAGCATGATAAACGCCGGGTGCAGGATCAGGATCAGCGCGGCAGGCCGCCCGCTGTCCAGTATGATCACCATCCAGCACGCGACATTCAGCGCAATAACAACCCGCGCCGTGGCATAGATCAATACGCCGAAATAAAACATCATCCAGGGCGAATAGCCTATCGAACCCCAAAATGGAATATCGTATGCCTGCAAATCCTGGTCGATCTGGAAATCGTCCGGCCAGGGGTCCAGGTAGGCGTCCTGCCCGCGCCACATATAGCGCAGGTTTTGAGCAGTGCGCACCCAGTCGTCATGGTTGATGACCGGCACAAAGAGGTAGGCGATTGCCAGGCTGGTGAGAAAGACCAGCGTTAGAAAAAGCGGGTAATAGCGCCCCGGAATCAGGTCGCGGGCCGATCTGCGGGCCAGTATCGTCAGGTCATCAACGGGATCAGTCGCTAGCATAACTGCACCCAGCCGGGATGTGATGCTCTCACCCGGTTACAGGCTGTCTCCGGCCAGGATTACTCCCAATCTTCCAGGAACGCTTCTTCAGATTCGGCGATGCGGGGATACCGCCGCTTGTGCAGCTTGGCAATCGACGCGCGGACCTTGTGGTGATCGCTCTCCTCGTACCGGATGTTTTTGGCGATCACGCGCCGCTCCGGCGAGGCAAACAGGATCACATCGGACTCGATCACACGGGCGGGCATCAGCACGATCCCCGACCCGATCCGGACGTTATGGCCCACGCAGCCGCCCAACACCGGCTGGCCGGTATCTGCCAGGTCGCCACGCGCATCCAGCGCGCGCAGCGGCGCAGGCAGCAGGTTGAAGTCTGTGAAGGTAGTGCCCGCGCCCAAAAAGCTGTTGCGCCCCACCACACACATCTGGACGCAGGTGTTCTGCGCCACGATGGTATATTCCATTAAAGCGCTCATAAACAGCGCGGCCCGGAACGGCAAAAAGCAGTTGTTGCCAACCACGCTCAGCATCAACTGGCAGCCCTGCGCTATGTTGACATGATCGCCGATCACGCTGTTGTCGATCACCACGCCCGGCCCGATATAGCACCCGCGCCCGATGGTTGTTGGTCCCAGGATCACCGCCGACGGGTCGATAATCGTCCCCTCGCCAATCTGGACCAGCTTGGAGCACGACAGCACCTGCTTTTGTTCCAGGATGGCCCGCCACAGCACGCGCAGCGCAAACAGGTTGTGCTGCGAGAGGTATTCCTCAAACCGGCTGCCGCGCGAAAATACGCCAAGAATCACGTTGGCAAAGTAAACATGCACCCAGCTATCAATCGACAGGCACGAGCGCTCGGTCAGCAGGTGCGTCAGGTCAAGGTCGCGCCGGGTTTCGCCTTCCTCAAAACTGGGCTTGATATTGCTCATCGAGTCGGGCACGTTGTAGTAGCCCTTCTCTTTACAATCGCTGAAAACCGGCACCTCGCGCCACTGGGGCCGCGCGACATACCCGTTCGGGAAGTACCACAGGTCGAGCGGGTAATACAGCGGGCGCCCGTGCATATCCGTGACCGGCGCCAGGCGCGACAGGGGCACCGCGTATTTGACCCACGCGGCATCGGTGGCGGGCAGCACCGCCCGGCTGGGCAACCGGCTGGACCGCGCCTGTTCAAAAAACTCACTGAAGAACTCGATGTCAAAATACAGGTTGTCGCGGTAGACCACGATCTCGCCGCCTTCGGGGGCGACATCCGGCAGGTCATGCACCGATTCAATCGCCAGCTCGGCGGGTGTAGGACCGATCACCTCGTCCAGGATGTCCGCGTGATGCATTTTCAACGGCTTGTTGAGAATGCTCAGATCGCGGGCAGGCTCGTTGAACGGGAATATCAGGTGATTGTCTTCAATGGTAAATTTGCGCATAGCCTTCCCTTGCCCGGTTAACCGTGCGCGACCGATATAACTATCACTCTATTCTACGTTTATGTTTAGTATCGCGCATCCAGGGAAGACCGGCAAGTTCAGCCGTAAAGCAGAAAGTCACGCAGCGTGGAGATAAACCGCTCTGGAGAATCCATCATAATAAAGTGCCCGGCATCCGGGAACCATTCGATCTGGGCATGGGGCACGCCCAGCTTGAGCGTCTCGCTTTCGGTAGGCCGGACGATAATGTCACGCTTGCCGTACATGCCCATCGTGGGCACGTGAATATGACACAGATCGGGGCGCAGGTCTGTTTGCCGCAGCGTGCCGATGCTCTGGAAAAACGACTCCATGCTGATCTTCGACACGTCCTTGGTGATCATGCGCGACATGGCGCGCCCATCTTTCGCCATAAAATAGCTGTACAGGCTCAAGAACAACAACAGTCCCCTGCCGCCAAACAGCCAGAAAACTGACGCCAGCGTCGGGTAGCCGGACATCTTGAGCAGGAGGTTCAGCGACGTGCCGTTGATCGGGGAGCCGATGACGCAGGTTTTCACAACTTTTTCAGGATATTTGATCGCCGTACTGAGTGAGACGGTGCCGCCCATCGAGTGCCCGATCAGCGGTGCCTTGGTGATCCCCAAACGATCCATAAACTGGCTAACCATCTCGACATAGGTCGGGACGGTGAAGGCATTGCGCCGCAGCGCTTCTTCTTCGTCCGCGCCGGAAACAACCCCCGATTCGCCAAAGCCGAAAAAGTCCAGCGCATAAGTCCGAAACTCGCGCCCCAGCACTTCAATCGTATCGCGCCACAGCGCCCACGACCCCAGCCAGCCGTGCAGCAACAGCACGGGCCGCCCGCGCCCGTAGGTTTCATAGTGGATAATTCCCGGCTCAGTGACAAGTGACGGCACGTCTGGTGTTACCTCCAGACTGCATGCAGACTGTCTGACGCTGCAAATGAGGGTGATGTGCCCAGATAGGCGTCCCTCCGGCGGGTTGTGCTGCCGGAGGGTTCAACAGACTGGCGCTCAGGTTTCCATCTCTTCGAGGATGGAATACAACAGTTCCAGCAGGACGTTTTTGACACTTTCTTTCTCGGTAGCGACGCAAGGCAGCAGCTTGACACTCTCTTCGATCCGCAGCGCAATACGCAGATCTTCCGGCGTCCAGGCCTCAGGATTATCCTGCTTGTTGGCCGCCACCACGTAGGGGGTGGGCGCATAAGCACGGAACGTTTCGAGGATGCTTTTCGCCTCGCGGAAGGTTTCGGGTTTGGCGCTGTCTACCATCACGACAAAGCCCAACATCCCTTCAGCCAGAATCTCCCACATGAAATCGAACCGGCGTTGGCCGGGCGTGCCGAACAGGTACAGCACCAGGTCGTCATCAACGGTGATACGGCCAAAGTCCATCGCGACGGTAGTTTGTGCTTTGGTGCCGTATTCTGCCGAATCAGACGAAATCGTTTCGTCGGTGCTGACCACATCGATTTCGCTGATCGAACGGATAAATTCGGTCTTGCCCGCGCTAAAGGGGCCCGTGATGACCATTTTTACGGTTTGCATGGGCATGGTCGATCTCACTCTTCCGTAATAATACAAGATAATCGCGACCTGCCAGAGGGCAGGGGTTTGAGATTACAGGTACGTGCTACATATCCTTGATCTTATTGATCAGGCGTTCAACCACACTGGGCTTGATCGTCTGTGAAGGATGAGCAGGCGACCGTCGGCCTGCGGCAACCGGTTGGGGCATTTTCATGCCCGGCGGCTTGACCAGCTCCACCAGCCCCGCTTGCAGCAGCCCATAGACTACCTGGCGGATCTCGGTATCGGTCATATTACAGGCTTTGGCGATCTGGCGCATCGAGTTTTTCGGATTGATAAATGCCACCACGTGCCATTCGTCAACCCCCAGGTGAATCCCCCGGAATTTTTCGCCCGGCGCCTCCGGGAACTTGAGCGCCATATCCAGGTTCGGCAGTTCTTCTTCCAGCGGCTTGACTTTGCGCGCCCGGCGTGTGCCTTCGATGATCACGTTTTTCAGATCAATCGGCACGGTAATCCGGTCGGTGGACGGCAGCACGTTCTCCTCAAACACGAACGGCTCCTGCGTCCAGGTCATCAGATCGTACACAATATCGAGCGTATGCCGCTGGATGCTGCGCACCACGTCGGCTTTGGTGACATAGTTGGCGTTGATCAACATCAACGCGAGCGCTTTATCGGAATACTTCGCCCCGCGCTCGCGGATGACACGTGCCTGTTCGGCATTGAGTTTGCCTGCTTTGTGCAGCACATTCGCCAGGTGCCCGTCTTGCGCGCCCATTGTCGCCAGGATCAATTTGCCATCCCGAAACGCGATGCTGACGCGCTCTTCACCCGGTACTACTTTTTTGCGCTTATTCCCGGCGCCATCGGTGATGTACTCATCGGTGACAACCGGGTTGTAAACGCGCAGTGTCCCTGTTTTGTGCGCCAGGTTGATCAGATTGAGAATCTGAGTCGCGCTAAAATCCGCCAGTATCCCTTTAAACGCCATCTACGAGTTTCCTACCCTGGGTTTTATCTCAATACAATCGCTAATGACAACGTCGTGCAACAGCTTGTACAGGTGCGCGCATTATACCCCGGCGCAAAATACCAGTCAACCGGACCAACCGCCTAGAACAGGCTGTGCGCAGCCCCTGCGCGCATTATAATTAGGTGATAGATACAGCTCATATACGCGCCCGGACGACACACAACTAGTTACATTGTGAGGCAAAATCGATGGTAAGGCAAGTCCATTCGTGCCGCTTAAGTCGAACGAGACTGATCCGAATTGCAGTCCTGGTCAGCCTGCTGTTGGCAGGCTGCGCCACGCTGCAAACACGCGTGATCACCGTGACCAGCACGCCAGAGCCGTCCACCACCACACCCACCGATCCACCGCCAACGATCCCGGCGCCCACCGATCCGGCATTGTCCCAGGTCATCGGCCCGTTTTTTTTTCCTGATGGCTACAACCCGCTGACCGGTCTGCCGGTGGCTGATCCCGCCGCGCTCGACCGCCGCCCACTGGCCGTAAAAATCTCCAACGCGCCGGACAGCGTCCGCCCGCAGGCAGGCATCGCCGAGGCTGACCTGGTCTTTGAGCACTACGTCGAAGGCGACCTGACACGTTTTACCGCGATCTTCTGGTCACGCACACCGCCGCGTGTCGGGTCGATCCGCAGCGCGCGGTTGATCGACCTGGAACTGCCATCGATGTATGGGGCGCTGTTTGTATACTCCGGTGCCGCCGAGCCAATCCGCCAGCGCATCACGGAATCGTTGTTTGCAGCCCGCGCCTATGAAGGGGTGACGACCGGCCCTCCACTCTACTACCGCGATCCGGGGATCGAAGTGCCGCACAACCTGTTTGCCGTCCCATCAGCCGTCTGGGAGCGGGCCAGCGCCGACGGCCTCAACGATCCGCCGGACAACCTGGGCGGGATGGCGTTCTCAGCCGCCCCACCGGATGGCGACCTGCGCGCGCAGCAGGTCACAATCGATTATGGTCCGGACGTGGTGCGCTGGAATTATGACGCCGAATCCGGGCGCTACCGCCGTTGGGTGGACGACGAGGCGCATACCGACGCCAACACGGGCGATCAGGTAACCGCCGCCAACGTGGTCCTGGTCTATGCGCATCACCAGCCGGACCTGAGCATCGTCGAGAACGAATGGCAGGGAAAAAAGAGCTATTCGCTAGAATTGCAGATATGGACGCTCGGCCCGGCAACCGTGTTCCGCGATGGGCAGATGGTCCAGGGCTACTGGATGCGCTGGGAAGAAGAGGCTATGCTGAGCTTCTGGCTGGATGAGGACGCCGAGCAGATGATCCCCCTCAAGCCGGGCAACACGTGGTTCGAGGTGGTGCCGCTCGATTTCACAAGCGTGTTGGTCGAGTAGTACAATTTGCAGAGACAGGCACGTGTACCTGCGTGATACCACTGCAATCGATCGGGGTGTTGTATGATGATGCCATATTCCGCTGGTTTTCCCTGGCTGATGATGTGGGTGCTCATCCTGATCACAGGGGGTGCCACGTTGTACTACGCGGCGATAATCAGCGGGCTGTACAAAGATACCCTGCTGGCCACGTTCCGGGCTTACGGCGAGGAACAGCGCTACTATCCGCTTTTCCGCTTTTTTGTTGCAGCGGGCACATGCTGCGTGCTGGTGGCGCTTATGCTGCGCAACCTGGCAGCGAATACATCCTACTTTCAGACCAGCCTGGCGCCGCTGAGCTTTGGCGTGCTGGCGCTCATGTCCTTTGTGGCGGCTTTCCTCGTCCGGCGCGCCCCCACCCTGCGCGAAGCCCTACCGCGCTGGTACGCCTACCTGCTAAACGAAGCATCGCGCCAGGAGCGGCGTTTTATCGGGTTCGCCTGGCTGAAGATTCCGCCAAAAATGCGCTGGCGGCTCAACGGCGACCAGCAGGCGTTCCTGGTCTGGGCGGACATGGTGCGGATCACGGTGATCTACGGCGCCTACGACCCGGACAATCCGTGGCGAATGTGGGGCTAGCTGCCCGCGCCCGGCGGGGGATGCAGCACCAGGGTGCCGTTTACCGTCGCCTCACGGTGCGCGCCGTCCACATGCAGCATAATACGGCTGCGCTTTTTGATCTGCTCCGATGTGACCCAGGCGGCCCCGCTGCCCGGCGGTGCCGTTAACAGCCGGTCGAACACATCTTGCGAATTGAACGTGATGTCGTAAATCTCCAGGTAGTAATGCGTCAGCACATCCGTCTGCCCCTGGCGCATGGTGAAGCTTTCCTCTTCAACCGTCCACAAATAACGCCACGCCACGTCCTCCGGCGTCAGCGCGGGCAGCAGCCGCGATTCGGTCACCAGTTCTTCTTGCAGCTCGCGGAAGGGCGAGCGCTCGCGCCCCTGGCCGGAGTAAAACCACTTGCCAAAAGCAGGCAGCAACTGCCGCCGCAGCCGGAAGCGTAGATCATGGCTGTCGGGGGCTTCCGGGATCACATCGAACCCGCGCAGGTTCGCCGGGTCGTTCACGGTTAGCGCGCCGCCAATGGGCAACAGGACATACAGGCCACGCTCCCGGCGGTTCTGGTTGAGCAGCAGCAAAAAGCGTCCCTCGTATTCGATCCGGCACAGGCTGGCGCAGCTTACACGTATCCAGTCGGACATACGATTTTCCCGGTGATACCTGTCTTCAAAACCAACGGCAGCAGCCCAATGACCAGCGCAGGCCGCCGGGCACATTGTGGCCCGGTCCGCACAAAATTACAAGACAGGCATAGGATCGGCCTTGCCCCCACGCCGACATGGGGTACTCTTGTACGACTTAACGGTTTCTACAGGCAGTACGCAGACAATATATCAGGATCACCATTGAACACGCACTCCCAGGCTACACGCCGCAACTTCCGCCTGAGCGTCATGAATGGCGCGATCATGAACGGCAGCTTCAACTCGGTATCCAGCCCCGACCTGGTCCTGACCGCTTTCGCCGCCTACCTGACCGGGAACCCGCTGCTGTTAGGACTGATCGCACCCATTCGCCAGGTAGCCTGGTTCTTGCCGCAAATGTGGATCATTGGGCGTATCCAGCGGACCACGCGCGCACTGCCGATCTACCGGCGCGCTGCCCTGCTGCGCGTATCGAGCTGGATCATGCTGACCAGCACAGTGCTGCTGGTCCGCGATCATACGGCGCTGCTGCTGGTTATATTGGGCTTCGTGATTGCCGAAGGGCTGGCAAGCGGGCTTGCCGGGCTGCCGTTTATCGAGGTGATCGGAAAAATCATCCCGGCACGCCAGCGCGGGCTGGTTTTTGGCTGGCGCGGCGCGTTGGGCGGCATCATAGCAGTCGTCGGATCGCAGGTGGTACTGCTGCTGACCGGACCGGATGCACAGTTCGACTTCCCGCTCAACTACGGGCTGCTGTTCGTGGTTGCCGGTATATCGCAGATCGCCGGGGTGTTGTCATTTGCGCTGGTCTGCGAGCCGGACGCCGACGATAACACCACACGCAGCCCGCTCTCACCCGGCGTGCTGATCGCGATCTGGCGCAGTGACACCAACTTCCGCCGCTATGTCCTGGGGCGGACCTTGTTTGTGCTGTCCAGCATCGCGCAGGGCCTGGTGATCGTGTTCGCCAACCAGGTATTAGGGGTCCGGCTGGAAATGGCGGGCCTGTACCTGTTTGTGAGTTCGCTGCTGTACCCGATGTTCAGCATCGCCGCCGGTCGGATCAGCCTGCGCATCGGCAACAAGGTGCCATTAGCTGCCGGGCTGCTGGCCCAGGGCGCCGGGTGGGCCTTGCTGCTGCTGGCGATCCCGCTGGGCGTCGAAGACCGGGCCGCCGAATACTACCTGATCCTGGTATATGCCCTGGGCGCGCTGCAAAAAGGGCTGGTGATTTCGACCACAATGGCGCTGGGCCTGAATGTCACACCGGAAACCGAGCACGCGCTGTATATGGGCGCGCTGAACACCTGGCTGGGCATCGTGTCGTTCGCCGGGCTGCTGAGCGGCGTCATCGCCAAAGTAATCGGCTTTGAAGCGCTGTTTGCCCTGACGCTGGTGTGCGCCTGCCTGGGCGCAGGGTTTTTCCTGACACTGCACGAAGAATGGGAAGGACAGCCCGACAGCCCATGACCGATCACAATCCCCCGGACCTGGCGCACTGGGTTGCGCTGTGTTTGATCCCCGGCCTGGGCAGCAAAACCATCGCCCGCCTGCTGGATCAGTTTGGCTCGACGGCTGCTATCCTGGCCGCAGATGCGGACGCTTTGCAAGCTGTACCGCGCATCGGTCCCCGGCTGGCGGCTGCGATCCGGGCGATTGACCTGGATCGCGTGCGCGCCGAACTGGTCACATGGCAGGCCGACGGGATCGCCGTCCTGCACCAGAGCAGCGCCGCTTACCCGCCCGCGCTGGCCGAATTGGACGACGCACCGCCGGTTCTGTTCCGCCTGGGGCAGCCCGGCACACCCCACGAACAACGCGCCGCCGCCATCGTCGGGACGCGCCGCCCTTCCGCGCCAGCCCGCCACCTGGCCGGAACGCTGGCTGCCGCGCTGGCCGATCACGGTTGGACGGTGGTCAGCGGATTGGCGAGCGGCATTGATACGGCAGCCCACCGGGGCGCGATCCGGGCAAACGGGCGAACGCTGGCCGTGCTGGGCAGCGGCGTGCGCATGGTCTACCCGTCCCAAAATGCCGGGCTGGCGCAGCGCATCCTGGCCCACGGCGCGTTGATCGCCGAAGTACACCCGGACGCGCCGCCTAACAGTCCCGTGCTGGTCGCCCGCAACCGCCTGATCAGCGGATTGAGCCGCGCCGTGATTGTGATCGAAGCCGGGGAAACAAGCGGCAGCCTGCACGCTGCCCGGTTTGCCCAGGTGCAGGGACGGATCGTGTACGCCGTCGATAACGAGTCGGCGGGCAACCGGACGCTGATCGCGGGCGGCGCGCGACCGCTGCCGCCGGATACAACCGCCTGGGATCAACTGGTCGGCGAGCTGATCGACAGGTACTAATCAGAGGTACTATGGTACTAACATATTGTTTTTTTATGCCGTTTTAATTTCCATTTCATACCTTATAAATGGATAAGGAGTCATGGATCGCCTCCTGGTCAGGTGAGACGAGCCGCAGATAAACCATATCACCAGAAACGGCCCACATCAGCAGTTAATGGTTGCCGCCTGTTTCTCAATAGAGCGGCAAGCAATCATATCTCGTGCAGAAACGGGATATAATGGTTCATAAAAGTAGTATAATATCAGCATATATCGGATCATATAAGTCTTTCACTAACACATCAATAAAACACATCAAATAACCCGATTGACATAAGCATTCATGTTAACATAGAATACTAAGTGAGCTTAACGTACAAACAAGTTAATGAGATGTACTCTCCAACCGGGGGCAAGGAGTATTTTTATGATGACCAGTAGAGATCAACATCGGGCACCTGTTCGTTTAGCCGGGGGAACAAGGCAGTCTGAACCGACTCGCACCAGACCGCAGCGCGTGCTGCCTGATGCTCCCAATACCCCAATGCCCAGACTGGTGAGAGACTACGACGAGGTGGAAAGCTCGCCCGGCAGCGGACGCCACACCCAGACACCATTCTATCGTGAACCGGCGCCGCGCGGCCCAGACGGCGAACCGGTACGCCAGACAGGCGCTTATGAGATCGCCAAAGCCGATCCCATCCAGCCTGCCGAAGAAGAACCGGTGCTGCCTCCTCCTCAGCCGGTTTCAGCAGAGATGGCAGGAGCGTATGCCGTGCAAGGTGCCCCCAGCAAACTAAGGCCGACAGAACGTTTTCAGATGTTCCAGATGTTAATGCACGCTGTCGAACTGCATGATGACGAGTGGCGGCTGGCAGGCATCCATGCCGACGAGCGCAAACGCGCATTGATCGCTTACCTGGTGCCCCGCAATACACGCATGGACCTGAAAACCGCCTACAGCCGCCGGCAGGTGAAACGCATCATGATCGACAGCCGGGGCAACACCGCCATCCAGGACCCGCCCAGGCGCGGCTTTTTTGGCCTGTTCCGGTCGTGGCTGTTTGGCGACTGACGCGCCCTGCTCTCTTCACACACAACACCAAGCCCTGGCAAACGCCGGGGTTTTTGTTGACTCACGGGGTATCATGCGGGCGGGAACAACCCCGTGCTGCGCTGTTTGAACCAGCGCCCTTTGATCAAGCGAAACGCCAGCCGCTTTTCCTTGGCATACACCATCGGTACAGCTATCACGTTCCCACAGTGAGCGCATACCAGGTTCGGAACGTCCGACTTGGAAGCGCACCGCTCGTGCATGTCCGCCAGCGCAGGCGGCGCCAGGATGCGGTCCAGGTACAAGCGCAGCAGCGCGCCGGGGCCGTCCTTCTGGTAGAGCAGCACCGGTTGGCGGCACGCCGCACACATGATCGTGTACAGGCGTATGCTTCCGCGACGGGTCTTGGCGTATTTGTCTTTGCGTGGACGGTACTGCCGCCGGTTGGCCGGTTCCCGATCAGACACACAACCTCCTCATTCGCTGAAATAAAGCACTGACGGGACACACCGCATCCCAGCGCGCCCCGTCATACTCTGGTCCATAGGCTCCGGCAGCCGTTTACAGGTCGTAAATGTCCGTGAACTTGTCGGTCAGGTAGCGCATGAACGATTTGGTTTGAATCGGCTCCCCGGTGACACGCTCGGTCAGTTCGGCGGGCCAGAACTTGCGCCCGTGCACGTGGATATTGTCACGCAGCCAGCTCAACAGCGAGCCGAACTCGCCGCGCTCGATGTCGTCTGGGATGGACGGCACATCTTGCAGCGCCTTGTCCCAGTACTGCACGGCCAGGAAGTTGCCGAGCGAATACGTCGGGAAGTAGCCCGTCAGCCCGCTTGACCAGTGGACATCTTGCAGGATGCCTTTGGTATCGTCCGGCGGGGTGATGCCCAGGTAGGATTCCATCTTGGCGTTCCAGGCATCGGGCGCGTCCTTGATCGCCAGCTTACCTTCCAGCAGGTCGTTTTCCATCTCAAAGCGCAGCATGATGTGCAGGTTGTAGGTGACCTCGTCGGATTCGGTGCGGATCAGCGAGTGGGTCACGGCATTGATCGCGCGGTAGAACGTTTCGAAGTCCACTTCCCCCAACTGCTCGGAGAACAGCGCTTGCAGGCGCGGGTAAAAGTAGCGCCAGAAACCCCGGCTGCGCCCGACGATGTTTTCCCACATGCGCGACTGGCTCTCGTGAACGCCCAACGACGTCCCACCAGCCAGCGGCGAGCCTTCGAGCACCTGGGCGCTGCCCTGTTCGTACAAGCCGTGTCCGGCCTCGTGAATGGTGCTGAACACCGACGCAGGCAGGTAATCGGGATAATAGCGGGTCGTGATGCGCACATCATTCGTCGAGAAGCTGGTGGTAAAGGGATGCACCGCCTTATCCAGGCGCCCGCGCTCCATGTCATACCCCAGCTTTTTGGCGACCATCAGGCCAAACTCGGCCTGGCGATCTTCGGGGTAATCGAGGTGCATGATCGACTCATCGACCTTATCCAGCCGCTCGAAGATCGCAGCAACCAGGGGCACCAGTTCTTTGCGCAGGCCATCGAACAACCGCTGAACGTCGGCGGTCTTCATGCCCGGCTCGTACTGGTCCAGCAGCGCATCGTACATGCGGTCTTCATAGCCGAGCGCATCGGCCTTCTGGCGCATCAGGTCATAAATCTTTTCCAGCGACGGCGCGAATGATTCGTAGTCGTCCTCGGCGCGTGCTTTGGCCCACGTCTCATGTGCGAGCGTGGTCGTGCGTGTGATCTCCTGAACCAACGCGGTCGGCACGCGCGTCAGCAAATCATAGTCGTGCTGCACAACACGCACCAGCGCGGCCTCGTCGCTGTCATAATCGGCGTCCTTGACTTCGATGGCGGCCTCGTCGAGCAGCTTGCCGGTTTCGTCGGCCACAAACGTTTCGTGCGCCAGCTTGCTGAGCGTAGCTAACTGTTCGGCACGTGCCGCAGCACCGCCCGGTGGCATGTTCACCTGCTGGTCCCAGCCCAGCACCGCCGAGGCATAGCTGAGATTCATCACCTCGGCCAAACGGGTTTTCAATTGTTCTAGCTTTTCCATGAATAAAATCTCTCTTTCCTACCAGGCAGAACGGATAGCAATCTGTCTGATGATACGCCTAGTTACCGGTTTTTGGCCAATATGACCCACTGCTAAACAACGGGCACAAGGCTACCCAACAACCGGCATACGGGCAAGCAAAATCGGGCACAGGAAGCTCGTTCCCGTGCCCGATCTATCATACGTTCACGTATTAGCGGCGTACGCTTACATCATGCCCATGCCGCCGCCGGGAGGCATAGCGGGCATTGGCGGTGCTTCTTCCGGGATATCGGTGATCAGGGCTTCGGTGGTCAGGATCATACTGGCGATGCTGGCCGCGTTCTCCAACGCACCGCGCGTCACCTTGGCCGGGTCGATGATGCCC
>JAFGNU010000100.1 GCA_016926875.1 Anaerolineae bacterium | reverse complement strand
GCCGCCGAAGCGGACGTCGAACCCGCCGATGAAGAGCCGGTCGAAGCCGTCGAAGCCGAGGAAGAGCCAGTCGAAGAAGACGAGCCGCTTGACGAAGCGGACGTCGAACCCGCCGATGAAGAGCCAGTCGAAGCCGTCGAAGCTGAGGAAGAGCCAGCCGAAGAAGACGAGCCGCTTGACGAAGAACCCGCCGCCGCTGAAGAGCCGGTCGAAGTCGAAGAAGAGAGCGACGAAGACGACGACAGCGATGACGACGACGATGACGATGATGATGACGACTAGGTAAAGCCGTCGAAATCCTTGCAGAGTATTTGCGTTCGTGGCACTGCTTGCCGCGGCCAATCGATCTGACAGAATCAATTTGACTGTACCAGGCGTAAGCGCTGACCGGTAACGGTTTTTTACCGTCCAACTTACGCCGCCGTTTTCGCGACACCACCCCGGTACCGGGCCAGGGGTGGTGGTTGTTTTTGGCTGCACGCTGACCGGCTGTTCGTGCATCAACAACCACTTGCGCACGGTTGACAAACCCGCACGCGACCGCTATAATGCCTCGCACTACGGAAAGGAGGGCGCGCTGCGCTGTCAATCGCTTGAAAGACCGGTCGCTTAAAACAGGTATTGTTTCATATTTCTTGTGTATGCGCCCCGGCATCAGTGTAAGCGCTGCGCCTTTGTAATAAGAGCACATTTAACCGTGCTGGTCATCTTTTGGTGATCGAGCCGGTTTTTTGTTGCCTCGATCCGTAGCCAAAATCCGACCCCAGGGGGGAAATCAAGAGCTAATGGTAGATTCAATCAATACACACACCGAAACATCTGAGGATGAGATGGACTTCCTCGCACTGCTGGAGGAGTCTCTGGCGGCTATTCAGCCGACGCGTGGTGACATCGTCACCGGCACGGTTCTTTCCGTCGACAGCATGGGGCTGTTGGTCGACGTTGGCATGAAACGCGATGGCGTGGTGCCCCGCAATGACCTGGAAAAACTCGGCGACGAGGTCGACTTCAGCATTGGCGACGAAATCCCGGTGATGATCATTCGCCCCGAAGACAAAGAAGGTAACATGATCGTCTCGGTTGCCCAGGCCAAGCAAAACGAGGACTGGCTGCACGCTGAAACGATGATGAACGAAGAGGAAATCTGGGACAGCGAAGTAGCCGATGCCAACCGGGGCGGTCTGATCGTGCCGTTCGGCAACCTGCGCGGGTTCATCCCGGCCAGCCATGTAACCGATCTGCCGCGCGGACTCAGCGAGGAAGAACGGAAAACGCACCTGGAAAGCCTGATCGGCCAGCCCATGTCTGCCAAGGTCATCGAAGTTAACCGGCGGCGGCGGCGGCTGGTGCTCAGCCAGCGCGAAGCCCAGCGCGAGATGCGCGATCAGTTGAAGGATGAACTGCTCTCCGAGTTGAAAGAGGGCGAGGTTCGCACCGGGCGAGTCAGCGGTTTGCGTGATTTTGGCGCGTTTGTCGATCTCGGCGGGGCCGACGGCCTGATCCATATCAGCGAACTGGCCTGGCACCGTGTCAGGCACCCGCGCGAGGTGTTGAGCGTCGGCGACGAGATCGACGTGTACGTGCTGCGCCTGGACGCCGAAGGCCGCCGCATTGGGCTGTCGCTCAAGCGCTTGCAGCCGAACCCCTGGTCCCAGGTGGACGAGATTTACCACGTCGGCCAGGTGGTTGAGGGCGTGATCAGCCGCGTGACGCAGTTTGGCGCGTTTGTCAGCCTGGATCCCGGTATCGAAGCGCTGCTGCATGTCAGCCAGATCAACTCACCGCCGCCCGAAGACCCGACCATTTTGCTGCACGATGGGCAGACGATCAACGCGCGCATCATCAGCATCGAATCACACCGCCAGCGGTTAGGGCTGAGCATCCGTGACGTCGAAAACGAACTGCCGCTCGACGAAGCAGCGGGCTTTGGTCCTGACGACGAGACGGACGAACAGGTTATCGCAGCCGACAGCGCTGTAGCAGAAGGCCCCGAATTGGCAGCAGAAGCCGGAATTGAGTCTGGCGCAAACGCCGTGGACACGGTAGAATCGGAAACGCTTGAATCGGTTACCGAGGAAGAAGAAACTGCTGAGTAGCATCCGACTTACACCAGAACGCACGGGCAGGTTTCCAGGTAACCTGCCCTATTTTTTGGACTGGTGGGCAGCAGGACAAATCCGGCACAGGAGGGTGGTGAGAACAAATGGCCCATGTAGAACTGCAATCGGGTGAATCGCAAGACCAGTTGCTCAAGCGATTTCGTAAACAGGTTGCCAAGGATGGCATCTTGAGCACCGTCCGGCGCAAGCGGTGGCATGTCTCAAAAAGCGAGCTGCGCCGCATTCAGAAGAAAAAAGCCATCCGCCGTGCGCGTCGCAAACAGCGCAAACTCAGAGCATCCTAGCAACGCTCATTTAACAACCTGAAGTCATCGCCAAAGCGCCAGGAGATCATAAGCCCGGCGCTGTTTAAGCCCTGGCTATAGTAAAAAAGCGAGCTGCACATGGCAAAACGCCCAGACGATAAACTTGAGATGGAAGGCACCGTCGTCGAAGCCTTGCCGAACACCCAGTTCACGGTTGAACTGGACAACGGGCACAAAGTGCTGGCCTATCTCTCCGGCAAAATGCGGAAGTATTACATTCGCATCCTGCTAGGCGACAGGGTGCGGGTGGAACTGACACCCTACGACCTGACGCGCGGGCGAATCACGTACCGCTACCGGCGAGGCCAGCGCCAGCCCGGCAGATCAGACGACGAATAGCACTGCCGGATCGTTCGGCCAACGAAGCGCCGCGCGCATAGGGTTCTGGCTCTGTGAGCGATGTTCGTATGGCTGCGACACCCGCCGGGTGTGTCCGGCGTGCGGTCGTGTTTCATGTGACAGCCAATGGAAAGACACGCAACACCTGTTCGCCGTGTCTTTTTTCTCAATTACCAGGATCGCCCTTATGCCCGACCAACCTGCCCCGCCCGGCCCGCTGTGGCGGATCGTGGCGCGTAAGTACGATCAAAGCCTGCACTATACGCTGCCCGCCTATCTGAAACACGACGACGGCGCGCGGCTGTGGTTTTGCGCGCAGATCGGCGGCGAAATCCGGCACATTACGCGCGGCAAAAACTGGATCATGCAGCGGCGGTCGGATATGCTGTTCTGGCGCGGGCGGTGGTATAACATCTACCTGAACTACGATCATGACGGGACGTTCAAGCATTACTACTGCAACGTGGGACTGCCGCCTGTCCTCGCGGATTGTACCATCACGTTTGTAGACCTGGACCTGGATGTCCGCTTTTACCCGGATGGGCACCACGAAGTATTGGACGAGGACGAGTTCATCGAGCACAGCGCCCGCTACAACTACCCCGGCGATGTGCGGCGTACAGCGTGGCAGACCGTTGCGGAGTTGATCGCCATGTGGCGCGCCCGTATTCCCCCGTTCGACGGCGCGCATACCCCCGGCTGAGTGTTTATCCCGGCGATCTAATTTGAATCCGGCTGGATGCCGGGCTTTTCCGGTGTAACGCCGTGCAGTCCCCGGTCCAGTTCCCAGGGATAGACGATGTAGGCATCGGTTACGGCAGCGTAAAAATCCGGTTCTGCCCGGTTGAACAGCGAGCGGTAGGGGTTGAAGTGAAACACGCAGGTAAACGCGGTCGCGCCCGCCGACTGGCACCGGCTCTTGACCGCCGTGCTGGTACGCCCGCTGCCCCACACGTCATCGACAATCAATATGCGCTTGCCGGTCAGCAGTTTATCATCCGGAAACTGGAGAAACGACGGCCAGACCAACAACCGCGCCTTGTCGTGGTCCAGGTCGCGGGGAAAGTTGACGGCGGCAGTCAGCACATTGGTGATATTCAGCGCCTCGCACAGCATCCCGCCGGGGATAATCCCGCCCCGCGTGATAAGAATCACCGCCTCAAACATCCCGGCGGCGCGCAACTGGGGCAGCAGCACATCGACCAGTTTATCTACGTCATCCCAGGTCAGCCATTCCTGGCGCAGCGGTCTGCGCGATGATTCCATACGGGGCATCCTTCTTCTTCAGCAGGGCCAGACGTATATAAAGCCGTTTGTTTTGAGCGAGTAGCTGGCCAGAACCGGGCTTCCACCCGGCATACGGGCAAAGCACAAAACGCCCACCCGGCTTCAGGCAAATCGCTGGTATCGCTAACGGCTAAAAACTGCTCACTTAAGCACGAATTATGACCGGAGTTGGAAGCAAAGTCAAAGGTCCGCTTGCCACAGCTTGCCAAGCTGCGGATAATCAACATGAGACGACTCTGTAAAGGAATGCAACACAACGCAGGTATCTGCGACGGCAAGGAGGAACTGGAGTGAAGACAAACGCAGAACGGAGTATCGAAGCGCTTACCTGGGCTGCCGTGGTCATGTGGCTGGGGTTTGCCCTGGTTTTGCACCTGCTGGGCTATGTCTGGCTGGTGGTGATGGTGCTGAGCATCATCCTGTTAAGTTCCGCGATCTACCAGCGCAGCCGTGGCTGGCATACATCGCTGATGATCTGGATCGCCGGGGTGTTGATGGCCGGGTTCAGCGTGCTTGAGGTGGTGAACGAGTTGGTCAGCGCGTTGAGCGGCGGCGAGGGCTTGAATATCGATCTTTGGGTGTACATGGGGTTAGGCTTGATGGCAATGGGCCTTGCCGTTGTGCTGCGCTACTTCCAGGGGCCGAGCCTGCCCGCCAGAAGCAGCAGCCGCCAGACATCTCAACAGCGGCAGCAGGCCACCCGCGCCCCGCGCCGCGTCCAGGAAGACATGACGTCCGGTTATACGGCTCCGCGCCAGGCCACGACGCAGCAGTCAACACGCACACCCAGCCAACCACAACAGCCGACGCGCACGCCCCGTGCCAACGCGCCCGAAGACTGGGAATCGCGGGTGGATGACATCATCCAGCGCAGCCGCGAGCGCCGGAACCGGGACAACCTGCCCTATTGAGGCCGCCGCGCATATTGCGTAGCGGGTGCATTCCGAATCTGGGGCGACAGGTTGGCTTAGGGAGTTCTGCGTAGGGGTGACCCGGCGGGTCGCCCCACACGCAACGATCCTGCCCCGCACCTGGAATGCACCGAATCAAAAACACCCGGCATACCTGCGCCGGGTGCGATGAACGGAAACGGGGGGCGTCTTAATCCACCTGGTCGATCAGGCCGATAAACTCCGTCCATTCGTCAGGGCTGAAATACAGGCTGCCCCAATCAAGTTCCACGTCAAAGGCCGTGTCCTCGTCCAGGTTCTCGTCATCGGCCTTATCGATCTCGGCGGCGGCCTGGCGTACCAGCGTGATGAACTCGTCCCACTCTTCGCGGAAAAAATGCACCGTCACTGCGCCAAGTTCCAGGTGATAAGTCGTTTCGCCGTCCGGCTCTTCGGCCAGCCAGACGATATAGTTTTCGGTTTCGGCCAGCGTATCGGTTGGGATATGGTTATTGTTTTTGTCGCTCATGACAGTTGCGACCTCCTTTAGGGTTGAACACACTGTCATGCATTATCCGTCCCGGACCCGGATTTGTCCAGGGCGTGTATCACGTTCGCCGCTGGGATATATCCCGCTGGAACAACCATACCAACCCCTTCCAGGTACGCCGGTACCCGGCCTTGCGCAGTGCCGCGTACAGCTTGCGATCACTCACGATTTTTATGTGCGCGTGGGCGCGTCCCTGGGCCGCTGCCAGCCGCCGCGCATCCTCGGCCAGCGCGGAGAGCTGCGGAGTGTCTGCATCCATGTACGCGATCTTAAGCGCCTCATCTTCCGGCCAGCGATCTGCCTCGCGCGCGTTGATGACCAGCACGCCGCCCAACCGGGCCGGGTCTCCGTCCAACGGCCAGCCGTAGACCAGCCCTGCCGCCAGCCGTTCAGCCAGCCGCGCGTCGGTCAGGAAGTAAAACGACCAGTCCGATTCAAGGCTGCGCTGCGCCCGCTCGAAATAATCCGACACAGCCAGCCAGGCCCGCACGCGCGGCGCGTCGTCCGGTTCCAACGGCCACAGCGCCCGCACCGGTTCGTGCAGCGCTTCCGCGCCGTAAGGGGCCAATACAGCCGTGCGCTCAAAGCCGCTGTGTTCCGCCAGACGGCGCACGGCCTTATTGATCGAGGCCGTTGCAAAGCGGACCACGCCCTGCCCGCACCGATCAACGGCGTCGTTCATGTGCTGATTCAGCCGCCGCGCGATGCCGTGCCGGTGATAGGCCGGGTCCACGCGCAGTCCTTCCATCCACCACTCACCCGGCGCGAAACGTGTCAGCTTGGTCACGCCCACCACCCGCTCGCCGACAGCGGCCACCACCATCTCGCCGACCGGGTCGGCAAACCAGTCATCCAGCACGAGCGGCAGATAGTCGTGCCCGTTCCAGGTCTGTGCAGCGATAGCTTCCAGGGCCACGCGGTCTGCCGGGACTGCCGGGCGAATGATCAGGTCGGCGGGTGAAAACGTGGCTGGTTGTGATGAGGACACGTTACTTTTTCCCTGGTCGGCTGCACAACGGAATCACGCCTGTTCGCCGCTTTGGTCCCCCTCGCCATTTTGAATGGAGAGAGGGTCGGGGGGTGAGGCCAACCATAAAACCATCGTATCTGCACAAATCAGCGCAACTCCATCCTACCCCCGCCGCAGCCAGTCGGACGACAGGTCCAACGGCTCAGGCTCAGGCTGCCACGCGTCCCACTCTTCGGGCGGCACCGAGGGAAAACGCTTGCTGAGGAAAAAGAACATCAGTCGATACACAAAGCCGCGCTGCTGCGCCACGCCGGACGGCAGCGTCGGGAACAGCTCCTCGTCCAGCAGCTTGGCGCGCAGGTAGCGCCCAAACAGGCGCACGGTCGCCACGCTTGGCGCGGCCAGGATCACGCCCAGCACGCCCGCCAGGCTGGCCCCGACAATGATCGCCACCAGCACCACAAACGGGTGCAGGTCCAGGCTGCTGCCCATGATACGCGGCACCAGGAACATCGCCTCTAGCTGCTGCAAGACCATGTAGGACACGCTGACCACCACCGCGTACAGCAGCCCGGCATCCAGGGCGGCGATGGTCGAACTGGGCGTTGTCAGCGCGAACAGCAGGGCGGGCACCTGCGACAGCGCAGGGCCGATATTGGGGATGATCTCAAAAAAGCCCGCCACCAGTCCCAACAACAGCGGCTGCGGCAGCCCCAGGATCAGAGCGGCGATATAGGTCGCCAGCCCC
This sequence comes from Anaerolineae bacterium, assembly GCA_016926875.1. Classification (GTDB taxonomy): domain Bacteria; phylum Chloroflexota; class Anaerolineae; order Aggregatilineales; family Aggregatilineaceae; genus JAFGNU01. The sequence continues at coordinate 44,122 of JAFGNU010000100.1, read as the reverse complement.
ATCACCGTGCACAGGAACAACTGCCCGCGCAAATACGCATTCCAGATCAATCCCAGTTCGTGCATCAGGCGGCGCGTATCGCCCCGGTAGCTCTCCGGGATCGAACCAACCAGGTGCTCGACAAACTTTGGCCCGTCGCGCATCAGGTAAAAGAGCATCATCAGCATGACCAGCGCGTTGAAGAAAAACGATACCGCGCTGCCCAGGATGCCCAACAGCGGCTCGACCAGTGTTGTAGCGGCGTCTTTCAGCCGGGCGCTGATCACATCGCCGGACGTGTCGCCGTCTTCGGTTTTGAACAGCTTTTGCAGTTCATCCCAGGGGACAAACTCAAAATCACCGACGGTGATCGGCCTGTCGAGTGAGTTTTTCAGGTCTTCTTCGGTGCCTTCGATCAGGTCGGGCAGGTCGTCGGCAAACTGGCGGAACTGCGCCACCATTGCGGGCACTACCAGTCCAACGAACAACCCCAGCGCAGCCAGCACAATCACCCAGGCCAACAGCACACTGACCGTGCGCCGCAGGTCGTAGTAGCCAAAGCGAAACACCCGCCGCTCAAAAAACGTCACCAGTGGTGACATCAGGTAGGCCAGCACCAGCGTCACCAGCAGCGTTGTCCACGCAGACGAGCCAACCCGGCTGGCAACCAGGATGCTCACCAACACGATCACGAGTGACACCACGCGCTTTGTGCCTATGTCCCAGGGCGGGCTGGTTACGGATGGCAGCTTGCTCGACATCTGGCTTCCCCCACGTTTCTACGCGCGACCGACGCCATCCATTGTAGCGTGCCGAATCTCGAAAGGCGAGAATCCCGCGCACCCTGGGCATAGGGTGCATTTCAAATCTGGGGCGAATTACTGGCTTAGCGAGCGTTTGCGTAGGGGCGACCCGGTGGGTCACCCAGGGCAGAGCAAGCTCGGCCCCTACAAGTAACGATCCCGCCCCGAATCCGGAATATACCCCTGAGCACACGCTTTTTCACGAATTTTTCCCGCGTGGAATCCTGTCTCTCAGTATAAATACACAAAAAGCCACTTGGCTAATAGCCCGTCGCCTGCTACAATGAAGTTGAAGGTGGCTGGCATAAGCATTGGGCAGGGTTAATTAAGCGTGTCGGTTTACGTTATTAAAGCATCTCTGGTCAAGATACTTATATAGGGCTGGGACTACCTCAAAAACGTTTTTGGTATGCACGGACACAAAATCGCCGTGCCAAACAGGGTTTAGCGCCTCGATAACATCCAACTGACCCGCGCAACAACCCAAACCTGCCACTGATATGCTGCACGCCTCCCTTCAGCACTAATGGTGCGGCGGTTCAGGCCGCTAGCCGTAGATCTTCAAGGCATAACTAGCGCGCCGCTGTGCGTGTTATCATGTCTGAGGTATGGCTAAAACAACGAGGCTTTGATGGCAGCTTATTTAATCGTAGATGTTGACGATCTCATACAACATCTTGAAACACGCGGTACAGCACTAGACATTCAGACACTGGCCGCCGGGCTGGTAAACAGCGCCACACTGGCCGCCGGGTTGGGCAGCCCCGACGACCTGGTTGCAATTGCAGTCGCCGATTGGAACCGCTACCGCCGTCCCAGCGGCAGCGCAGGTATCAGCGTACAACAAGTATTTGCAGGCGAAGGCTATGACCTGTTCAACGTCCCCGATCGCGGGGCGGTTGCCGACGCGCTGTTAATGCACTACTTCTCGTTTGAAGACGAACCGGTCGACGAGCTTATCACGGTCACTACCCAGCTTGACATCTCCACGCTGGTACACCGCGTCCAGACCACCGACCGCGCCCGCGTGCGCATCTGGGGCGACGAGCCACCGCCCAACCTGGAAGGCGCGATCTTCCAGCCCCTCGAATCGATCCTGGGCATCCCCAGTAAAACGGTGGCGCTCTACATCGACTTTGAAAACATCTCGATCAGCCTGAGTGAGCAGGGCTACATCCTGGATATTGACGACCTGATCGACGGCATGATCCGGCAGGCGCAAACACACGGCCAGGTGATCCACATGGCCGCCTACGCGCCGTGGGGCCAGCGCGGGCGCCTGGCACCACTGACCGACCGCACCGGGCGCGAAGTATCCGACGAGGCGCCGGGCCGCATGGCGCGCGCCAATATCGACCCGGTGTTCAGCCTGCCGGGCAAAAACAGCGCCGATATGCGCATCGCCAAAGAGGTGCTGGACGACAGTGCCAGGCACGACAGCGCCGACGTGTTTATCATCGCCAGCGGCGACCGCGACTTTAACGAGGTGTTCAGCGCGGTGCGCGGGCGGAACAAGCAGGTCGTGGTCTGGGGTGTGCACGGCAGCACCAGCCGCCTGGTTGAATCCAACCCGGCGCTGATCGTGGAGTATGTCGAAGACTTTTGCAGGCTGCGGCGCCACACCGACCTGGCATTTAGCTATGCCCCTGCGCCGACAGTCATCCAACCGGACGACAGCCAGCCGGAATTCCGGCCTTCGCAGTGGTCGAGCGTGATTTTGCAGCTTGATCACCTGCTCCAGCAGGATGACGCGAAAATGATCGGCCTGGACGAACTCGCCCAACGGCTGATCGACGTCCACGCCGTACCAAACGTTGAGCGCGCCGACGACCTGATCACCCAGGCTGCTGCACGGGGCCTGCTGCTCGTTGATCAGAATGCAAACACGGTCACGGTCAATTCGTCACACCCGATTGTCGAAAAAACGTGCCTGATCCGCGACCGGATCGTGCACCGCGTCGCCAATACGTTGTATATGCGCGGCTGGGAATACGTAAACTACGGGTTCCTGCTCAAGGGCATCGGCATGGACCACGCGCTGGACAGGCCGGGGCTAAACACCGGCGATACCTGGCGATCCGAATGGGTGGACTGCCTGGTGCGTGAGGGCATCCTCAAACGCGAGATGGTCCCTCACCGTCACAACCCTGAAGACCTGGTGCCCGTCATCCAGATAGCCGACGAAGATGTCGCCACGGCTACCCAGCAGATTCTCGGCAGCAGCCAAAGCGACATCGAGGACATGAACCGCCGCGTCATCGTCAGCGTGGAGCAGTTTACCAGCTTCCGGGGTTTTGCATGGTGCCCGCTGGGCAGCCTGCACCGCCGCCTGCGCCCCTTTGATCCGGGTACGACGTTCCAGCAGGCTGTGGAAGAACTGGTCGAAGTCGGCTCCGTCAGGATCGAGGAGTACGAAAATCCACAGAGTGATTACCGGACCAAGGGCATCTCGCTGGTCACAGATTCGCTCCAGGTTCAGGAGGTGCTGGAACAGCGCGACAATTTCATTCGCGTGCTGCTCGACCTGTACGAACAGCGCCAGCCGATCAGCCATACCACCATCCACAACTACGTGACTATCAGCGATGAAGAACTCAACCTGTGGATTTCGATCATGCAGTCGGAAAACGTGCTCAAGCCCGTTCCCGGCCAGGTGGACCTATACAGCTTGTTCCGCACGCACCACACCGTGAGCCTGGTGGCAGGCGACACACTCAACGAATAACCCGTCCTACGCTGGTATTTCCCCCTGTCCCACGTTATCGGGCTGCTACCGGGCGCTGCCCGGCGTGCCCGCCTCACTCGCGGCTGATGGTTCGCCACCGCCAACCTGACACCCGGCCAATACGCGCCTGTCTTCGGGTACAATGCCCCGGCACCGGTAAATAGCTGAGGAGGTGCCGCCGTGGATAACTTGAGACAAGCGTTATACCTGATCGCAGACGAGATGCGCGGCATGGCGACCATCGGTGATCGCTTTGCGCACAACGTATATGAGACCGAGCGCGCCCACCGCATCATGGAACTGGCCGCCAAAGTCGCCGCGCTGGCGGGCGGCCAGCCGCTCGAACAGGTCCGGGCGCTCTTTGAACAGCGGCCCTGGCTCCGGTTCTCACCGGCTATCGGCGTCGAAGCGGCGGTATTTAACCCGCAGGGCGAACTGCTGTTGATCCAGCGGCGCGATAACAAGCATTGGGCGCTGCCGGGCGGCGTGGCCGAGATCGGGCGCACGCTGGCCGAATCGGCGCTCTATGAACTGTGGGAAGAAGCAGGGCTGCGCGGGCAGGTCGTGCGGCTGATGGGGGTGTTTGACGGGCGGTGGTGGAAGTCGCGCGCCAGCGTACACCTGATCCATGTCATCTTCCAGGTCGAATGCAGCGACCTGTCACCGTCGCCGGGCCTCGAAACGCTGGAGGCAGCCTTCTTCGACTGCGATCACCTGCCCGCGCCGCTGCATCCGGGGCATGACCTGCGCGTGCCGTGCTGCTTCGATCTGCCGGGGAACGGCGCGTTCTTCGATCCTGCCGATTCCCGGCGTGCCAGCCTGCCCATGTATCAGCGCCTGCCCGCCCTGCCGCCGGATGCCCTCGATCATGCTCAATCCAACCCGCCACCCGGTGGTAACAATTTTGAGCCTTTTATTTCATTTCCGCCGATGGTATACTTGCCTCTAGTTTTTGACCGGTAGCACACGACCGGTAAACCTACGTCCGGTTTACCTGGTGACATGTAGAGAAAGAATCAGGGGACGGATACGCATATGGCTATTCCAAAAACCGAAAAACAAGAGATCATCAAAGAGTACGCTCGTCACGAAGAGGATACCGGCTCGCCTGAGGTACAGATCGCTATTCTGACCACGCGGATTGACCAGCTCACCGAGCACCTGAAGCAGCACAAGCACGACGAGCACAGCCGCCGTGGCCTGCTCAAGTTGGTCGGGCTGCGACGCCGCCACTTGAAGTACTTGAGCCGCAAAGACCCGGCCAATTACCGTGCGGTCATCCAGCGTTTGGGGTTACGCCGCTGAGAAAGGACACGAATAGGCGCGGGTCGGTTGATCCGCGCGTTCATTGTGTTATACTCGTGAGTAACAGGTGTTACCAATCACCGAATAGGGCTGCCTTCGATGCGCGGCGCGATACGCCAGCGCCCAAGCAGCCCGCCTGACATCATTAAGCGGCCCGGTCGCCAGGTATTGGAACATGCGGTCAAGCGGGTAGCAGTGCGATCACCCGGCCCTTGACACCAGGTTCCAGTTCCTGACCTCCGGGCATTGTGTTGAACACAACGGAGGTTCTTCTATGAACACCAACACAACCACTATGCCCGCCAACCACTCGTTTAGCGTCACAATCGGTGACGCCGAGCTGGTGATCGAAACCGGTAAGCTGGCCGAACAGGCTGGCGGCGCGGTGACGGTCCGGTTGGGCGACACGCTGATCTTCGCTACCGCGACGATGAGCGCCCATCCGCGTGAAGGCATCGATTTTTTCCCGCTGAGCGTGGACTACGAAGAAAAGCTGTACGCAGCAGGTCGCATTCCCGGCAGTTTTATGCGCCGCGAAGGACGCCCGTCGGAAGCGAGCATTCTGATCGCGCGCGTCACCGACCGCCCGCTGCGCCCGCTGTTCCCCAATGACCTGCGCAACGAAGTGCAGATCGTGCTGACGCCGCTCAGCCACGACCAGGAAAATCACGCCGACATCCTGGCGATCAACGCGGCCAGCGCGGCGCTGACGATCTCCGATGTGCCCTGGAATGGGCCAATCGGGGCGTGCCGCGTCGGGATGATTGACGGCGAATTTGTCCTTAACCCCACCATCCCGGACATGGAAAACAGCCAGATCGACCTGCGCATGGCGGCCTCCGCCGATGCGATCATCATGGTCGAAGCGGGCGCTAACGAAGTGGATGAGGAAACGATGGTCCGCGCCCTGCGTTTTGGGCATGACGCCATCCAGCCCTTGATCGAAGCCCAGCTTCAGATGCGCGAACAGGTCGGCAAGCCCAAGCGCGAATATACACCGGAAACAATCGACGATACGCTGGTGAGCGATGTTGAGGGCAAGGTGTATGACGAAATCGCGGCGATCATCGCGGCAGACCTGTCGCGCGGTGAGCGCAACGACAGGGTGGACGAACTGCGCGAACGCGTGTTGTCCGAATATGAAGCGGTCGAAACGCTCGAAGGCGAAGAACCGGTCAGCTTGAAGCAGGTCCGCGACGTGATCGGCGACACGCTCAAGAAGGAAGTGCGCCGCCGCATCATCGAGGACGGCATCCGCCCGGATGGGCGCGACTATGTGACCATCCGCCCGCTGGCTGCCGAAGTGGACCTGATCCCGCGCGTGCATGGCTCCGGCCTGTTCCGGCGCGGGCAGACGCAGGTGCTCAGCATCTGCACCCTCGGCACCCCGCGTGACAGCCAGCCGCTTGACGGGTTGTATCCCGAAGATACCAAGCGCTACATGCACCACTACAACTTCCCGCCTTACAGCACGGGCGAGACGTGGTTCATGCGCGGCCCCAAGCGCCGCGAGATCGGGCATGGCGCGCTGGCCGAAACCGCCCTGCGTCCCATGATCCCGCCCGAAGATGACTTCCCTTACACGATCCGCGTAGTGAGCGAGGTCATGTCGTCCAACGGCAGCACCAGTATGGCGAGCGTATGCGGCAGCACCCTGGCGCTGATGGCGGCAGGCGTGTCGATCACTCGCCCGGTGGCCGGGATCGCTATGGGCCTGATCAAAGAAGGCGACCGCTACGCCGTCCTGACTGACATCCAGGGCATGGAAGATCACCTGGGCGATATGGACTTCAAGGTAGCGGGCACAACCAACGGGATCACCGCCCTGCAAATGGACATCAAGATCAAGGGCGTCAGCGACGAGATCATGCGCCAGGCGCTCGCCCAGGCCAAAGAAGCCCGGCTGCAAATCATGGACGTGATCCTGGGGACTATCGCAGAACCGCGCGCCGAACTCAGCCCCTACGCGCCGCGCATCGAAACCGTACATATCCCGGTGGACAAGATCGGCGCGGTGATCGGGCCAGGCGGCAAGACGATCCGCGGTATCCAGGAAAAAACCAACTCCACCCTCGATATTGCCGAAGACGGCACCGTGTTCATCGCCAGCGCCGACGGGCCGAGCGCCGACATGGCGCGCGACATGGTCCTGGCCCTGGTCGAGGAACCGGAGTTGGGACGCATCTACACCGGGCGCGTGACACGCATCGAAAGCTACGGCGCATTTGTTGAACTGATGCCCAACCAGGATGGCATGGTCCCGATCAGCCAGATTTCGGAGCGCCACATCCAGCATCCGAGTGACGAAATCAGCCTGGGCGATGAGATCATGGTCATGATCACCGACATCACCCCGGACGGCAAGATTCGCCTGAGCCGCCAGGCTGTACTGGAAGGCTGGACGCTGGAAGAAGCGCGCGCCGCCGATTCCCGGCTTGGCAGCAGCAGCGGGGGCAGGCGCGGCGGCAGCGGCGGACGGCGCGGCAGCGGGGGCAGACGTGGCGGCGGAGACCGCGACCGGCGCAGCGGCGGTGGTGGACGGCGCTAGGCCTTGCTAACACGCTAGAACCTATTCAGGCGCTCGGTAAAACGTATTACCGGGCGCCTGTTTGTATCCCTGCAAGACATTGCACCAATTCTAATTGAGCAGTCCCGTCAGAATACCCCCCACGCAAACCAGGTCAGCGTGCCCGGCGCGACCAACTGCCCGCCGCCATCACGGAAGACCAGCCCGGTCACCTGCTCTGCATGGTCCGCCAGCGCGGCCACCTGTGCGCCGGTTGCGGCGTCCCACAGGCCGATCCCGCTGGTGCGCATCCCGTCCGCCGGGACCGCGTCGGCTGCCGCCACCAGCGATCCATCCGGGCTGAAGGTCACATACAGCACCGGCATATCGGCACTGACAATGATCTCGTGGCGCAAGACGCCGGTCGCGGCTTCCCAGATCAACAGCTTGCCATCTTCTGTGCCCGCCGCCAGCAGCGATCCGTCCGGGCTGAAAGCCAGGGTCGGTGTACCGCGCCAGCCCGCCTGGCAGGACACCTCAAACAATGTCATCTGGGTGGTCAAATCCCAGACCATCACGCTGGCCTGGTCGATGCGTCCGGGAAACAGCGTCACCGCCAGCCGCGCGCCGTCCGCGCTGAAGACCAGGTCAACCGCCGGGCTGTCGTGCGGCAGGGTCGCGATCTGCGTGCCGGACTGCACATCCCATACCCAGACCCCGTTGGGATCGGTCGGGCGTCCTTCGTTATGGATCATACCGCTGCTGGCCGCCAGCCAGCGCCCGTCCGGGCTGAACATCAGCGCGTTCACATCCGGGACCGATACGCCGTATAATTCGGCTGCGGCGGGAGGATTGCCCGCCCGGACTTCCCATACCCAGATCGCCACCTCGCTGGAAGCAGCGTCCTCTTCGGCGGTCGCCATCGTCGCGGACCCGCCCTCGCGCGGGCCAACAGCCACAGCCTGGATAGAGGCGCCCCGGTGGCCCAATGTTGCCAGCCGTGCAGCTGTTGTACCGGAATAATACGCCAGCTCACCCGCCTGGGTCACGATCAGCGCGTCGGAACTCGGCGGCGGCATAAAGGCCACCCGCCGGATGCCGTCGATCATCGGCAACTGCATATTCTGCCGTACCTGCCCGGCGTTGGCGGACGTGATCGGGATGAGTGTGGTAGCGGGTTCTGGTGCAACAGGCGCCCCCCCCAGCGGGCCTAACCAGTATTCGTTGGCTTCGGCGTCACCTTCCATCACCCAGCCGGTCGTATTGCCAACTTCGGTATCGTAGCTGATGCGCCACCATGTCTGGCCGGATGCGCACTGCGGCCCGTCCACGACGTCGAACTCGCCGCCCGGCAGCAGCAGGCCGATCACCGTGTTCGGATCCCCCAGGCCGGGTGTGCTGCGGATATTAACCGACCCGTTGGTGATCGAGGTCGCCGCCATCCCAACCGCCAGCCGCGCGGGCATCCCGCCGGGACAGGCTACGGTGCCGGATGGCAGCGCGGGCACCGGCGTGATGGTGGGCGCAGCAGGTTGGACCTGGATCGCTGTGGGTGTAAAGGTCGGCGTGGCTGTTGCGGGCGTTTCCGTGCCACCGGGCGCGCCGCCATCCGGCTTGCACAAAAAGATCGTCTGGCGGTTGCCGGTGATGCGGTAATCGTACAATACGCCGTTATAGACAAGCTGCACAATGTAGCCGTTGGTTTGTACCTGGGCATAGGTCTGGTCCGGCAGGGGACAATCGAGGCTGGCATCCGGGAAATTTTTCTGTTCCCAATACCATTGTGATACATCGCTGATAGTGATCGTCACGCCCAGTTTTTCGCTGAGTGCCTTGAGCGCGTCGTTCACAACCTCCGGCGGCTCCTGCGCGTAGACCGCAGGCGCGGCGGTTAATACTACTACCCCGCAGAGAAAGACTACAAAGAATTTCTGCATAGGTTCCCCCTTCCCACCAGCGTAATTAGCACTATCAGCAGTATAGCATTGTGAGAATCACCGGACAATCGCAGCAGAAACCAAGTGTTTTTTTGCTTAGCAAGCCATGTGCATCTTGTCAACAAGGAGCGTTATACTATCTATCAGCAAGTAGCGTTTTTCAAAGGATACCCGATGATACTTGACGAGCTTGAATACCGCAGAGCTATGTGGCGTGAACTCCTAGAACGTGGAGGGCCGACTGGTGTCGCACCATCTGTTCTTCATGAATTAGGAATCTATGGCGGAGCACAAGGAATATGGGTCGACAAGGAAAGGACTAAATCGTTAACGCCCAGGGGAGAGGGAGTCACTGTAGGGCTACTACATAAAGGTTCAAGTTATCCTGACGATCTGTGTGAAGATGGAGTATTGTACCACTATCCACGTACAAATCGCCCAGAGGCCCGTGATCTCGGAGAAATCGAGGCTACCAAAAAAGCCGGACAGTTACAATTACCTGTATTTATAATCACTTCTCCTTCTCAAAATTCAAAGGTGAGGGATGTTCATTTCGGTTGGATCGAAGGATGGGATGATACGTCAGAGATTTTTCTTGTGCCCTTCCAAAGTGCGCCACCACAAACGTTATTAACAGCTCCAAACGACGATCTACCCTTTGAGTTGATCCAAAAACATGTTGATTCGAGAACACTTCAGTCAAGTCGACCGAATCAACAACGCTTCCGATTCCTTGTGTTCCAACGGTATGGGCCTCAATGTGCTGTATGTGATATGAACGTTCCACAACTACTTGATGCAGTTCACATTGTTCCAAGAAAAAACGGTGGTGTAGACGATCCTCGCAACGGACTTGTACTTTGTGCAACTCACCATCGAGCGTTGGATGCAGGGTTGTTTTGCATTGACCCACATACTTACGAGTTACATCTTCTTAAAAACGGCCCTGATAAACAGTCTTTGCATATTACCAGAGGCACCCTAACTCACTTGAAGAACTCGCCGCATTCCGATGCTGTGCTATGGCTTTGGAATCAATGGGAAGACTGATGAATTAGCAATCAGGCTCTAAACATTTCGAGATTTTAGTCCCCCGGCGGCAGGTACGCCTCAATTACAAAGGCGGACGGCACATCGTATGGCTGCGCCAGGTCCAGGTGCTGACGTTCGGCAGCGGCATACATAGCCGCCACGCCGCGCGCGATCTCATCATCCGTCAGCCGCCAGGTGCTCGACCACGCGCGTTGCGCCATCCGGTCAATGTATATCTGAGTCGTTTCGGTGACGGTATATGCGTGGCGGTGTGGGTCGCTCGCGCGGCGCCAGCCTTCATCGCTGAGGCAGGTCGCGTACTGGCCGCGCGGCACGCCGACGTGTTGCAGGCGCGGAGATTCACCAACGGCGGCGTCCCAGGCATCCCGCAAGGGGCGCTGGATGGAGCGATCCCGGTCCACCCACCCGCTGATCAACAGCCCGCCCGGACGCAGCACGCGCGCCACGTCACGCAGCGCCGCGCGCCAGCCGGGCACCAAGTGGAAGATATGCACCGCCAGTGCCGCATCAAAGCTTCCCGCCGCAAATGGCAGGTGCGTAATGTCACCCTGCACCGGATAGACCGGCTCGCCCGTTTGCTTGGTGTGCAGCCGGTCCAGCATCAAGCGCGCCAGGTCCACGCCCACCACCGCGCGCACAAACGGCGCCAGCGGCAGCGCGATCCGACCGGTGCCGGTACCGACATCGAGCACGCGGCTGTCGGCTGTCAGTTTGCCCACCCGGCAGATCAGCGCGGTGATCGGGCGCTCCTGGCCCGGCGGAAAGCCGCGCGTTTCGTCATAGAATCCGGCAGCACAATCAAACACGATGGATTGCGACAACATGGCGTATTCTCTCCAATTCCCTGAATCAGCCAGCTATACGGCGGCAGTAACACCTCTGGCATAAATGCCTGTCAATCGTTGGGTTGGCCATTATCTGTTATAATCCTAACACATTGATAAAATAACAATCATCTAGGGAGAACATAACTATGGACGAGTTGATCAAGATGGTCATGAGTCAGGCTAACCTGGACGAATCAGTCGCCAAGCAGGTGATCGATATTGTGCTTGGCCAGTTGAAGGGTAAGCTCCCCGCGCCGCTGGGAGACAACCTGGAAGGCATCCTGTCGGGTGATGTTGATGCAGCGTCGCTGCTCAAGGGTGACTCTAAGGGTATTCTAGGCATGCTGACCGGACTGTTCAAAAGGTAATATTAAACACCCACTCCAGTTCAATTATTATCGTGTACAGCCCCGGCGAGTCCTTCTCATCGGGGCTGCATGATTCAATTGACCGGCACGCGGGCGGCGATCCTGGCGTGCCTACGCCTGAGCAAGACCCAGCGGCCCCCGCCGGACGTAGTCGCGCATGGCCTCGACCGGCCAATCGTCCCAGCCCCCGCCAAAATGCCAGGGATGGAGCGCCTCGATCCACCATGTCACGCCTGCCAGAGCATACGGCGCCACGCGCGCCGCCGCGCGGTCCAGATCGGCACCCGGCAACGGTTCGCAGCGGTGCAAGATGTCAAAGGGGCGGTCGTCGGCGCGGTGCTCGCGGATAAACGCCACCAGATCATGTATCTGTTCCGGCGACAGAACGCCGTCACGCCCCGGCAGCGGGAAAACGCCGTCCCACCGCGCCGCCCGCAGGAACGGCTTTTTATTGGGCCAGTAGCCGCCCGTCCAGATCGGGATGCGCGGCTGTTGGACCGGCACCGGCACAAACTGGCTGTCCGTCACCGTGTAGTGCTGGCCCCGGTAGGAAAACGGCTCCCCGCTCCACAGGCCGGTGATGATGTCCAGCGCTTCATCGACCATCGCGCCGCGCCGCTTCAGATCGGTTTCCTCGCCCAGGTTGTTCCACTCGCTGGGCTGACCGCTGCCCAACCCGACGCCCAGCACCAACCGCCCGCCGGACAGGTGATCCAGCGACACCGCCTCGCGCGCCACCTTCCAGGGACGGCGGCGGGGCAGCGGCGTCACGAGCGGCCCTAACCGGATACGCTCGGTTTGCATGGCAACCGCCGCCAGCGCGATCCAGGGATCGACGATATCCAACACCACGTCTCGATCAATGTGATCCCAGATGAAAAACCCATCCCACCCGGCGGCCTCTGCATCACGTGCCAGATCAGCCAGCGTGCGCGCGTCACCCAGCCCGCCAAAGGGCGGAATATCCAGCCCGTATTTCATGGCGACCCCCTACGGTTGGCGATCCATGCTCAGGCGGCTGATAAAATCGTTGATCGAGATGGTCGGTAGGCTCAGCGGCTTGATACTGCCGCGCGCGATCAACTCCATGCTGACACGGGCCACCGTCTCGTTATCGGGCGCGTCGATCACATGCACAAAATCATACTGGCCGAGCGTGGCGTAGTGTTCCAGCACGGTCACGCCCAGGTTCTCGATCTCCTGGCTGATCTTGCGCAGGCAAGCCGGGTCTTCCACGATGTTTTCGACACCCTGCGTGGTGAGCATGCTCAATAAAATGTAGATGGGCATAGTCCATTCTCCTGACCAGCTAATACGCCTTAGCGAAATACGCCATCTCGGTTGCCTCGCCGCCGCAGATCATGCATTTGCCCGTTTCGCCGGGGTGCGGCTGGTCCAGCGGGAAACACCGGCTGACCGCCGCCGCGTCCTCTTTAACCTTGTCTTCACACGCAGCGCCGCCGCAGAACCACGTCAGCGCCCACCCATCCTGCAACACGTCGATGAACTCGTCGTAGCTGCCGGTGACTTCGCGCAGGTGGCTGTCGCGGAACTCGGTCGCCTGTTGCAGCATGTTCGCCTGGATCGTATCCAGCCGCGCCCCGACCACCGCCGCCAGCCCGTCCTGCGGCACAAATTCTTTGCCCGCCTTGCCGGGGATGTCGCGCCGGGCGAGCGCCACGCTGTTTTTCTGTACGTCCTTCGGCCCGATCTCAACCCGCAGCGGCACGCCGCGCATCTCCCAATCGTTGAACTTAAAGCCGGGCGACAGGTTATCGCGGTCGTCCACATGCACACGGATACCCGCCTCGCGTAGTGCAGCTTCGACGCGCCCGACAGCTTCCAGCACCGGGCCGCGCTCGTCGTCCTTGCGAGCAATCGGCACAATCACAACCTGGATCGGGGCCAGCCTGGGCGGCAGGCGCAGGCCCATGTCATCGCCGTGCGTCATGACGATCGCGCCGACCATACGCGTGCTCAAGCCCCAGGACGTTGTCCAGCAGTATTGCAGCTCGTTGTTTTCATCGGTGTACTGGATGTCAAACGCTTTGGCGAAATTCTGACCGAGGTTGTGGCTGGTGCCCGATTGAAGCGCTTTCCGGTCGCGCATCATGGCCTCGATGGTGTAGCTGCGCAGCGCCCCGGCGAAGCGCTCCTGGTCGCTCTTGCGGCCCTGGATCACCGGGATGGCCGCGTCGTTGGTGGCGAAGTCGGCGTACACGCCCAACATACGCATCGTTTCGGCCTGCGCGTCATCGTGCGTGGCGTGGGCGGTATGCCCTTCCTGCCACAAAAACTCCATCGTGCGCAGAAACAGGCGCGTGCGCAGTTCCCAGCGCACCACGTTCGCCCACTGGTTGATCAGCAGCGGCAGGTCGCGGTGAGACTGAATCCATTTCTGGAACGCCCAGCCGATAATCGTCTCCGAGGTGGGGCGTACAATCAGCGGTTCTTCAAGCTCTTTGCCGCCGCCGATGGTCACAACGGCCAACTCAGGCGAGAAGCCCTCGACGTGTTCAGCTTCTTTCTTCAGAAAACTTTCGGGAATAAACAGCGGGAAATAAGCATTTTGATGACCGGTGGCCTTAAAGCGGCGGTCCAACCCACCCTTGACGGCTTCCCACAGTTCGTAGCCGTAGGGCTTGATGATCATGCAGCCGCGCACCGGCGAATAGTCGGCCAGGTCGGCTTTTTGCACCACATCGGTATACCACCGGGAAAAATCCTCACTTTGCGGCGTGACGCCCTGCTGAGACACGATCCAACGCTCCTTGCATCGACAACGGTTTTTGCCAGCACGCCGTCCAAGACGGCAACACCTCATGTCCTGTCCCGACATGAGGCGCTAATTGTACCGCATTTGTGCTCAGTGTACTGGTGGAATGTGGGGGCAAAAAATGGCAGGCGCTCAGACCCGCTGCCCGTTGACGTGTGCCAGGAAGGCCCACTTATACCCGTCGGATAGCTGCGCGGCATAGGCCATGACCAGCAGGGTGCTTAGCTTGATCTCGGACTGCTCGCGCAGGAACTGGCTGCGCATCGCCTGGTCCCATTCCGACCACATCGCGCGAAAGTTCGGACGCCTGGCGAGGGGCGACAGGATATCCTCTGTCACCTGGGCTTCCAGCAGCTCGATTGCCCCGCCCGTCAGCCGCCGTTTGAAGGCGAGATAGGCAGGGACAAACACGTCGTGCGTCATCGGTCCCAGGTCGCTGAGATCGTAGCCGTGGCCATAAAAGAATACCCGGAAGTCTTCGTCTTCCCACAACTTGTCCAGCACCGTGCTGGCAGCCTTACAATACACACACATGACGTATGGCTCCCCACATTGAAGCAACCATAATGATCACCAAGGTCGATTGTAGAAGATGATTCCGGGCCTAAGCTTGATAATTATCCCTATTGTGCCACAGATTTTGATAATCAACTATAGGAATCTCATCTTATTTCGCAACGCGCCTCTTACAGGAGGGGCAAACCTGAGGCGACATATTGGCTTAATGATTGGCTGTGTAGGAACGACCCGGTGGGTCGCCCAGGGTAGAGCAAGCTCTGCCCCTACGAGAAATGATCCTGACCTGAATCTAAAATGCACTCTCTTACAGCAGCAGGCGCTTGAGTTCACCGGCCAGCATCCGCTTCAGCAGGTAGATGCGTTCATAGAGCAGCACGCGCTGGCTGCGCACGTCGAACGGCAGCTTTTCGTCCTGATGCGCGATCAAGACCGTCGGCGTTTCTACACCCCACGCAAAGCCCACTTCCAGGTACACGTTGGGATTTGCGCCGTCCAGCAGCGCGATCACCAGACAGGCGGACCGGATGCGATCCAGCATCCGCTCGACAATATCGCCGGTAAAGGTGTCCAGGTCCATCCGCTCGCACAAAAAGCCCATCTCGCTGACGACGGGCTGAATCGCCAGGTAGAACTGGTCGTCGTAGTCGCCCTTGAACGGCATGGCGACAAACACGTGCGGCGTCATTTCGTTGGCTTCGGGCTTGCGAAATTCCGGCTCGAACGACTCCGGCCCGGCCATCATGGCGGTGACCGCTTCCGGTTCGGCGGTTGTCTGGCGTTGGGCAGTCGCGGGCGCATCGGGCAAAAACTGGGTGAGCGCGTCTTTCAGCAGGCGGACGCGGTTTTCGTCCTGCTCGACAAAGGTGATGCGCTCCAATGTGGGCGGGTAATGCCCGGCTTCGTAGGCGTCGGCCATGCCCAGCAGCAGCGAGCGGAACGCCTCGATCTCGTCCAGACCAATGCCAGTTCGCACGCCGTGAATCGTCGTCGTGAAGTGCTGCACGTCCAACCCTTCATTCCACAACGCCTCTAAAAAGCGCCGTCCCAGGTCGCGCAGTTGGGGATAACGCAGCGCAAAGGTCGGCGGCGCGCCGAGCATCAGGATATATTCCGCCTGCGCAACGCCCCGCCCGGCCCAGATGCGGTATTCCTCCGCGCCGGGCAGCATCCCGGCATCCTCCGGTAAATATTTACGCACCTGAGCGCCCAACCCGCCAGGGCTGGACGTGTGCTTGACCCCCAGCACATCCGTTGTAACGGTGAGCGCGTTACCCTGTATCACTTCGACCACAAAGCCCAGATTCACATTCCCCGCGTCGCTCATATCGTCTCTATCCCTCTTCCGGTGGAGGCGGCAGATCGTCACCGTCACCCCAGGTGCGGCCATAGTTGGCGTCCAGTTTATCCAGGATCGCCCGTTCCAGGTCGATCCCGCTCAGGCTGGCAAGCTGGAGCAGGTACAGCGCCACGTCGGCCAGTTCGCCCGCCAGCGCGTCCCGGTCGGTGATCGCGCCGTTCCACTGGAAATGTTCCAGCACTTCCGCCGCTTCGATACAGATCGACGTGGCGAGATTGCGCGGCGTCTGGGGGTGGATCGAATCGGGTTCGTACCAGCCTTTCGCCCGCACAAATTCGTGCATCCGTTGTGTCAGTTCGGTGATGTCCATAATATGCGCTTGTCGTTGATCTGGATGTGTCCCTAAAACAGCACGGGCGCGCCCTGCCGCGCCCCTGGTGCCTCGTGCGTTTGATATACGTCAACATGTAACAGGGCCTCACCCCTCATCCCCCAGCCCCTTCTCCCCTCTCCAGCAAAGCTATAGAGGGGAAAAGGGGAGCAGTGCAGCAGGATAACAGACGCTCGCAGCTTTGCTCCCCCTCGCCATTTCGAATGGAGAGGGGGCCGGGGGGTGAGGCCAATTGCATAACAGCCTTATCAGCAAAAAACCTGGCACAGCGCCCTAATACGCGTTTTTGCTGCGCCCGAAGGTCATTTGGACGATAGTACGCAGCACGATCTTGATGTCCAGCCACAGGGACCAGTTCTCGACGTACCACAAGTCATACTTGGTGCGTTCCAGGATCGACGTATCGCCGCGCAAGCCGTTAACCTGCGCCCAGCCGGTCATGCCCGCCTTTTCGCGGTGGCGTTCCATGTAGCGCGGGATGTATTCGCGGAACTTCTGGACGTAGTGCGGGCGCTCCGGTCGCGGCCCGACCAGGCTCATCTGCCCGTATAACACGTTGATCAGGTTGAGCATCTCGTCCCAGTTGGTCCGGCGCATAAACCGCCCCAAGCGCGTCACGCGCGGGTCGTTTTCCACCGTCCAGCCCGGACCGTGTTTTTCGGAGTCCTGGCGCATAGTGCGGAACTTGATCATCGGGAAGGGACGCCCATCGAGGCCCATGCGTTCCTGGCAGTAAAATATCGGGCCGGGCGATTCCAGCCTGATCGCAATCGCGGTGAGGGTCAAAAACGGGCTGAGCAGCACCAGCCCCACAAACGAAACGACCACGTCCATCCCACGCTTTAAGCTGAGCTTCCAGCCGCGCAGCGCCACGTCGCGCACCGACAGCATCGGCATCCCGTTGAGATCATCAACCGTCATGCCGCCGGTCATATACGCGAAAATGTCGGGGTAAACCTTGATGCTGACCTTGCCGCGCTGGCATTTGCTGACCAACTGCACCAGTTCGCGGTGCGACGCTTCGGGCAGCGCGATGATCACCTCGTCGATCTCGTACTCGTCAATCAGATCGGGAAGCTGGCCGGTTGTGCCGATGATCGGCACCTCGCCAACCGTCCCGCCGGGCGCGCCGTTGACCGCCCCGATGATGTTGTAGCCCAACTGCGGCGACCAGCGAATCTTTTCGGCAATCGTGCGCGCCACCTCGCCGGAGCCGATGATCAGCACATTGTCGCGTCCCACGCCTGCCTGGCGCAGCCAGATAGTAGCCTGGCGGTGCGCTTCGCGCCCCAGGATGGTGAGCACAATGCCGAATATCCAGGCGTAGATGATCACGCCGCGCGGATAGTCCAGTTCCAGCGCGCTGTTCTTAAACGTCAGCGTTTCGATGGCAACTGCCATGAACGTACCGATTGACACGTTCTGCGCGATAGTATACCCTTCGTCAATCCGGCTGACGGCGCGCCGCTGGTGGTACATCCGTGCAAAATAGAACACGACCAGCACGCTGAGAACATGCACGATCAGCATCGGCATGTAGCTCATCAGTGACGGGGGGTTAACCGGCAGCGCAGGCAGCGGCAGGTGCGCGCGGGCCAGGTAGCCCAGCACAAACCCCAGCGCCAGCATCGTCACGTCGATCAGCAGCAGGGCGCTGTGCAGCAGCCCCCGCACCCGCCGGTCCAGCGTGGAGCCTAGCCGGTCATGGATGGTGTCGGGTGGCGCAATTCCTGCCACAGGACCGGGCCACCTCTCAGCGCCAGCCCGGTCAGAATCAGTATGTGCAGCCACCATGCCGTCGTCGCTCGGTAGTGCTTCCGGTAGAAGATCAGCATCGCCCGGTAGAACTCGCGCTGTGCCCGGTGTGACTGGCTGCTCGCCGCCCGTTTGACGTGCGTCACCGTCACGTTCGGGTTGTACATCACCTTCCACCCGGCCTGCTTGATGCGATACGCCCAATCCAGGTCTTCTCCATACATAAAAAACGTTTCATCGAAGAGTCCAACTTGCCGGATCGCTTCGCGTCGAACAATCATAAAAGCCCCTACGACCGAGTCCACCTCGGTTTCGATGTCGGGGTCCAGGTACGTCATATTATACCGCCCAAAGCGCCGACTGTGGGGAAACAGTTTCGACAGCCCGACCATGCGGTAAAAACTGATTTCGGGTGAGGGGAAGCTGCGGCGGCAGGCCAGGTCCAGGTTGCCGTCCAGCATGACCAGCTTCGGCCCTGCCACGCCAATCGACTTGTCGGCATCCATATAGGCCAGCATAGTGACCAGCGTGGTCGGCGGCAGCACGGTATCCGGGTTCAATACCAGCGCATAACGCGGCGCGCTGTCATCACAGCCGCACTCAAAGCCCAGCGCGCGCAGGCCCCGGTTATTCCCGCCGGTAAAGCCCTCGTTGGTTGGGCTGGCGATCAGTTCAACACCGGGGAACTCGTCCGCGACCATCGCAGCGCTGCCATCGCTCGAAGCGTTGTCTACCACAACGACACGGTGCGCAAAATCACCGCCTGATGCTGCGATGGATAGCAGACAGTTGCGCAGCAGGTCGCGCGTATTCCAGCTTACGATTACGATACCCAGGTCCACCATAGCCGAATCCCTGCCCCCGCGTGTCATTGTACCGGGGCGCCGCCCATTGATCAAACCTGCTTGCTTATATCATCAGCATAGCACTACCTGCCGCCGGGCGGCTGGTCGCCTGCCTGACCGATCACCCACGCCCGCCTGATGCAGCGCCCTCTGCCCTACAGCAGCCCGGAATCCCGTGCTTTCAATTCGGCGGTGGGCAGTGTGAGCAGGGGCGTACCACGCAGCGCTGCGCGCAGCGCCTCGCGGTCGTCCCAGGGATACTCAATCGAGCCGAAGCACATGCTTTGCTCGTGCCCCTTACCGCACGCGATCACCAGATCACCACGCCGCGCCAGCGAACAACCAAACGCCAGCGCCCGTCCCCGGTCCATCACGCGCCAGAATGTCTCGCCTTCCACCCCGCCCCGGTTGATGCAGCCCTGGGCCATCTCGTTGAGGATGCTCCCCAGCGATTCGGTGCGCGGGTCTTCGGCGGTCAGGATGCACACATCGGCCAGTTCTGCGCCGATCTCGGCCATCAGGCGGCGCTTTTCACGGTCGCGCAGGCCCGCGCTGCCAAAGATCGCGATAATCCGCCGGTCATAGGGGATCATCGCCCGGCCCGCTTCCAGCGCCCGTTTGAGCGCGTTGGGCGTGTGCGCAAAATCGACAATCGCCATAAAGTCCTGCCCCTCGTCGATGCGCTCCATGCGTCCGGGGATGGCAGGCATGTGGCTGACACCCTCGAAGATAGCATGGCGCAGCCGCTCCGGGTCGTCGTGGATCACTGCCGCAGCAGCCCCAACCGCCGCCAGGATATTCGCCACGTTAAACGGCCCGACCAGCCGCGTTTTTACCCGCTGCTTCAGCCCGTCCGGCCCGATAATCTTGACCAGCGTAGAATCAGGCTCGTAGGTGGCAGAATCGACCCGTACATCCACCGGGTATACCGGCTCCAGCGCGTAGGTCAGCACCCGGTCCACCCCATCGGACACATGGCGGAACAGGTCGGCGCTGGGATCGTCGGCGTTGATCACGGCCACTTTGGGCGTATCCGGCTTGCGATACGACGTCGCCGCCATCTGAAACAGCCGCGCCTTGTCGCGCCGGTACTGCTCCCAGGTGCCATGAAAATCCAGGTGCTCGTGGGTAACGTTGGTCAATACGGCCACGTCAAAATCCACGCCGTTCACACGTCCCTGCGCCAGCCCGTGCGAGGTCGCTTCCAGCACGACATGCGTCAGCCCGGCCTCGACCATACGCGCCAGGTACATCTGGGTTTCGTGCGCGGGCGGCGTGGTGACATGCAGCCCGGTCGCCAGCGTTTCATCACCGATCACCGCGCTGACGGTTGAGATCAACCCGGTCGGCAGGCCCGCCGCCGCCAGGATGCCATGAGCCAGCGCGCACGTGGTGGTCTTGCCGTCCGTCCCGGTCACACCGATCACGGTCAGTTTACGCGATGGGTAATCGTAATATGCCGCCGCCAGCAGCCCCAGCACCGCCATGCCGTCCGCGACCTGTGCATACGACACCGGGCACTTGACTTTCCCCGGCGTGCGCTCGCCCACCACCGCCGCTGCACCGTTTTCGACGGCGGTCAGGATCAGCTCATGACCATCCACATTAGCGCCCTGCCGCGCCAGGAACACCCCGCCCGGCTCGACGCCCTGCGCATTCTCGGTGATCGGTGCACTGATCGGCACATCATGATCCGGCGGCGTGATCAGGTCCGGCAGATCAACCAGTAGATCGCTGAAGTTCATGTCACGTTCCCTCATAGCTGCCCGGCCCACTCGTTGCGTAGGGCCAATGCCTGCGCCAGATGATCGGTAGAAAACTGATCGATTTTTAATGCGAACGCCCGCCGCATCTCGTCCGCGTCGTTCAGGTGCGCGGCGACCGCCTTACCATCTGCCTGTAACCGCTGCACAAACGACGCATCCACTAACGAGAAGGAGATATGCGCAACCTGTACATCAGCCAGCCTCAACCAATCGATTACATGCTGCTGTCCCAGGCGAATGCCCATCCAGTCTGGCACAGGCTGAAAGAGCATACCTGTTCGCAGCGCCGGATTCAGCCGCCTGATATGAGGCAGCAGCGGGATATGCTGCGATGTCACTTCCACGTCTTCGGACAGGCCAAACCGGTCGATAGTGTCTATCACCCGCTGGAGAAAGGCCAGGTCGGCGGTTTTGAGTTCGATCTCGAACCGGATTTTGCCCCGCCCCAGGTCCAGCGTTTCGGCCAGCGTTGGCAGCGCCTCTCCGGCAAACGCCGGGTCAAACCAGCTCCCGGCATCCAGCGCCCGCAGTTCATCCAGCGTATGATCGCCGATGTACCCGCTGCCGTTATCCATGCGCCCCAGGTAAAAATCATGATGTACGATCAACTCGCCGTCCGCCGTCTGGTGCAGGTCAAATTCAATCGCATCTGCCCCCAACGCTATGGCGTGATCAAAAGCAAGCAGTGTACTTTCGGGCCGCTGTTGGGTTTCACCCCGGTGAGCGACCACCTGCGTATCAGGCATAGTCCCATCCTTTGCACCGGACACTTGCCGGGTACCGATCTACACTCTGCCGCGCTGCCCCTATCACCCCGACGCAAAATCCAGGCGCGCCATCTGGTCTGCGCTGAGCGTGACGTCCAGCGCATCAAGGTTTTCTTGCAGGTGTTCCGGCCTGCTGGCTGCGATCAGCGGGATAACCACCGGATCGCTGTGCAGCATCCAGGCCAGGACCACCTGGTTCGGCGTCACACCCACCTCTGCCGCCACCGCGCGTAACACCGCCAGCCGCGCGTCGGTATCCGGCCCGGCATATTGATCGGAGATCGGGCGGTCGTGGCGGGTGTAGGCGCCGCTGAGCAGTACCGAATAGGCCAGCAGCGTGATATCGTCCCGCCGCGCGTCGCAGAAATCAAGCAAGTCGTCGTTGACGGCCACCTGCGGGTCAAAGCTCGCGCCGGGCTTGGGGCGTAGATAGGTGTAGCGCTGCTGGATACAGCAAAACTCCGGCCAGCCGTGCGCCCGGCTGATAGCCCGCGCCTGCTCCAGCCGCCACGCCAGGTAATTGCTGGCACCGATATAGCGCACCTTGCCCGCCTGTACCAGCCGCGCGTATGCTTCGAGCGTTTCTTCCAGCGGCGTGTAGCGATCGTCCACATGGGCGTAGTACAGGTCGATAGTATCGGTGCCCAACCGTTTTAAACTCTTATCGCACTCCGCTTCGATCTGGCTGGCCGTCAGTCCACGCTCAACCCCCGGCATGTCAAAACCGACCTTGCTGGCGATAAACAACCAGTCACGGTTGCCGCGATCTTTCATCCAACGGCCCAGCAAGGCTTCGCTTTCACCCCCCTGCCACCCCGGCCCGGCCCAGTGAGCGTAGACGTTGGCTGTATCAATAAATGATCCGCCCGCGCCAACATACTGTTCAAGCAGTAAATACGATGACTCCTCATCATTGCGCGATCCAAAATACATCGCGCCCAGGCACATGGCGCTGACCTGCTCGCCGGTATCGCCTAACGGTACGGTATGCATACCTTTGTCTCCTTGCATTGTTATCTCCTGCTGCCCGTGTCACAGTCTACCACATACCTTCGTGTATAGAAAAACAAAAACACCGGGGGTCGGCGTCCTCCGGCGTTTTTCCTCTCCTCCTGAGGGGAGTTAATGTAGTTGTGCGGACAGGGCTGTCAGATCGCCGCGCACGCTGCCATCGACTACTTTGTCTCCGGCACGCAAGACCAGGCCGCCCAGGATGTTGGGTTCCACCTTGTTCTCGACAACCTTGGCCCCGGTGACCTGCTTGACCTGGTCGATTTCGTCGTCCAGCAGCGGCACCGCGCTGATCGCCACCACGACCTCTCCGATCCCTTCAGCACCTTCGGGCACGCCTGCAAAAAACTTCTTCAGCACCACCCGCTGGCGCTCGGTGTCCAGCCCATCTCCGATCAGTTCTTCGGCAGCGGCCATCGCCAGCGATATGATCTGCCCGCGGGCGTCGGCCAGGATGCGGTTACGCTCTTCTTCGGCCTGGATGCGGGCCTGGCTGCGAAAGTTTTCGGTTTCACGCTGTGCCAGACGCCGCGCCTGTTCGCCCTGTTCTTCACCACGCCGCCGCATTTCGTCGCGGAGCCGCTGGCCTTCGATGCGCGCCTGCGCCAGGATGCGCTCGCCTTCGCGCTCGGCGTTTTCGCGCTCCTGCCGCGCGCTGCGGGCGTCTTCCAGCCCTTTGGCGATACGTTCCTGGCGCTCGTCAAGCATCACCAGCATGCGCGGCCAGACAAGCTTGGATAGCAAAAGGAACAAGATGCCAAAATTGACTATCTGGGCAATTAAAAACCCCAGGTTAATACCTAGCTTATCCACCCTATCCCTCCTATCCGGGACTACAGCACGAACAGGATGATAAGAGCCACGACCAGTGCGTAGATCGCCACCGCTTCGGCAAACGCAATACCCAAAATCATATTGGTCGTGATCTGGCCTGACGCTTCGGGGTTGCGCCCCAGCGCTTCCAACGCCCCATGGACCAGCAAGCCGATACCGATACCAGGACCGATCACGCCAGCCATCGTCAAACCCGCGCCAATCGCCTTTGCAGCGGTTACAAAGCTATCATTAAACTCCATCCATACCTCCTGATGTCCAGCGGGGTGCCCTGCCCCCAGGTTTGTCGAGCCTCTGTTACTCAAAAAGATTACTACAGTTAACTGTACACGCCCACTGCACGGACCGTTCAATAGTGATCACTCGTAGTGATCGTCCCTACCGTGAACATCACCGTGATCGCCATGATCGTGCTTCTGCATCGCCATCGCGCTGAAGACCAGCACCAGCATGGCAAACACAAACGCCTGGATCAGGCCAACGAACAGCTCCAACCCGTAAAAGATGGACGGCAGCATAGTCGCTACCAGGAATGCCATCACAAACAGCAGCACCTGCCCTGCAAAGATATTGCCAAACAAACGGAAAGCAAAGCTGATGATCTTGGAAACCTCCGAGACGATCTCCAGCAGGCCGACTACAAAGTCCATGACCCCCATCGGCTTTTTGTCCAGATTACCCAGCGCGGGAGTATTGATGAACTTGGCGAAATAGCCAGCGCCAAGCGCACGCACGCCAAAATACTGGATCGCGACAAAAGCCAGCAGTCCCAACCCCAGCGTCAGGTTCAGGTCGGTGGCCGCCGCACGTACAAACGGCGTCACGATGAACAGGTCGTCGCGCGCCGCTTCAGTTTCTTCTGCGGTGCCTGTTTCGGCATCCCCTTCGGCAGCGTGCGCGGCACCCGTATCCTCCGCGTGATCGCCCTCTTCGGCCAGGTGACAGGCTTCATAGTCGGCTTCGGTGGCGCGCGTGCCCTGGTCGAGCGCTTTATCAACTTGCAGGATTGCCCCGTTGTGCTCGTAGCCGTTAAAGCCCTCTTCGGCGCAGTGCATCAGGCCCACGCTGTCTACACCCGGCACCAGCTCTAACCAGTTCGCCACCAGCAAAAAAAGGAAAATTGTCGCCATCAGGGGGAAAATCTTGCGCGCATGGACTCCGGCGGTCGATTTCGCCAGACCGTATAGGGCATCGGTCAGCACCTCGAACAACCCCTGCAAACGACCCGGCACTTCTTGCATGTTGCGCGTTGCGCCAAAGGCAAACGCCAGCACCACAATATCCGCCAGCAGCGTCCCGATTAGCGTATTGGTGATCGTCAGCCCCTTGATACCGAGGAAGTTTTCCCACAGCTTTTCACCAGGGACCGACACCACCGGCAGCGCCATGCCTACGCCCGCGTCCGGCATCAGCACAAACGGCATCACCCCGCAAAAGAACACGCTGAAGGCGATCATGCCTAAGAATATCCAAACTCCCTTCAAGAGCGCTTCTCCTTTGTAGGCGATTTTTCAGCCGGACTGGAGTCATGCTTGATCGCCGCCACCGAGGACAACATTAACCGGACCATCGCATACAGGCTCACCGGCACGCTGACCAGGATCAGGCCCAGTGTGAACAACGGGTGCGTGTCCAACTGCGTATCCAGGTACATCCCGGCGAACAATGCCCCAATAATCAGCACAATCGTCACACAGCCCGCCTGTCCGGCGACCGTCGCCAGGGCCATGTTTTGCATATAGTCGGCTTGCGGCTTGCGATTGTCCATATCGGTTGAGCAGCATTTGGTCCACTGCGCGTCACCGGGGAAGATCCGGCACAGCAACGGCTAACAAACGTCCCCGTGTTGCACGGTTTATTAGCTCAAAGATGTCTTTGTCAAGCCTAGCAAAGTCACCCTAAATTGTCAAAATTTGATTGTAAAAAAAGAGGCAATTTGTGCTTTCTAACGAATGGTGGATGCCAAAGAAACCCGGCAGCGGGGCAGTAATCGCCGGGGGAACAGGCGGGGCAGCCGTGAAAAAACCGCTGGCAAGACCGCCTGACCGGGCAGCAGCATGAACGTTCCAGCCCATCGGCAGATGTTATGAGAAAGAAAGACGGTTGATAGACTGCCGGAATGTATCAGCCAATTCTTGAAATACGTCGTCGGGTAAGATGCGAGCGGCAGCGGGAACCGAGTAGTGGCCTGGGTAGTCTGGATCAGCAAAGACGAAAGAGTTGAATGTCCGCGGATTGCTGTAACGGGGAATGATATGTAAGTGTACGTGCCGGTCCTGGTTTTGCAGAAACGCATAGTTGAAGTGATCGGGCTGGAAGGCATCCAGAAGCATATTCGTTGAACGGGCGATTTGGAGGTGCAAGTCATTCCATTCATCTGGTGTTAAATCAGGGACAGTCTCAATATGGCGTCGAACAACAAGGAAGCATTTCCCCAGCAAATTCTGATTCCTGTTCAGCACAAGCTGCCATAAGCGGCTCTCAGAGAGGATAGGTCCTAAGTCGGGGGCACATAACCTGCAACTCATTTTCTACTCCTGGAGCATGATCCGACTGAACGCATTAGCCAGTGCGGGCTTACCTGTACCGGTCCAGTGCGGCAAGCATAGTGTAGAACTGGGGATTGAGCAAAAAAGAGGCAATTTGTGCTTTCTAACGAATGGTGGATGCCAAAGAAACCCGGCAGCGGGGCAGCAATCGCCGGGGGGACAGGCGGGGCAGCCGTGAAAAAACGGGGCGTATCGCGCCATACGCCCCGCGTCCCTACATCTGCTGCTGCTTCAAAAAGCGCTGGTACGACCGCCAGCCAGGGCAAATCTTGGTGTGCCAGCGCCACAGCCGCGCCTTCCAGGTATTCGGGTTGGCTTCGGCCTGCTTGCGCCAGGCGCAGTCTTCACACGGGTGCGTTTTCTGTTCATCTGCCATGACACGTACTCCTTCTATCTCGACTATTCCGGTCAACGCGTAAACCAGGATAGCATATGATCATTTGTCCACACAATTCCTATACGCCTGCACAGGGATTATCGTTGCACACCACGCACAAGTCCAACACCCCAGGGAGCGCGCGGCCAAACCCAACCTGAATCAAAACGGGGCGATTCCTGTTGGCAAAGAGATCGCCCCGGCGTATACAGTCAGAAGCCAAGCAGCGTCAGATCAGCACGTGCAGCGCGTGGGCGGCGTCGGTCGCCCAGTCCAGCAGCGGTGTTACGGCCACCGTGCCCAGCAGGATCACGCCGACCGCCGTCAGCCACAGCGCCCAGCGGTACGGCGCGCTGACCGGGATCGGCGCGGCGTCGTCGGGAGCCGGGTTCATATACATCACCTTGACGATCACCAGGTAGTAGTACAGGCCGATTATGACGTTCACAACGCCGATCAGCGCCAGCCAGACCAGGTTCGCATCCACCGCCGCGCGGAACAGCAGGAATTTACCGATAAAACCCGCCGCCGGGGGAATGCCCGCCAGGCTGAGCAAGGCGACCGTCATCGCCAGCGCCAGACCCCGGCTGCGGCGGGCCAACCCGCCAAAGTCCGCGATCTGCTCGCTGCCGGTCGCGTTGGCAAACAGGATCACCACGCCAAACGCGAGGATATTGGTCAGCACGTACATGAACAGGTAAAACGCCGCCGCTGCCACACCATCGCCGCTGCGGTCGGTCGAAATCGCCGCCACGCCGATCAGCACATACCCGGCCTGCGCAATCGAGGAATAAGCCAGCAGGCGCTTGATATTCTGCTGCACCAGCGCCAGCACGTTGCCCAGCGACATGGTAACCACCGCCAGCACGGCGATCAACTGCACCCAGAACTGGCTGTAATCGTGCACGTCAAAGGCGTTGACCAGCTCCGGCGGCGGGAAAACGGCCATCAGGAAGCGCAGCAGCAAGCCAAACCCGGCGGCTTTGCTGGCCGTGCTCAACAGGGCCGTGATCGGTGTGGGCGCGCCTTCGTAGACGTCCGGCGTCCAGAAGTGGAACGGCACCGCGCTGATCTTGAAGCCAAACCCGACCGCGATCAGGGCCAGCGCCAGCACAACCGGTGCGTCGGGCGGCCCGTTGATCGCCATCCAGTTGCCCAGCAGGTACAGGTTGGTTTCGCCGGTGAAGCCGTACAGCAGGCTCATACCGTACAGCAGGATCGCGGACGTGAACGCGCCGAACAGGAAATACTTCAGGCCTGCTTCGGTGCTGCGGTCGTCGTCGCGCAAATACCCGGCCAGCAAATAGAGCGTAATCGATGCCGTTTCCAGCGCGATAAAGACCATGATCAGGTCGGCAGCGGCGCTCATCAGGCTGGCGCCGATCACTGCCACGATCAGGAGCGCATAATAATCGCCCCGGATTTTCAGGCGCGGTACGCCCATGCTGATCAAACACGACAGCGCACCGGCCAGGATCACCATCGTGCGGAAAATCTGCGCCAGCGCGTCATGCCGGATCATGCCGCCCAGGACCAACTGGTCCGACAGTTCGCGCTCCGGCCACTGGCCGATCAGCCAGACCATCACCGCGACCACCAGCAGACCGATCCCGGCCAGGTAGCCAAGCTCGCGCCGCCGGGACTTCGGCCCAAATGCATCCAGGGCCAGCACCGTCACGGCCAGCACCGTCATCAGGATTTCAGGCAGAATGGCAACACCATTCGCCTGGACGTCAGTCGAGAAGTTCAACTTAACCTCCCAGCATGGATACGATAGGCTTTACCCCGGACTCGATCATGGGGGTCATCAGCCGGGGATAAACCCCCAGCAGCACCAGCCAGAACATTAGCAGCCCCAACGCGATCTTGTCATAGAGCGTGATCGGCGTGACGTGCGGGAAGCGTTCTTCGTTATACACGCCAAAGAACACCTGCCCCACAACACGCAAAATGTACGCCGCCGTGATAATGATGCCCAGCACGGCCAGCAGCGCGATAGTGCCATAATAGTTAAACGTACTGGTCAGCCAGCCCGGGTCCGGCAAAAAGCCCGGCCCTTTCCACAGCCCGACCAGCACCGGGAACTCGGCCACAAAGCCACTCAGGCCCGGCATCCCCATGCTGACCAGACCGCCCAGGATAAAGGCCGTCGCCACCAGCGGCACTTTATGGACAAAACCGCCCAGGCTGGGCAGGTCGCGCGTGTGCGCCCGGTCATAGACCATGCCGACGCAGGCGAAGAACAGCGCCGTCATCACGCCGTGACTGAACATTTGCAGCCCCGCGCCGGTCATGCCGGTGACGTTCATGGTCGCAAAGCCCAGGCTGACCAGTCCCATGTGGCTGACGGAACTGAAGCCGATCACATATTTAAAGTCACGCTGGCGGAAGGCGATCAGCGCGCCGTAGACGACGTTGATCAGCGCCAGGAAGACGATCCAGGGCAGATGCGCCTTTGCGCCCTCCGGCAAAAGCTGCACGCCGACACGCAGCGCCGAAAACGCGCCCATCTTCATCAGCACGCCCGCATGGATCATCGAGACGGCAGTCGGCGCGGCGACGTGACCATCGGGACTCCAGTTGTGGAAGGGCCAGATACCGGCCAGCACGCCAAAACCCAGGAAGATCGCCGGGAACCACAGGCGCGCAGTGGTCGCGTCGGAGCCGGAGAAGAACGGCGTATCAAACGCGCCCGCCTGCGCCGCTGCGTGCAGGTCTACAAAGTCAAAGCTGTAGACGCCGGTCGCCTGCCCGGCTTTGAAGTACAGCACCAGCAGGCCGATCAGCGCCACAACGGAGCCGATCAGGATGTACAGCGTCAGCTTCATGGCGGCATATTCGCGCGTTTTGGCCCAGCCCCAGATCACGATCAAAAAGTACATGGGGAAGATCGACAGTTCGTAGAAGAAAAACAGGACGAACAGGTCTACCGCCAGGAACACGCCGTACACACCCGCCACCAGCAGCAGGAAAAACGCCAGAAACTCGCGGGTGCGGTCTTCCATGCCCCACGAGATCAGCACCCCGCAAAACCCGGCCAGCGAGGTCAGCAGCACCATCGGCGCGCTGATCCCATCCACGCCCAGGTGCCAGCTCACGCCAATCGATTCGATCCACTTGACGTGATCTTCATAGGCGAAATACGTGTCTCCGGCATCAGCGGCGGCGTTGGCTTCATCCACGTTGTAGCCAAAGAAGACCCCCAGCGCCAGCAGCAGGGTGAAGCCAATGGCCAATGCCGCGACAATGCGTGCCTGCTCTTTGGATTCGTCCTTGAGCAGCAGGATAATGACCGCCGCCACGATTGGCGTTAGCAGGATGCCCGTCAAGACACCGCTAAATGTAATTACCATAGAATCAGGCCTCCCAGTAGGGGCGCTGCCCACAACGCCCAGGTGGGCAGGGAGCGCCCTGTCCCTACCACGTCACTGATCATGTTTAGCCGCCCGACAAAAACCGGACCACGCCCGAATTGATCACGTCCAGCATCCAGCTTGGGTACAGCCCGGTGATCAACATCAGGACCACCAGCGGCGCAATTGCGATCACCTCGCGCCGGGTGATTTCCAGGCGGTGTTTGGTCCGGTCGTACTCGACCCATTCCTGGTTTACCGGGCCGTGCAGCAGCTTTTGAATGCCTTTCAAGATGTAGATGCCGGTCACCAGCAGTCCCGCCAGGCTGAGCAGCACATACACCGGGTACGCCTTAAACGAGCCGGATACCACCAGGAACTCGCCTACAAAGCCGTTCAGCCCTGGCAGACCGAGCGAGGCCATGCTGGTGAACAACAGCAGCGCCCCAAAGACCGGCACAATATCCCACAGCCCGCCAAAGCGCCGCAGGTCGCGCGTATGCGCTTTGTGATACAGCGCCCCGGCCAGCAGGAACATGCCCGCGCTGGTCAGCCCGTGATTGAACATCTGGAAAACCGCGCCGTTCAACGCCACCACGGCGTTTTCGCGGTCATCGATGATCTGCACGTCCGGGTACAACTGGCTGACCTTCTCCTGCGCTGCCGTCCGGCTGCTCTGCTCCTGGTCGGTCAGGTCGATCCCGGCAGCCCCGGCCAGCAAGCTGTAATCGTTCTGGTTGCGCGCCCACAGCGTCCCGTACATCAGCGCGGCCACCGCCAGCCCCAGCACCACAAAGCCCATGTGATTCACGGACGAATAGGCGACCAGCCGCTTAAAATCATCCTGTCCCCAGGCCGCCAGCGCGCCCAGCACAATGCCAAGCACCGCCAGCAGGCCGAGTATGTCTACCAGGTTGTATTGCAGGCTCACCAGGCTGCGCTCCAGCACCCATTCACGCGGGAAGAGCGGGATCGCCAGCCGCAGGAACCCGTAGGCGCCCAGCTTCAGCAGCACGCCCGCCAGCAGCATCGAGCCGCCGGTCGGCGCTTCGGTGTGCGCGTCCGGCAGCCAGGTATGGAACGGCCAGGCGGGAATCTTGATCAGAAACGCGATGGTGAAGCCGAGCAGCGCGTAGTACTTGACATACGCCGTATCCATACCCAGGATTTCACCGCCCGTGCCGTTATACGTCGGCCATTTTTGCAGCATCACCGGGATGTCGAAGCTCTCGACCGTCATGCCGATCAACTGGGTCGCCAGCAGCAGGCCCAGCGACCCGGCCATCGTATACAGGAAAAACTTGTTGGCTGCATAGCGCCGGTTGTCGCCGCCCCACAGGTAGATCAGGAAGTACATCGGCACCAGCCCGATCTCCCAGAAGACGAAAAAGACCACCATGTCCAGCGCAACAAACACGCCGAGCATCCCGGTTTCCAGGAGCAGGAACAGCGCCATTACCTGCGAGACGCGGTCTTCGATCTCAAACGAGACCAGGATCGCCAGCGGCGTCAGCAGGCCGGTCAGCAGGATCATGGCGGCGCTCAGCCCATCCACGCCCACATGCCACGACGAGTTCAACAAGGGGAACCACTGCGCCCGGTGTTCAAAGGCCCACTGCCCCGGATCGGGCGGGTTGGCCTGCACATCGTAAAACAGGCCGATGGTCATGACCAGCACCACCAGGCTGATGCCCAGCGCAGTCCAGCGCGCTAGCTGCTTTCGTTCGGTCGGCATGGCAAACACCACCGCCGCGCCCACCGTAGGCAGCAACACCAGCGCCGTCAAAAAGTCTACGGGTAAGAAGTCAAACATCTAGCTGCGCCTCTCCTTCACACCAGGACTGACAAGGAGCGTTTATGTCACATTACCAGTTCAGGTCGCTTTCGTACCCCGTTTTGATCAACAGGTCGCCGTACAGCTCTTTGAACTCCACCTTGAGATCATCGGTGAAATAGTTCTGCCAGTCGCCCGCGATGCCTTTGCGGTAGTGGGATGTGATATCCTCTTCGCCGCGCTTGCGCCCGCTTTTTGTTTCGAACGAGCGCTCGGTGACTACCTGCCGCAGCCGCTCGTCGCTGACTTCGATCTGGCAGTAGTCCACGATCTGGCGGAACATGCCGAGTTCATCGGTCAGCAGGTCTTCGTAGCGCACGACCCACACGCCCGAATCGATCCAGCTTGCCTGAATGCGGGCCGATGCACGAACCAGATTTTGCATGGTGTAGCGCAGGCCCTCTTCCAGGCTCAGATCAGAGAGCTTCTGGCGGCTGGTAGCCACGCGGTCACTGACCAGCCGGTGGCTGACCTTAGAACTGAAATAGTGCGACACCGTCGTATCGCGCAGGTCCCGGATCACCACAAACTTGATGTGATTCTCCGGCACGGCGACCTGCTCGTAGGCTTTGCGGTGAATATACACTGCCGCATATATGCCGCCCTGTTCAACAGGACCCTCTTTAAAGTGCGCCACGTCCACCTGGGATTTAACAAACCGGTCGGGCGCCGCGCCGCGCAATACCTGCTTGACCCACTGCGACCCGGCTTTTGTGTGCGTGATGTGAATCACCGTCGGATATTTCGACATATCAAAAAGTCGAGCGTCGATCCATGCCTTGACACGACCTGCACCCAGCCCGCGCGCGATAGTTTTAAACGTTGTCGCCACGCTCTTTTTCTCCATATACACAAACGTCCGCAGCCGGTTGTTCTTATCAGTGCGCCACTTTCGACGCGGGACGCAGCGCCGCACCCAGGCGCGACAATCGACTCCGCAAGCGGTGCGTCAGGCCGTACCACCTGTTTTGACGGCGGAAGCGCGCCACTTCCTGGTGGAACGATTCCGGCTGCTGCCGGATCAATTCCTCAAACTGCTCGCGGGCATAGGCGTACAGCGCGGCATCCAACCGGTTTTGCGCCTCGATGGCCGCGATTGTATCCGCCGGGATGGTGGCGCGGCGGGGACGGTTGGCCCCCACGTTGGCCCGCACATAATACGGCGTATTCCAGCCAAACATCTGCTGCAACAGGATCACGCTCTCGTCAAACCGTTCGGACAGCCCTACAAACGCAAAGGCTTTTTGCATGTTTTGCCTGGCCTGTTCGAGCATGGCCTCGGTAGCAGGCCACTCGCTCACACCGGACAGCAGGCGCACCTGGTCGTTTTCCAACTCGATACAGATGCCGCTGGTCACATAGTCCTTTAAGCTCATCTGGTTTGACATGACCTCGTCGTGCAGCCAGTGCTCTGGGTGCCGCAGTACATAGTAATAATGCGAGATGACACGCTCTACCGGGTCGCGCAGCAGCGTAATATACACCGCCCGCTGCGGCATGTGCAGGTGCAGCCCATAGCGCACGTGCCCGCTGATTACACGAAGCTGTTTTTTACGTTCAGCCGACAGCGCGACGAACTCATCCGCTACCTGGCTTACACTCTGCCAGGTGGCATATAATGCTGCCGGGTCTACCTGCCGCGCGATGATCCGGTGCAGCGTCCGGCCTGCCGTCTTGGGAATGTGCAGGAAGATAATAGTCCGATCCTGCACGTTGGCTGCTTGCGTCATCATTGATAACGTCGATTCGGACAATTGAACAGGCAGGCAGCGCCTTGCACCACGCGCTAGCCCACCTGGATCAGGAACAGCGCCCCGATGATCAGCAGCGCCAGCGTAACAACTAACAGGTACTGCTGGATGCGCCCGGTTTGCACCTGACGGAACCAGCTCCCAAAGTCACCGATCGCGCGCGGGATGCCGTCGCCCACGCCGTCGATCACGACCGTGTTAAAGCGCTTGAACGCCTCGCCCAGCCAGATGAACCCTTCGGCAACAGATTCGAGCACGCCGTCGATAGTGTCCTTGTCGATGTCCTCGATTACGATCTTCCTGGCGACGTGTTCCGCTGGCCGGAGCACGTATCTACGGATCAGCATATCGATGTAGAAGCGGTTTTGCAGCGCCTGCCAGATGCCCGGCCCCAATGCGCGCTCGGTCGGGTCGACCTGCGCTTTAGCCAGCGGGCGTATGCCGTACAGTACAAAGCCCACCGCCAGCCCGCCCAGCGCCAGCGCCACGCTGACCAGCACCGGAAGCCAGTCGAAATCGATCACAGGCGGGTGTTCGATCAGCGTCCCGCTCAAAAACTCGTGCAGCGGGTTATCCAGGTCGCCCAGCAGCGGGAAATCGGTATGCACGCCGATGAAGCCCGCGAAAATCGCCAGGAACGCCAGCACCAGCAGCGGGATTTCCATTTGCAGCGCGGTGAGCTGTTCGCCCGGATCGGTCGCTTTGGCGGGCCGCCTGCGCAGCCGCGCCCACAGGTTGCGCCACGATACCTGCGAACCTTCGCCTGCGTGTTCTGCCGCAGCCGTGCGCGGCTTGCCCCAGAAGGTCAGGAACCACATGCGCGCGGTATAAAACGCCGTCAGCAGGGCCGCCGTCGCCAGCACCAACAGCACAAACAGCGCCAGCGGGTAGCCCTCGGTTGTGCCGTGCCATGCCTCGGAAATGATCTCGTCTTTCGACCAGAACCCGGCGGTGATCAGCGGGAACCCGGCCAGCGACAGCCCGCCAATCGCCATCGTGATCGCAGTGATCGGCAGCTTCCTGAACAGCCCGCCCATGCGCAATACGTCATTCGGCGGCGCGACATAATCCATCACCAGTCCGTCCGGCTCGGCGTGCGGTGCGGGGTCGTGCCCGTGTTCGGCGGCGTGCTGCTCGCCGTGCTCCATCGAGTGAATAACCACGCCGGAGCACATGAACAACAGCGCCTTAAAGAAAGCATGGTTCACCAGGTGGAAGGCTGCCGCCACCCACGCGCCAACGCCCAGCGCCGCGACCATGTAACCAAGCTGGCTGATGGTCGAGTAGGCAAGAATACGCTTGATGTCGTTCTGCCCAACGGCCAGCACCGCCGCAAACAGCGCGGTAAAGCCGCCGACCAGTCCCATGATGATCATCGGCGTGCTGAAATCGCCGTTATGGAAATCCGCGCCCGCCGACAGCAGCGGGAACATGCGCACCACCATGTACACACCGGCAGACACCATCGTCGCGGCGTGGATCATGGCGCTGACCGGCGTCGGGCCTTCCATCGCGTCCGGCAGCCACGCGTGCAGCGGGAACTGCGAGCTTTTGCCGATGGTGCCCATCACCAGCAGCACGCCGATCAAGGCGGCAGCGCTGCCGCCAAACAGCACCGACGGCGTATTCACCAGTTTTTCAAGCACGGCCTCGTCATACAAAATGTCACGGAAGCTCAGCGTGCGCGTTTCCAGGAACAGGTAGCCGACTCCGGCCAGCATCAGCACGTCACCGACGCGCGTCGTCATAAACGCCTTGACGCCCGCCTGGTACGCGCTCTTTTTGTGCGACCAGAAACCGATCAGCAGGTACGAGCACAGGCCCATCACTTCCCAGCCGATGAACAGCATCAGTAAATTATCGGCCAGCACCAGCGTGAGCATCGCGCCCGCGAACAGCGAAATATAGCCAAAAAAGCGCGAATTGTGCGGGTCGCCGCGCATGTAGCCCAGCGAGTAGACAAAGATCGCCAGGCAGGCCAGCGGCACCATCAGCAGCATGTACGCCGTCAGCGGGTCAACCAGCACGCCCATTTTGAACGTCGACACGCCCAGCGTCATCCAGTCAACCGTGCTGCCAAAAACCTCCTTGCCCAGTTCGGCATCGGATGCCCACACGACCTTGATAAATTCGATCATGCTCAGCAGCCACGCGACGCACACGCCGGTCATGGCTACAACCTGGCTGAGAATCCGGCTGTGCGCTGTAAACAGCACGATGATCCCGAAGCTGAGCAGCGGGAAAAACAGAATCAGCCAGGGGAGATAATCGGCATCAAACCAGTTAATATCCATAGGCGAAGCCCTTACCCAGTGTGATAGTGTCGATCACCACTTCAGCATATCCACGTCTTCGGCGATCACCGTGCGGCGCCGGCGGTAGATCGCAAGGATCAGCGCCAGCCCGACCACAGCCTCAGCCGCCGCCACGACAAACACAAACGCGGCGAACACCTGCCCGCCGATTTTGTCCGGCGTCTGGTAGCGCCAAAAAGCCACCAGGTTGATGTTAACCGCGTTCAACATCAGTTCAATGCTCATCAGAATAGCGATCGCGTTGCGGCGCGTCAATACGCCAAACAGCCCGATGCAAAACAGGCCCGCCGCGACCACCAGGTACATCCATAACGGCACCATAATACTATTCGTCTCCCATCCCTCAGCCGGACTGGTCCGGGCGCGCACCGGCAGCGGGCGCAGCTTCCGCGTCTGGATTGTCGTCTGGCCGGTTGACCAGCAGCACCGCGCCGATCAAGGCCGCCATCAGCAGCAGCGATGCCGCCTCAAAGGGCAGCATATAGCGCTCCGGGTCCACCAGCGACTTGCCCAGGTCGGTCAGGCTGTCGGCTGGCACGTCCGCCGGGTCTTCTACGGTGAAATCGGCGCTCCAACCGTCGGCGCCCAATTCGTCGGCCAGCGGCGTTTGCGTCCAGACCAGCCCCACAAACAGCAGCGCGGCCAGCGCCAGCGCCACCGGCCACTGGGTATGGTGGACCTTGAGCACGCGTGTTACCTGCGGCGTGAGCATGATCGCAAAAATGATCAGGATCGTTATTGCGCCGATGTAGATCACCACCTGCGCCCCGGCCAAAAACGGCGCGGTCAGCAGCACAAATAACCCGGCCACACCAAACAGGCTCAGCATCAGGTACAGCGCGGCGTGAAACAGGTTGCGTGTCAGCACGACCTGAAGCGCGCCGCCCAACGTGATGGCGCTGAATACCAGAAAGACGATTGCTTCAACCGTTATTTCCACACGTCCCTCCTAAGCCGTTAGCTGTTGGCGAGTAGGGCCTTATGCCAGTCTTGGCAGATGTCACACAGCCCACAGCAGGTAGCAGCCGGTTTCTTGCAGGGGCGACCCGGTGGGCCGCCCGCCCCGGCGAATTTCCCGCCAATGTGTCCTAGTCCCCTACCCCGGCAGGCGCAGCGTCCGCCGCCCCATCCACCGGGCCGTACAGTGCTGCGATATGCGCCCGTTCGCGCCGCCCGCGCTCGCGCAGGATCAATGACGTGACCACGATCAGCAGAATGTTGGCAGTCAGCAGCACCAATGTGGGCAGCAGCGCGTCATTGACGCTGGCGATCTGGTCGGTATCAGGCACGATCTTCCACAGCAGCGCCACCACTAGCAGATTCGCCAGGCTAAGCGGCACCAGGAATTTCCAGTTAAATTCCAATATCTGGTCGATCCGCACGCGGGGCAGCGTGGTTCGCACCCACATGATCACCAGGTAGACCAGCAGGCTCTTGATCAACAACGATCCAAAGCCCAGCAGCGCGGGTGTATCCTGCGCGGAAACGAACGGAATCCGCCAGCCGCCCAGAAACAACACCGTCGCCAGCACGCCGACTGTAAACGCGTGCAAAAACTCGGCCACATAAAACAGGCCAAACTTCATGCCGGAATACTCAATATGAAACCCGGCTACCAGTTCCGACTCGGCTTCGAGCAGGTCAAACGGCGCGCGCCCGATCTCGGCCAGACTGGACGCCAGGAAGATAAAGACCGTCAGCGGTATGGCGAGGCCATAGGCGATATACTGCCCCTCGACAATGGCTTGCAGGCTCATCGACCCGGTCATCAACACCGGCACCAGCATCGCCAGCACCATCGGCACCTCGTAGCTGATCAACTGCGCCACCGCGCGGAACGCGCCCAGCAGCGCGTACTTGTTGTTGCTGCCCCACCCGGCCATCAACGTCGCCACCATGCCCAGCGACCCGGCGGCGAGCAGGTACAGCACGCCGATGCTCAGGTCCGTGCCGATCCAGCCAGCGCTGAACGGGATGACCACCCACAGCAGCAGCACCGAAAAGGTAGACAACACCGGCGCCAGGTTAAACAGCCAGCGATCCGCCCCGTCGGGCACCAGGTCTTCTTTCAGCAGGATTTTGATCGTATCTGCCAGGGTCTGAAACAGGCCAAACGGGCCAACACGGTTGGGGCCAAGCCGGTCCTGCAAACGGCCCGACACCTTGCGTTCCAGCCAGATGCCAAACAGTGTCCACAACAAGCCACATGTCGCCACCACGAACACGCCTACCAGCTTGGCGATCAACACGGCAAGATCGTGCGACAAACCGATATCCACCAACGTATCTGTCATACGCTATCTCCGGCAAGATCAGGTGCGGCAGAATCTACGACCATTCGAGCGCGCCCTTGCGCCAGGTATAGACCAGGGCCACGACCAGCAGCAAGATAAACACGGCCATCTCGAACAGCGCGAACAGTCCCAGCTTGTTGTAAGCCAACGCCCAGGGGAATAAAAATACTAACTCGACGTCAAACGCGACAAACACCAGCGCAAAGACGTAGTACTGCGCCCGGAACTGCACCCACGCGCTGCCAACCGTTTGGACACCGCATTCGTATATTTGTTTTTTGACCGGGTTCGGGCGCCGGGGAGCCAGCCAGTAACCGAGGAGCAGCGGCACCACCGGCAGCATCCAGCCAGCCATTAGAAATAAGCCGACAAAAATCCATTCGTTTAACGTCATGCGCTAACCCCTTCCCGCGTGCCCCGGACAGGCCGGTCATTCCGGCCAGCATGGCGCGGGCAACAATCCGGTAGTATAGCAATCGTTGTACAGGTGAGCAATGTTTCGCGCATCGCCGCCCTCCATTCTAGCACAGGCACCAGCGAATACAAAACCGCCCCCTAACCGGAAAATAACGCCAGGCCGGAGACCATCCA
Source organism: Anaerolineae bacterium (assembly GCA_016926875.1). Lineage (GTDB taxonomy): Bacteria > Chloroflexota > Anaerolineae > Aggregatilineales > Aggregatilineaceae > JAFGNU01. The sequence goes on along the minus strand of JAFGNU010000100.1, from coordinate 5,595 downwards.
CCAAAGTGCCTGTCACACCGCGCCGGACGCGTTATAATCCGCGCGGTTTTTCACGCGAAAGGACACAAGGCCCGATCATGCCCCTCCACCCCATCACGCCCGATCCCGCCGCCTGGGATGCCTTTGTCGAAGCGCACCCGCGCGCCCACCTGCTGCAAACCGGCGCGTGGGGCGAACTCAAGCGCGCCTTTGGCTGGTTGCCGGAGCGCGTCGCGCTGGCGGATGACGGCGGGCGGCTGGTGGCGGGCGTGCAGTTATTGTTCCGGCGGCTGCCGCTGCGGATTGGCTGCCTGGCGTATGCGCCCTACGGCCCGCTGGTGGACTGGTCCGACGATCAGCAGGTGCGGGCGCTGCTGGCGGGGGTCGACCGGGCGGCGCGGGCGCGCGGCGCGGCGTTTTTGAAGATCGAGCCGGGCTATGGGCTGGAAAACGTGGATTTCCACGCCTGCGGCTTCCGCCCCAGCCCGCAGACCGTCCAGCCGCCGCGCACGATCATTCTTGACCTGGATGCTGACGACGAGACGATCCTGGCGCGCATGAACCAGGGCACGCGCCGCAATATCCGCAAGAGCGAAAAATTTGAGGTCAGCATCCGGCAGGGCAGCCGCGCCGATGTGGGCAGCTTTAATGCGCTGCTGGACGAAACCGGGGCACGCGACGTTTTTGGTGTACACGCGCCGGGATATTACGAACGCGCCTATGACCTGTTTGTACCGCAGGGCCGCGCCGCGCTGATCCTGGGCAGCTATGACGGACACGACCTGGCGGGCGTGATGGTCTTTGCGTTGGGCGATTGGGCGTGGTATTTCTACGGCGCGTCGTCGGCCCAGGAGCGGCAGCGCATGGCATCCTACGGCGTGCAGTGGGCGGGCATCCAATGGGCCAAAACGCAGGGGGCTAAACACTACGATATGTACGGCGTGCCGGACGCCGACCCGGAAGCGCTCGAAGCGTCGTTCAACGAACGGCAGGATGGGCTGTGGGGCGTCTACCGCTTCAAACGCGGCTGGGGCGGATCGGTGACCCGGTCCGTCGGCGCGTGGGACCGCGTCTACAACCGGCCCTTGTACGCGGCTTACCGGCTGGTTGTCGCGCGGCTGGACCGGTAAACGCATTGATCGCTGGCAAGGACAGGTATTCGTGACCATCTCGCTAACCGCTACATCCATCACCGAATGCGCCGCCTGGAATGACGCCTTACGCGCCCTGCCCGCCGCGCACGTGCTGCAAACGTGGGAGTGGGCCGAGTTCAAGCGCTATGAAACCGGCTGGACGCCCGACCGGCTGCGCTTCACCAACGTGAACGGTGAAACGGTCGCGGCGGCGTGTGTGCTGACCCGGCGCGCCGGGCCGCTGCGCGTGCTGTACGTGCCTAAAGGCCCCGCGCTGGCCTACGAAAACCCGGCGCTGGTGAACGCGGTGCTGGCCCACCTGGAAGCGCTCGCCCGGCAGCGGCGCGCCATCTGGCTGAAGATCGATCCCGACGTGATCGCGGGGACAGGCATCCCCGGCGCTACCGACCGCCACCCCGCCCAGGACGATCCCGCCGGACAGCATGTGCTGGACATCCTGCGGGCGCGCGGCTGGCGCTTCAGCGCGTCGCAGGTGCAGTTCCGCAACACGATCACGCTCGATCTCACGCACGACGAAGACACGCTGCTGATGGGCATGAGCCAGGGCACGCGGCGCAAGGTGCGCACCGGGCCAAAAAAAGACGTCTCGGTGCGGCTCGCGGACTCCGAGGCCGACCTGCGCACGCTGTACGAGCTGTACACCATCACCGGGCAGCGGCAGGGCTTTTTGATCCGCCCGCCGGACTACTACCGCGAGGCGTGGGCGCGCTTTATGCAGGCGGGATTGGCGCAGGCGTTCCTGGCGGAATGGGGCGGGCAGGCGCTGGCAGGGCTGGTGCTGTTCCATTTTGGGCCAAAGGCGTGGTATTTCTACGGCATGAGTTCCAACCAGGAGCGCACCCGGATGCCCACCTACCTGTTGCAGTGGGAAGCGATACGCTGGGCAAAGGCGCACGGCTACCCGACCTATGACTTTTGGGGCGCGCCGGACGCTTTTTGCGAGGATGACCCGATGTGGGGCGTCTACCGCTTTAAGGATGGGTTTGGCGGGACGGTTGTGCGGCACATCGGCGCCTGGGATTATGCCCCTAACCCGGTCCTGTACTGGGCCTACGAGCGGTTGATGCCGCGCGTACTGGGCATGATGCGGCGGCTGGCGCGGCGGGCGACATGATCCGAAGCGCTGCATCAAACCACACTCGAGACGACAGACGAACGATTCAGGTACAAATATCATGAGCACCACACCCCAGCACCAGACCGTGATCTTCCTGCACATGCCCAAAGCAGGCGGCAGCACGATGAATCACATCATGGATTGGAACTACAACCGGGTGCATTCGATCTCGCATTACCGGGATATTCCCCCGTTTATCGCCTGGCCGGACGACCGCAAGCGGCAGTTGGACGCCCTCAAGGGACAGTTGTTTTACGGCATTCACCAATACCTGCCGCAGCCCTGCACCTACATCACCATCCTGCGCAACCCGGTTGACCGCGTGATCTCGCAGAACTACTACAACCGCGTGCGCAAAAAACGCCTGGGCGAACCGGCGCATGATATGACCGTGCAAGAACTGGTCGAAATCGAGCCATTTCACCCCACATACCAGCTCCGGCTGCTGGTCGGCGGGGAAAACATCGAGCGCGTACTGCACGATCCGCTGCCGGAAAACGCCGTCGCCATTGCCAAACAGCACCTGGACGCGCATTTCACCTTTGCCGGGGTGCTGGATACCTACGATGCCGCCCTGCTGCTGCTGAAAGGGGCGCTCGGCTGGTCGCGGACTTTTTACGCCCGCCAGAACGTCAACCGCGCGCGCGTCCCGCGCGAGGCTATCGATCCCGACACCATCGCGTGGCTGCGCGACCAATGCGCGCCGGAAATTGAGCTATACGAGTATGTCAAGCAGCAGGTCGAAGCCCAGATCGCAGCCCAGGGCGAGGATTTCCAGCGTGATCTGGCCCGGCTGCGCCGGACAAACGCCTGGTTTGAGCGTGTCTGGCACCTGGCCCGCCCGGTACACGGTACGCCGCTGTGGTCGCTGGTGCGGCGCACCGCCCGCACGCTGACAGATCGCGCGCGCCGCCGGTCGTAGGCTGCCCAGATCGCACAACCAGCCGCCGCCCGCCGCGTAGTATCTGGTGGATCGCATAACTGCCCGCCAGGGCAACTAATGGAGGAGAATAGTCTATGAGCTGCGCACGCGCCTGTATCTGCCTGATCTTCCCACCGCTGGCCGTGATCGACCGGGGCTGCGGCATTGTGCTGACGCTGGCTGGCTGGGTGCCCGGTGTAATTGCCGCGCTCATCCTCAACTACATGGCCGAAAACTAGCCTGAGCGACGGGCTTTTAGCCACCAGTGATCAGCGGCCAGCCAACAGCCGACAGCCATTTACTTCAAACCCGGCGGGATCACGGTGCCAGGGCAGCCCGCGCGTACACGCGCCCCACAGCTATAAGGCGTGGTGCATACGGACCACGTTACGCGCGATGAATATCAACGGTGCCTGCTGGATAACTGCCGCCTGGCTCTGGAACAGCGGGAAAACGTAGCAGTTTGTTGCGCCGATGAATAAAGACTTGGACGCTTCAATAAAGTCGGCCACGCGCGAGTCAGCGCCCATGTGAAAATCTCCCTGGATCGCGTAGTGGGATGTATAGACCACTACCTGCTCGGTGTGCGGCATCAGGCCCGTGTCCTCGTGCGAAAATTCCGATTGAAACGCCAGCGCGTGACACTGGTCCTTGCGCACAACCAGCTCAGGCAGGTTCATACTCGCCGCCGGGTTACCTGCTTCCAGTCCATGCAGTGTGACATCGTTCAGCGTGAATGTTCCGCGCTGTTCATCATTCAAAAACGTTTGCAGCAGCCCTATCGTGTGGAAAGTGCAGCGCGCCTGGAAACCCGGCAGCAGCACCGTCAGAGGGTGGTCTTTCGCCAGTGAGGATTGATCTAAAAAACCCATTCCACAAGCTCCTATTTTTTGCCCTGATATATGCCCGATTGTACAGCATTGTGCGCGGCTGCGCGCCGCTTTCAAGAAACCGCGTTCCGGCCCTATAATTCAATCACACTACACCACTGTAGATTTCAGGAGAAGGGACAATGAACACCCGCTGCGCTTCCCTGCTGGTTGGGCTGATCCTGCTGCTGACGCCGGGGCTGACGTCGCCCTCAACTCTGACCGGCTATCCCGCCGCGCCCGCCCTGGCGCTGGATGACGAACCGCTCGCGTCCCTGGACCCGGTGCAGGGCTTAATTCAGGTCCAGGCTTACGCCGATGATCCCGCCGACATGGCAAGCTGGCAGACCGTTACCGAGCGCCTGTTGATCGGGCTGGGCGACCGGATTCGCACCGACGGCGCCGGGCTGGCCTATTTGACGTTTTTTGAGGGCGTTGAAGTGGAGATCGGGCCAAACACACTGGTGATCGTCAGCACGCTGGAACTGCCCACCGAAGACAACGACACTGTGAACGTCACGCTGGATATGCTGGTCGGCAGCGCGCTCAGCACGGTAGATATGGTGCTTGATCCTGAAGACCGCTTCGAGATTCACACGCCCGGCGCAACGGCGGTCGTGCGCGGCACGTGCTGGTGGACGGTGGTTGCACCCGACGGATCGGCCACCTTCAACACCGAGGATGGCATCGTCGGCATCATCTCGCACGAACCGGTAATCGTCATTGCGGCGGTGCCGGAACCCGGCGAAGAACCGGGAGTCGGTGAAGAGGCTGTGCGCGTGGTTGACATGGGGATGGCGCTGGAACCGGGGATCGTCATGCGCGCCGACCGCGAGGGCATCATGGAAGAAATGGGCGAACCGTTCAAAGTGCCTGCCAGGCCCCGACTGGCCGCGCTGGCACAACCGGACTGCGGCGACGGCATCTGCCGACCACGCGAGCGCTTTACCTGCCGCGTGGACTGCCTCGACACTGTCGAGATGCCCGCCTGTGGGGACGGCGTATGTGACCTGGCAGCGGGTGAAGACCTGCTGCTGTGCCCGTCCGACTGTGCGCCCCACCTCAGCGATTGGTGCGGGGACGGCATCTGCGATTATAACGAGTGCTTCATCACCTGCCCGTTAGACTGCGAGCTTGGTACGTACTTCATGCCCGCCAAGCCGGAGTTGTGCTGCAACGGTTTCTGCGACCCGACCGAGAGCGCGTTAAGCTGCCCAGATGACTGCTATTCGGGAACGCCGTAGCAACACCCCCATCGCCACCCATGAAAAACGGGGCGCCACCCGTCCAGGTGACGCCCCGCGTGATTCAGTGAATCGTCAGGTGTTTGCCTGCGCCTAGGCGCTCGGCTCATCCTCGGTCAGATCGCCCCCTTCGGCGGGAGCCTCTTCCTCGGCGGGTGCTTCCTCCTCGACTGCCGGTTCCATCGCGTCGGATTGTGCGCCGCCGGTGATGGTGAACAGCATACCGTCGCTGCGCCCGTAGACCTCCGGGAAGTAGAACTCAAAGCCGGTCGTCGGGATGACGTTGTACTCACCGGCCATACCGGGGTAG
>JAFGNU010000099.1 GCA_016926875.1 Anaerolineae bacterium | reverse complement strand
CTCCTGGGTTGTGACGACCGCTATCCTACCGGATAGTTTGAGAGGCTTCACCTTTTTTCCTTTCCAACAACTCGTTCGTGGACCCTGTGCTTACCGGCGGGTTGTAGGTAAACAGGGCACGCGCAGGCGGGCATGTTTGCGGCCTGTTGTGCGTGCTCTGTTGGGCGTGGAAGGAGAATCGGAACCAGGGGAAATTGCACAGGTTTCCCCTGTAAAAGGGATCAGGTATACGGATGGTAAAACGGCGTGGGCACGATGATCAGCAGGAACAGGCAGGCCGTTATAATACCGATGACGGTGCGCGTCCAGCCCAGCGGCATCAGGTCGTCGTGGGGTGGGGGATGGCGCAGCCCGGTGAGCAGGCCCATAAACGCCCAGATCAGCCACGCGAACCAGCCGCCCAGGAACCCGATAACCACCAGCAGGCCAAACGTCGCCGAGGCCACCGGCCACGCGCGGCGGCCTAACAGCGCATAGGCCACGTGCCCGCCGTCGAACTGGCCCAGCGGCAGCAGGTTGAGCGCCGTCAGCAGCACGCCAAACCACGCCGCCAGCGCCATCGGGTGCCCGTACAGCACAAAGCGATCCAGGTTTTGCACGTCCACCGCCAGGTTGGCCAGCACATGCAGCAGCGGCGGGTTGCTAACGCGCGTGATCCCGGCTTGAATCCACTCCAGCGGCAGGCCGACGGTTTGCTGCTGTGTCAGTCCGACCAGGTACAGCGGCACGGCCAGCACCAGCCCGGCCAGCGGCCCGGCGATGCCCACGTCAAACAGCGCGCGGCGGTTCATCAGCGGGCTTTTGATGAAGATCACGGCGCCCATCGTGCCCAGCGAATTCGACAGCGGCAGCGGGATAAAAAACGGCAGCGTGACCTTGACGCCGTGCAGCCGCGCCGCGACATAGTGCCCCATTTCGTGCACGCCCAGGATCGCCAGCAGCGTTAACGAAAACGGCAGCCCGTCGTGCAGCGCGTGCCACAGCGCGACGGTGTCCCAGTCGCGCAGCGCATTCATAAAGCGGTCGGTCGGCATCCCGGTCAGCGCCGCGCCCATGACGGTCGTTGTCAGGACGGTGATCAGCAGCAGCCCCAGGTGCAGCCACGGGCGTGTTTTGATCTGCCGCATAGGCACATCGCCTTCAACGGCGATCACGACTTCTTCATCATATTCGCGCTGAAGCATAGGCGTAAAGCCCAGCGGTCTAAATCGCTCGCACAGCGCCGCGTAGGCGTTTTCGGCGGGGATTTGCAGGTGACCGCGAAAAATAATCATCCGCCCCACGCCGCGCTGGTGGCCCTGCTGTTCTCCGGCGATGGTCAGAATACCGTCGAGCGCTTCACGCAGCCGGAGCAGGTCGGGATCAACCTGGGACCGGGCGGCGCTGTCCGGTTGGGGCGGGGACGGTTGGCCGGACGGGCGGCTGCCCGACAGGTCGGTAAAGGATTCCGATAAGCTCATACAATGCCTTACTGTTTGTTATAGCTTAGGCAGTACAATCGACTGCTGCGCCTGGTATTTGCCCTTTTTATCGGCGTAGGAAATCTCGCATTCCTCGTCGGCTTCAAAGAACAACACCTGCGCGATGCCTTCGTTGGCATAGATTCTAGCAGGAAGCGGGGTCGTGTTGCTGATCTCCAGCGTGACAAAGCCTTCCCATTCCGGCTCAAACGGCGTGATGTTGACGATGATGCCGCAGCGCGCATACGAGCTTTTGCCCAGGCAGATCGTCAGCACCGAGCGCGGGATGCGGAAGTATTCAATCGTGCGGGCCAGCACAAACGAGTTCGGCGGGATAGTGCATTCCTCACCTTTGTAGTCCACCATCGACCGCGCATCAAAGTCTTTGGGATCAACGACGGTGTTATACACGTTGGTGAAGATTTTGAACTCGTCGGCCACGCGGATATCGTAGCCATACGACGACAGCCCGTAGCTGATCACGCCGTCGCGGACCTGCCCATCAACAAACGGCTCGATCATGCCGTGATCCTGCGCCATTGTACGAATCCAGTGATCGGGTTTGAGTCCCACGCTTCCCTTTCTCCTTTAATGAAGTGCGCAATTAGAACTCGCACAATGATTTTGTAGGGGCGCCGCTTTCTGCGCCCTGGGCAACCCACCGGGTCGCTCCTACCAAAAGACACCTGCTATCTTCTGCCAGACCGTACCAGCATAAGGCCCTGCTACATCACTTCCGGCGCGGACATGCCCATCAGCGTCAGCAGGCGCTTAAAGACCACCTGCGCCGCGCGGTACAGCCGCAGGCGGGCTTTGGCGACATCTTCCGGCACCTCGCTGTGCAGCACGCGGATTTCGTCATACAGCGGGTGGAAGAACCGCGCCAGGTCCAGCGCATAAAAAGCCAGCTTGTGCGGCGCGAGTTCCTCGTAAGCCTGGACCAGCACTTCGGGCATTTCGAGCATCTTCCGGATGAACGCCTGTTCCCGCTCGCCCAACAGCGCCAGGTCCGCGCCATCGTCGCTGAAGTTTCGTTCGGTGGCCTGCCGGAAAATGCCCGCGCAGCGCACATGCGCGTTTTGAATGTAATACACCGGGTTTTCGTTGGCGTGTTGGCGGGCCAGGTCCAGGTCAAAGTCCAGATGGCTGTTGGGACTGCGCGCCAGGATAAAATAGCGCACCACGTCCGCGCCCACGTCGTCTACCAGTTCATCAAGCGTGACGAACTCGCCCCGGCGGGTGCTCATGCGGCGCGTTTGGCCGCCTTCGATCAGCGTCACGAACTGGTGCAGCAGGACGTGCACCGGCTCCGGGTCATAGCCCAGGGCCTCCAGCCCCCGCGCGACGGTCTGCGCCTCGATGATGTGATCCGCGCCCAACACGTTGATCAGGAAGTTGAAGCCGCGTTCCAGCTTGTTGATGTGGTAGGCGATGTCGGGCAGGGCATAGGTCGGCTCACCGCTGGACTTGACCAGCACGCGGTCTTCTTCATCACCAAAGCGGCTCGACCGGAACCAGACGGCGTTTTGGGCGTCGGCGGGCAGCCGGGCGCGTTCTTCGTCGCTGGCCCCTTCGCGCGTCACGGCGCGGTAGACGCTGCCGGATTCTTCCAGCCGCTTGAGCACGTCCCACACGCTGCCGTCTTCATACGTGCTGTTCTCGTTGAAGAACACGTCAAAATGGATGTTGACCCGGTCCAGACTGCGCTCGATCCAATCGAACATCGCCGCTTCGGCTTTGTCCTTGAAGAACTCCCACGACTCATCTTTGAGCGAATCGCCGTGCTGTTCGACCAGCCTGTTCGCCAGTTCGATTAAATACGCGCCCTGGTAGCCTTCTTCGGGTAGGTCGGCGGGCAGACCCAGCGCTTCCCGGTAGCGGGCTTGCAAACTGTGGCCTAGAAGCTGCATCTGCCGCCCGGCGTTGTTGAAGTAATACTCCATCTCGACCGTATAGCCGAGCGCCGCCAGCACATTCGCCATCGTGCTGCCGATCACGCCGCCGCGCGTGCGCCCCACGGTGATCGGGCCGGTCGGGTTGGCGCTGACGCATTCAACCTGCGCTTTTTGCCCGCGCCCAATGTCCAGCGCGAACCCATCCTCGCCAGCAGCGATGATCGCCTCAACCTGGGTCAGCAGCCAGTTTTCCGCCAGCCGGATGTTCAAGAAGCCGGGCGGCGCGGCCTCGACGGAACCGACAAAACCCGCCGGGGCGATGTGATCGGCGATGGCCTGCGCAACGTCCAGCGGCTTGCGCCGGGCGAGCTTAGCAAGCTGCATCGCGACCGGGCTGGCGTAGTCGCCCAACTCCGGCTTGGCGCTGCGTGATACCGGCACCTGGTCCGGCGGGTCAAACTCCGGCAGATCACCCGCCGCCTGGGCGGATTGGATCGCTGCGCGGATCAGGTTGGCTAGCTGGTTGGGTAGCAATTCCACAACAATCTCCTCGGCTAACAGCAGTGTCTCCAGAACAGTTCACCGCGCCATTGTAGCACATTTGGCGATGAGCAGGTGCGGTCATTCCTCCCAGGCAATCGTCGGGGCGGCGGTGGGCGTTGGCGGCGGTGGTTGGGGGACATGCCCCGCCGGGCGCGGGCGCAGGCGCGCGATCCGTCCTTCGGCCAGCGAGAGGTAAATCCACCCCTCCGGGCTGACGACCACGTCCACCGGGCGGTAGGGATAAAAGCCCCTGCCGGACAGCGATAATTCGCCCACCGAGAATTCGACATACTGCCCGGTGCCGACCGGCGCCAGGTTGAGGATCCGTCCATCCGGTTCGCCCCCCGTGAAGCGCACCACCGACACCGCGTAGCCCGCCGGTTCGGGCAGCGTCCACGAGCCGTTAAACGCTACCACCAGGTCACCCCGCCGGAAATCGCGGAATGCTTGCCCGGTGTAGAACGCGAGGCCGGTTGGATTGCTCTGGTGTGGGAAGGTGAACAGCGGCAGTTCGGTATCCGTGCAGGCTGCCGCGTCCGGCTGCTGGTCCCCGGTGCAGCCGGGAAAACCGTAATCCGCGCCGGGCACAACGCGATTCAATTCGTCGGGCGGCCCGCTGGTTCCTTTGCCGGGCGTTACGGGGGCGCTGTCCACGATCCACAGTTCGCCGGTGGTGGGATGCCACGCAAAATCCGCCGGGAAACGCAGCCCGGATGCCTCGATCCGCTCGTCGCTGCCGTCCGGCGCATAGCTCAGCAGGACGCCGCGCCGTGGATCGCCATCCTCGCAGGCGTTGCAGCCTGCGCCCACGCTGACGTACAGGCGCCTGTCCGGTCCTATACCGATGCTGCCCGCCCAGAAGCCGGTGGTGTCCAGCGCCAGATCGTCGATCAGCGCGGTCTGCCGCTCAAAAAAGCCGTCATCGTCGGCATCGTATAGGCGGAACACGCCGTCCACCGTCAGGATATACAGCGCGCGATTCAGCGCCGCGATCCCGGAGGGCAGGTTCAGCCCGTCCGCGACGAGGACCGGTTCGTCCATATAGCGGTCGCCGTCGTCGTCGCGCACCGCCCAGATTTCGCCAAAGGCGGTGCGCGCGAAATACAGCGTACCGTCCGGCGCAAAGGCCAGCCCGGTCAGCGCGGGTACGGCTTCGGGCGGGGTTACATTGTCGTAGACCGCTTCGATGCAGGTCGTCCTGATGTTGTGATACGGTCCCCAGGGTGCGTACAGGCACGGCGGGTTATCCGGGTCGGCGGCAGGTGTGCCGGTTGGCTGCTGTGCCCCACTGGTCGCGGCCTTTGTATCGCCCGGCCCGGATGCAGCCAGGATCGCAATCACCAACAGCGCCACTCCCAGCGCCGCCGCGCCGATCCGCCACCTGTGCCAACTGCCTGCTGCGTGCACCCGCTGCTTCTCCTGCGTCCTGGTCGTCGTCAAACCGGGCGCGATCATAGCCCGCCGACGCTGATCGCGCCACACGCCCGTTGACTTGTACGCTGCCTTTGTTGTTTAATTGATATGGTGATTCGGGTTGACACGTCCACAAACACGGCACTCCTCACATTCTTCCCAGGTGGTTACGGTGTCTTTTCCGCGTTTGGCGGCTGACCGGGCATTAATCCCGGTTGGTACACTTAAATTCAACGGTCAATAGAGCTTCATTCGAAAGGAGAGACGCATGTCTCGGAGATTTTTAACACTGGTGACAGTGATACTGGTGTTATTTTTGGCGGCCATGGTGTTGAGCGCCTGCCAGGGCGACGAGGGCGAGAAAGGCCCCGCCGGTCCGCAGGGCGAACAGGGGCCGCAAGGCGAACCGGGCGAACCGGGCGAAATCGGTCCGGAAGGCCCGCAAGGCGAGCAGGGACCCCAGGGCAAGCAAGGCGAACCCGGCCCGCAGGGTGAACCGGGCGAACCGGGCGAAATCGGTCCGGAAGGCCCACAAGGCGAACCGGGACCTGCCGGGCCAGAGGGGCCACAAGGCGAACCCGGCCCTGAAGGACCGCAAGGTAAGCAGGGACTCCAGGGCGAACAAGGTGAACCCGGCGAGCAGGGTCCAGAAGGCCCACAGGGCGAACCGGGACCTGCCGGGCCAGCAGGCGAAGCCGGCCCGCAGGGCGAGCAGGGCGAACCCGGCGAGCAGGGACCAGAAGGCCCACAAGGCGAACCGGGACCTGCCGGGCCAGCAGGTCCGCAGGGTGAACCGGGCGAACCCGGTGTGATCGGGCTTGAGTGGGTCGAGAACGTGGAAGAAGTAGACGTTGACGGCACCGTCGAGGTCGCTTGTCCCGAAGGTAAATACGTATTGTCCGGCGGCTTTGTGGTTCCGGCTGACATCGCCGTCTATGCCAGCGGCCCGATGGAAGAACTCGGCGGCTGGACCGTTAGCGCGGCGGGCGATGAGACGTTCGAAGTCACCGTATACGCCGTCTGTGCGGTTGTTGAAATGGCGGAATAGTTCCCACACACCTGTTGTACCATCCGAACACCAACCTGCCGGGGTTCACGCCCCGGTTTTTTATTGGGCGTGGCTCGCTGTCCGCGATCAGTCTGCCGCGTGTGTGCGTCAGGCAAACGCGCGCCATGCGCCGATTGCCGGCTTCGCATACAGCCGCTACAATTTCCCCGCCGATTTCGTGGAGGTGTTATGCGCAAATATCGAAACCAGGTGCTCGCCGGGCTGGCGTTCATTTCCGTCGTCCTGATCGCAGTCGTCGTGATCACCGGCGCGGACGCGCTGGCTGCCAGGCTCCGGGATTTCCCGTTGTGGGTGTTTGTCCCGGTGTTTGGCTTGAAGTGTCTCAACTGGTCGCTGCGCTACCTGGAGTGGCGCTACTTCCTGGGCGTGATCAACGTGCGGACCGTGCCCGGCGGCGAAAACTGCCCAGCGCCATCACCGGACGCGCCCGCCACCATCCGCGAGCGGGACAGCGTGATCCTGTGGGCAGCGGGCATGACGCTCTCGATCAGTCCCGGTAAGCTGGCGGAGGTGTTGAAAGCGCTGGTGCTCAAGAACCTGATCGGCACCGAGTTTTCACGCAGCGCCCCGGTGATCTTTATGGAGCGGCTGGTGGATGGGCTGGCGGTCATTTTCCTGGCGGCTGTCTCGATGCTGTTTGTAGCTGGGACGTTGACCGCGGGCGACCTGTCGATCACGTATGTGCGCGCCGTACTGGTCGTGACCACGCTCGCACTGGTGATCGGCATTGTCCTGTTACGCTACAGGCCGCTGGCGCTGTGGCTGCTGGACCGTACAGGACGCTGGCCCGGCGTGCGGCACATCCAAAGTCCTTTACGCACGCTCTACGATTCCAGCTATGACCTGCTCAGGCTGCGCCACTTGGGGCTGATGACCGGGGTCGGCTTTGGCGCGTACTTCACCGACTGCATCGGCTTTTACCTGCTGCTGACCGGACTGGGCGTTGATGGCTCGTGGACGCTGTTTGGACAGGCGTCGTTTATCCTGGGCTTTTCGGTGATCATCGCGGCGCTGTCGGCCATGCCAGGCGGGGCGGGCGGGCGCGAACTGACCATCGGCGCGATGCTGACGGGCATTGTGGGGCTGTCCAAGGCCAACGCCGGGACCGCTACCTTCCTGATCTCAATCTTCCAGGTGTGGATCGGTGTGCTGATCGGCCTGGTGTTCATCGCGCTGTTCCGCCATATCCTGTTTCCCCCCTCGCTGGAAGCCGAGATCGCCGCGTATGAGGCCGCACGCCAGACGCGGTAGCCCGCTTGTAAACGAGCCTGCCCCCATGTAAGATTGCAACGCCAGCCGCTCGCGTGAGCGGATCGCAGCGATCAAAGGCTCCGTATGCAAGACAATTGGAAACGTACACTGTACATTGTGGTTTTTGTCCAGTTCGTCTCGGCGGTTGGTATGTCGAGCGTGTTTCCCTTTCTGCCGCTGTACATCGAGGAACTGGGCACCACCACCAACCTGAGCGTTGAACTGCTGGCCGGGTTGGTATTTTCGGCCCAGGCATTCACCATGATCTTTGCGTCGCCGTTTTGGGGCGCGCTGGCCGACCGGCACGGGCGTAAGCTGATGGTCGAGCGCGCGACCTTTGGCGGGGCGATCATCATCGGCGCAATGGGATTTGTTGGATCGGCGGAGCAGCTCGTGCTGCTGCGTGCGCTCCAGGGCTTTGTGACCGGGGTCGTCGCGGCCAACAGTGCGCTGGTAGCCGCTGCCGTGCCGCGCAACCAGATGGGCTATGCGATGGGGCTGCTCCAGGTCGGGCTGTGGGGCGGGGTTTCGGTGGGGCCGCTGATCGGCGGAGTTGTAGCCGATATGTTTGGCTTCCGCGAAGCGTTTTTCGTGACGGCGCTGCTGCTGGTGATCGCCGGGCTGCTGATGTGGCGCGGCGTAGAGGAGCACTTCGAGCCGGTGCCCCGGCCAGCCGGACGACAGGGCGGTTTTTTGTCCGGCTGGCGGCAGACGATCACGCTACGCGGCATTGCGCAGGTGTACACGGTGCGCTTTGTTGCCTGGCTGGGCCGGACCATGCCGCAGCCGTTTTTATCGCTGTTTGTAGAACTGCTGCTGCCCAAAAGCGAACGGGTCGCCACCGTCACCGGCCTGATCGTCGGCGTGGCGTCCTTTGCCGGGGCAGTCAGCGCCATCTACCTGGGACGGTTGGCGGATCGCATTGGCCCGCGCATTGTGCTGATCTGGGCGTCGGCGGTGGCCGGTGTGGGGTATGCTGCGCAGGGATTGGCCGGGTCGGTGTGGATCATCGTGCTGCTGCAAGCGCTGGCCGGGATCGCGGTGGGCGGCATCATGCCCACGCTGAGCGCGCTGCTGGCGCGGTATACACCGCCGGGCAAAGAGGGCGCGGTCTACGGGCTGGATAACTCGATCTTCTCGACAGGGCGGACCATCGCGCCGCTGGTTGGCTCCACGCTGGCGGTATGGTTCGGACTGCGCAGCATCTTTGTGATCGCCGGGTTGATTTATCTGGCGGGCGGGCTGATGGCCGTGTACCTGCTGCCAAAATCAAACGAGGTGCCCGCCGTATAAACAGTCTTCAAAATGTAGAACATTTGTACAAAAGATGGTATAATACCAGTCTCGATCTCGTGTGGGACTTATGCTAGTGATGGAAATTCCGATCATGCCTGTTTTGGCATTGGCCTCACCCCACATCCCCCAGCCCCTTTTCCCCTCTCCAGCCGAGCTATAGAGGGGAAAAGGGGAGCCGCCCGGCGTGAAAATAGGCGCTTGCGGCAGTGCTCCCCCTCGCCATTTCGAATGGAGAGGGGGTCGGGGAGTGAGGCCAACCGGTCGGCCACCGCATCTGCAAAAACTAGCATAACACGCCGTATCTGCTCATAGAAAAATCGATAGGCATTCACAGCCGGACGAGTGCATCATGGACGATCAAGAACTGCTGAAAAACGTGGCCTACTGCGGGCTGGTGTGCAGCCTGTGCGATCATAACCCGGTCTGCACATGGTGCAGGAATCCGCCCTGCAACACCGACAGGTGCGACAAGGATCACTGTTATCACCGCCGATGCTGCCTGGAAAAAGGGCTTGCCGGGTGCTGGGAATGTGAGGACTTCCCCTGTTCAAATGGGCGTTTTGTCGATGAAAACCGGGGGCAAACGGTCGGCTTTATCAAGTGCATCCGTGAACAGGGCATTGAAGGCTTTATCAACATCCTGCAATCAAACGCCAGGCAGGGCATTCGATACGGGATGAGCGGTGACTACCGTCACAAAACAGAAGCAGAAGTCCTGGCCTTGCTAAACAGCGGAGAAAACGACGCTGCATGACTTCGCCATCATCCTGATTACAAACCATGCGTTAACTGATACTTGTGGGGATAGGACGTGCTATGTCCGACCTGTTTGATTATGCCCGCGAACAACGCCAACAGCGCGACGCGCCGCTGGCCGTGCGAATGCGCCCGCGCACCATCGATGAGTTTGTCGGCCAATCGCACATCATCGGGCCGGGGCGGCTGCTGCGCCGCGCGATTGAAGCCGATCAGCTCAGCTCGATCATCCTGTGGGGACCGCCCGGTACCGGCAAGACCACCCTGGCGAACATCATCGCGCACCACACCAAGCGCCACTTCAGCCGCCTGAACGCGGTTACGTCCGGCGTGAAAGACCTGCGCGCGCTGATCGCCGATGCCCAGGAGCGGTCCGGGATGTACGGGCAGGACACGGTGCTGTTCATCGACGAGATTCACCGCTGGAACAAGGCGCAGCAGGACGGCCTGCTGCCGTTTGTCGAGGATGGCACGGTGGTATTGGTTGGCTCCACGACCGAAAACCCGTTCTTCAGCCTGGTGAATCCACTGCTCAGCCGCAGCCGGGTATTTCAACTGCTGCCGCTGGACCAGGAAGACGTGCTGACCATCATGGCGCAGGCATTGCGCGACCGTGAGCGCGGGTTGGGCAGGCTGGCGATCACGCTCACCGAAGACGCCGCCGCGCACCTGGCGAATGTGGCGGGCGGGGATGCGCGCTCGGCGCTAAATGCGATCGAACTCGCCGCCCGGACCACGCCGCCCGACGAGAACGGGACCATCGTGATCGACCTGGCCGTTGCCCAGGAGAGCATCCAGCAGCGCGCCGTGCGCTATGACCGGGGCGGGGATGAGCACTACGACACGATCAGCGCGTTTATCAAGAGCGTGCGCGGCTCCGATCCCGATGCGGCGCTGTACTGGATGGCGAAGATGCTGCACGCCGGAGAAGACCCGCGCTTTGTGCTGCGCCGGTTGTTTATTCTCGCCAGCGAAGATATTGGACTGGCCGATCCAAACGCGCTGGTGGTGGTGTCGGCGGCGGCGCACGCCTTTGAATGGGTGGGGATGCCGGAAGGGTACTACTTTCTGTCGGAAGCGTGCCTGTATCTGGCGACCGCGCCCAAGAGCAACAGCGCGGGCGCGATCTGGCAGGCGCTCGGCCACATCGAGGAGCATGGTCCCGGCGACGTGCCGCCCTACCTGCGTGACAAGTCGAGCAACCTGCACGGTCCCGCGCGCGACCGCTACCAGCAGGCGATGCAGGACGCGGTCGGGGAGATGGGCCGCTACCTGTACCCGCACGATTACCCCGGCGGCTGGGTGGCGCAGCAGTATTTGCCGCTGGACATGGACCCGCCCGGCTGGTACACGCCCAAGGCCATCGGCTACGAGCGGACGGTCAAGGCGCGGCTGGAAGGCCGGGGCCAGCCGGACGACGAGAGTTCGGATTGAGTGGAAAGGATGTGATCTGATGGGCAGTTTCTACACCAATACCACGCTGCGCGGACCAGAGCAGGCGCAGGTTCTTGAGGCGCTGAACCAGATGAAGCGGACCGCCTATGTTTCGGCTACCGTCGATAAACTCACCGTTGTATATGACGAGGCATCCGATATTCAGGATGTCGATGCGCTGCAAGGCGTAACCGCCGATCTATCTCGCCGGTTGGCGTGTGCCGCGCTGGCCGTGCTCAATCACGATGATGATGTGCTGGCCTACTGGCTGTATGAGGGCGGGAAGCTGGTCGATAGCTATAATTCCACGCCCAGTTATTTCGAGGCGCTGTTGGATGAAGAATCTATGCAGCCGGAAGGCGGCGACGCGGCGGTCATCTGCCGCGCGTTTGGCGCTGGCGAGCGCGTCGCAGATGTGCAGACTATCCTGAGCACGCCGCAGGCGGGCGACGGTGGCTACATATTCGCCAATGACCGTCATAGCAATCTGGTAGACGCACTCGGCCTGTCTGACCTGGCGGTCGGGGTCGGGTACACCTACATCTCGATGGGCAACCTGCCGTTCGATATGACAAAGGGCGATTTTACGCACGTTGGCTGACCCGGATCACAGCGCGGTCAGCAGCCTGTCGCCAAAGATCGCCGGATCGCTGCGTTCGATCACCAGGTCGTGCGCGGTGTGGAACTGCATAAAACTGCGCATTGCGCCCGCCACGTCCGCGATCAGGTCTTCGGACGGTTCAACGCCGGGTTCGAGGTACAGTGCCTTCAGGCGCAGCGTGCCGTTTTTGCGTTCCAGCTTGGGATCAAAGCGCCCGACCAGCCGGTCGCGGTGCAGGATCGGCAGACAAAAATAGCCCCAGATGCGTTGGCTGGCGGGCTTGTAGGCTTCCAGCACCTTCTCAAAGCCCCACACCTGTTGATCGCGTCTACCGGCCCAGAACAGGCTGTCAAACGGGCTGAGAAAGGTTGTGCGCTCCGGCTGTAAAGCACCGTCGGCAGCCTGTTCCAGCGCGGGGAGGTTGTCGCGGTGAACGATCAGCGTGTGCGCCTCGCCGTCGAGTAATTCCGCTTCCACTTCGACCAGCACGCCGTCAGCCAGCAGGCGCTCGATGACCGGGTAGGCGTCGCCGCGCTTCATGTGCACGTAATCCGCGATCTGGCCCGCGTCCGCGATGCCCAGCGCCCGCGCATTGTGCGCCAGGGTGTGGTAGTTCGCCTCGTCAGAGGTGGGTTCGTCACGGTCCACCCAATCGGGCAGCACGCGCTCGGTCAGGTCCATGTGCCGCTGGAAGTTCACCCGCCGGACTACCATCACCTTTCCCTGGTCATACAGGTAATGCAGCGCGTACTTGGCCGGTTTCCAGTCCCACCAGGACTGCCGCTTGCGGGATGGGTTCTCAAAGTCGGCAGAGCCAAGCGGTCCCTCTTCCCGGATGCGGTCCAGCACCGCCGCGATCACCGCTGCGTTTTCCGGTTTCTGCGGCCAGCCGCGCCGCCACCGGCTGCCATGCTCGCGGAACCAGCGAATGTGAGGCAGGCGGAAGCGGTAGCGGCTCAGTGGGATGATCGAAGCGGCGTGCATCCAGTATTCAAACAGACGGCGGTGATCCGGGTCGAAGATCAGGCGGTCAAAATCGGCGGGATCGTACTGGCCCAACCGGCTCCACAGCACCAGGTATTGGCTGCGCTGGACGACGTGCAGCGTGTCGATCTGCACACAGCCGAGTTGTTCGACCAGGTCGTGAATGGTGTCGAGTGTGGGCGGAGACGCGCCATCCGGCGGGGCGGTGAGCGCCTGCGCGTGCAGGGCCAGCGCCCGGACGGCGGCTAAGGGCAGCGGGTGAGGTAGGCGTACAGTCATCGTAACCCCCATGTGCTGGTGAAGAAACGCTGCACCATTTTAGCACATGTGTTCTAGGGTGTCAATTTGGATCGCTGCCAGCGGGCCAGGATAGCCAAAGCACGAGATGCTGTGAGGAATTAGTACCGATGACGATCCACAGTATACCTATTGCTTGCCTGTTCGAACTTCACGAACAGCTTGCTCAATAGCGGCGGCAGCTTCGTCGTCTGTGATCGCTGGCGGTATATCAGCTTGAATTGCATCGAGAGCTTGAGCAAACCGGGTTGACCAGTCCAGGTCTAAACGTTGGCGTACCAAGCGTCTCTGTTCTGGCGAAAGCTGCTTGATCAACTCAAACAAATCATCGAGGTCGATTTTAAGCATCAGGTCTGACATCGGATGCGCCTCGTAATTCCGAACCATGTAACGTAAGTCTAGCCTACCCAACCGTCTCCCACCAGCGATCCCCTTGCCCCCGGCGCCGCGCCTTCGTATACTCGCAGCAGAAACGATCCTTGATCCCGTACCGGAGAGTGCCCGATGGATACCCGATCCCTGCGTTTACCCCTCGTCCTGCTGCTGGCGATCCTGGTCGCGCTGGCCGGACTGCCGCCCGCCGCTGCGCAGTACAACCAGATCACCATCCTGGCGCAGTGGGACAGCCGCGCCGAACAGGACGATTTTCAGCAGCTTTTGCTGCCCTTTTTCCAGGAACACAACATCCAGCCCAACCTGATCGCGGCGTCCAACCTGGAAAAATCGCTGTACCAGCAGGTCCAGGCGGGCACGCCGCCGGACATGGTGCTGATGACGCAGCCCGGCTTGCTGCGCGCCTATGTCGAATCCGGCCAGGTGATCGCGCTGGACGCGGCGCTTGGCCCCCCGCCGGATGGCTACCCGGCTTACCTGGCCGACGCGGTGACGGTTGACGGTATCGTCTACGGGCGGTTTGTGCGGCTGACGGTCAAGGGGCTGGCCTGGTATAACAGCGCGGGGCAGATGGCGGCGTCCGTGCCGCGCACCTGGGACGACCTGCTGACCGTGAGCCACGTCCACGCCGGGCAGGGGCGCGAACCCTGGGCGCTGGGTTTGAGCACGGGCGTTATCGGTACGGACATCCTCGAAACGATCCTGGTCCGGCAGTACGGGGCCGACGTTGTTAATGGGCTGGCGGACGGGTTGATCCCCTGGACCGATGAGCGCGTCCGCGCGGCGTGGGAAGTATTCGGCGAGATGCTTGATACCGGCGTGCTCGATGATCCCACGCGGCTGTCGCCTGCCGACGCGGTGCTCGCGCCGTTTGACGATCCGGCAGCAGCAGCTTTTGCCATCGGGCCAAGCACGGCGCTGCGCTGGATCACGAGCGCCAACCGCCGCCTGACACCCGGCGCGGACGTGGATTTCTTCGCGCTTCCGGCTGGTGATAGATCGGGCGGCGTGGTGATCGGTGGTGATTTTATCGTCCTGTTCAACGACGATCCGATCGTGCTGCAACTGGCCGAATACCTGGCGTCACCCGAAGCGGCAGCCGCCTGGGCCGACCTGGGCAGCGCGATCTCGCCCTATCCCGGCGCGGATTATCCCAACGGCGTGCTGCGGGACGCGGCAGCGCTGACCGAGCGCGGCGACCCGGTCTTTGACCTGTCCGACCGGCTGCACCCGGATGCGCGCGACAGCCTGTACGGGGGTATCTGGCGCTATGTAGACAACCGGGGTTCGCTGGACGACGTGTTGATCGAGATCGAGTCGGCAGTGGGCAAGACGCGCTAGCGGGTCGCCTGGGCAACAGCGGCGCACGCATGAAAAACTCGCACCTTCTTACGCTGGCCGTGATCCTGCTGGGCCTGCACACATTGATCGGCGCGGCGTTTAACCTCGACTCAACAATGAAAGTCGTGCACGGGCGCCTGCTGAGCCGCCTGATCGGGCGGGAGCGGGCGCGCGTGGTGCTGCTCATGCTGGGCCTGGTGATCGTGATGATCGGGGTCATGCTGAACCTGTCGAGCATCGGGGGATGACGGCGGGCACACCCAGCGGATCGCCCCTGCAAAAAACCGGCGGCCTACTCCTGCCGGATTGTATCAGGTTCTACTGTAGGTCCTTTTTCCAGGGCTATTTGTCCTGGAGGAACGGCGGCGGCCACTCCAGCGCGGACTTGCCACCTGGCCTGAACCGGTGATTGCACAGTGGATGGCCGTCGGCCAGGGTCATGGTCCGGCTCAAACCCAACCCGGCCCCCTCACACAGCGGGAAGTCCAGGAAGCAGAAAAACGGCATGAACGTCTCGGCATCCCGCGCACGGCAGAACTTGTGAGACGCGCACTCGGTGAAGTTGTAGCCATAGTCGAAGGTTTCGCCGTCGCCCTCCACGAACGTATAAACGAAGTCATCGGGATAGCGCCGTTCTTGTGACTCTTCCGCACGCTCTCGTCGTCGCTGCATGAGTTCTTCCTCGCTGAGCCATTCGGATGGCGGGATAGGTGGCGCAGGACGAGCCGCCTGGATGACGGCGGCATCATACAGCACTTTGCCTGCATCAGCCGCCGTCTTGCCGTGCGCTTGCATGGCTTTGTAGAGTGCCAGACAGCGGACGGAGCGGACGAGGCTGCCGGTCAGGTGGTTCTCATCGCCGCCGATGTAGGGGATATGGGGAATTAGTGCTTCGAATTCGGCGCGAGCTTGTTGGACGACAGCGCTGATGAAGTCAGCGTCGTAAGCAACGGTCATGACCTGTCGCCAATCCTGGATGTCTTGTTCGAAGCGCTCAAGAAGCTGTTCTGTGCGGGCCACATAGTAACCTGAACTGGTACTCATCTCAAGTTTCCTCTTACAAGTTCTCTTCTGGATCATCAATTGGATGTAGTCGTATGCGTCGCAACAATAGGCTCACTGAGGCGGGCACGGACAAGCTAATCCAAGCCGTACTTCCGCTCAAACTCAGCAATCCATTTATGACGCCTTGTTTGCCGGATGACGGTCACGAGTTGCTGAATCGTCAGAAAGACAAACCGGTTTTGGACCGTAGCCGGAATAAGTGACAGCAGGAACGGAACCAACCCGCGCTCACCTTTGGGGCTATCGCAGTAAAAGGTTGGGTTACGCGCATCGGCCAGCAGGACCAAAGTGCTGTCGAGTTCCAGGGCGAAAAGCATCTCGCGAAAGAACTGATAGTATGTTGCCAGGATACACGTTGTGTTTTGGCCGAGCGGGCCAGATAGAAAACCGTGTTTCTCAAGAAGTTCCCAGTACCGGCGGCCAAGGTGATGGAGATAGCATGTGGAAAAATCAGACGCGGGATTACGCCCGTCGCAATCTCCTTGAGCGAACACTGAGCAGCCGCCAAATTCCTTTTCAACAAACTTGGCTTCCATGAACAAAAAGGGCGCTGAATGCTGGTCTGCAAAAACAACATCCAGAGACGTAGGCTGCCCGGTATCTTCATTGAACACTGAGCGGTCTTCGTATTCAAAGCAGGCGATGATGTCGTTATGCGGCCAGGCAACGTTGTGTTGGGCAAGAGCCGTTGCAAGCGGTTCAAGGTCGTTGTACACGATGAGCGGGCCGATGAGGTTGAAGACCATCGCCTGGCTGCTCAGGCCATGATGGATGTACCTGTGTAGTGGAAAACCCTGGTTGTGGGACTTGCGTTCAGCACGTTCAGTTTGAATGTACTCAGCGACTTTGGGCAGGATAATGTTGTGCGCCCAGTCGTCATACTGCGCCAGAATGTAGGGGTATCGGGCATGGGTGCAAACCCCGCGTTCTGCAAACCAGTTCGCTGCGATCTGGCGCATGTAGTGTTCAAAACGTCGTTGGCGGGGGTAGGGCCAACTCTGTGCACGCGCTCGACTGCTGCTCATTGTCTCTGTCCTTTGATAGGCGCCGGGCAAGATACTACTGGCTACTACTGTACTGGATAACGGCTGTCGGGGCGATCTGCGCGATTTGCTGGGCCGTCCGGCGGATGCTCCAGAGATGATCGGGGTCATGCTGAACCTGTCGAGCATCGGGGGCTGGTTTTGATCAAGTGCATGTGAGCCTGTGATGGTGTACCAACCTGTGTGTACAGCAGCGGTTTATCCAGGCGCGTCTCAGGCTGCAAGCGCTGGAATGTGGTTTAATGAGTCAAAGGCACATGAGACGGAGCTGTAGAGACATGCGAAATGGTTGCCTGGTACTCTTCTGTGTGTTGATCCTGGTTCACCCTGTCGTCGCGCAAGACGACGCCCAACGTCAAATCATCACGGCAGACAACGCAGCCCAGATCACCCGGCTGGCTATGCTTGGGCGCGGCTGGATAAACCAGCTAGCCTGGTCGCCGGATGGGTCCATCCTGGCGGTAGCCAGTTCGGCAGGCGTATGGCTGCACGATACGGCTGACGTCGACGCGCCGCCTCGCTTTCTGGAAACAGGAGCCGATACCTGGAGCGTGGTGTTCAGTCCGGATGGTCGCTGGCTGGCGGCGGGCGGGCGCGATATGTCGGTGCAGGTGTGGGAGATGAGCGCCGTCAGCCGTGATATGGCAGGCGCGCTGCCCGTGTACGAGTTGGAATGCCGTGTAGGCGAATGGTGGAGGCCCGTCGAGAGCCTCGCGTTCAACCCGGACGGGACGGTGCTGGCCTGTGCCAGCGACGGCGTTCTACTCTGGGGTATGGGGGCAGGTGAGGAACCCGCGCTCATCAGCGGCGAGCCGGATTTCTGGGGCGATACGCACGTGGCGTTCAGTCCAGATGGCACAACGCTGGCGACAACAGGCACCAGCAGCAAGACGGCCACACGGAAGCCGGGGCTGGTGCGCCAATGGGACCTGCAAACCCAGGCGCTGTTGACATCCTGGCAGTTGACCGAAGGGCACAGCACGGGGAATTATGTCGCGTACAGCCCGGACGGCACGCTGCTGGCCGTAGCAGGCAAGCAGGTCGAAGTGCGCGACGCGGCGACGGGCGAGGTGCGGTATACGCTGGAAAACACGTCCAGTACACGAAGCCTGGCGTTCAGCCCGGATGGCACGGTCCTGGCTACGGCGGCGTATGACCTCGCCGTGTGGGACGTGGCGACCGGGACGCTGCTGGCCCGGCCTGCCTTTGATGATCAGGCATTCGCTCACTGCTTCGGGGAAGACACCGGCCAGCCGTGGGTGCCGTGTCCGGCGAGTTACGATGCGCTGAGTGTGACGTTCAGCCCGGATGGGACCACGTTGGCGGCTGCGGACGCGGCGGGGCGAGTAGGATTGTGGGACATTCCCTCCGGCGAGCGCGTGGTTGTGCTGAGCGGCTACAACTACGGGGGAGCGGAGCGCGGCGGCGCGTCCAGCGACACGATCAGCAAGGGCTGCTTCGCGTTCAGCCCGGACGGCATCACCCTGGCAGCCGGGGCGAGCGGGTATATCACCAGCGGCGGCTGGGTCGAGCTGTGGGACATTGACCAGGGAGTCATTCAGGGCTACCTGCAAGGCTATGGGTCAATGGAAGACCTGGCTTACAGCCCGGATGGCGCCTTACTGGTTACAGCCAGTTCGCTGTCGGGCCTGCGCCTGTGGGATACGGCGACGAAAACTGTGCAGCAGGTGCTGATGGAATACGGGGAGGCAGTCGGCAGTGTGGCGTTCAGCCCGGACGGCACACGTCTCGCTGCCGGGTTGGTCTATGGCGAGATACACCTGTGGGACGTGACAACCGGCAGTCTGCTGACGGTGTTTGAGGATCACACGGAGTACATGAGCAGCATCGCGTTCAGCCCTGACGGGATACTGGTGGCAGCGGGCAATACCGACGGCACGATTCAGATATGGGATGTGAACCGGGGTGAACGCCTGAATACCCTGGAGGGACACGTTGGTTGGGTGAATGACGTGGATTTCTACCCACCGCGACTGCCTGATGGCAGGATGGTGCTGGCGTCTGCTGGCGGCTTTGAGGATGGCACGGTGCGGTTCTGGGGTATCCAGCCAGGGGATGGCAGCGCAGATGAACTGGTAGTGCTGCTCAGCGGTGCTCCGGCAGGCGTGTCCAGCGTGGCATTTGCCCCTGACAGCATGGTGCTGGCTTCAGGACATGAGGACGGCACTGTCCGCCTATGGGATGCGCTATTGGGCGAACTGCTGGTTACGCTGGAAGGACAACCCCGCGATTTGCCGGTGAACGTGGTTTTCAGCCCGGACGGCACGCTGCTGGCGACCGGCGGCGGGGATGGCACCATTCGCTTGTGGGGAGTGCCGCGCTAGCGCTGCGGGCGCACTGTGATCGAGAACACGTCGCAGCGCAAACGAACCGGGATAGTGTGATTACCGGCTGTGCCGGGGCGTCGTCATGCTTGCACCGCGTCCACAAAGGCCCGCATGAGCTTCAGCGTTCCTTGTAAGGCCCGGTCATCCGATACCAGGTCTTCATTCCACAGGCCGACCAGCAGCCCGATGACATGTCCATCGCGCGCCACCCGCTTGATCACCGCTGCCGTTTCCTCAAGCGATGGACCGCCGGGAGCCGGGTAGCTCATGCCGGGCATCTCGTCCGGGTTGACCACGTCCACATCCAGGTGAACGTAGATCGGCGTGGATGGCAGCGGCGCAGTCAGCAGGTCGTGAATATCCGGCAGGTGGGTGACGGCGCTCGTCTTGAGGGAGGCAGCTTCGCCGGGGTCCAGGTCGCGGGCATCGGTCAGGACGATGTTTTTCTCGCTGAGCGGCGGCAGTTCCACGCCTGCCATCAAGTGCTGCTCGCCGCGACCTGCCAACATCGCCAGCGGCATCCCGCCCAGGAATCCACTCGGCGACGTTTCCGGCGTGTTGAAATCGCCGTGTGCATCCAACCATACCACGCCCAGGCCGTCGTCACCCAGCAAACCCTTGGCCGCACCGATGGCGCTGGTGCAGTCCCCCGCCAAAATGAGGGGCACGCGATCACGGTGGGCGATGATGGTATGCGCCAGCGCGCGGTTAACAGCCGTCACCGGGTCGAGACTGGCGGCAAAATCCGGCGTGATGTCAACCCACGTCGCGCCGATGGCCTGCGCCAGGCCGCTGTCACGCACGGCGGCGACCTCGTTGCGCTCGTCGAGCTTCTCGCCGAGGGAGTAGGGGACGCCAATACATACAAAATCAGTCATGTTTTGCTCCTTGTCGGTTGTGTTCCACCCTATTATAGTGTGCCCGGCGCCCGGTGCGCTGCTTTTGCTTTGGCTGTCACCGGTCTATACTATCCAGGTGTTAACTACCTGCCGGGATGCCTGAATGAAAACCATGTCCCACGTCTTTATCAGCTACAGCAAAAAGAACAAAACCTATGCGCGCCGCCTGGCCGATTACCTGCTCAAGCACGGCTTTGACATCTGGATAGATGACCGCATCGATTACGGCGAGAACTGGCTGGAAGTCATGTACCACGCCGTGATAGAGTGTGCGGCATGTGTTGTCATTATGACACCGGAATCGCGCCGGTCCCGCTGGGTACAGCGTGAAGTGGCCTGGGCAGATGAACGGATGAAGCAGTTTTTTCCCGTGCTTCTGGATGGCGAGAACTGGCCCATTTTTGTGCTGACGCAGTACGTTGATGTCCGCGACGGGCGCCTGCCTGACTCCGCGTTTGTAGACCGGCTGAGCGCCTATGCGCCCCGCCGGGTTGACGAGGGCGCGAACGTGACCCAGCAGGCGGACGATGAGCCGGGTACTGGCGCTGGTTCGGCTGTCTCCCCCACAGCGCAGCGCTTACTGGATATGATGCTGGACCCGGACACCCCACCGCCCGACCGCGCGGAGGCCGGGCGCAAGCTGGCAGCCACCGGCGACCCGCGCCCCGGCGTGCTGGCTCCCGGCGGCGTGCCGGACATGGCCTGGTGTGAGGTGCCCGACGGCCCCTTCCGAATGGGCGGCGACCCGGATGCTCGCAACGCCTGGGACGGCGCTGAGTTTGACCTGCCATACCCGTTCTGGATGGCGCAGTACCCGGTCACGGTGGCGCAGTACGAGCCGTTTGTGACGGCGGGCGGGTATGGGAACCCGGCATATTGGACAGACGCGGGGTGGGAAGATAAGGGCGAGGGCACAGAGCCTTATCTATGGAACGATCCTGAATGGCACATCGCCAATCACCCGGTGGTGGGGGTGAGCTGGTATGAAGCGTATGCCTATACGCGGTGGTTGGACGAGCAGCGGCAGCAGGGCAGGCTGCGGCTGCCGGACGATGTACCCGCTGAGTACGTGATCCGGCTGGCGCGCGAATGCGAGTGGGAGAAAGCAGCGCGTTACCCGGACGGGCGGCTGTGGACGTGGGGGAACGAGTGGGACGGCGGCAGGCGTGTGAACTGGGACGGCAGCGGCATCGGGCGCACCAGCGCGGTGGGGTTGTTCCCGGCTGGTGCGAACCCGGCACACGGCGCGTGCGACCTGATCGGCAACGTGTGGGAGTGGTGCTTAACGGAGTGGGCTGCTAACTATGAGTCGCCAGAAGCAGAGAACAATCGCCCGGAGGGAACCGGAGGGCGGGTGGCTCGCGGCGGGTCGTGGTTCTTCTACAACCGGCTCAGCCTGCGCGCCGCCGCTCGCAGCCTCGACAGTCCGGACCTCAGGTTCGGCAACTGGGGGTTTCGGGTGGTGTGGTCGGTTCCCATTTAGCTTTTGATCCTCTGATCTCTGCTGAATCTGATCTCTGGTCTGCAACGTGACCAGACCGGACTCGCCCGCGAGCACTGCCTGAATCTCGCCGGAGGCGAGTCGCAAAATTCAGTGAATCATGGATTCGCGGCTGAGTTTGGATTGGTTTCTCCATCGATCAGCCGAACGTCGTGTTTTTTGAGGCGCCTACCGGCGCGGCGTGATAGGCTGGGCGCGGCGGTAGGCGAGCACAAAGCGGTCGTGCCCGGCTAGGTCCGGCGCGGACAGCGCGCCCTCGTCCAGCGGGTAGGCGGGCGGCAGGCTCAACGAGCGGATCAGGTCGATCTCTTCGGGCACGTACACCGAGATGATCAAAGAGCCGCCGGGCGCCAGCAGCCGGGGCAGCATGCTTATGATCTCACTCCAGGCGCTGCTGCGGCAGTACAGGTCCGGGTGGCGCACCAGGATCAAACCGGCACGCGCCCGCAGCAGGTCCGGCAGGTGGATCGCGTCGGCTTGCAGCAGGTGTAAGGAAGCCGCGCGGGTCTGCGCCCGTCGGAGGGCTGCGCCGTCCAGGTCCACGCCGATCAGTCTCCAACCGGGCAGCGCGTCGATCAGGGCGTGCGCGGACGGGAACTCACCGCAGCCCACGTTTAGCAAGGTGTGAGGCAGTGCCGCCACCGGAAGCTGCGCCAGGACACTTCGTAAACGGCCCAGGTATTCAAAGCTCATGCGGGGTTACTGCGCGCGCGAGCGCAGATACTCGGTCACATACGGGTTGTGCTGGCGCTCGTGCCCGATAGTTGTGTCCTGCATGTGTCCCGGCATGACCTTGACGGCATCGCCCAGCGGCAGCAGTTTGTTCACAATCGACTCCATCAGCGTGCTGTAGTCGCCGCCGGGCAGGTCCGCCCGCCCGATGCTCTCATAAAACAGCACATCCCCGCTGAACACGGTGTTCTCGCCCCGCAGAACATAGCTTACATGGCCGGGTGAATGGCCGGGCGTGAACAACACGTCCAGCGTGATCCCGCCCATCGTGATCGTATCGCCTTCGCTCACAAAGCCGTCCGGTTCGGCAGCGGGGCCGACTTCAGCGCCAAGCCACTCCTGCACTATCTGCGGCATAGCCTGGACCAGCGGCAGGTCGGCTTTGTGCACGCGGAACGGCACGCCGGTCGCCGCCTTGAGGTCCGCGCTGGCGAGGATATGGTCAAAATGGCCGTGCGTTGCCAGGATCAGGCGCACGGTCCAGCCCTGTTTACTGACAGTCTGCCGGATCAGGTCGGCTTGATCGGCGGGATCGATCACAATTGCGTCGCCGGTCGCCGTATCACCCACGATGTAGCAGTTGGTTTCGAGCACGCCCAGCGTAAGCTTGATGATTTTGATGGTCATGTGCGCTGCCTTTGGTAAAATGCAAACGGGCTAAATAAATACTACCGCCCCGGCGGGCGGATGCCAACCAGGGCGCATGTTCCGGCTAATCACCAACTGCTAACTGCCAGCCGCCCGATCACACCTCTTGCAGCGCTGCCCGCCCACCCCGGCGCAGCACCAGGCGCGGCAGGCTGCGAATCTCGTCCACGCCCAGCAGGATCGCGGCCACCACAAACGCCGCCGCACCCACCCCCGCCAGCAGCAGCACCCGCACCGCCGTGATCAGCACGCCCGCATCATGCCAGCCGATGGCGCCCAGCGCCGCGTCCACGCCCAGCACCGCCGCGCCCATCACCACCGAGGCTGCCACCGTGCGTTGCGTCGTGCGGCTGAGCGCGCGCCCGTCGATGCCGCCCCAGCGCCGCCGCAAAATGACCAGCAGCAGGCCCAGTTCGATCAGGAACGTGACCGAATAGCCCAGCGCCAGCCCGCCAACGCCCGTCACGCTCGCCAGCGCGTCGTGGACCTCGTCCGCGCCGGTTGCCAGGACGTCCAGCGCGGCGGGATAGCTCCCGGCGGCGAACTGCGTGCTCCACGTTTCAAACGTTTTCTGCACCGTATCTTCGACCTGGTACACGTGCGCCACGTACAGCCCGCCCACGATCAGCACGTTCACCACGGCAGCGATCACAGCCGTCCACAGCGGGGTGAAGGTGTCCTTGTCGGCGTAGAAGCTGCGCGCGATCACCTCGTGGATGCTCTGGAAAATCAGCCCAAACGCGAAGAATTGCAGCGCCCCATAGACCAGCGCGCTGTCCCTGGCATCAAACGCGCCCCGCTCCAGCAGGCTGATCATCGGCCTGCCGATCAGGATCAGGCCGGTCGCGGCGGGGATGGTGGCGATCAGGATAAAGCGCACCGCCCCGGACATGGCGCGGCGCCGGTTGGCCTCGTCGCCCAGTTCGCTGAGCGCGGCCAGCGTCGGGAAGACGACAAAACCCATCGCGCTGCCGATCAGCGTTTCGGGGATGTTCATCAGGCGGTAGCCCCAGTCAAACGCGCTGACCGCCCCGCTGCCCAGCCGGGACGCGATGTTGTTAAAGACCAGCGTGTTAAACGTCACCACGCCCAGCCCCAGCACGCGCGGGATCATCAGCACCACCACGCGCCGCAGCGCCGGGTCATGCCAGCCCAGGCGCGGCAGCCAGCGCATCTTGTAGCGCACCAGGCCGGGCACCTGCACGCCCAGGTGCATGATCGAGCCAAGCACCGCGCCCCATGCGATGCCGTACACGTCGAACGGGCCGATCAGGAAGATCACGCCGAACAGAATACCCACGTCAAACAGGATCGGCGCCAGCGCAGGCAGCAAAAAATGGTTGTGGCTGTGTAGAATGCCCTGGAACATGCCGCTGATGCTGAAGATCAGCGTGCTGATCAGCAGGATGCGCATCAGCTTAACCGTCTGGTCGATCTTGTCGGCTTCAAAGCCGGGCGCGACGACGTGTTCCACCAGCCAGGGCGCCAGCAGGAAGCCGATCACGCTCAGCGCAAACGTGATCACAAAGACCGTGTTGATCACGCTGCTGGCAAGCTGCCACGCGCCCGCCCGGTCCTGGCGTGCCAGGAAGCTGCTAAAAACCGGGATGAAGGCATAGCTCAGCGCGCCGCCGCCGATCAGCAGCACGATCTGCTCCGGGATGCGGTTGGCGGTTACAAAGGCGTCCCACTCATCACCGACGCCAAACACGCTGGCGATGATGAACGTTTGCGCCAGACTGATCGCCTTGGCGGTGGCGAACGCGATCATGAGGATGATCGTGTTGCGTGCCATACTGCGCGTGCTGGCCTGGGCCGGGCTGGCGGGTGGCGGGTTGTCGCTCA
The DNA here is from genome assembly GCA_016926875.1 of Anaerolineae bacterium. GTDB lineage: Bacteria > Chloroflexota > Anaerolineae > Aggregatilineales > Aggregatilineaceae > JAFGNU01. The sequence continues at coordinate 25,686 of JAFGNU010000099.1, read as the reverse complement.
TCGCTGGTTCACCTCATGACTCATGCATCTATGGCGGTGAAAGAAAGCGCCGGACCGTGTGGCCCGGCGGAGTTGGTTATCTGCGCACCCATCGCGCCGCTGGCCCAGGCGCCTACTGGTTGCTGGCGTATGCCTGGGGGAACGTCCCGGCTTCAACCTGGGCTTTGGCTTCCTGGGCCGGGAAGAAGTTCCGGTTGTACTTCAGCGCCTCGTTGAACTTGATCAGCGCCCGTTCGGTATCGCCCTGCGCCGCGTAGACCATGCCCTGCCAGTAATACGTTTCCTCGACGTAGGGCGTGATGTTGCGGTTTTGCTCGGCCAACGTGAGCACGTCGTTGTAGCGCCCCACTTCGTAGTAGGATTCGTAGGGGCCGAACTGGTACCACATCATGCGCCAGGGCAGGTACAACTGGAAGGCGCGATCAAACGCGATGGCCGCGCTGTCATATTCTTCGAGCGCGACATAGGATGACCCCATGTTGAACCAGGCCCACTTGTCCTCGTTGTCTTTCGACGCTTCGGCGCGCGCGGTTTCGAGCGCGGTCCGGGCAGCGTAGTCCGGGTCCACGTAATCGCCCAGCGCAGTACGCAGCGCCGGTTCGAGCGACGAGTCATAGGGCACCATAAACACCCGGTTGAAGTGCCGCCAGTTTTCATCCAGCACGCTGTAGGGGTGCTGCTTGCCTTCGCCCTGGTTGCTGCCCAGGTAGCTGTCGAAGGCCAGGAAGTACTGCCCGTAATCGTCGTAGCCGATCAGCAGCAGGTAGTGTCCCATCCAGTCCTCACCGGCAGGCTGGAAACCCTCTTCGACCACGACCGGGAAACCGGCAGCGATCAGCCGCTTGAGCAACTGCGTGCTGCCGCCGATGCGGTACAGCGCCTTGATGCCCGTGTTCTCATTCACAAAGCGCACCATCTGCCACGGGCTGACGTTTTTATCTTCGGTGTGCGGCTTCATCCACTTGGCCGCCGTATACTGGTTATCGCTCCAGCCGAAGTAGCTGAGCGCCATCGTCATGGTAGTCGGGCCGCAGTTGTTCCAGCCCTGCTGCTCGTAATGGATGTTGTACAGGCGCTGCTGAGCGGGGAGCGGCGCCTCGGTGGGCGGGATCGCCGTCCAGGTGGGCGCGTCCGCCGGATTGGCGGATTCATAGACCGGCAGCGGAGTCGGCACCGGCGTATTGACCTGTCCGATCGGGATGCTGCCCCCTTCGTCCAATACTACCGTTGGCGTAGGTGAAAGCACCGGCTGGGTGCCATCCTGCGTAATGTCGCCCGCCTGGGGCAGCGGGGTTTCGGTGGGCGTGGTGTCCTGCGTCAGCAATAACTGCTGCGCGGCTTCTTCATCACTCGCACCGCTGAGCGTTGGCAGCACCTCAAACGGCACGGTTGGCTTGAGGTACGTCGCCAGCGGGAAAAATTCGATGATCCGCTCCTGGTAGCGCGGCTCCAATCCCCGGAAAAAGGGCGGAAACGCGATGATGCCGATCACCAGCGCGACCAGTCCAAACGCGGCCAGCGCACCGCCAATCGCCAGCAGCGCCTTGCCCCATCCGGGCATCGAGCCACGGCGGCGGGCATGGGGGCGGCGTTTGCGGCTGGTCCCGTGCAGCGGGATATTCAACGACCCCGGTACGCCGAGGTGTTCATAATCGTTGGGTACGTTCGATGGGACTTTGGGAACGTTAGGCGGTGTATGCCGCTTGTCCGAAGCCATGGATCCGTTCTGCTCCTTCGTTGACCGGCAGACGACAAGCGGTTCGCTGCCTGCCTGACCAACTGGTTGGGCGCTGCGCTGGCCCACACTTCCAATACGTCTCATAGATGCGCAGCCTGATTTCACGATCCCCCTGTTAGCTGTCGAAAACGTCTGGCACTATATCGCATTCGGTGCGAGTTTGCCAGGGTGGATTAATCAAGCAATCAGCCAGCAGCAGATACGCCTCCCTGGCTGCCTGTTCCCAAGTATCGCACAGGGCCAGCGTTATTACACTTCAGACAGCCTACGCTTGCCGGACGGCTGTCCTGCGGGCCGTCCCGGCTCGAACTGCGGTACGTTGTTAAAAAACCTTTGACTTTTAGGGTGCCACCTCGTACAATCCTTTCGATCATCGTCAGGCGAATAGCTATTAGCGACCAGTGAATTAGCCAGAAACAGGCAGGCGCTTTGCAGCCTGTGTACCAGGATCAAAAACCCGGCGCTGGCCAGCTAATCACTAAAACGAACGCCTAACAGCCTGGCACCGAACGAGTTACCCTACCGGTGGCGCAGCGCGCAACTGTTATTCTCGTTTGACCTTGTACACAGCTCAATTCTTGGAGGCACTGTCCGTAATGAAGGAATATACAACCGATCTCTTGAGGAATGTCGCCCTGGTAGGCCATCAGGGCGCCGGGAAGACCAGCCTGGCCGAAAGCCTGCTGTTCAACACCGGCGCGATCACCCGTATGGGGAAAATTGAAGAAGGGAATACAGTCGCCGACTACGACCAGGACGAGCGCGACCGCACGCTGTCGATTTTTACTGCGCTGGTTCCTGTCGAATACAAAAACCACAAGATCAACGTGCTGGACGCACCCGGTTTTGTCGATTTTCAGGGCGAAGCCAAAAACGCGGTGTGCGTCTCGGACGCGGCGGTGGTGCTGGTCGATTCGGTTGCCGGGCCAGAGGTTGGCACCGAACTGGCATTCAGCTATGCCGAGGAAGTATCCGTGCCGATCATGGTCGTGATCAACAAGATGGATCGCGAAAACGCCAATTTTCACAGCGCCCTGAACGCCATGCGCGAACGGTTCCCGGACTACCGGTTTGTGCCGGTCGTGCTGCCGATTGGCTCGCAGGCAGACTTTGCGGGCGTGGTTGACCTGCTCGAAAAGAAGGCGCTGATGGGCGCCGGGGAAGATACCGCCGATATCCCCGCCGACATGGTCGACGACGTGGAAGCCGCTCACCTGGAATTGATGGAATCGGCTGCCGAGTCGGACGACGCGCTGATGGAAAAATACTTTGACACCGAAACGCTGACCGGCGAAGAAATCCGCCAGGGCATCGTGGCATCGGTCCAGGACAGTGACAGCCGCGTAGTGCCGGTATTTGCGACCAGTTCCACTCACAGCGTCGGTATTTTCCCGCTGCTGGACGCACTGCTCGCGTATGTGCCCACACCCGACCAGCGCCGCGTGGAAGTGGCGAGTCCAGACGGCGGCACCGGCGTCCTGGAACCCCCGCAGACCGACGACGGGCCAACGGTTGCCTACGTGTTCCACAGCCATACCGACAAGTACGGCACGCTGACCTACTTCCGGCTGTTTAGCGGCAGCCTGAAGACCAACGATTCGCTCCAAAACCTGAACGCCGGTGAAGAGGAGCGGCTGGGCAACCTGATGACCGTGCGCGGCGAAACCCAACTCCCGCTGGACGTGCTGCACGCGGGTGATATTGGCGTAGCGGCCAAGCTGCGCGCCACGCACACCGGGCACACGCTGACGGCCAAATACGACCAGTACGTGATCGCGCCGCTGTTCTCAATGCCGATCTACGCCGTGGCGCTCCACCCGCGCACCCAGAGCGACAGTGCCAAGATGGGCGAGGTGCTGACCAACCTGACCAACGGCGATCCCACGCTCCGGTGGCGGCAGGACGCCGTCACCAAGCAGGCGATCCTGGAAGGCATGGGCGGCACGCACATCAACATCGCCATCAGCCGCGCCGAACGGTTGGGCGTCGGACTGGATACCAGCATACCAAAGGTGCCCTACCAGGAAACCATCACCAAGTCGGCGACGGCGGTCTACCGTCACAAGAAGCAGACCGGCGGCGCGGGCCAGTTCGCAGAAGTGCACTTGCGCGTCGAGCCGCTGGATATGGAAACAGCCGAAGAGGAATTCGAGTTTGCCAGCGAAGTCTTTGGCGGATCGATCAGCCAGTCGTTCATCGGCTCGACTGAGAAGGGCGTCCGCCAGGTGCTGGACGGAGGCGTGATGGCCGGGTACCCGGTTCGCTACGTGAAGGCAGTCGTTTACGACGGCAAGATGCACCCGGTAGACTCGAAGGACATCGCGTTCCAGATTGCCGGGCGCGGCGCTTTCCGCGAGGCGTTCCAGGCGGCAAATCCCGTGCTGCTGGAGCCGATCATGCATGTTGAAGTGGTCGTGCCCGAAGAAAACATGGGCGACGTGATGGGCGACATGAACAGCCGTCGCGGGCGCGTGCTCGGTATGGAAACCGAAGCGGGCCGCAGCGTGGTCACGGTCGAAGTACCGCTGGCCGAGATTCAGCGCTACAGCAACGACCTGCGCTCGATGACTGCCGGGCGCGGCGTCTATACGATGGATTTCCTGCGTTACGAGCGTGTCCCGGCGCACATTCAGCAAGAAATCATCGCGCAGGCGCAGAAGGAAAAAGAGGAAGAAGCGTAAACAAAACGATCCAACCTGTCAGGATCGATTTCAAGCGGGGCGGCAGCAGAGTCGCCCCGCTGTGGTTTATACAGCCCCACCCTAATTGATACCGGCGGCCCCCTATGACGATCCACAGGGGGCCACACCGGTTAACGAACTACGGCAAGCTTATTCGCTGGCGGCCTCTGCCGGAGCGATGGCGATCATCAGTATCTGCGACCCGTCGATATTACCGTCGGTCATGATCAGGTGCCCATCGGCGGTCATCGCAAAGTCCATCGGGTTATAGAATTGGTCGATCCCCAGGTCGGCGGACGTGAAGCTGCCCAACAGGTTACCGTTGGCGTCGAGATGCACCACTTCGGCCCCTTCTTCACCTTCCAGCGCTTCCCTGGAGATAAAGACCGAGCCGTCCGGCATCACGGCGATGGCAGAGATCATCTGGAAAAACGTCTGCGCCCCGCCAAAATTGTCGTTGACCAGGGTGCCTTCCGAGTCATAAATCATGATCCCGCTCATCAGGTCAACCACGTAGAGATTGCCGTCCGCTGCCATGTCCATCGCCCAGATGAAGGATTCCTCCCCGCCAATCGGGAACTCGCGCAGGAATTCACCCTCGGCGCTCCACACCTGGATCGAATCGCCCTCGTCCCCGCTGTTAGCGGCATACAGGTTGCCATCCGGCCCCAGCGCGATGTAATTTGGCGAGATGCTGTCGAACTGGTCCTCACCGCCGAACGACTGCAAGACTTCACCCTCCTGCGTGACCAGGTACACCGTCTGGTTGAAGCTGTCCGAAACCCACAGGTTGCCATCCCCGGCCAGAACGGGCGAGTCGTACACCATCGCTCCCTCAAACTCGATGGCGCCGATCTGCTCCCCCTCCATCGAGAAGACCAGCACGCCGCCAGCGCCGTCGGAGACGTAGAAACGGTCGTCACCCATCGCAATCGCGCCGTTGATGTTCTCGAACACGTCCGCCTGTGACCACACCAACGAGTACGATTCCTGCGAGGCGGCAGCTTCTTCCGCGCCGCCCAACCGCAGCGACAGGGCGATATTGCCGAGCAACTCTTCACTGGCCGCGTAGTCTTCCTGCGTGGTCAGCAGCAGCATGCCGAGGTACTTTCCCTCCTCCTCGATCACAATAAACGCCCCGCCCATCTGGCTGTCTTCGGCAACCTCAGCCGTAGCCGCCTGCCGCCCATCCGGCAGCGGGAACACCTGGACCTCATCAAAGATGATCGGCATGTCGTCCTCGCCCAGGCTGGCCTCCATCGCCGCCCCCATCGCCGCGAGATCGGCTTGCGTGCCGAGTTCCTCCAAAATGGCATCCGGCCCGAGAGCCATCACGATAATATCGCCTGCCTGCGGCAGTCCGTCGGTTATCAAGTGCTCAAAGGCGACTGTTGTGCTCGTGGCCAGGATGATCTGATTATCCAACTCCGTCGCCATCCAGTCGGCGGGCACCTGGAAACTGTACGAACCATCGGCGGCAACCGCCGTCTGGCCCAGATCATCCTGTGCCAGCGCGGGGAACGCAGCGATCATCAGCGCCAGGATAACTCCCAAAATAACTACAGCGCGAAAACGATACATGATATGTTTCCTCCTTGGGTTAGTGTCGGCAGGAGAATCGAATATGCTCCCACGATGCTTCCAAACAATTGCTAAGTATCATAGCACAGAATAAAAACCGGGACGTTTACACCCATCAGGATGCTGTGTGCGATTAGCTGACGGTTTCCTGACGCTAACCCTGCGCCGCCCACTATAATGCAGCGCCCTCGACCGCATGCCTGCGACCAGGGGCGTTGGCTCGCTTGTGTGCCGCTGCCGGAGAACACAATCAGGTTGTGCTATGCTCGGTTTTGCAGATGCGGCTGTTGGACAATCCATACACTATGTCGCATTAAACCAGAACGGGCGGAAATCGTTGTTGACCATTTTCAGCAGCCAGGTTTTCAAACCGAAACAAATGCCTTTCCATTCCGTAGGCGCAAACTCATGAAAGCCGTCTAGAACCTGCAATCCATTGTTATTCGACACGTCTAGATCAAAGGCGATCAAGTCGCCTGTATCGATCACGCGCGCAAATGGCAGTAGTGAGTCGCGCCAGAATTCCCGATCTGAACTCAACCAGGTTAGAACCTCTTTGATTTGAGGAATGACCAGCAGTTCGTACTCGCCCAGCATAGCGCCATACGAAAACCGGTAAAACTGTTTCAGTTCGGACGGTACGGCAATTCCCGCTTCCGCTTGATGGATCATGGGTTCAGAAATACCCGTCCGCAGTCCAAACGGGTATTCCGGGTGGTTCCGTGTTTCGTCCGGCAGGGCATGGATATAGTCCCTCAAAAAGCTGAAGTCGGTCACATCAGCCACTATACACAAGCTGGATGATCAGGCTGCTCTGCGCGGGCAGTTCGGGCAGCGGCAGGTAATCCTCAAAGCCGCCGCTGTCGCTGACGGTCGGCGCGCTCACGTCGCCCTCGCCCATCAACACCACCGCTTCAACCGTACCCGCCAGCGGCCCCTCGTCCAGCGTCAGAGCGTAGTCGCTGACCGGCTTATCTTCCGCGTTGACCAGCACCAGCAGCGTTTCGTCCTCGTTGTAGCGCAGGATGCTGTACACATCGCGCGTGTCGGTATCGATCACCAGCAGGTCGCCGGTGCGCAGGGCGGCGTGTTCATTGCGCAGGTGGATCAGCGCCCGGTAATGGCTCAGCAGCGAGCCGGGATCGTCCGTCTGCGCGGCCACGTTGAAATCGGCGTAGTTGTCGGCCAGCGGCTCCCATGGCTTGTCATCGGTGGTGAAGCCCGCCGTCCCGTCGGTAGCATCCCACTGCATCGGCGTGCGGATGCGCTCGTCCGGCTTGGCGCCGACCATGCCGATCTCCTCGCCGTAGTAGATGAACGGCACGCCGGGACCGGTCAGCAGGAAGGTGGCCGCGACTTTGTTGGCGGGCACGTCTTCCATCAACTGGGTGAAGGTCCGGTTCTGGTCGTGGTTGGTCAGGAAGGTTGCATACTGGCCCTCCGGGTAGACGCCCAGCAGGCGTTTCTGCGTAGAAGCCAGACGCCCGACATCCCCGCGCCGCGCGGCGTTGATCATCGACTCGGCCAGTTCAAATTCAAACGCGATATCCACCTCGTCGGGCACATAGGCCGCAACCTCGTAGCTGCCCGACCAGATTTCACCAACCATCAGCGCATCGGGATTGATCGAGCGCACCCAGCGGTGAAACCCGTCCAGCCAGGCGTGGGTATAGTCGCTGTTCTCCTGGATTTCGCCGTCTTCGATCAGGTGCCGGATCGCGTCCAGCCGGAAGCCGTCCGCGTTCATATCTTCCAGCCAGAAGCGGATCACCTCGTACATCTGCGCGGTCACGTCGGGATTGCGGTAGTTCAGGTCGGGCATCCCTTCCCAGAAAATCCCGTAGTAGTAGTCATTCCCGGCGCCGTGCCAGACAATCTCGCCCCAGGGGCCGGTATAGGTCGGCGCTTCATCGACCCAGATATACCAGTCGTGATACTGGGAATCGTCCTGCTTGGAGAAAATGAACCAGGGATGCTGGTTGGACGTGTGGTTCAGCACCAGGTCTACGATCACGGCGATGCCGCGCGTGTGCGCTTCTTCGATCAACTGCTTGAAGTCTTCATTGGTGCCGTAGTCGCTCTCGATCTCGAAGTAGTCGATCACGTCGTAGCCGTGATAGCTGGGCGACTGGGTCACCGGCATCAGCCACAGTCCGGTGATACCCAGGTCCGTATCGGTGGCCGGATCGCCGTCGTTGAGGTAGTCGAGCTTGTCGATCAACCCTTGCAGGTCGCCGGTGCCGTCGCCGTCACCGTCGTAAAAGCTGCGCACAAACACCTCGTAAAAGACGCGGTCGTTCCACCAGGGCAGGCCGCCGGTGCCGCTTTCGACCGGTTCCTCCTGTTCGGGCACGGGCGTCTGCGTGGCAGGGAAGGGTTCGTCATCCTGCGCCCGCGTGATCGTCCCTCCGATCCCGACCAGCAGCGCCAACAGGACCAGCGCGATCAGGGTGGTCAGTGTGGTGAGCAGAAAAGTGTATTTTTTCATGGCGCGTCCTTTGCTAAATGGGGCATTCTATTAGCAGATTCTGTTATCAACTGGTTGGCCTCACCCCGCGACCCCCTCTCTCCATTGGAAATAGAGAGGGGGAGAAACGCAGCGAACGCTGGAATCCCCGCGCAGTGCTCCCCTTTTCTCCTCTCTAGCTGTGCTGGAGAGGGGAGAAGGGGCTGGGGGATGTGGGGTGAGGCCAACCGGCCCTTGCCTGCCGCCTACTTCCGCTTCGGGAAGCGTGACAGCACCGTCGCCGGGTTGGGCACGACCGTCTTGTCACCGATGCCCAGTTCGCCCAGCGGCTTTTTGATCGTCGCTTTGCTCGCCGCGCTGTAGATCATAACCGGCGTGCCTTCGTCAGCGTGTGACAGCCGCATGTACGCCTGCCCCAGCGAATAGCCCTCGCTGTCGATGCTGCACGACGTCACCGTGCCAACCACCCGCCCGCGCGAATCGACCACCGGGTCGCCGGAGTGCGGCTGGCGCACGCCCTTGCTGTCCATGCGGAAGCGTGTCACCACCGCTTCCCGCTCGTGTTCGTGGGCAATGAAGGCCAGCTTGCCGATGAAAAACGGCTTCCACAGCTTGACGTAACTGCCAAAGCCCGCGTCCGCCGGGTTCAAGTTCATGCCCCCCGCCAACTCGTGCCCGTACAGCGGCAGGCCCGCCTCGGTGCGTAGACTGTCACGCGCGGCCAGTCCGCACGGTGTCGCGCCGCCTTCGGCCAGGTCACGGAACAGCGCGGGCGCGTCGTCCGGGTTGACAAAAATCTCGTAGGCGACCCGCTCGCCCGTGTAGCCGGTGCGTGCTATGACCAGGTCATAGCCGCCTAATTTGGCGCGCATCACGCCCGCCCAGCCCATGACCTTGAGGCGTGCTTTGGCTTCGTCGCAGCCGTGCAGGCTCAGCAGAATATCCAGGCTGGCGGGACCCTGGAGCGCAATGTCCACGCGCCGCTCGTCGCCCAGCGCCGGATCGCGCAGGTCGCGCAAGGTGAACGCATCACGGTCCGGCAGCAGCAGACCAGGGCGGTCAGCATCGGCGCATAACTCGCCGTTTTTCAGCCCATTCAACCACGCCCAGTCCTTGTCATTGTTGGCCGCGTTAACCACCACGATGAAATAGTCACGTTCCAGCCGGTAGACAAAGATGTCGTCAATTGGAATGCCGTCGATGCCCAGCAGGTAGCTGTAATGCGCCTGGCCCGGTTCGAGCGCGGTGACGTCGTTGGTCGTCACGGCGTTGAGGAAGGCTTCTGCGCCGCTGCCCGCGAATTCAAACACGCCCATGTGCGACACGTCGAACAGGCCCGCGCCCGTACGCGTGGCGTTGTGCTCCGCACCAACGGACGTATACCAGACCGGCATATCCCACCCGGCGAAGGGCACCATCTGCGCGCCAAGCTCTTTGTGCAGCCCGTGCAGTGTCGTCACCTGAATCTCGCCTTCCGGCTCGTCCCAACAAAAAACCGGCAGCTCCGGCAGTTTGACCGACAGCCCGCGACAGCCGATGAAGTACGCCTTGCGCGGCTCCAATCCAATCGCATCGGCGGCCCAATCGGCACCCAGGTCCAGGTCATAGGCGCTCATATCCGGCCCGGATTCCAGCACACTGACGCTGACCGGACCGGGCACCTTGGCGTACACGTCGTCGGCGTCAAACTGCGCAAACCCGTCCGACAGCGTGCGCAGCCAGGCGGCCACTGCTTCGACGTTGTTATTCAGGTGCAGGTGATACACGTCATCGTACAGGCGGTGCAGTATACCGCGCGCGACCGGCGCCCCGTCAGCAGCCAATACCCAGGTCGGCTGGTAATCACCGGTGCGCAGCGCCAGCACATCGCTGGTCAGCACTACATCCAGGAAGCTGCCTGCGTTTGCCCCATAGACATCAAGCGTCCGCCAGCCGGGTTGTTCAGCGGGGTATTCATGGTCTGGCAGCACGCGGAAATGCTCGGCGGCAGCGTCGGCTTCCTTGGGATAGCGGCCCAGGTCGGGCACGGGGTAATCGATGCCCGCCGCGCTGGCCAGCCGGTGTACTTCCTGCCGCGCCTGGATCAGCGCGTCAAAATCCACTTTGGCGCGCCACTGGTCCTTGCCGCCCGATCCCAGGTAGCTAAACGGCCTGCATCCCAGCAGCACATCCGCGATAGCGTTCGCCAGCCGGTCGATTTCCGGCTCGCGGAAGCCGCGCTGCGTGATCCAGGGCGTGCCCAGGCGGATGCCCGTCGCCCGGAAGGCGGACGTATCGCCGGGAATGGTATTGCGGTTGCACACAATGCCCGCCAGGTCCAGGATGCGCGCCGCCATGTCGCCGCTGAGCGGGGTACCGTCTTCACCCATCACCGATTTGCAGTCGACCAGCAGCAGGTGGCTGTTGGTGCCGCCGTGCGGGATGCGCAGGCCGCGCCCGGCCAGCTTCTCGGCCAGTCGTTGGGCGTTGCGCACCGTCTGGAATTGCAGTTCGCGGAACTGCTCGGTCCTGGCCAGCTTAAAAGCAACCGCCATGCCTGCGATGGCGTTGACATGCGGCCCGCCCTGCTCGCCGGGGAAGACTGCCCGGTCGAGTTTACGCCCCAGCTTCGGATCGGTGGTCATCAGCACCGCCCCGCGCGGACCGGCCATCGTCTTGTGGGTGGTGAAACTGATAACGTGCGCATAGCCAACCGGCGTCGGGAACGCGCCCGCCGCCACCAGCCCGGACACGTGCGACATATCGGCCAGCAGGTACGCGCCCACCTCGTCCGCAATCGAGCGGAAGGCCGCCCAGTCCGGCGCGTAGGGGTAGGATGTGAAGCCCGCCACGATGATCTTGGGCCGTGTTTCGAGCGCCAGATCGCGGATCGTGTCATAATTCAGCCGGTCGGTGTCCGGGTCTACGCGGTAGCTGACCACGTGGTACAGAATGCCGCTGCGATTCACCGGGCTGCCATGTGTCAGGTGGCCGCCGTGCGTCAGGTCCATCGCCATCAGGGTATCGCCCGGTTCGAGCAAGGCGCTGTAGACGGCGCTGTTCGCCGGGGCGCCGCTGAGCGGCTGCACATTCACCCACAGCTTACCGGCGGGCACCGTATCGGTTGCGAACAGGTCTGCCGCCCGGCGCCGTGCGAGGCTCTCAATCAGGTCGGCAAACTCGGTCCCCTTGTAGTAGCGGGCATCGGAATAGCGCCGGTATTCGGCCAGCCGGATGTCGATGTCCAGGATGTCGGATTGATCGAATCCGCTCCAATCACGGGGCGGGTAGCCTTCGGCATACAGGTTATGGAACACCGATCCAACGGCCTGCCGGACACACGCCGACACAGATGCTTCAGATGGAATGAGTATCAGCCGCTTGGCCTGACGGATCGCCTCAAGGTCTACTAACGCGGCGACGTCCGGGTCCAGATCGGCCAGGTCACCACGGAACAGGAAATCGTCCATTGTTACTCCTCAATGTACGCAGAGGGGAAAAGGGAACTCGCTATATTGTTCGCATTCTAACATGGTGAGGAACACGTAGCCACTGATGAATGGCGGCTTTGGCCTGTCCACATAACACAACCGCCCCGCCGCACCGGGCAGGGCGATAACCGTGTGGGTGACAAGGGACTCGAACCCCTGACCTCTTCCTTGTAAGGGAAGCGCTCTAACCAACTGAGCTAGTCACCCCTCTACACCGGGGATTATAGCCGGGTGGGCGCGGCGGCGTCAAGTGTGAGGGGGGAAAATTGCCCGCGCAGCCGCCTGCATAGCAGCACTGAGCAGCCCTTTTTGAGGCGTTGTCTGTATCGGTTTGAAAATCCCCAGAACAAACGGTCAAAATGCTGGTCGGCGACTACTCCTGTGCAGGTGATGAGAAGTCAGGCCAGTCGGGAAAGACACCAGCCTGACGTTTCTCGCGCGGGCGATAACTCTCACCGCGCATATCGACGGTGGTCGAGGCGTGAAGCAAGCGGTCGAGGCTGGCTGCGGCCAACACAGGGGGCTGATCACGGCTGATCGAGCGGGTGGCGCGCGACGGGCACGACCGTTTTGTACTCGTCTACCGCCGCACCTAGCCGCCCGCCAATCCCAATGCGAACAAGTCACACGTGCCGCCGTTACCGGAGAAATACAGCATCCCGTTGGCGATGGCGACCTGGGAGGTTTCATACCCCTCGTGCCCCAATGGGAAGCGCATCACGCGCTCGCCGGTAGCTTCATCCAGGGCGTAGATGTTAGTGTCCGAGACGAAATAAACCACACCGTTCGCCACCGAGGGATTGTAGATCGGGCCAAAGCCGCCATATGTCCAGATTTCCTCGCCGGTAGCTGCATCCAGCGCGTACAGCGTGGGTTCGGTCGGCACATAGATCACGTTTTTGTCAGGGTTGCAGGCGATAGTCCCGGTGATCGAGCCGAAGTCCTTGATCCACACGATTTCCGGTGATCCAATGGTATACATCGCCAGCCGGTCGGCGGGGACGTGGTAAGCGCTGGCATAACCCGCATACAGCCGGTCATTGCACAGCGCGATGTGACGAGTCTGGTTGGTATCCGGGCTGGGTATGTCGCCTTTATCGGGCCGGTCATAGATCAGCTCAACGGCGTGCGTGGTAGTGTCGATGCTGATAACACGGTCCAGGGGGAACAGGTCGTTGTAGCCGGGATGGATTTCTTCCTGAACTTTGGCCGTTGCATACAGCTTGCCCTCATCCAGCAGCACAAAATCCCCCGCGAAACCGACGCCCTCGTCCACTGCCGGACTCTTGAACCATGTCACGTCGCCGGTGTTGATGTCCAGTGCGAACAGCCGCCCGCCTTCCCGCTCAAATGGGGTTTCGGGGACGTAGACTACCCCGTTCGACTCGTCCACCGTCACCAGGAGCGTGTCGCTGAAACCCACGTCAAAGCCGGTCGGGCTTTCCCACAACAGCTCGCCGGTCTGCCCGTCGACGGCGTACAGCATGTAGATACCGCTTGTGCCGGTGATGTAAAAGACGGTGCCGTTCGCCGACACGACCGGCTGCGGTGCCCAGCCGAGATTATTTTCGCCATAGGTCCACAGCAGGTTACCCGTGACGGCGTCATAAGCCATCAGCGGGGTACCCGCGCCGGACATATACAGCGTGCCGTTGTAGATGGCAGGCGAGCGTGATACCACGCTGAACAGGGCATCATCGCAGCCGACGCCCCACTTCTGTTCGAGATGCCCCATGTTCTCTACGTCGAGGATGATTTCGCCGGGATTATAGGCAGTGTAGCCGCCGTCATAGCCGTAGTGAAGCCAGTTGCCGCCCGGCCCATCCTGTGCTGATGCTGCCGCGCCTGCCAGCAGGAATACGGCCAGCGCACCCAGAACGAGCCACCCTCGTAACCGGATTAACCTGTGCATGGTTCCTCCTTGCGTTTCAAGACGCGGACCTGCCGCGCCTGTTTTATCCCTTCACGTAATTATATGTGATACAGGTCACACAACAAGCGCTCTGTCGGGGCGGGCGGTGTTTTACACCCGGCGGTCCTGCCCTTGCCTGCTGGAATGGCATGGGGTATACCATCAAGCATGGCTTGCCCGGATGGGCATTCCTCCGGCGAGAGCGCCGCGCGGCAAAAGCGGCTGGCCCTACATAGTTTGTATGCGCAGCAGGAGAACAGCATGACAACTGGCAACGGTCCCCATTATGTTTCACAACCCATTATCACGCGCCCTTTCCAGAGCGATGAGGATTTCTGGCGGGTGCGCAAGCTGTTGATCGACACCTACCCGCAAACGCCGACCGGCTGGAACTGGGAAATCCGGCGCTGGGACGGCTGGTACTGCCACCACGCGGACCTGTCCTGGCATTCCCGCCGGGAGCAAGCGGTTTGCCTGTGGGAGACAGCCGACGGCCAGCTTGTCGGTGCAGCGCACCCCGAAGACGACGGCTGCCCGCACCTGCAACTGCACCCCGATTACCGGCACATCGAAGCAGACATGATCGCCTGGACCGAGGATCACCTGGCCGTTCCAACCGGCGACAGCCAGCAGCGGCAGTTGACCTTTTTTGTTTTTGAGTATGATGCCCCGCGCCGCCGGTTGATGGAGCAGCGCGGCTATGAAAAAATGCCGTACAGCGGGTTCACGCTCCGGATGCGCTTTGGTAACAGGCCGCTGCCGGTGCCGGTGCTGGCAGATGGGTACACGCTGCGCACGACGCGACCCGGCGACCTGGACGACTGCCAGCGGGTAGCCGATATTCTGAATGCTGCCTTCAACCGCGACTGTCACAGCGGCCAGGAGCTTCACAACTTCATGACACATTCGCCGTCTTTCCGGCATGACCTGGACCTGGCCGCCGAAGCGCCGGATGGATCATTTGCGGCCTACGTGGGCGTGACCTACAACGAGGCCAACCGGTACGGCGTTTTTGAACCGGTTTGCGCGCATTCCGATCACCGGCGCAAGGGCCTGTCGCGCGCGCTGATGTTCGAGGGGATGCACCGGCTCAAGGCGCTGGGCGCGGCAGATGTCTATGTCGGGGCCGGTGACGCGGTGCCCGCCAACCGGCTGTACGAGGCGGTCGGTTTTACCGAGGCATATAAAGACTACGCCTGGCGCAAGATATTTTGATGTGCGCGTACCTGTTGACGAATCGATCCGGCTCAACAAGCCCCACGCTAACACCCGTCCATAAACACAAAACAAATGTTGATGCCATAATACCGCTGCTTGTAAGGAGAAAAAACCTTGTCTAACAATGTAAGCAATCTCAACCAGGACCATTTTCACGAAGACAAACCGCAGGTTTTCGCCGTTGCCAGGTCTTCCGGCGGTGACTGGACCTTCAACCGCCGCGATTTTGTAAAGGCTGCCGGGACCGCCGCCGGTGCTGCGGCTGCTGTGAATATGTTGGGCGCACAGCCCCGGACCGCCCATGCTCACCCTTTGCTTCAGGAGGAGATGGAAGGCGCGAAAGCGCACGCCGGTATTGTTTATTCCCTGGCTGTCAGTCCCGATGACAGCCTGCTGGCTTCCGGCGGTGGGGATAACACCGTCAAGCTGTGGGCTATTTCCAGCGGGGCGCTGCTCCAAACGCTGACAGATCATACAGACGCCGTCCGGGCTGTTGCTTTCAACCCCGCCCAGGACCTGCTGGCGCTTGAAGGCAGCGAATCTGAGCAACCGGCCAACAAGCTGCTTGCGTCGGGCAGCAGCGATGGCACCGTCAAACTGTGGGCTGCGCCGGGCGGAGAACTGATCCAGACGCTACAGGGTCACAGTGACACCGTCCTGAGCGTTGCCTTCAGCCCGGACGGGACGCTGCTCGCTTCCGGCAGCGCGGACGGATCCGTCATCGTGTGGTCGGTTTCGGACGGCGCGCCCCTGCACACCTTGAGCGGGGAATACAACGCCGCGAGCCGCCTCGCGTTCAGCCCTGATGGCGCGCTGCTGGCGGTGGGCTACCCCGGCGACAATGATGGCATTATGTGTACTCTCAACAGTATGGTCAGGTTGTGGTCTGTGAGTGACGGCGAACTGGCGCACGAACTGATGGGCGAGTCATGTGACATCAACAATGTCGCGTTCAACCAGGCTGGCACGTCGCTCACTGCTGTAGGGGGAGACAATATCAGGGTATGGGCGCTGCCCGGCGGTGAACTGGTCCAGGAAGCCACTATTTACGGGCAGAACGTCACCGCCGCCGCCTTCACATCCAGCCAGGGCCTGCTGGTCGTTGGTAGAATTGGGGGGACCGTTGGCCTGGTATCCGTGCCCAACGGCGAAACCGTTTGCACCCGCGAAGGCCACAAAGTCAACGACTACATGCGCGTTTTCTCGGCTGTTGTCAGCGCCGACGGCACGCGGGCCTTTACCGGCTGCGAATACGGCGTGATCAGGTGGTGGTCGCTGGTAAACGAGCAGCCCGTTCGCATGTTGGGGAGTCACGACGACGCTGTTATCGCGTTTGCATTCAGTCCCGACCGCAGCCTGTTAGCCTCGTGTACTAATCAGGGCAATTTGTACCTGTGGGCGCTGCCGGACGGTGAACTGATCCGCACTCTTGAGGACCCCGAATACAGTATTGCCAGCCTGGCTTTCAGCCCGGACAGCAGCCTGTTGGCTCTCGGCTGTGTTGCCTGGTCGGATGGGATCGTCCGGGTGCAATCCACCGCCGACGACAGCGTGATCCTTGAGATCGCCAACAAACCCAACGCCGACTGCCTGACCTTCAGCCCGGACGGCACCCTGCTGGCGGTCGGTTCGGATAACATGATCAAACTCTGGTCGGTACCGGATGGCAGCCTGATCGCCCGGATGGAAGGGCATACCGACCCAGTCGCGGCTATCACCTTCAGCCCTGACGGCACGCTGCTTGCCTCTATCGGTTATGACGATACCACCTGTTTGTGGGCGATCCCCGATGGCACCCGCGTTAACACGATAAAAAGTGCTATGCGTTGCAGCGTTGTCTTCGGTTCGGACGGCACCTGGATAGCGGTCGGCGGTTTTGGCGAAGGTGTCGATCTGTATTCTGTCCCAGACGGCGCTTCTATCGGCACGCTGAAGGGAGATGGTGAACTGCTGGCAGTGTCCCCGGATGGCACGCTGTTGGCCGGGTGCAGCGGATCAAAGGGGGAAATTCAACTGTGGTCTATGCCAGCAGGCAAGCCGGTGACCCTCCTGGCCCGGCACGCATTTTCCCTGGCCCTGGCCTTTAACTCGGACGGCAGCCTGCTGGCTTCCGGTGGCCGCGACCAGGCGATCCGGTTGTGGCCGGTGCCCGTGCCCGCCCTGGTTTATGACAGGACGCTGGCCGACATTGCCGCCAGCCTCGACACGTTCAGCGGCGCGCAGTATACCGTCACCGGCGAGGATGTGATCACCCAGTCCTGCGGATCGCAGATTCCGGCGGGTGCCACGTGCATCTGCAACTGTGTGGAAGGTGGCATCTGCCGCTGTGATGGGCATACCAGCGGCAGCGGCAGCGGCGGTCATTACTGGTACCCGAACTAACGCGGTTTGCTACGTGTCCGGCTCGTCGGAGCGGCCCGGAGAGTCGGACACGATCATGACCAGGACCTTGTCAACGCGGTAGCCGTCCATATCCACGACCTCAAAGCGCCGCCCCTGCACGTCAAACGCATCGCCTGATGTGGGGATGCGCCCCAGGCGATCCATCACAAACCCGCCCAGCGTTTGATAGTTATGCTCCTCTTCATCCGGCAGTTCCTTGAGCTTGAGAATATCCTTAAGCCGCTGGATGGGCAGCATACCATCGATCAGCCAGGAGCCATCTTTTCGCCGGACGACCTGCGGCTCAATCCGTTCCGCCGAGATCGCCACGTCGCCGACAAGTTCTTCCAACAGGTTCGTCAGGGTGACCAATCCCTGGATGCCGCCATATTCATCCATGACCAAAGCCGTGCGGCGGTTGGCCTGCTTGAATGTTTCCAGCAGCTTCAGCGCCAGCGTGGTTTCCGGCACAAACAGCGCGTCTTTCAGGTTGGCCTTGAGGTCGAGCGGTTCGCCCCGGAGCAGGTGATTGAGCAGGTCCGTCGTGCGAATGATGCCGCTCACTTGGTCCAGGCTGCCGTCCGCGACAGGCACGCGGGAATAGTTCCCGGTCATCAGCTTGCTTCGGACAATCTCAGGCGTATCGTTGATGTCCAGCCAGACGATCTCAGGGCGAGGCGTCATCAGCGCGCTGACTTGCAGGTCGGCGAAGCGAAAAACGCGGGTGAGCATATCACGCTCCGGCTTTTGAAACGTCCCGATTTCGGTCCCCTGGTCGATCATGACTTTTACCTCTTCCTCGGTGACCGACAGGTCAATCGACGGGGCAGTTCCCATGACCTTGAGCACGATACTCGTTGAGGTATTCAGCAGGTACACCACGGGCGCGACCAGCCTGGACAGCAGGTGCATGGGCTGTGCGACAGTCGATGCAATATCCTCGGCCCTGGTTAGCGCCAGGTTTTTGGGGACCAGTTCCCCGATCACCAGCGACAGGTAGGTGATAACCAGGACGACCAGGCCCAGGCTCAGCGCGTCACTGGCGGGCGCCAGCATGGGGACGGTTTCAAGTGCGTCGGCAAGCTGTTCCGCAATCGTCGCCCCACCGAAAGCCCCGGCGAGGATGCCGACCAGCGTGATACCGATCTGGACTGTAGCCAGGAAGTCACCCGGCTTTTCGGCCAGCGCCAGCGCACGCCGCGCCTGTGCATCGCCTTCGTTAACACGCTGTTGCAGGCGCACTTTCCGCGCTGAAATGACCGCTGTTTCGGACAGCGCAAACGCGCCGTTTGCGAAGATCAGCACGATGAGGAACACGATTTCAAGGACTATTGGGGACATGTTAGCCTTAAGCTATCCTTCTATACTGAGTTCTCCCTATACCGATTATACTTGACGCTTCGCCGCTCTCTGCCGTGTGGGTGAAAAAAACACCATCTCAGCCCGCCCACAGCCCGTTTTGCCTTCAAACACCAACTGCATACAATAGGATTGCATACTATTGCACTTCGTTTGTTTATGATAGGAGGATGCCAGTGGAGAACAAACGCTTGATGTTGGTGATCGGCGTGATCGTGATCATCGTCGTGGGTGTGATTGCTGTCGGCTTGACGATGAGCGGCAACGGGGATGATGACGACAACAAGGAAGAAGAAGGCGAGACCCCAACCGGTGTGACCGTCACCGCCGAGCAGAACGGCGAAACGATCACGCTTGCGGCAGGTGGCACCCTGCAAATCGAACTCAAAGCCAATGCCACCACCGGCTACGAGTGGATGTTGGAGTCGGAGTTGGACGAGGCCATTCTGAAGCAGAGCGGCGAACCGGAGTACATCCTGCCGGAAGTTGAAGAGGGCGAAGAACCCCCTGTCGGAGCCGGGGGCACGTCCGTGTGGAAGTTTGAGGCGGTCGGGGCAGGCGAGCAAATTCTAAAGATGGTGTATGTCCGCTCGTTTGAATCTGAAGAAGAACCGGAAGAGCTTTTTAGTATCACCGTCACAGTCGAGTAACGCCGGTATACAATTCGCCGGGCGCAGGTTTTTCACCGGTGTCTGGCGGCATCAAACCATCAACAAAACCTGTCGTTCGTGGTAGAGTAAAGCGGCTTGATCATCGCACTCACCATAAATGGCAGGTTGATGTTTCGGTATATCAAACGGTGGTCCCGCTTTTTCTGGCGCTATGTGCGCGGTGATGCGCCCTGGGATTCGGGCATCGTCCCGCCGGAGATACGCGCGTGGATCGAATCTGGCAGCAGCCCGCCGGGGCGTGCGTTGGACCTGGGCTGCGGCACGGGTACAACGTCGCTGTATCTGGCGGCGCACGGTTGGGACGTGGTCGGCGTGGACTTTGTGCCCAACGCGATCTGGCGTGCGCGGCGCGCGGCGCAAAAACAGCATGTGTCCGGACGCGTGACGTTTCACGTCGCGGACGTGTCGCGCCTGGGTTTTCTGCCGGACGATCAGCCCTTTGACCTGGTGGTGGACATCGGTTGTTTGCACGGCCTGTACCCGGAACAGCGCGTTTCGTATGCAGACCACCTGGCCCGCCTGGCGCGTCCAGGCGCGGTGTATTGGCTGTATGCGTTCCTGCCGCGTCCCAGCCGTTCCGGTGACCGGATGGTGGGCATCGACGCGGACGGGCTGCGGGCGCTGTTTGGCCCGGCGTTTGAGATCATGGATTCCACGCTGGGCGAGGATGTCACCGGCCCGGTTGGCAGCGGCTGGTATACCCTGCGGCGGACGGAGCGCGCCCTATGACACACGTGCTGCTGATCTTCCTGGATGGTATCGGGTTGGGCGACGATAACCCAGCCATTAACCCCTTTGCGGCAGCGTCTACGCCCACGCTGGACGCGCTGGCAGGCGGTCGTAAGTGGCTGCGCGATACGCCTCGCACCGACACCGGACGCGCGCTGTTTATCCCCACCGATCCGCGCCTGGGCGTCCCCGGACGGCCACAGAGTGCCACCGGGCAGGCCGTGATCCTGACCGGGTGCAACGTCCCGGCAGTGGTTGGGGAGCATTATGGCCCGCGTCCCAACCCGGCGATCCGCGCCATTCTCAACGAGGACAACCTGTTCAAGCGGGTGCTGGCGCTGGGCGGCACGGCGGCGCTGTTGAATGCGTATCCGCCACGCTTTTTCCAGGTGATCAAAAGCGGCAAGCGCCTGCCGTCCTCGATCCAGCAGGCGGTGCTGGCGGCGGGACTGCGCCTGTTCAACGAGGATGACGTGTATTCCGGCGCGGCGATGAGTCCCGACTGGACCGGCGAAGGCTGGCGGACCGAACTCGGTTATACCGATACGCCGCTTTACAGCCGGGCAGAGGCAGGCGCGCACCTGGCGGCGCTGGCCCAGCAGCGCACCCTGTCGTTTTTTTCGCACTGGGTCACGGACGTGATCGGGCATCGCGGGCCGTTGGAGCGCGGGATCGCGGTGCTTGAATTGTTCGACGGCGTGATGGCGGGCTTGCTGGATGCGTGGGATGATGCACACGATTTGATCGTGATCACCAGTGATCACGGCAACATGGAAGACATCAGCACCCGCAAGCACACGCACAACGACGTGCCGACGGTCGTCATCGGCGCGGCGCGGCAGGTTTTTGCGGACGGGCTGCATGACCTGACGGGCATTACGCCGGGTGTGCTGCGTGTGCTGGCCGACTCGTCAAACACGACCGGATCAGCCGGATCAGATCGGGCGTAAGCGCCCAGACGCGTTATACTCTAGTAGGGGGTTATGCTAGATGTGGCTGTTGAGGAACCGGGCCGGTGTGATCTGGCCTCACCCCACATCCCCCCAGCCCCTTCTCCCCTCTCCAGCCGAGCTATAGAGGGGAAAAGGGGAGCCGCGCGGTGTGAAGATGGATGCTTGCGGTTGTGCTCCCCCTCGCCATTTCGAATGGAGAGGGAGCCGGGGGGTGAGGCCAACCGTCAGGTCGCCGCATCCGCAAAAAACTAGTCCACGTCGGCGGAATTATCGCCGGGGTTTTGTAGGGGCGACTCGGCGAGTCGCCCAGGGCAACATGGTGGGTTGCCCCTACAGGCTCACGACACGCATGAACGCCTGAATGCATTAATCGCGCTCGCATGACCGCGTTAATGGGTGAAAGCGCATCGGATCGCCTGACGCCTGCTTCCCTGCCTGCGCGTTTATCGACCACACAACCACTCAAAGGGGCGAGAGAACAGCCATGACCGAAAGCTACACGCCCGAAGAGCAAACCATCCTGCTGACCCTGGCCCGCCAGACGTTGGAAGCGATCACCACCGGTCAGGCCGTGCCAGATGTGAACTTGGCCGATCTGCCGTCTGCGCTGCGCGAGGAGCGCGCCTGTTTTGTGACGATGCGCCGCCACCTGGACGGTTCGCTGCGCGGCTGCACCGGCACGCTGGTCGCGCGGCGCCCGTTGGCCGAAGAAGTCGTCCAGATCACGCAGCAAACGGCGTTTCATGACCCGCGTTTTTTGCCGGTGGTGGCTGCCGAAGTGCCCGACCTGCACCTGGAGATCAGCGTCCTGACGCCGCCGCAGCCGCTCGATTATGATGGCCCCGACGACCTGCTGGCCAAGCTGCGCCCCGGCGTGGACGGCGTGACGCTGCGCCTGGAAGCCCGGCGCGCGACATTCCTGCCGCAGGTGTGGGAGAGCTATCCTGATCCGCGCGTTTTTCTTGGGCTGCTGGCGGAAAAAATGGGCTGCCGCATGGACGCTTGGCGCGATTCCCGGCTGGAGGTGGATACCTACCAGGCGATCATCATCGAAGAAGACGAGTAAGCGGGCAGTCGTTTCTGACCGGAGACCGTAGGGCAGCGGGCGCCGTATCGCGCTTTTGCATCCTGCGTAGCCTCTGCTACAATCGTCGTGCGTAGCGATACTTTGGGGGGTCAGAGGATACAAACCGGAGAATCCAATGCGAAAATATGCGATCATACTGGCGATTCTGGTGTTGGCGCTCGCTGCGTGCGAGGACGAGCCACCGCCTACACAGGTGTATATTGTGCTGTCGCCCACGCCGGACGACAGCGCGCCCGATGCAACGGAAGCTGTGACGGAAGCGGTTGATCAAGTCGATACACCCACCGTCGAACAGGTGACAGACATCCCTGCGACAGTCGAGCAACCGACCGATACGCTGGTGCCGAGCGAACCACCCGACCAACCGACCGCCACGCGCCGCGCGACGCGCACCCCGCGACCTCCAACCCGGACCCCGCTCCCGGCCTCACCGACGCCGATCCCGGATATTTTCCCCACAAACACGGTGGCCGAGGTGCAGATCGCAGAACAGGTCTTTGAAAACGGGCGCATGTTCTGGATACGGCATTCGCGCCAGATATGGGTCATGCTGGCGACTGGAGACGATCCCAGCAGCGGCGATTGGTTCTGCTATAACGACACGTTCGAGGAAGGCGAGATGGAGATCGATCCCGACCTGATCCCGCCCGAAGGGTTATTTCAGCCCCGGCGCGGCTTTGGCAAGCTGTGGCGCGAACATCCAGACATCAAGGACGGGCTGGGCTGGGCGATCACGCCGGAGTTTGAGCTGACCAGCAACTACACTTACCTGCCGGGCGGCTACGTGCAGAATAACCAGTATTTCCCCGGCCCCGGCGAGCACCGCCTGACGACGCTCTATAACGAGACAATCTCGTTCTTTGAGGGCGAAATACGCGGGGATTGCCAGGGCGGCACCTGGCGCATGGCGCCCTCGCAGTAGGGTACACCCAGTTTGACGTGATACAGGCGGGCCGGAGCGCTCGCCTGTTGTGTTTATACAAACTCAGTGAATCACAATTTTGGCTCTGTATTGTTCGCTGTGGCCCTCATCCCCGACCCTTCTCCCTCATGGAGAAGGGGGTAAGCACGCTGCTAATCCCTCGCCCTGAGGGAGAGGGACCCGGCCCCACCGGAAGGGTGAGGGCTATTCAGCGAATCCGTGTTTCTCCAAACTACCTGACAGTTAGCCGACAAATGCTGCTTCCCCCTCTTTGTTGGGTTTCGCTGGCGGCGGTTTCGTACTATGGTTGAAGGTAGTGAACGTGAAATTGGGCTTTATGCTGGATTTGGCTGGTGAGAGCGCCAAGCTGGTATTGACCTGGCCTCACCCCTCATCCCCCAACCCCTTCTCCCCTCTCCAGCCGGGCTAGAGAGGGGCAAAGGGGAGCCGTGCAGCGGGATCACAACCGTGTGCGGTTGTTTCTCCCCCTCGCCATTTGTAATGGAGAGGGGGGCGGGGGGTGAGGCCAACCGGTTGACCACCACACCTGCAAAAACTAGCATAACACTCAAATAACCAAGCGAGGATGAAGCGTTATGCGTGAATGGCACCTGACAGCCGCCGACCCGATGGCGCCGCGCATTGCTGCCGATGCGCGGGCCGGGCGGACCGATTACCACGACGATCAAACCTGGCAGCTTCGGCTGGGCAAGCCGGACGAACCCGCGATTTCCCTGGAAACTCGTTACGGTGGGCGCGTGGGACTGGCCCGCCTGCTCCCGATCTGGCATATCGGCAGGCGGCAGGTATATGAAACCCAGGGCTATCACCGTCCGCCCGTGCTGACGGCCTTTGCGCCCGATTACCTGCGTCTGGAAGCCGATCTCACGATAGCGATCAACCTCACGCTCGAATACTGGGTCATGGAATCGCGGGCGGTGGGCGGGCGCTTCACCTGCCGCAATACCGGCAGCCAGCCGCAAAACGTCCGGCTGGATATGATCGCGCAGGCCGTGCGCGAAAACGAGTCGCTGCAAATGTATTTTCTGACGCTGCAAAATGGGCAGGTTGCGCTCCAGATGGGCAAGCTGCGCCACCTGGCGCCGATCCTGCTGGTGGAAGGCGCGACCGCCGAGAGCAGCACTAAAGCCCGCCTGGGCCGTGTGCTGGCGCTGGAACCGGGCGCCGAAGTGACGGTGCGCTGGGTGATAGCTGGACTGCCGGAGCGAGACGCCGGTCTGCTGCTGGCCCATGAATGGCTGTCACAGCCGGACTGGGATGCATCTATCGCCGCCGTTGAGCAGCGCGCGTCCATGCTGCCGCACATCGAAACGGGCCGCTCCGGCTGGGATGAGGCGCTCGCCTGGAGCCAGCAGTTAGCCCTGCGCTGTTTCCTGTCGGCTACCGGCAACCTGCCGCATCCCTCGTTTGTCGAATCGCGCAAGCCGAACCAGGGCTTCGCCGCGGGCGGCGCGCATTCCGGCGGGTTCCGGGCCTCGTGGGGCGGGCAGACGGTGCCCGATGCGCTGCTGATCGCGCCAACGGTCGCGCTCGCTGCGCCGGAATTGGCAAAAGGCATCGTGCGCAACTTCCTGGCCGTCCAGCGGGATGACGGCTGGATCGATGCCAAGCCCGGCCTGGACAGCCAGCGCGCGAACGTGCTGGCCCCGCCGCTGCTGGCGACGCTGGCCTACACGGTCTATCACTACACGGGCGACAAGGCGTTTTTGGGCGAGTGCCTGGACGGCTTGCTGGCGTTTTTTGACCGCTGGTTCCAGAAGGACGTCGACCGCGACCGCGACGGCCTGCCCGAATGGAGCGATCCGGAGCAGGGCGCGTTTGGCGACGGGCCGACGTTTGCGCAGGGGCGCCGCTGGGGCGCGGGCGTGGACGTGACGACCGTCGAAGCGCCGGACCTGGCCGCGTATCTGGTGCGCGAAGCGAGCACGCTGATCAGGATCGCTGGGCTGCTGGACCGCGACGACGTCGAAGCCGAGATCACGCCCCAATACGAAGCGCTGCAAGCGCATCTTAACGCCATGTGGGATGGCGAGGCGGGCGTCTTCCACTACCGCGACCGGGATACACACGGCATCCCGGCGGGCGAGCTGGTGTATGACGGCAAGGGCGACCAGCCGTTTCGCGGTAAAACCGTGCTGCCCACGCCCAGCCGCTTGATCCTGCGTATCAGCGGCGGGCTGAGCCGCAAACCGAACCTGAGCTGCACCATCGAAGGCGTGGACGAGGGCGGCAAATCCACCCACGAGGACATCCCCGCCGAGGCGTTCGACTGGTACCGGGGCATGGGATCGGCCACGACCGGCAAGGTCTGGCGCGAGGTCCATAACCTGACGTTTCACGGGCTGAGCCGGGTGTATAAGATCGAGGTCAGCCTGGTTGACCTGTCGCGGCACGACCAGGCGCTTTTGATCCCGCTGTGGTCGGGCGCGCTGAGCGACGAGCAGGTCGAACGAACGGTCGCGCTGCTGACCGATCCCGACCGCTACTGGCGCGCG
>JAFGNU010000098.1 GCA_016926875.1 Anaerolineae bacterium | reverse complement strand
CCGGCCATGATCGCGCTGATCGGTAACAACGCGGGCACGGCTACCGTGACGCTGACGGTGAACGACGGCGTGCACCCGGACGTGAGCGTGCCCTTCCAGGTGACGGTGACTGCTGCTAACCAGCCGCCCGTGATCCAGACGGTTGGCGAACAGGTCGTAGACGAGGGCGCGAGTCTCACCGTGCCGATGCAGGTCACCGATCCCGATGGCGATCCGGTTATGCTGGCGGCAGTGTCAGATCACCCGGAGATTGCGACGGCATCGGCCAGCGGCCTGGATGTGATCATCGGTGGTGTTGTGCCGGGCACGGCGACGCTGACCGTTGACGCGGACGATGGCCAGGGCGGCATGGCGTCCACCAGCTTTATGGTCACGGTCAAGGGTCTTAACAGCCCGCCGGTGATCGGGCCTATTGTCGAGCAGGCGCTCACGGTAGGCGAGCAGATCACGCTGCCGCTGGACATCACCGATCTGGACGGGGATGCCGTTATCGTGACTGCTATCCCGCAGGACGGCGGAGTAGTGGCGGCGACAGTGGTTGACAACAACTCGGTTGTGCTCGACGGTCTGGCGGAAGGCACAACGGCTGTCGACCTGACAGCGGACGACGCGCGCGGTGGCATCACAACGGCCACGTTCACGGTTGCCGTGTCCAGCGCAGCGCCTGCCTTTGACCTGATGGCGTACCCGGTGCTGCCGGAGATCACGCCTCAGATGGCGAATATGCTGGAGCTGACGTATCAAGGCGGGCTGAGCCTGGGTAATCAGGCCGGGGCCTTCTCTAAGGTCGGTGATGAACTGATGGACGGCCCGGACTTTATGACGCCGTTTGCATCCGACACGTACAATCTGGGCAGCTACGGCTCGCTGCAAGACACGATTGACTTTTATCGTGGAACACCCGTCCGTGACGATACGACGATCAACAGCTTTAACGTGGATAGTGTCGCGGCTGAACCCGGTTTTGGGCTGGATATGCTGTCCGGCACGGCGCCCGGCGTGCCGCCCTGCGACATGGTTGGCGGCACCAACCTGTCGTGTGAATATCTGGTCACACATCCAAGCATCGCGCTGATCAGCTTTAGCGCGGCGAATGTCACCTACATGGACCCGGCGGAGTTCCGCAATGAACTGCAAACGCTGGTATTTGACAGCATGAGCACCTACGGTGTGATCCCGGTCCTGGCAACCGTCCCGGCGGACGCCAGCGCGACCACCGAGCAGCTCACGGAATACAACCGGACGATTGTAGAAGTAGCGAATGACTCAGGTGTCCCGCTGTGGAACCTGTGGCGCGCGATTGCAGAACGCGGGATCACCGATCCCGCCGGGACATCGCCCGACGGCCCGGCCATCTTCACCGACCCGGCGTTGAGCTTTGGCGTCAATGTGCGCAACCTGACGGCGCTTCAGGTGCTCGAAGCCGTGCGACAGGCGGCGAACATTCCGTAACACGGAATAAAGCCGGATCAACACGCAGTAACAGAACCCCCTGGTTATGAAGCGGCCAGGGGGTGTTTGTGTTGACCTGTGTTTACCGGGGAGTCTGCCGCGAGTCTTCGTTGTTTGGAGGCACAAGATCGCTGAGGCGGATAGATGGCAGCGTTTTGTCACTCGGCCCCGGCGGGGGTGATTTGACAATCGGAACGGTCACCTGCGTGGTGTCAGCCGTTAGCGACGTACTTGTCCAGCTTGGCAGCAGTCGCCAATACTGTGGGCCTTTGGTATGCGGCTGTGGCGTGAAGCCCAGCGGGCGAACCAGCAGGCCGGACAGATCGGTATGCCTGCCATGAGTGGACTGGCGGTAATAGTATAGGCGGAAAGCGTGCACCCCGTCGGTGACGGCAAAGGCCGGTTCCCGCCCGTGATTGCGCACATACGCCCCTGGGCTTTGAATCAGCGCCACATCAAGATACGCAGCGTCCAGCGCCAGGGCTTCGGTTGGGAATACAAAACAGGTAGCCTGGCTTTCTTCGGTGAGTTCAATGCGTGAGCGGTACACCGGGAGCAGGCGCCCCTTTTTGACCAGGGGTAAATATTTGCTGGGAAACGAACCGGGAACCAGTGCAACATCCGTTCCTTCAGACTGCCGCCATTCACGTGCTTTATGATATCCGCTTGCGCCGGTTTCAATTACCTGGTATATCCGTCCCTGTGCCAGAAACAGCGCGCCTTTGGGCAAACGCGATGTTTCCACCTCAGGGAGGCTGGCAATATATTCGGCAGTTGTTGAATCTAACACGATATTCCACCCCCTTGTGATAAACCCTATCGTGTTTGGTTATCATATATGGTACAACAGTTTTAGAATTGATTCGTTTCGGTTCGTGTTTGGGATGCAGATCGATCAGGTTATAGGGCGCATATGAATAAGCGTTGGTTGCTGATCCTGGGAATAGTGTTGTTGGTTGTGCTGGCAGCGTGCCAGGAAACCGGGACCGGCTCGGACGAGATGACTGTCACGGTAGATGTGGATGGTACCAGCCAGATATACCGCTACCACAAGCGCATCTCGGTTGGGCAGTTTTTAGAGGAGATCGGCGTCACGTTAAGCCAAGACGACGAGGTTAACCCGCTGCTCCAAACGCAGTTGCGAGACGGTATGCGTGTCACCGTGTCGCGTGTGGTCAAACGTGAAGAGTGCGAAGAGGAAGTGCTGCCATACGAAACCGAGCGCCAGTTCACGCAGGGACTGCCCGCAGGCGAGCAGCGTATCGCGCAGACCGGCGAAAACGGTACGATCCAGATTTGCTACCGGATCACCGAAAAAGACGGCGTGGAGGTCAGCCGGACCGAGATCAGCCGCATCCCGATCAGGGCGCCGCGCAACGAAATTATTTATGTAGGCCGCGAGCCGCCCGAAACGCTGGTGCCTATTGAGGGCGCTCTGGCCTACATATCGGGTGGACAGGCGTGGATCATCGAAAGCAATACGACCAAGCTGCGCCCGCTGACAACCGCCGGGCATCTGAACGGCCAGGTGTTTGACCTGTCGCCGGATGGACAGTACTTGCTCTATACGCGCAGCACGGAAGACGACAGCGACCCGGAATTTGCCAATGAGTTATGGGCTATTCTGGACACGACCGCCAACGCGCCGCAGCCTGTCCAATTGGTGCCGAACGATGTTCGTCTGGCGCAGTGGGTGCCGGGGCAGTCAACGCCGACCGTGAGCTATTCAACTGCCGAGCCAACCAACGGCGTGCCAAACTGGCAGGCGTATAACGATCTGTACCTGATGCAGTTGAATCCCGAAAACGGCGAGACGCTTGCGCTGGACGAGATCATCCGGCCAAACGCACTCGGCGTGTATGCCTATTGGGGGCGGCGCTACGCATGGTCACCGGATGGGACCCAGTTGGCCTGGGCGCTGGCCGACGGCGTCGGATTGGTGGACCTGGAAACGGGCGATTTTATACCGCTGCTGACCTTCCCAGAGTATGCGACCGCGCTGGTCAACTTTTGGGTGTGGGTGCCCAAGCTGTCGTGGTCCGAAAATGACTACCTGATCACGACGGTGCACGGCCCGTCGTATGGTGCCGAGTCGCCGGAGGACAGCATTATCTTCGACATGGCCATAACAAATGCCAGCGGCGAGCTTCAGATCAACCCGTTCTTTTCACAAAGCGGTATCTGGGCCTGCCCGACATACTCGCCGGTCATCGACGGCCCGGACGGCAACCCGACAGCGTATATCGCTTACTTCCAGGCGCGCGAGCCGCTCAACAGCCCTGGTTCCCAATATGACCTGGTGGTGGCGGACAGCGACGGCAGCAACACGCGCGTGCTTTTCCCTGGCCCGGATAAGCAGGGGTTGCGACCTGATCCAGAGGATGGGATCACCTGGAGTCCACTGGCCCGCCAGATCGCGCTAATCTATCAAAAAAACCTGTGGATCGTGGATGTTGAAACCGGCCTTGCGCACCAGATCACCAGCGATGAGCAGGCGTCGCGGCCCCGATGGTCACGTGAACGATGAACAGACAATGGGTTGTCTTTGCGGCGTGTGTCCTGATCGTCCTGGGCAGCCTGGTAGGGGCTGCTGTCGCGCTCGACCAGCGCGCCTACCACACGCGCGGCTGGGAAGATGCAGCCGGTACCCTCGATCTGCCGGAGCGGCTGCCGCTGGCCGGGGTGAACGTCGATCTACGGCAGGTGACGCCCGGCGATCTGCCCGCCGAACTGGACCGGATCGCGGCACTGGGCTTCACCTGGGTGCGCCAGTCGTTTTTGTGGCAGGACATCGAGCCGGAGCAGGGCGAATACACCTGGGATGTGTACGATGCTATCGTCGCGGCAGTGGGTGAACGGGACGACCTGCAACTGGTAGCCGTGCTGGACGGCACGCCGCCCTGGGCGCGGCATACGTTGGCCCCGGAGCATCCCTACGCGCCGCCCGCCAGCGTGAGCGAGTACGGGCATTTTGCCGGGATGGTGGCCGCACGCTATGCCGACACAATCACGCAGTACCAGGTCTGGGACGAGCCGAACATCAAATCGCACTGGGGCAACATGGACCCGCGCCCGGCGCATTACGTCGCCATGCTGCGCGAGGCGTATACCGCCATCCATGTAGCGGACGGCAGCGCCAGTGTGATCGCGGCGGCGCTGGCTCCCAACGTGGAAACCGGCCCGGATAACCTGAGCGACCTGTTGTTTCTCAGAGCGATTTACGACCAGGGCGGCGGTGATTACTTCGATGCGGCTGCCGGGAAACCCTACGGCTACGATTTTGAACCGGGCGACCGGCGGGTTGACGAGTCTATCCTGAATTTCTCGCGCCTGATCCTGCTGCGCGAAGAGATGGTCCGGCGCGGTGACGCGGATAAACCGCTGTGGGGCAGCAACTTCGGCTGGAACTACCTGCCCGCCGACTGGTCCGGCCCACCGTCGATCTGGGGCGGCGTGGATTCGCTCGACACGCAGCAGCGCTACACGCGCGAAGCGTATGCGCGCGCTGCCCAGGAATGGCCCTGGGTTGGCGGGCTGATCGTGCAGCACTGGCAACCGGACGCGCCGCCCGATGACCCGCTGCAAGGTTTCGCTATTGCGCCGCACGCGGATGCATGGCTCGACGGCGGGCCGCTGGTATCCCCGGCAGGGCTGGTGTCAGGGCGGCACCCGGTGCAAAATCCCTACACGGACTACAGCGACAATTGGCGGTTCAGTGACCTGGGCGCCGATGCGCTCATCCCCGATGAAGACGCCGTGACGGGTGACATGGAAAACCGTATCACGGTACAGTTCGAGGGAACCGCGTTTGCGATCCCCGTGCGGCGGGATGATTACATCGCGTACCTGTATGTCACGGTGGACGGCGAACCGGCCAATGCGCTGCCGCGCAACCGCCAGGGAGAAGCCGCCATTCTGCTGACTTCGCCGGAGCGCGAACCGGATATGAGCCTGATCCGGGTAGCGGACGGGCTGCCCGATGGTTTGCACACAGCGGAGATCATCCACCGCCCGATCAACGGCGATGATCGCTGGCCGATTGCGGGCTACGCGGTTGGATCGCCGCCTGACACCGGGCGCTATGACCGGGCGCTGATCGCGTGTGGTGTGATCGGCGGGCTGGCGCTGCTTGGCGCGGTGACCCTGGCCCTGCGCTTACCCTGGCAGCGTGTACAGCTCCCCTCGCTGGAAACGGTCCGGCGTTTTGAGGAATGGCTGCTGGGCCTGTTTGTGTCCGGGCTGGTGCTGCTCGGCACGCTGCTCACCTGGGGCGAAGCCATCCCGAACGTGCTGCGCCGCGATCCGCCTGCGCTGGCGCTCACCATCCTGACGGCGGGGGTCGCGTCGCTGTCGCCGGTGTTTGTGATCACGCTGGCCGCGCTGGCAGTGCTGTTTGTGCTGATCTACAACCGCCCGCTGCTGGGTGTGATGCTGGTCATCTTCTGGTCGGCATTTTACCTGTCCACGCTGGACCTGCTGATCCGCCTGTTCGCTACTGTCGAGGTGTACCTGGTCATGACGGTTGCCGCCGTGATCCTGCGGGCATTGGTGGACTGGGCGCGCGCGCGGCGAGAAGCGCCCAACCACCCGGCAAGATGCGTGCAGGTGACGGCGCTCGATGGGGCGGCGCTGGTCTTTGCGGCGCTAGGTCTGCTGTCGCTGGCCTGGGTCGAGTTTTGGGGACCGGCCACGCACGAACTGCGCGTCGTGATCCTGGAGCCAGTGCTGTTTTACATGCTGCTGCGCTGGATGCGCCTGGACGGGCGCGATTTGATGTGGCTGGCGGATACGCTGCTGTTCACTGGGGCAGCGATTGCGGTCGTCGGCCTGTACTTGTTTGTGACCGGGGAATCGGTGGTCGAGGCCGAAGGCGGCACGCGGCGCCTGCTAGGCGTCTATGGCTCGCCAAACGGGGTCGGGCTGTACCTGGGGCGCTGCCTGCCGTTTGCGCTGGCCTATACGGTGCTGCCGGTTGGATACTGGCGGCGCTGGTTCGGTGTGGGGACCGGCGCGGTGATGCTGCTGGCCGTGCTGCTCAGCCAGAGCCGGGGCGCGATCCTGCTGGGGCTGCCTGCGGCGCTGATCGTCATGCTGCTGGTCTGGCGCGGACGGCGAGCGCTGGTGCCGGTGATCGGGGCTGCGCTGGCGCTGGTGGTGGCCTACGGGCTGCTGTCGCTGGCCCTGCCGCGCCTGGCCGACCTGTCCGGCGACACGGCGTTTTTCCGCGAGCACTTGTGGTATAGCTCGATCAACCTGATCCGCGAAAAGCCGCTCACCGGGGCGGGACTGGACCAGTTCCTGTACCTCTACCGCAGCCGCTACCTGCTGCCCGAAGCCTGGGCCGAACCGGACCTCTCGATCCCGCACAACATCCTGCTGAACCACTGGGTCAACCTGGGCGTGCTGGGCGTGCTGGCCGGGGTGGCTCTGCAAGCACTGTACTGGCGGGCGCTGCGGCAGGTTCACGGGCGGGTATCCAACGGCGACCCGCTGTTCCTGGCGCTGGTGCTGGGGCTGGCGGGCAGCATGGCCGACCTGTTGGGACACGGGCTGGTGGACGTGGGCTACTTTGCGATCAATCTGGCGTTTGTATTTTTCCTGTCGCTGGCGCTGGTGCAGCGGCTGGCACTGGCGACCCGGTCGCCTGGACCGGGACCGGCGGCAGACGCACCTGTCGAGGAGCGGGCACTGTGAAAACCACCGTCAACCATGTGACCATTGAGCTTGTCCAGGGCGACATCACCGATCTGGACACCGACGCCATCATCAACGCGGCCAATTCGCAGCTTATCCTGGGCGGGGGCGTAGCGGGTGCGATCCGGCGCCGGGGCGGGCCGTCGATTCAGGCGGAATGCTTCGCAATTGGATACTGCGAGGTAGGCAGCGCGGTGATCACCGGCGGCGGCGACCTCAAGGCGCGGCACGTGATCCACGCCGTTGGGCCGCGTATGGGCGAGGGCAGCGAATCGGGCAAGCTGGCGAACGCCATCCGCGCCAGTCTGGCTGTGGCCGAAGAAAACAGCCTGCGCAGCATCGCGCTCCCTGCTATTTCTACCGGCATCTTTGGGTATCCGCTGGAAGGCTGCGCCGATGTGATGCTGCGGGTCATTATCGACTACACGTTTGAAGACCTGGACAGCCTGGAGCATATTGTCGTGTGCCTGTACGATACGCGCGCGTTCACCGTTTTTGCGACCGAGTTTAGAAGGAAGCTGGCAGAATTGAACAATGAGTGATCGGCGGCGAGGCGAGGGTTGGTTCCCGATCGATTTGTGGTACACTTCTCCCGGTTTGGCGGGTAGAAGCTGTACGTATTCACGGAAGTGAGCTGCTATGCGTGTTTTGATCACGGGCGCTGCCGGGTTTCTAGGATCGCATCTGTGTGATCGCTTTTTG
Source organism: Anaerolineae bacterium (assembly GCA_016926875.1). Taxonomy (GTDB): domain Bacteria; phylum Chloroflexota; class Anaerolineae; order Aggregatilineales; family Aggregatilineaceae; genus JAFGNU01. Next base: position 27,086 of record JAFGNU010000098.1, on the reverse strand, counting down.
GCCGAGGGGCACGAAGTCGTCGGTATGGACAACCTGCTGACGGGCAACACCGACAATATCGCCCACCTCGCAGGCCGCCCTGATTTCAAATTCATCAAGTACGACGTCACCAACTTCATTTACGTCGAAGGCCCGCTGGATGCGATTTTGCATTTCGCATCTCCGGCCAGCCCGATCGATTACCTGATGTACCCGATCCAGACATTAAAGGTCGGTTCGTTGGGAACGCACAACACATTGGGCGTTGCCAAAGAAAAAGGCGCGCGGTTTTTGCTGGCTTCGACATCCGAGGTGTACGGCGATCCGCTGGTGCATCCCCAGACCGAAGACTATGTGGGCAACGTGGATGCCATCGGGCCGCGCGGCGTGTACGATGAGGCAAAACGGTTTGCCGAAGCGATCACGATGGCCTATCACCGGGCGCACAATATCGATACGCGCATTGTGCGTATTTTTAACACCTACGGGCCGCGAATGCGCCTGGATGACGGACGGGTTGTGCCGAATTTTATCGGGCAGGCATTGCGCGGGGAACCGCTGACCGTGTATGGTGATGGCTCCCAAACACGCAGCTTTTGTTATGTCAGCGACCTGATCGAGGGTATCTACCGCCTGCTGGTGTGCGATTTTAATGACCCGGTGAACATTGGTAATCCGACCGAGATGAGCATTTTTGAGCTGGCGCATGTGATCAATACCATGACCGATAATCCCGCCGGGATCGTGTATCAAGAGGGCTTGCGTATCAAGGGCGACCCGCAAACGCGCCAGCCGGACATCACGCGGGCGCGTACCCTGTTGAACTGGACGCCGGAGATCGATCTGTCAACCGGCCTGGAAAAAACCATCCGGTATTTTAAGGACCGCGTGTGATGTTCAGACCGGCTGCCCGGCCCTATCCGAATCCCGGCCTGCTGGCATGGGCGGCGGTGGCGGTGCTGTTGGGCGTGGTGATCGCGTTCGCCCCGCTGATGGTGGTCGGCGGCGGGTTGGGGCTGGTGGCGGTTGGACTGGTTGTGCTGGTCGAACCGGCACTTGGTCTGGTGCTGATGCTTGGCGTCGCGCCGCTGAAAACGCTGATCGCAACCGAAGCATCTATCCCCGTGCCGGTGGATGTGGGACAGGCAAGTTTTGCGCTGGCCGTGGGCGCGTGGTTGATCTGGCGTATCACGCGGCGGCGCTGGTCGGAGCTGCCCCGCACGCGGCTGTATTGGCCGTTGATCGCGATCATGCTGGGCTTTGGCCCGTCGCTGTTTGAGGCGACATCGTCCGGGGCGTGGTTGTCCGAGATCGTCAAGTGGATCGAGATGCTGCTGCTGGTGCTGATCGTGCTGGACCTGGAGCACGATCACCGCTGGGAGTGGATTGTATTTGGCGTGTCGGTCGGCGCGGCACTGCAAGCCCTGATCGGCCTGTACGAATACAGCGGCGGATCGGGCGCGGCGCATCTCTGGCTGCCGGATTACCGGCATTTTCGCGCGTTTGGCACGTTCGGGCAGCCGAATCCCTTCAGCGCGTTTATGGGTCTCTCGCTGCCGCTGGCGCTGGGGTTGGCATGGGGTTATGCCTCGAAGGTATTCACAGCGTGGCGCGCGGGTGAGATGGGCGGCTTGTGTGCTGTGGCGGCATGGTGGCGCAATAGTCGCTGGCAGGGCCTGCTGCGCGCTATCCCCGTCGAGGTTAGCTGCGCCGTGCTGGCGCTGTGGTACGCGGGTGTGAGCCTGCTGTTGCTCGCCGGGCTGATCGTATCATGGGGACGCGGCGCGTGGTTGGGTTTTGGCGCCGCCGCGACCGTGATGGTATTCTTTGCTCCCCCCAAACGCTGGCAGGGAGTGCTGCTGCTAGGGTTGGGTGGCGTGTTTTTTGCGACGCTGTGGCTGGTGGGCTATTTGCCGCCGGGCATCGAACAGCGCATCAACAACGCCATCACTGAATTTGTCGGGTTTGGTGATATGCGCGGGGTGCCGGTCAGCGATGAGAATTTCGCCATTGTCGAGCGGCTGGCGCATTGGCAGGCCGCGTATAATATGGCTGGCGATCATCCCTTTATCGGGGTAGGGCTGGGGAATTACGAAGTGGTGTATCACGACTACGCGATCCCAAGCTGGCCCAGAGCATTGGGACACGCGCATAACGATTACCTGAACCTGCTGGCCGAAACCGGCCTGGTTGGGCTGGCTGGTTATTTGCTGGGCTGGTCCGCGATCATATACTGGACAGTGCGCGCGCTGCGGCAGTCCGATGTGGTAATGCGTGGGCTGGTGGTGGGATTGTTAGGGACGTGGACGCACCTGGCCGTGCACAGCATGGTGGATAAGCTGTACGTCAACAACCTGTTTTTGACGATTGGCGTGATGTTGGGACTGCTGGCCGTAGCCTACCGTTCGCACCGGTCTTATAGGTAGATGGTAGTTGGATATGTCATCATCTGAAACGACAAAAACAATGTCCAGGTCTATCTGGACATACCCGTTCGATCTGTTAAACCGGGTCATTTTCAAGATCAGCTTGCGGTTTGGCGACAAAGCCAAAGAGGTCGAGCGCTTCCTCAAATTTTCCGTTGTGGGCATCATTGGCGCAGTGGTGGATTTTGGCGTCTTGAACTTGCTGCAATCTACCGCGCTGCGGCCTGAGCAACCGGACCTTCAGCTTAAGGTTGCGCTGGCAACGGGCACGGCGTTCACGTCCGCTGTGATCAGCAACTTCATCTGGAATCGCTACTGGACGTATCCCGATTCACGGTCGCGCCCGATTCAACAGCAATTGGTCCAGTTTTTTATCGTCAATGCGATAGGGTTGGCGTTCCGGCTGTGGTTCGTGCGTGCCACGTTCGAGCCGTTGGGTGATGTGGGCGTGGATGCGCTGCGAGGGCTTGGGCTGGCCGATTCGCTCACCGGCGCGGCAACCAGCCAGCTAGGGACCAATATGGCGCAGTTTATCGCCTTATGGATCGTGATGGTGTGGAACTTTTTCGTTAACCGGTACTGGACTTATAATGATGTAGAGTAAATGAGTGGGAGTGAGCACTGATGGCTAAACGTATCCTGATTGTGGATGATGATCCCCTGTTATGCAGTCTGCTAAAAATGACGCTGGTCCGTGAAGGGTACCAGACTGATACGGTGTACTCCGGGCAGGCGGCCTTGGATTACCTGGCAGGGCGGACCGTTGATCTGGTCTTGCTGGATATTATGATGGCTGATCTCAACGGTTTTGACGTGCTCCGGCACCTGAAGGCGAATCCCGAAAGCAGCGAAACCCCCGTGGTCTTCCTGACGGCCCGTGTTGACGCCATCAGCCAAAAAACCGGTATGGATATCGGCGCAGTCGAGTATCTGACCAAACCGATCACACCTGACGCGCTGCTGGAGTGTGTGCAGACGGTGCTGGCATCCTCATCCTGACCGGGTTGGGTGATGGCTGTCATTGGCATTGATTACACGGCTGCGCACGAACAAGGCGCAGGCATCGGGCGCCTTGTGCGCGAGTTGATTCACGCGCTGGCGGCGCAAGACGATCAAACACCATACCGCCTGTTTGTCGCCGGAGCAACCCAAAAAACGTTACCCCCGGCGCCCGGCCCAAATTTCGCCTGGCACCCGACCCGCGTTACCCCGCTGTGGTTTGCCCGCATCTGGCACCGCGCACAGTTTCCGCTGCCGGTTGAATTGTTTACCGGGCGCGTGCGATTGTACCACGCTACCGATTTTGCACTGCCGCCGACGCTCCCCGGCACGCGCACCTTACTTACCGTGCACGACCTGTCCTTTGTACGTGCGCCGGAAACGGCTGTGCCCGTGCTGAAAGCATACCTGGATACCGTCGTGCCGCGCTCAGTGCGCCGTGCCGATCATGTCCTGGCCGACTCGCAGGCGACCAAAGACGATCTGGCCGAGTTGTACGGCACACCGCCGGAGAAAATCACCGTGCTGCTCAGTGGAATAAGTGCCGAATTTGCACCTGAAACGGACGACGCGGCGCGCAAGGCCGTGCGCGAGCGCTATAATATACCCGGACAGCCGTACATTTTTTCGGTAGGTACGGTGCAGCCCCGCAAGAATTACGCCCGCATCATGCAGGCGCTGGCCGCGCTGGGCCCGGCATTCGAGGATGTGCACCTGGTGATCGCGGGCGGGCGCGGCTGGCTGGACAGCCCGATTTACCGGGCGGTCGACGAGTTGGGACTGGCGGAGCGCGTGCACTTCACCGGGTTTGCGCGTGATGAAGACCTGCCAGCGTTGTACAGCGAGGCAGCATGCCTGGCGTACCCGTCGTTATATGAGGGCTTTGGCTTCCCGGTGCTGGAAGCGATGGCTTGCGGCACGCCGGTTGTGACGTCCAACGTGTCGTCTATCCCGGAAGTAGCCGGGGATGCGGCGCTGCTGGTCGATCCCTATGATGTGGAAGTGCTGGCGGGCGCACTGCGGCGGCTGCTGACAGACGAAACGCTGCGGGCCGACCTGGTGGCGCGCGGCTTTGAGCAGGCGGCTCGTTTCACCTGGGCGCGCACGGCGCAGCAGCTCCGGGTTGTCTATCGTCAAATACTGGATACGTGAGCGAATAGAGCATACAGCGAGGTTGGCATGAGCAAAAAGAAAGAACGAGGCGCGCCCTCGGACAGACCGGTTTTTATCTTTGATACCTATGGCGACTGGCAGGCGACCAAGGTCGAAAACTCGATTTACAACCAGCGCGGCGAGTACATAGGCTATCTTGAAGGCGAAGACGTGTATAAGCGTGATGGTGAGTGGATCGGGCGTTTGAGCCGGGACGGGCGTGTCCTGCGCAAGCGCACCGAGCGCCGCCGGGATTTCCACCCTAACCCGCCCCCGGAGCCGCCCAAGCCGGACAGGCTGCCACCGCGCGCGCCGCTGCCGCCGATGATGGCCGAGCTGGACTATGGCACGATCGATGTGCTGGCGGAAGACCCGCACATCTTTAAGCGGATCTCCGATCTGCGCCCGGATATGGATTGACATGTCAGACGCAGCCCTGGAACCTAAGCGTATCGCCGACTCGCGGGTGACGCTCAGCATGTTGATGAACCCGGGACACGCGAATGCGATGGGCAACGTGCACGGCGGCGTGATCATGAAGCTGGTCGATGAGGCTGCCGGATTGGCTGCGGTACGGCACTCGCGTTCACCGGCGGTGACGGTGGCGATTGACTCGATGACGTTCGAAGAGCCGATTTACGTGGGCAACCTGGTTACACTGAACGCCGAGTTAACCTACACCGGGCGGACGTCGATGGAAGTTCGCGTCGAAGTGACAGCCGAAGACCCGCTGGTCGGATCAACCGTATTCACCAACATCGCCTACGTGGTCTATGTTGCCATCGACCGGGAGGGACGACCGCACCCTGTCCCGCCATTGATTGTCGAAACGCCGGACGAGCAGGTACGTTTCCAGCAGGCACGCGAGCGCCAGATCGCGCGGAAAGAACGCCACCAGCGAGAACGGGCGTTGAGCCAGCGTAGAACCTCCACCACCGAAGAGTCATGAGGATGTCGCCATGCCAGACTCGTTACCCGATCTAGGCGCCGGTGCCCAGCGGTCTCGACTGCTCGAAATGCTGAGTGAGGCGGGCGCGCGCCGGGTGCTGAGCAGACCTGCTCCCGATCTCGGCCTTGCCGAACACCTGCCGTTTCCATTTTTCGCCATCGTGGAACAAAAGGAAATGCGCACGGCGCTGCTGCTGTCTGTTATCAACCCGGCGGTGGGCGGCGTGCTGCTGATCGGTCCGCGCGGCACGGGCAAAACAACGTGCGTGCGCAGTCTAACCGACCTGCTGCCGTACACAGAGGTCAGCGTGTGCCCGGAAGGCTGCCTGCCGACCGACCTGGATGGTGATGGCAACCCGGATGTGTGTCCGGAGTGCCGCCACAAGCTGGAAGCCGGAGAGCCGATCACCCGCCTGGAGCCGGTAAAGCTGGTTGAACTGCCGCTCAACGCCCGGCTGGATGACGTGGTGGGCGGTGTGAACGAACGCATCGCCGTGCAGCAGGGGCGGGTGCGGTTGGAGCGGGGCATCCTGGCGCGCGCCGATCAACACCTGCTGTATATCGACGAGGTGAACTTGCTCGATGACGTGATTGTGGACGCGATCCTCGACGCCGCTTCCCAGGGCAGTTATACGGTGCGGCGCGGTGCCATGTCCGGGACGTACCGCTCACGGTTTGTGTTGATCGGTTCGATGAATCCCGAAGAGGGACGGCTGCGCCCGCAGATCATGGACCGCTTTGGCTTGCGCGTACCGGTGCAGGGATTAGCCAGCCGCAGCGAGCGACTGGAAGTGTATGAGCGCGTGCGGCGTTATCAAAACAACCGCCGCCGGTTTCTTAGCGAATGGGCAATGACGACGGCAGCGGCGCGCGAAGATATCGCCATGGCACGCGATCTGCTGAAAGAAACCACCCTGAGCGACGAAGCTGTCGAGATCGGGCTGTCGCTGGTTCAAGAGATGGGGGTCGACTCGCACCGCGCCGAATATGCCATGTTTGAGGCGGCACGCGCGCGGGCGGCTTCCGACGGGCGTAACCGGGCGGATGTTGACGATATTCGTTCTGTGGCGCCGATGGCCCTGCGCCAGCGTCGCAGCCAGTTTATGCTTGAATTTTTTGCGCGGCAGACGGAAGAAGACGATGCGATCCGCGAGCGGATCGATACGCTGGTAGAACAGTGGAAGTGAGCAAACCGATATGCTGGCACCCCGGCGAACCTGGTTGGCGATTGTCTGCCTGCTCCTGGCGCTGATCGCATACTACCTGTCCTGGTTCACTCACGAGACGGCGGCGTTTACGATGAATGCCTTTGATCTGGCCGAATGGAGCAGCCTACACCCGGCGGTGCGCAGCAGTTCCCCGCCGATGCTGACCAGCTTTTTGCTGCGTGCGCCCCAGTTGGCGCTGGTATTGGCGCTGGCGCTGGCCGCAAACCAACTGCCCGATCCACGCGGGCGGTGGGTGCTCCGGTTAGGCGCGGGACTGCTGGCGCTGCGCTTCATGCCGCCCACCGACTTTTTTTCCGGCGCGACGGACGATCCGAACTACCGGCAAATGGCCTTGCTGGCAGCGCTGGCATCTGGCGGGATTGTCGCGGCGCTGCTGCTTACCCGCGTCCCTCTTCGTTGGCAGTGCTGGCTGCTGGCGGGTATCCTGACCGGGGGCATGGTGACCGGGTGGGCCGGGCTTTCGCGCGCGAAGACCCTGCTGGACAATTTCGAGATCGATGTGCAGACCGGTACCGGCGTTGTGGGATTCATGCTGGCGTGTGGCGTGGGGGTGATTATCATCCTGCTGCCGGAGGACCGGTTACGGTGGTCTGCCCGGTGGACGGCAGCAGCGCGCAAAACCTCGTGAATCAAAAAGGCGGCTGGCATGGCACCAATCGCCTTTTGTACGCGCTCTGCTGCAAGTACCACCGGTTGGCAGAAGCTCCGACCGAACTATGCCTCTACATATTGTTCTCGATGTAGGCCAGGACGTCGCCAACGGTGTTAATCTTCTGGGCCTCTTCGTCGGAGATTTCACCGCCGAATTCTTCCTCAAAGGCCATGATCAGCTCGACCAGGTCGAGCGAATCGGCGTCCAGGTCTTCGCGGAAGCGGGCATCCGGTGTCACTTTTTCTTCTTCAACGCCCAACAGATCGACGATGATCTTTTTCACGCGCTCCTCAGTTGTTGCCATGTTGATTTCCTCCAATTTAGTATGATGGCTCATTCTTAAGTGTGCTAACGTAGCATTGTAGCAAAAACTGGCTTATTTTACACCTGGAACTCTATACCAAACAATTGACTTTTGCTATATTCTTTTCAAGTGTGCCAAGCTGCATCGTGCAGCACGTACCATTCAGAACGCCTACTTTTCTAAGGAACACCGGCTGATGTCAAAAGTTACGGATGCATCTTTTACCGGGCGCCGCAAAGACGATCATATTCGCATTAACCTTGAAGAACAGGTCCAGTTCCCGAACCTGATGACCGGCCTGGAACGCCTGCGGCTGCTGCACCAGGCGGTGCCGGAGATCAACCTGGCCGAAGTGGATACACGCACGGTGTTTTTTGGCGAGCGCCTGAACAGCCCCCTGTTGATCTCGTCGATGACCGGGGGGACCGAGCGCGCGCAGAACATCAACCGCGTGTTGGCCGAAGCGGCTCAGGAAGCCGGGATCGCGATGGGGCTGGGATCGCAGCGAGCCGCGCTTGAAGACCCGGCGCTGGTCGTGTCATATGATGTGCGGGCGGTAGCCCCGAATATTCTGCTTTTCGCAAACATGGGGGCTGTGCAGCTCAACTACGGCTACGGCGTTGACGAGTGCCGTCGCGCCGTCGAGATGATCCAGGCTGATGCGCTGATTCTGCACTTTAACGCCCTGCAAGAAGCCGTCCAGCCGGAGGGCAACGGCGATTTTAGCGGGCTGTTGGGCAAGATCGAGACGGTGTGCCGCCATCTCAGCGTGCCGGTGATCGCCAAAGAAGTTGGCTGGGGGATTTCGCCCCAGGCAGCGCGGCAGTTGGCCGAGGCGGGCGTGAGCGCAATTGATGTGGCCGGGGCCGGTGGTACGTCGTGGAGCGAGGTGGAGTATCACCGCGCGCCGACGGCGGCCCATGCCCGCGTGGCCCGCAGTTTTGCCGACTGGGGTATTCCAACCGCCGACAGCATCCGGTACGTGTGCGAGGCGGCACCCGATATGCCGGTGATCGCCAGCGGCGGCCTGCGTGACGGCGTTGATATTGCCAAGTGTATCGCGCTCGGCGCCGACCTGGGCGGGATGGCCGGGCCGTTTTTGAAGGCGGCGGCGGAGTCGTTGGATGCGGTGCGGCAGTTGATCTGGGAGATAACCACCCAACTACGGATCGCCATGTTTGCCAGCGGTGCAGCGGATATTCCCGCGCTTAAGCAAACGACGCTGCTGCCTGTGGAATAAACCTGCGTTACTCTGTCCCCTGGATACCGGAAAGCTGCTGTTCGGCCTGTTCCAGCAGATCGCCCGCGCCTCGCACCGCCAGCAGCCCCTCGTTGATGACGTCCTGCGGGGGATTCGAGCGCGTGTATGTGCATTCTGCCCGCCACAGGTTAGCTGCTTCTTCAATGCCGATAGCCGCGCGCCGGAGCAGGTCGGCCAGCGTTTCGAAAGCGGGATCGTCTTCGGCGGAGATGCTTTCCGGCGGCAGCACGTCGGGGTATTCGCCGCACTGCGCCTGTTCCCCGGCAGCCAGGGCTTCCCATATAGCAGAAATAGCCCGGTGCGAATCGAGCAGCGTTTCATAGTCACGCTGCAAGTGAACGTACACCGGCGACAGCGTACCGGCTGGCACGGAGCCGGGTGTTTGGTCAGGCGCCGGTTCTTGTGTGCTGTCGGAGTCGTCCGAATCACCGGCGCAGGCGACCAGCACAAGCGCCAGCAAGACAACGATAACCAGGGAAAAACGCCGCATGCTTTAACCCTCCTACACAAATTCGATGAAAACACGGTTTCCGAGCAGCCGACCGCGTGGGGTCAGGCGTACACGGGCATCGGCGGTGTGTTCCACCAGCCCGGACGCGATCAGGCGATCCAGTTCTGCGCCGTAGATCGACCACAGATCGTGCCCAAAGCGCGCACGAAAAGCATCCAGCGAAACGCCCTCGACGGTCAAACGCATACCCATCAGCATCGTTTCTGCCATCGCCTGCCGCCTGTCCACGCTGTTAATTGTATCAGCCGCCGCAGAGCACGGAAATTCCAGCGGGACCGGCTGCGATGCGATGCACTCAATATAGGCTGCCGGGTGGGCGATATTGGCGTACCGTATCCTGGCTGCGTAGCCGTGCGCCCCTGCGCCCAGACCCAGGTAGGGCAGGTTACGCCAGTAGTACAGGTTGTGCTGGCTGGCATGTCCTGGCCTGGTCCAATTGCTGATCTCGTACTGTTCAAACCCGGCGGCGGCCAGCCTGCTCGCGGCCCATTCGTACATGTCGGCGGCCAGATCAGGATCAGGGAACGCCAGTGTGCCAAGCGCGATCTGGCGCTGAATCGGCGTATTTTCTTCAATGCCCAGGCTGTACAGCGAGAAGTGATCCGGGTCCAGGCCAAGCGCTGTATCCAGGCTGTGCTGCCACGCGGCAAGTGTTTGGTGTGGCGTGCCGTAGATCAGGTCCAGGTTGATGTTGGTGAACCCAACCCGGCGGGCCGTATGCACGGTTGAGTGCACGTCGTCCTGGCGGTGGCACCGTCCAAAGAGCTTAAGCTCGTCCGCGTTGGCCGACTGCATACCAACGCTCAGCCGGTTAACGCCGATTTGCCGCAGCGCGCGCAGGTAGGTGTCATCGACGGTGCCGGGGTTGGCCTCTAGCGTGATCTCAGCGCCGGGCGGCAGTACAAACATATCCCGGCACCGATCAAGGACGTGGCCAAGCAAAGCTGCCGGTATCAGGCTGGGCGTACCACCGCCAAAATAAACCGTATGAGCCGGTCGCTTTAATCCTCCGCCAACAAGCTGAATCTCATGTGCCAGGGCGTCCATATACGGCGGGATAAGAGCGGATAGGCCGGAATATGTGCTAAAGGCACAATATGTGCAGCGCGTGCGACAAAACGGAATATGAAGATACAATGCCAATGGGACATCCGGCGCGTGGTACGATGGTGCCGCAGTATGGGCGGCGCCAGGTAACAGTAACATGAGGTGATGTTCTCCCAGGCGTAAAACGATTGCCAGAACCTGTTCGGAACACTATAATAACCACAAATTCATACGATCTGCACTAAATTTATGCGATGTCTCCCCTTGCGTGTAAATTTATGTTATCCAGAGGTTGTGATCAATGGTTGATACACAGAGATTCGCCAAGAACCTACCAGAACAACCCGAAGGGGCGCTTCAGCCTGGGTCTATTCTTCAGGGACGCTATCGCATTACCGGTGTGATCGGGGTCGGTGGCATGGGGTCTGTATACCAGGCGCGTGACCTGCGGTTCCCGAATGTGACGCGCTACGTAGCTGTCAAAGAGATGTTGAACCTGACAACCGACCAGAGCGTGCGCGAAATGACGCTGCGCACGTTCGAACGCGAGTCGGATATGCTGGCCTCGCTCAGCCACCCAGCAGTGCCGGAGATTTACGACTATTTCCCCAGCAAGGATCGCGCCTATCTGGTCATGGAATATATCAACGGGCGCGACCTGGAGAAGATCATTAACTCCCTGACCGACTTTTTGCCGGTTGAGACAGTGTTGGATTGGGCAACTCAGTTGTGTGATGTACTGGGGTACTTGCACTTGCAAGAACCGGAACCGGTCATCTTCCGTGATGTGAAGCCCTCCAATATCATGATCGACCAGCACGACCGGCTGCGACTGGTCGATTTTGGTATTGCCAAGATATTCCAGCAAGGGCAAAAGGGAACCATGATCGGCACCGAGGGCTATTCGGCGCCGGAACAGTACCGGGGCGAAGCCAGCCCGGCGAGCGATGTGTACGGGGTAGGCGCGACGGTCCACCATCTGTTGACACGCCGCGATCCCCGGCTGGAGCCGCCCTTCACGTTCGCCGAGCGGCCTATACGCGAATCGAATCCCGCTGTGTCGGGTGAGTTTGAAGCAATTATCATGAAGGCGCTGGTATTTGAGGCGGATGAACGCTATGTGAACGCGGCTGAGATGCAGAAAGCATTAAACACGCTGAGCAAGCCGGTATTTGCCGGGGGCAATCGTGTCACAGCCAGTGAGAGCGCCGACGAGATGGCCGCATGGGGCGAGATTCAGGAAGTCCGCGCACTGTGGACCTTCCAATGTGAGGACGAGGTCCGTTCGTCGCCTGCCGTACACCAGGGCGTGCTGTATATTGGCGCATACGATAATAACCTGTATGCGATCAATATCAGTGATGGCTCGTTCAAATGGAAGTATCCAGCCGAAGAAGGGATTTCGTCTTCACCGACTGTGGTTGAGGATGATAACCTGGTGCTGTTTGGCTCGATGGATCATTTGCTGTATGCTGTAGACTCGCGGGTGGGACAGCTCAGTTGGACGGTGGCTACAGACGGCGCAGTGCAGTCGTCGCCAACAGTTGAACACCGGCATGTGTTCTTTGGAAGTGACGACGGCAACCTCTATGCAGTGCGTCTTGCAACCGGTCGCATTCAGTGGCGATGGGAAGGTGGTGTGCCGATACGCTCGCGTCCGCTGGTGACGGGTGATTTTATCGTGGTGGGGTTGGAATCTGGTGACGTGGTGGGGATTGACCTGAGTGGCCAAACAGTCTGGCGGTTCAAAGCCAAGCGAGCTGTTTCCTCATCCCCGGTTGAACATGATGGCCTGGTGTTTTTCGGTTCGATGGACTGGCATATCTATGCGCTCGATATCATGCGAGGCTGGAAGGTGTGGACGTTCAGGACGAATAAGCCGGTCATATCTTCGCCCGTTTTTGGCGAGGGCAAGATTTTTGTCGGGTCGGTGGACGGCAACCTGTACGCTATCGAGGCATCGAGTGGCAAAGAGCGTTGGCGGTATCAGGCAGAAGGGCAGATCACGTCATCACCCGCATATGCAGACGGCGCTGTCTATTTTGGTGGCATTGATGGGAAAGTATATGCCGTAGAAGCCAAGAACGGTCGCCTGCGCTGGAGCTTTGAGACGAAAGGTCCCGTGCCTTCGTCACCTGCCGTTCAGGATGGCGTTGTATATATTGGCTCTATGGATCATTGCATTTATGCCCTGAAGGCATAACTTGTCGGAGAAAACTCTTATGAATTTGCTGCGCCGCGTGCTGGGCCTCACCAGACAATCTGATATGACAACGTCCGACGAAGAGGTAGTGAGCATTACCTATGGGGACGAGGCTGTCCTCGCCAGCCCGCCGGAGCCAATTATTGAAGCGCCAACCGGACTGGACGACGTGCCAGACGAAGAGCACACAGCCGATTCGGCTGATGTGGACAATAAGCTGGAAACGGTTGAGCTAATCCCCGATTTTGCCGGGACCCGACCGCTGCCCCCCCTGGAAGCCGTGGTTCCCAAACCGGGACAGCGTATTACGTTTGGCCAGTTGAGCGACGTGGGCATGGTGCGCGGTAATAACCAGGATGCCATGTTCAGCATGTTAGCTTCGGGCAGCAGCAGCGATGATCTACCGGACTTTGGCCTGTTCATTGTGGCCGACGGGATGGGCGGGCATCATGATGGTGAGAAAGCGTCGGCCATCACCGCGCGGATTGTGACCGGATATGTTAGCAGCGAGATTCTAACGCCCCTGCTCAACCACGAAATGGACGACCCGGATCGCCCCACCATCACAGACGTGCTGCGCGCGGCAGTGCAGCAGGCCAATACGGCCGTTACAGAGCGGATTCCTGAAGGCGGCACGACGATCACGATGGCTGCTATCCTGGGCGATCTGGTGTATATCGCACATGTGGGTGACAGCCGGGCATATATGATCACGGACGAAGGTATAGAGCAGATCACGCGTGATCACTCGCTTGTTCAGCGGTTGATCGAGTTGGATCAGCTCACGCCGGAAGAAGCAGCCGAGCACCCTCAGCGGAATGTGCTGTACCGCGCGATCGGGCAAAACGAAAGCCTGGATGTAGACGCAATTACACGCCGTCTGCCCCGGCATGCCCGGCTGCTGCTGTGCAGCGACGGCTTATGGAACCTGGTTTCGGAAGATACGATCTTGAGCGTTGTAACTAGTTGCGCGGATGCGCAAGAGGCGTGCAATAAACTGGTTGGCATGGCCAATGACCGGGGGGGCACCGATAATATCACGATCATTCTGGTCCAAATGCCGGGTTGATTGAGTAGGGGAGGCGGCATAGTAGCGCTTATGGACGAGGTATCACGAAACCTGTACGCAATTCTGGGTGTTCCGCCTGAGGCGACACAAGATGATATTCGAGAAGCATACCGGATCGTTGCCAGGCGTTTTCATCCTGATGCGAACCCAAACGAGGGGGCCGATCTGCTGTTCCGTGATATTGCCACGTCCTATGAAATTCTTGGCAACCCATTGGAACGCGCCCGGTATGACAGGTCTCGACAGAAGTTCAAAGATGAGCCACAGTATTTTTCGCTGCGTGTAACGCCGAGTAAACGAGTGCTGGGCACCCTTGATGAGCCGCAGGTGTTGTATTTGCTCCTGGAAGTGGTGCCCATGCGCCGGAATGCACACAAAAAGGGTCGCGAAGCGCGGCTGAATCTGACATTGGTCCTGGATCACAGCACGTCGATGAAAGGACCACGGCTTGACAAGGTCAAGTTTGCCGCCCAGCAAATCATCGAACAGCTTACGGCAGAAGACATCCTGTCAGTTGTGAGCTTCAGCGATCGGGCCGAGGTCTTGATCCCCGCTGAGCCGGTAACTGATAAAGTTACCCTCAGCGCGATGGTGAGCATGATGCGCGCCGAAGGCGGCACGGAGATTCTTCACGGGTTGTCCGCCGGAGTTCAACAATGCGAAACTCACCTGGCCCCCCGCCTGGTTAATCACGTGATCCTGCTCACCGACGGGCGCACGTTCGGCGATGAGGAGCAGTGCCTCGCGCTGGCCGAAGAAGCCTCCCAAAAGGGCATCAGTATCAGCGCGATGGGCATTGGCGAAGAGTGGAACGACGAGTTTCTAGACACACTCGCATCGCGGACAGGGGGTACGTCGGCGTATATCAACTCGCCGTCGGCTGTTGTCCGCTTTTTGAACGATCGGGTTCGCAGCCTGGGCCGGTCTTTTGCCGAACGCTTGCAGCTTTCCATCGCGCCGGATGCGGATGTGGTGCTGGAATCCGTGTTTAAGCTGCTGCCCTCCCCGCAGCCGATTGATATTCACCCTCAACCGATCCCGATCGGGACATTGCAGCACAACCGGTCCGCATCGGTGCTGATCCAACTCCAGATGCCGCCAAGCACAAAAACCGGGTTTCGGACGATGGCGCGCCTGGATGTTACCGGCGATATCCTGGCTGCCGAACGGATGGGGTATAAAGTACTCAGCGATATTTCGCTTGAGATCAGCGAAAGTCCGGCCTCAGAAGAGCCGCCCCTGGCTATCCTCGACGCGTTGGGGAAGCTCACGCTGTACCGTATGCAGCAGAAGGCAGAAGCAGCTCTCCTGGAGGGCAACGTGGGCGAGGCTACACGTCGTCTGGAAAATCTGGCGACGCGGTTACTGGCTGCAGGGCAGGAAGACCTGGCCCAGATGGCAATCGTAGAAGCGCGGCGCGTTGCCAGCACTAACATGCTGTCTGAGGAAGGACGTAAAACGCTGAAGTTTGGAACCCGGGCCTTGCTCGCTTTGCCGGAACCGGGGGAGGAGTGAGTATGAAAACATGCCCTTACTGTGCTCACGATAATCGGGAGGGCGTTTTCTTCTGTGAGGAATGTGGACAACCGCTGGTCGGTGATCAGGCACTGGCGACCAGCCAGTTAGCGCGGGAAGAGAGAAATGGTCCGCGAGGACAGATGACGTGGGGCACGGCACGTTTTGGTCGAGAATCATCCATTGTCGTTCATATTCGTAATTATGCAGAGCCGGTCACGCTGACCTCCAAAGATCAAATCTTGCTTGGCCGGGCCGATCAGCAGTCGAACGTTGTGCCCGACGTGGACATGGCACCCTATGGTGCGGTCGAGAACGGGGTTTCACGCCGCCACGCGATGATCCGGCGGGGAGAAGACACGCTCACCCTGATCGATCTGGGCAGCACAAACGGTACGCATCTGAACGGCCAGCGGCTGATCCCCCACCAACCCCGCGTGCTGCGTGATGGGGACGAAATCCGGTTGGGTAAGCTGGTGTTTCATATCTTCTTCAAGTAAGCAACAGGTATCATATCAGGCAAGGCGGTTATTTTATGCACACGATCTTAATTCACATCAGCAGTGAAGAACCCATTTTAGCCGAGGTGGAGGAACTTCCGTCACCTACTGATCAAGCGATTTATTGCACAAACCCGCGTCGGCGGGATGGGAAAGACCTGCATTATGTTCTGCCGGAAGTACAGACGATTGTTGTCCCCTGGTGGCGTATCAATTTTATAGAGATCATGCCATCCGGTGAGGAAGAGGAGATCGTAGCCTTCTATCGGGATTAGTTGAAAGCCGGAGATTATCACGATGTCAGGCAAACCCCCGCGCCCTGTTCCACATGATGCGAAACGTATCCTGGTTGTGGACGATGAGCCGCGCATGATCGGCTTTATACGCATGAACCTGGAGCTTGAAGGATACCAGGTCTTCGAAGCGCACAACGGGATTGATGCGCTGGAAGTGATCCGCACCCAACTGCCAGACCTTGTGCTGCTGGACGTGATGATGCCGGAACTGGACGGCTTTGAAACGCTGCGTATGCTGCGTGAGTTTTCGAATATCCCGGTGATCATGCTCACGGCCAAAGGCGAGGAAGACGACAAAGTCTACGGCCTGGAATTGGGCGCAGACGACTACGTGACCAAGCCGTTTGGCTCGCGCGAACTGTCCAGCCGGGTACGGGCGGTGCTGCGCCGGGCCGAGATGCCAAGCGCGTCCCCGGACCAGGCGGTGCTGCGTATCGATGACCGGCTGAGCGTGGATTTTAACCGTCGTGAGGTGATCGTGGCCGGTGAGCATATCAAGCTGCGGCCTACTGAATACCGGCTGCTGTATCACCTGATCGAAAATGCCGGGTGGACCGTGCCCCACGAACAACTGCTGGCCAAGGTGTGGGGCTACGAATACCGCGACGAAACGCATTATGTGCGGCTGTACGTCAATTACTTGCGCGAGAAAATCGAAGAAGACCCGTCGAATCCCCGGTATATCCTCACCGAGCGCGGTGTTGGGTACCGGTTTGTGGACTTCAAGCACGAGACAGATTAGCCTTCCTCTTTTGGAGGATGTTGTGCCGAACTTGTACAAGGTTATTGTCACCGGTCCGTTTAATTCGGGGAAGACGGCGTTCATCAGCACTATCTCGGACATCGCGGTCGTTACAACTGAGCGCAAGATCACAACCGAGGATCGCGGGATTAAAGCGGAAACGACGGTTGCCATGGACTATGGCCGCGTGGAGCTAGACAACAAAATCCTGCATTTGAACGGCACGCCGGGCCAGACACGCTTTGATTTTATGTGGGAAATTCTGGCCCACGAGATGAATGGTTTTATCGTGTTGGTTGACAGCACGGACCCGCCCTCGTTTCCCGATGCGGCGGAACTGATCCGGTTGTTTTCCGGTTTCCACGATGTGCCCTACCTGGTGGCAGCGAACAAGACCGATCTGTCAGGCGCTGTCAGCCTGGCCAACCTGCGCCGCAGAATCAACCCTGGGGATGATGTAACAGTCATGCCGTGTGTTGCTACACAAAAGTCTAGCGTCCGGCAGGTGCTGCTTCAGATTATCGAGTTGATTGATCTTCGGCGGGGCGCGTAGGGCGCGGGTTTATTAACCGGGCATGTTGGACGAAAGCCGGGCGGCTCACGCCTGGTTTTTTGTGTGACAGGCGGCAAACGCCGGCGGCGTTCAGGCGACGTTGGAGGACGATTCATGATCGGAGAGATCATTGATCGCACTCAATGCGGCCTGCGCCGATGCCCGTTGTGGGTCGGCCCAGCCCTCCTCGGACACCATGCGTTTCAGATGAGCGGCAATGGCGATCTGTTCTTCCGGGGTCAACGTTTGCCAGGCGGCCCGGATTCTTTCAGGTACCCGGCTTAGCATATTGGCCCAAAAAATCTCCAATTCATTCATCCGGTTCACCATCCTCATATCAACTGCCGTGCTGGTCACGGAGCCGGGCAAATTCTTCGCAAAACGTGTGGTGCATTTCCACTTTTTCATCATCCGGCGCATAGCTCACCTGGATCGCGTCAAGTACGGTCTGTTCCAGTTGTTCAACGGTCAGGCCGCAGTCCTGGACCGCGTGTACGTATTCATCCGCCAGGGTGGTGTTAAACAGCGCCGGATCGTCTGAATTGATCGTCACACAAACACCCGCTTCAACCAGCCACCGCAGCGGGTGTTCTGCGTAGGAAGGGTAAACGCGCAGGCAGAGGTTACTGGTTGGGTTGACTTCGAGCGGAATCTGGTAATCAGCCAGGTATTTGATCAACGCCGGGTCTTCGATAGACCGGACGCCGTGCCCCAGGCGCTCGGCACTCAGCGCGCGGATAGCGCCCCAGACGCTGGGCGGGCCGACCGTTTCCCCGGCGTGTGGATTGCTGTGCAGCCCTTTCAACCGCGCCTCACGAAAGGCATCCTCAAACAGCTCTGGCGGGCGACCAATCTCGGCCCCGCCCAGGCCCAACGCCACAACACCGCCCGCCCGTGCTTCCGGCGAGGTCAGCCACCTGACAACCAGCCCGGCAGTGTCTGGGAAGTTGCGCGCGATGTCGGGTATCCAACGCATCCGCACACCCCATTCACGCTCCGCCTGATCACGCCCGGCGTTGATACCTGCCAACAGGTCCTGGAAAGATAGGTGCTCGTTCACGTGGCTGGCAGGCGTCCAGGTAACTTCGGCGTAGCGGATGTTCTGGTGGGCCATCATGCCCCCATACTCGTAGGTAATGCGTGTGAAGTCATCCGGCGTTTTGAGGCACGCACAGATTTGGATGTAGATTTCAATGAAGTGATCAAAATCCCTGAAGGTATACCAGTTCTGCAACTGGCTCACATCCGATACGGGCAGCGGGATATTGTTGCGATCCGCCAGTTCGAGCAGTGTGCCCGGCTGCACAGTGCCTTCCAGGTGTACATGCAGTTCGATTTTGGGCATGGCGCGGATGTAGTCAACCAGGGACATAAGCTAGCGCTCCTCTGTAAGCCGCTGGTAGTCGATGGCGGCCTGGATAAATGCCAAAAAGAGGGGATGCGGGCGGTTGGGGCGGGTCTGAAACTCCGGGTGGAACTGGCTACCAACCATAAACGGGTGATCGGTGAATTCCATGATCTCAACCAACCGCTTGTCAGGACTCAAGCCGCTGAAACACGCCCCGCCGGATTCAAACACGTCCCGGTAGCGGTTATTAAATTCGAAGCGGTGGCGGTGGCGTTCCTGGATCTGTTCAACCTGGTAGGCGGCAGCGGCTTTGGAGCCTGGTGTCAGGACGCACGGGTAATGCCCCAGGCGCATGGTGCCGCCCATGTTTACGACGTGGTGCTGGTTGGGCATCAGGTCGATCACGGGGTGTTGACAGGAGCTTTCGAACTCGGTGCTGTTCGCGTCTTGCAAGCCAAGCACATTGCGCGCAAACTCGATGCACATGACCTGCATCCCCAGGCATAGACCGAGGTAAGGCACGCGCCGGGTCCGGGCTGTTTCTGCCGCCAGGATTTTGCCCTCGATGCCGCGATAGCCGAATCCGCCGGGCACCACAAGCCCGGATACACTTTCCAATGCATTCAGGCTTTTGCCTTTTTCCAGGTCGCCTGAATTAATCCACTCGACATCCAGCTTGCGCCCCACCTGTACGGCGGCATGCAGCAGCGCTTCTTTGACGCTGATATACGCGTCGCGCAGCTCAACATATTTGCCGATGATCCCAATGCGCAGGGGATCGTATGGCTGGCCCATGCGCTCAACTAATGCGCGCCACTCGTCTAGCGCGGGCGGTGCGGCGTCCAGATTCAACTGCTCGACGATAAAGTCGCCCAGCCCGGCATCTTCCAGCATCAGCGGCACGCGGTAGATATTGTCGGTGGTTGGCAGCGGGATAACTGCCTGCGGCTCGACGTCGCAGAACAGCGCGATCTTGTCGATCAGCTCACGGCTGACCGGGTGATCGGTGCGGGCGACGATGACCTGCGGCTGGATGCCGATCCCGCGCAGTTCGCGCACGCTGTGCTGGGTGGGCTTGGTTTTCAATTCGCCGGTTGCGCCAATGTAGGGCAGAAATGTCACGTGCACATAGAGCGTTCTGTCGCGCCCGACGTCGGTACGAAGCTGGCGCAGCGCTTCAAAAAACGGCTGTCCCTCAATATCACCGACCGTGCCACCAACCTCGACAATGACAACATCCGGGCTGGTCTTCTGCCCGACCAGCCCGATTCGCCGCTTAATTTCGTTGGTGATGTGAGGGATTACCTGGATTGTGCCGCCCAGATAATCGCCCCGGCGTTCTTTGCTGATCACTTCAGCATAAATCTGGCCGGTGGTCACGTTGCAGGTGTGATCGAGGTTTTCATCGATGAACCGCTCATAATGACCCAGGTCGAGATCGGTTTCCGCACCGTCGGCGGTGACGAATACTTCGCCGTGCTGGTAAGGACTCATGGTCCCCGGATCGACATTGAGATATGGGTCGAGTTTTTGAATGGCGACTTTCACCCCGCGTGCTTTGAGAATCCGGCCAATAGCTGCCGCTGTCACGCCTTTACCAACCGAGCTCACTACGCCGCCGGTGCAGAATATGTACTTCGAAGTCATGTTGTTTTGATGGCATCCTTATGGAGAAATCAATCCAAACCCGCATAATGTGTAGGAGTAGAGCTTGCTCTGCTGGGCGCAGCTTGCTGCGCCCCTACGGGACCGTTGTGCGAGTTCTAATTGTGCACTCCATTAGTTGTGTGCTGCTAAAGCGCAACGGGGAGGTGAGGCTTAGGTGCCTTACGCTCCCCGTTGTTAGGTCTTATCATTCAGCTATGGGTAGTTGGGCGCTGGTGCTGGCTAGACCAATTTTCCGAGATCATCGGCTGCTCGTTTCATGTCCAGGAAAACAAGCCCCAGCTTAGCGCTCTCACGAACCAGCGCTGTGAGCACGGCTTCTTCACCGACTGCCATTAAGATCACAAAGCCACTACCGCCGCGAACGTATACCTGATCGAGTGCCCCGCGTCCTAACTCTCCTGCGATGCGCTCGCCCAGCGAGATCATAGCCGCTGACATGGCCGAAACACGATCTTCTTCAACATCGGTCGGCAGCTCTGAGGCCATGATCAGACCGTCCACGCTGACTACAGCAGACGCCTCAATATCAGGTGTGCCGGACTGCAAATCGCGCAAACGATCAACTATCAACTGCGTTCGCGACTTGGCCATGGATCGTGCTCCTTTTCCTGCCGGTTTGATGAGCCTACACGGCAACAATACCAGTTGTTAAGCTAATCTAGCCATCAGGTGTCAGTTTTGTAGTTAGCTGGCATGGGGTGAGCGTTTGTTTCGCTACTGACAGGCAAGAAACAAGATCACGCCTGTCTTTTTTAGCTAACCGCTGATCGCCTATTGCTAAAAGCTGTTTGTTAAGCCCGGCTTTGTCGAATCTGCCAATATATTTAATGAATATGACTATTCGCCAGGACGCCTGCATGATAGCATAAGCCCTCGTCCTAGTCAACAACACGCGGCTGGCAGGATGCAACCGGACCGCTTGCATATCATCGAACCGGCAGCCGGATTGCCGGACCCGGCACATGTGTGGTAAGGTTGGAGCATAGCGGGTAAGCATCGGGAGCACACTATGCCCCTGCTGGCTGCCGTGCCCGGATGCGGTGATCGGTAAATTTCCATACGCTGAAAATATGAAAAATTCGTGATTTTTGGTGTTTGTAATAGGCTGGCAATTAGATAATCCGACACAATGCCATTTGCAAGCGGCTGTAATTTCGTTACGATAGATAAAGAACAAACCGGGCAGGCGTGACCTATGGACTAGTTCTCATCTGCGCAAATGCGGGTATGATTGATTTACCCTTAACTCAGCATAAGCATTAGCAACAGACAGGTAAGCCTATCATGTCTTCGGCTCCTCGCATTGTCATTGTTGATCCCACTCACGATATCGAACACATTCTGCGTGGTGCGTTGGCGCTACTCAGTCGGCAGCACATTTTAATCGAAGTACCAACCGCCGATGACGCCCTGCAAGAAGTGCTCGAATCCACTATCGATCTGGTTGTTACGGCCTATGATGTGCCGGGCGAGATGCACGGCATCGAACTGGCCAACCGGATCGTGCACGAATCGCTGGGCACGCCGGTGATTGTCCTGGCAGAGGAAAACGATCCGCGCCCGGATGACGAGGCTGTGCAGGGGCAGCCGTTTCAGTTTTTCGTGCGTCCGGTGGCCGAACCGTTCCTGCGTGGCTTGCGCTTTGCCCTTGATGGGGAGTCGGCAGTTGTGGCTGAACGGCTGGAGGCTGCGCCTGAAACCGACCTGGGGCCGGTGCCAACCGTTGATATTGATGCGCTGCGGGATGTGATTATTTCGCTGATGCGTGACGTGGGAGCGATGGGTATCATTCTGGCCGACCGTACCGGGCGCGTGCTGGTTGACGAGGGCGCAACCGGGTATATCGACCGGGAAAAACTGGCTGTTGTCCTCGGCCCATCGTTCGCGCGTTCGACCGAGGTCAGCCCGCTGGTTGGTGGTGATGCCTGGACAATGCACTACTACGACGGCGAACGGTTGAATGTGTTCGGTTTGTCGTTGGGTATGCACTATTTCATGTGCCTGATTTTCGAGGGAGCTAACCGGGGCGCGTTTGGCGCGGTTACGATGTTTGGGCGGCGGGCTGCCGACCAGATGATCGAGATGATGGGCGACGCGGCCTATGCAACCAGGCAAGTCCAGCCGTCTGCTGCCAGGGTGAAGGCGGCTGAGGTTGAAGAGATAAAAGCGCCTGCCCCGGCGAAAAAAGTGATCATAGAACAGGAAGCACCCATCCAGGTGCAGATCGAGCCACCTATTTTAGAACCGGTTGCTGAGTTTGATCCCGATACCCTGTTTGGTCAGGCCATTGACGAAAGTGCAGCGGAGAATATGTTCAGTCCGGAGCAGTTGGGCGATTTTGCTTCGATGCTGATCGATGAAGAAAGCGAGCGAGTCGGCTACGACGAAGCGATCAATATGGGAATCATCGACGATTAAATCCCAATACCTGTAACCCTTGTTCATAAACGCCCATCCCTGTGATGGGCGTGATGTTTTACGCGGCAAAACATTTTTCTAGACACTTGCCCGTGATCTTGATGCGTACTACATTCAATAAACATTTTCGACTCGATTTGTTCGCAACAGGAACTTACTACTACGGAGTGTTACTATGACTGTGCCAAACGATCTTGAAATTGCCCAGGCGGCAGATGTACGACCGATTCTCGAAATTGCAGCCAGGTTAGGGCTGACCCAGGACGACCTGGACCTATATGGCAACTACAAAGCGAAAGTGCACCTGTCGGTGTTGGAAAAATTCAAAGGTCGTCCAAACGGCAAGTACATTGATGTAACGGCGATCACGCCGACCCCGCTGGGCGAGGGTAAAACCACCACCACCGTTGGCCTGACGCAAGCCCTGGGGTTGCTGGGACATAACGCGGTAACCTGCATCCGGCAGCCCAGCATGGGGCCGACTTTTGGGATCAAGGGCGGCGCTGCGGGCGGCGGCTACAGCCAGATCATTCCAATGGAAGACTTTAACCTGCACCTGACCGGCGATATTCACGCGATCAGCGTGGCACATAATCTTGTTGCGGCAGCAATCGACACGCGGATGTATCACGAGAGCCGCCAGAGTGACGAAGCGCTGGAGCGGCGTGGTGTTACGCGCCTGGACATTGATCCCGAAACGCTCACCTGGAACCGCGTGATAGACGTCTGCGACCGCAGCTTGCGTGACATTCAGGTAGGTTTTAACGATGACAAGCTGCGCGATGGTTCGCCAAGCCCGATCTTCCCGCGCCAGACCGGCTATGACATCACGGTTGCCAGCGAGTTGATGGCGATCCTGGCACTAACCACCGGCCTGAAAGACCTCCGTGAACGCGTCGGGCGGGTGGTGATCGGTACAAGCAGGGCCGGAACGCCGGTCACATTGGAAGACCTGGGCGTAGCGGGCGCGGTGACCGTGCTGATGAAAGATACGTTGATGCCCAACCTGATGCAAACGCTGGAAGGGCAGCCCGCCTTTGTCCACGCCGGGCCGTTTGCCAACATCGCGCATGGTAACAGCAGCATCCTGGCCGACATGATCGCGCTTAAGCTGGGCGATTACGTGGTGACAGAGAGCGGCTTCGGCGCAGATATCGGCATGGAGAAGTTCTTTGATATCAAGTGCCGCTATTCGGGGTTGGTCCCGCACGCGGTGGTGCTGGTAGCCACGATTCGCGCGTTGAAAATGCACGGGGGCGGACCGCAGGTATCACCCGGCGCGCCGCTGGACGAGGCATATACTACCGAGAACCTGGAATTATTGGAAGCTGGCGGTCCTAACCTAGCGCACCATATCCAGATTGCGCGCAAGTTTGGCGTGCCGGTGATAGTTGCCGTCAACCGCTTCGCAACCGATACCGGAGCCGAGATCGCCCTGGTCAGGCGTATTGCCGCGCAGGCCGGGGCCGAGGCTGCGGTGATGGCTGATCACTGGGCGCGCGGCGGCGAAGGTGCGCTCGAACTGGCCAAAGCTGTCGTGGCGGCCTGCGAAAAACCGAACCATTTCGAGTTTCTGTATCCCCTGGACCTGCCGATCAAAGACAAAATTGAGATCATTGCCAGGGAAGTCTACGGCGCGGGCGGTGTCGAATATGACGAACTGGCGGACCGGCAGATCAGCCAGTATGAAGCGGCGGGTTTTGGTAAGCTGCCGATCTGCATGGCAAAAACGCACCTGAGCCTGAGCCACAACCCGGCGCTCAAAGGCGTGCCGACTGGATTCATCATCCCGGTGCGAGAAGTGCGCGCCAGCGTGGGAGCAGGGTTTGTATACCCGCTGCTGGGCGAGATGAGCACGATGCCAGGACTGCCCACGCGCCCGGCATTTATGAATATCGACATTGACGAGGATGGTAAGGTCGTCGGGTTGTTTTAAGCAGCGCAGCGGCGTATCTGGCTGTTCGGAACGCCTGCGCTTATGGTATGATACGTACACCGGGTGTATCTCTCCCGGTGTATGATTTTCTGTCACCAGAGTGTTGAGGTGGTAAGGTAAATGAGTATGTCTGACGCTGATGCGCTAATGCAGCAGGCCACAGCAGCCTATAAGGCCGGGCGTAAGGAAGAGGCGCGTTCGTTGCTGACCGAGATCGTGGATCAGTACGAGCATCACGAGCAGGCTTGGCTGCTAATGTCCGCTGTGGTCGATAAGCTGGAAGAACAGCAGATCTGCCTGGAAAATGTGCTGGCGATCAATCCCGGTAACGAAAAAGCGCGCAAAGGCCTGGAGACGGTCAATCAAAAACTTGCAGCGAGAGGCGGCGGCGCAGGGCAGCCCGCGGCTTTTTCTGCTCCTTCGACCCCGTCAGGGCCAGTTAGCGAGTCGCCGCCGTCTGCCCCGATTGGCGCGGAATTTGCGACAATGTCCGGCGATAGTTTGATGGACCAGCAGGCCGCTGGCGATCCGTTTGAAAGCTGGTCATCCCTGGGTGCGGAACAATCCCCACCGGCTGATCCGGCACCGGACCCTTTGGCCTCGGCGTCCAGCGTCGACTGGGTTCGTGACGACAAACCGGCGATGTATGGCAGTGGTAAAAAAGTTGACCTGCCGTCGGCGCGGGAATACGATGACTGGGTACAGAGTTTGAACCTGGATGGTGACGATGAACTGGCAGGGGCTGCTGCTGACAGCGCCCAGGAGGCTGATAGCGCTTCCCCATTCCTGGCCGGTAACGCGGCGCCGTTTGGTGACACATCGTTTATGACAGACGATGCGGATTCCGCCCTGTTTGCGGCTGAGGACCAGCCGGAGAGCGGAAGATTCGATGCCTTTGGTGGGAACATATTTGAAAACGAACCCGAACCCTGGGGCAGCGATGCAGGGCCGTTTTCCGGACAGCCTGCGCTCGGCGGGAGCGAGCCGGGTCTGCCATCTGATGAACCATCTGTGTTTGACAGTCAGGGGGCACCGTTTGGGACGGCAGTGTTTGAAACAGGAGACGAGTTTTCGGGAGATGCCATCTTTCAGGGTGAGCCGTTGGTAGAGGATAGCGGGCGCAGTGAGGTATTTTCATCTGGCGAAGAAGCACCGGCTGCCAGTACGCCTGCCAGTGATGACCTTCGGTTTAGCTTTAACGAATTTGGTGAAACGGACGACGACGTGGAAGATAACTGGCCGGAGGAAGCGGAGCAGGCACCGGGCGCGCCCATGGCGTTCGCAGCACAGGACGCTGGCGCGGCCAAAGCTGAGGAATATTTCGCCTACATCCCGGCCAGTATTCAGGCCAAAGGTGGGGGAATCGACCGGCAAAGCCTGTTGATGCTGGCCGGAGTTGTGCTGCTGGCGCTGCTGAACCTGGCATCTTTTGGATACCTGATCACATCATTACTGGGCTAGCATTGCCCGATCAGACGGTTGTTACAGCATATAAGTGTGAAAAATGGCGTTGTGTACCAACGTCATTTTTACTGAAGGGTGAGCACACACCATGCCCGAATTCTTTAACGTGCTGCCACCGGATGAAGCCCGGACTCTGTGGTTAGCGCAGGTCACGCACTGCGCAAAAACCGAAACCATCCCCGCGTGCGAAGCGCTGGGCCGCGTGACGGCAGAAGAAATCCCCAGCCCGGAGGCGCTGCCCGCCTTTCGCCGTTCGACGGTGGACGGCTACGCAGTACGGGCTGCCGACACGTTTGGCGCGTCTGCATCGCTGCCCGCCTATATACGTGTCACCGGCGAAGTGCTGATGGGACAGGCCGCGTCGATGGCGCTGGCAACCGGGGAGGCGGCTATCATTCACACCGGCGGTATGCTGCCCCCCGGCGCGGACGCGGTGGTGATGGTCGAGCACACCCAGGTGTTTGAGCAGGGCGAGGTCGAGATACACAGGCCGGTGGCACCGGGCGAGAACGTGATCCAGGTGGGCGAGGATGTGATGCCCGGTGATGTGATCGTGCCTGCCGGATGCTGGGTGCAGTCGCATGACATAGGCGCTCTGCTGGCGTTGGGGCAGGTGGATAATATCCCGGTCAGGCGAAAGCCGCGCGTGAGCATCTTTTCCACCGGCGACGAACTGGTCGATCCGGCTGCAACAGACCTGCTGCCCGGCCAGGTACGCAACATCAACAGCAGCACGATCAGCGCGTTGTGTGTGCAGGCGGGGGCCGACGCACGTTCACTCGGCATTGTGCCGGATGAGGCCGGGGCGTTGTATGCGGCGCTGTCCGGCGCGTTCCCGCAGTCTGATATGCTGGTGGTGACGGCGG
>JAFGNU010000024.1 GCA_016926875.1 Anaerolineae bacterium | reverse complement strand
GCCTTTGACTACGTGGTTGGTATCAGCCTGTCACAGGTGTTGATCGGTGTCGTAGCGGTGGCGCTCACATTTGCAACGGCGGTGGCATTGGACTTTGAAAGCCAGGGGCCGATCTGGGTTGCTATTGTGATCGGTGCGGTCACCAGCCTGGCGATGGTCGGCGTAGGGCTGCTGGTAGCCTGCTACTCGCGTACCGTGAGCCGGGCCTTTATGATCTCGACCTTCCCCCTGTTTCTGATGATGTTCTTTTCCGGGGCGTTTTTCCCGGTTGGCGACGTGCCGCTGTTCACGGTCGGCGGGCGTACCATCCAGGCTTTTGATCTGCTCCCGCCGACACACGCCGTTGTGGCGTTGAACAAGGTGCTTACGCTGGGCGAGGGACTGGGCGATATCCTGTTTGAACTATCAGCGGTGCTGGTGCTGTCACTGGTGTATTTTGTCGTTGGAGTATGGAGCTTCCGGCGCACGCAGTTGAGCCGCCAATAGGGCGCATCCCGGCGTTAAGCCGTATCCCGTAGTTTCAGCAGCGAGGCGATGATTCATTGCCTCATTTGCTTTTTGATAGGCGTGGTGCCTGTACAGAATAGATTTTAAAAAAGTTTAAATAAAACCCTGTCCAAAGGCTTGCGAAACGCGTTAAGATAAGAGGTGGATAAAAACAAGCTGCTGGTTGAGGAAGACATGAAAACAATCCTGCTGGTCGAAGATGACAATACCCTGCGTAAAACGCTGGCCTACAACCTGTCTAAAGAGGGATACAAGGTTGTCCAGACGGGCGATGGGGCAGAGGCGCTGGACCTCGCGCGCCAGGAGTCGCCCGATCTCATTGTGCTGGATGTGATGCTGCCCACACTGGATGGGCTGTCCGTTTGCCGTATTTTGCGTAATGAGTCGGATGTGCCGGTTATCATGCTGACTGCGCGCAGCAGCGAAGTGGATCGTATTGTCGGGCTGGAGATCGGTGCGGATGACTATATCGTTAAGCCGTTCAGCCTGGGCGAGCTGTTGGCCCGTGTGCGCGCGGTGCTGCGCCGCACGCCGTCTTCGCGCACGGTTGTTGATCGGCTGGAATCCGGCGATCTGGTGTTGGACCTGATCGCCCGGCGCGCGACACGAAACGGGGTTGAACTGCGTGTTACACATAAGGAGTTCGACCTGCTGGCTACGCTGATGCGCAACCAGGGCGCCGTGCTGTCACGCGATCTGCTGCTGGAACGCGTGTGGGGGTACGACTACGGCGGCCAGACCAAAACGGTTGACGTACATGTGCGCTGGCTGCGTGAAAAGATCGAGGACGATCCGTCGAAACCGCAGCGTATTGTAACGGTACGCGGGGTCGGCTATCGTTTTGAGAACTGACGAGGCTGTAGCTCATGGCATGGGTTTTTACCGGGGCCGCGCTGATCACAGCCGGTATCCTGGCGTGGATGCTGGTACAGGCGCGGGCGCATAGTAACGCAGTACAACAACAGGCGTTGCAGACCAGACAGCGGCTGCAATCGGAGCTTGACAAAACGATCTTGCTCCGCGATGCCATACTAAAAGTGATCGATGATGCCCTGCTGTTGGTGGACTCGGAAGATTGCATCTGCCTGGCCAATGCAGCGGCCCAGCACTTGCTGGGGCAGGCTATCATCGGCCAATCCCTGTACGAGGCCGTTGATCACCCCGAACTGCATTTGCTTATTCAGGATACGCAAAACCTGCGAGGCGAGAACGTCGAACGGCGTATCGAGTTTCAGCAGCGTATTCTGAACGCACAGGCGGCGGTTGTGCAGGATGGTGACGACAGCCTGACGGTGCTCTTGCTGCGTGACATGACCGAAATCCAGCGGCTGGCGCGCGCGCGGCGCGAGATGGTGTCTAACGTTTCGCACGAACTCAGCACGCCCATCACCACGATTGGGCTGTTGGCCGAAACCCTGTTCGACAGTATCGACAGGGGAAAGGGCAAAAAAGCGCGAAAAATGGCCGATAACATCCGCCGCGAAGTGGACACGCTGACCCAGTTGGTCCAGGAAATGCGCGATCTGTCCCTGATCGAGTCCGGCCAGATGCCGGTTCGCCTGACACCCGCCGATCTCTTGTCGATTGTACAGGCCAGTGTTGAACCGTTGTGCGCCCTTTCCGAGAGCAAGGAGCAGACGATAGTGCTGTCTGTACCGGCAGGGATCGATGTGCTGGCGGACGATGTGCAGATTCAGCGGGCGCTGAAAAACATCGTGCATAACGCCGTCAAGTTCTCGCCTGAGGGCGGCGAGATCCAGATCACGGCCACCAGGCAGGGGGATGAAGCGGTAATCGCGGTCAAGGACCAGGGGCCGGGTATCGATGCGAAAGAGCTACCGCGTATTTTTGAACGGTTTTACCAGGTAGACCCGGCGCGGCGTGATGGGACTGGCCTGGGGCTGGCGATTGTCCGGCATATTGTCATGGCGCACGGTGGGCGGCTCTGGGCGGAGAGTGTAAAAGGTCACGGCTCAACGTTTTACATTGCGCTGGTATTGGCCGAGGACTCACCGGAGCATATGGAGCCTGAACCCGTACTGCACAGCGATAACGGTCGGGCTGGATGATTACAGCAGATGCGGGGAGCCATAGTGGTGTGGTCTGTTCCCCGCGCTGTTTTTCCGGTCGTGCAGTTAGCCCGTTAGAGCCAGTCTAACCTTTTCCGCTGGTTATCAGGTTGGGCGCCTGACTCGTATTCCTCGACGATGTAGGCGCGTCCCTGGGCGCTGCCCCAGGCAACCAACCCGTACTTTTTGGCGTAGAAATACCGCTCAAACGGCCTATCTTGCGGCTGCCCGTTCTTGTCGCGGTAGGCGGCCAGCACGGCGACATCGTTTAGCTGGAATCCCCCCGGCAGCCTGATCCGGTTGTGAACTGCTTCAAGCTGAAGCCAGGTAATCTGTGTATGCTGCCGGGTGATTTCTCCGTCGCTTGTGCGCCGGGAAACGATCAGCGCCATGTGTCTGAACGGCACACCGATCGTCATGCGGCGCGGAATCCATGCGCTGCCGTAGTGGCCGCTTTCGGTCAGGGTGTACGCTTCTTCCTCACCGGCAGATGTATCTGTGCCGCGATAGATGAAGTATTCGTCGTCCCACAGTTCGGACCATTCACTGTCTAGCACGTGATAGAAGCGCTCGCCGTCGATCTGCGTCTGGGCGCGCATCCGCCCGCCGCTGTTCCAGGTGTGTTCCATCTCGTACAGGCGGCCATCTCCCCGCAGGTAATCCAGCATGTTGTAGGTCCGGTCGGGATCGATCACTTCGATCAGCGTAAAAACGTGGTAATCAAAGAGATCGCCCTGGGGATCGCGCGGTTTCCAGGTGCTTTTGTGCAGACCGGGCTGCGTGGGTGCTTTTAGCGCCATTGATATGTCGGCTGTTTCGCCAGGCCCGGTATCGGGCAGCGCGATGCTGTCCGGCCCGCCCATCTGCTCATCGTCGGCAAAGGCCAGCGAGTAGCCGCTGCCCCAGGTCGTGGTGCCGGTGTTGCGGACGCGCCAGGTTTTGATGAACGACTCGCCGGGGCGCATGGCTGTACCGTCCTCGATGCTGATGTCGGCCACCCAGCTAAGCTCGTCAACTTGATCGGGCTTGGCATCATCGATCACTTTGATCAGGGCGAACACCTCAAATTCAAAAAACTTGCCCTGGGGATCGCGCGGTTTCCAGGTGCTTTTGTGCTGACCGGGCTGCGTGGGTGCTATCAACGTGACAGACACATCGACCACATCACCCGGTTCGGCGTGGGGCAGCGGGACACTGGCCGGCCCGCCCATTTGCTTGTTGTGGAAAAACGCCAGCGTGCAGCCCTCGCCCCAGGTGGTGGTGCCGGAATTGCGGATGCGCCAGGTTTTCTTGAACCGGCGACCGGGTCGCATCCGGGTGCCATCCGGGATGGTGACGTCGGCCACGTAGCGCGCCTCGTTCAGCCTGTCGGGCGGCGATGGTTTTTCCGGCACCTGGATTTCGGCATACACGCCGTATTCGAACGCGTCGCCGTTTGCATCGTGCAGCTTCCATGTGCTGCGATGACGGCCCGCTGTTGCGGGCGCAGTCAGCATAACCGAAACATCGGTGATGTCACCCGGCGCGATTGGCCCCTTCAGGGACACGCTGGCTGGCCCATCCATCCGGTCATCGCCAGCAAAGCGAAGACTGTACTGCCGGTCCCAGGTGGTGGTGCCGGTATTGCGCACGCGCCATGTTTTCAAAAACTGCTGTCCGGGCTGGATCACGGCGCCGTCCGGGATGGTCACGTCGGCCACATAGGACGCCTCGCTAAAAGACGGTTCTTCTTCGACCTCGATCTCGGCGTAAAACGGGCTGTTGAATAACTCGCGGTCGGCGTTGCGGATTTGCCATGTGCTCCGGTGGGTACCGAGCCTGGCCGGAGCTGTAAGATCAACCGCGACATCGACCAACTGGCCCGGCTCAACGGGCAATGTGGGCAGGGCGACAACGCTCGGCGCGCCCATCCGGTTGTCCCCGGCAAACGCCAGCCGGTAGCCTCGTGTCCAGGTCGTGGTGCCGCTGTTGCGGATGCGCCAGACTTTCCTGAAACGCTGGCCGGGCTGCATCACGGTCCCATCCTCGATAGTTATATCGGCCACGTACCATGCTTCATCAAACGGCGGCACCGGCCCAAGCTTAAAATACGGTTCCGGATCAACCACGTCGTCAACCACATAGTTTTTCAGGCCGTGCCCGATGTGCTGTAGTGTCAGGTGCAGGTGGATACAGGACGAATAACCCGTTGTCCCGGCAATGCCGAGTTTTTGACCGGTCCGGACAGTCTGGCCTGCTGTGACTGCGATGCTGGACATGTGCCCGTACCATGTGACCCATGTGCCGTCGTGCCAGGGGTGGACGATACGCACGTAGTTCCCATAACCCTGGGCGCTGAAGTCAACTTTGTCTACAATGCCGCGCTGGGCGGCCAGGATGGCGACCGGGCGTCCTTGCGCATCCACGGCAACCAGATCAATGCCCTCGTGGAGTTGCAGCTTGTCTGGGGCAAACCAGTAATTGCGCGGGGCATTAAAGCGATCACCGATCACAAAACTGCGGGCAACAGGATTTCGTAAGTAAAAATCCGGCTGTGAGGGGGACATATTAGCTTCTCCTTGCCCGTAACCGGCACTATGCTCATCTCATTCTAGCCTGTCCAGAGGGGGATGCAAGTGCCCTGGTACACTGTAGCACTATGGTCACGGGTGCCTTTTTCGGCTGCTGATGATAGAATAATCAATAAAGACTTGATTATTTGACAGGATGTTTTTTGGAGAAAAAAGCCTATGACCCGCGTGATACGTGCTCCTCGCGGCGCAAACATTAGCTGTAAGGGATGGCTCCAGGAAGCCGCCCTGCGTATGTTAATGAATAATTTAGACCCGGATGTTGCCAAAGACCCCGACAACCTGATCGTATACGGCGGGCGAGGCCGGGCAGCTCGCAACTGGGATGCTTTTGACGCGATTGTGACTGCGCTGCGCGAACTGGAAAACGATGAAACGCTGCTTGTCCAGTCGGGGAAGCCGGTGGCGGTCTTTAAGACACACCCAGACGCGCCGCGCGTGCTGCTGGCCAACTCGAATCTGGTGCCGCACTGGGCCACACAAGAACACTTTGACGACCTGGAACGCCGGGGGTTGATCATGTACGGTCAGATGACCGCCGGGTCATGGATTTACATCGGGACGCAGGGTATCTTGCAGGGCACATACGAAACACTCGGTTCGCTGGCCCGGCAGCAGGGCTGGGACAGCCTGAAAGGGAAGTTTGTGCTGACGGCGGGATTGGGCGAGATGGGCGGCGCACAGCCGCTCGCCGTGACGATGAACAAAGGCGTCGCGCTGATC
>JAFGNU010000003.1 GCA_016926875.1 Anaerolineae bacterium | reverse complement strand
CGAAGTGACCCGCTACCATGTTAAACGTACCGAACAACAGCGACATGACCATGTTGCCGGTCAGGATATAGCCCAGTGTTTCCGTCTCCTGCCCGGCGGCAAAGACGCTCAGCGCGGCGGTGCTGAGCACAGGCGCCACCAGGCTGGTGAGCATCATCCCGCGCCACGACCAGCGCCAGTTGGCAAGCTGCACCAGCGTCAGGTCGAACAGTTGGATCAGGAACGGCTGCGTGGTGCGCGCGCGTATCATGCCGGGCGCTCCTGTTCTGAATCAGCACCGGCCAGCGCCAGATATAAATCTTCCAGCGTGGCCGTGCTCAGCGTGAAGTCCTCAACCGCGCCGTCCTGATTCAGCGCGTGCAGCACGGCGGGCGCGGTCTCACGTTCGATCAGCGCTCGCCAGCGGCCCGGCGCCATCTCGCGGAGGACTGCGCCGTCCGGCAGGCTGGGCGGGGAACCGGGCGCGCATACAATTTCCAGCCGGAGCTGCCGGTTTAGCTCCGCTTTCAACACGCCCGGACGCCCGACCGCGATCAGCCGCCCGGCGCGCAGGATGCCCACGCGCTCGATCACCTTTTCCGCTTCGATCACATTGTGCGTCACCAGGATGATCGTCGCGCCGCGCTCGCGCTTGAGATCGCGCACCACGTCCCACACCAACCGGCGGTGCTGCGGGTCGAGGTCGTTGGTTGGTTCGTCCAGCAGCAGCACGGGCGGTGAGGCGGCGATGGTCGTCGCCAGCATCGCCAGCCGCCGCTGCCCGCCGCTGATATGGTTCACGACGCGGTGCCGCGTCTCGCCCAGGTCGAGCAGGTCGATCAGGCGGTCGCGTTCGGCGCGGGCATCCCGACGCGACAGGCCGCGCAGGTGGGCGGTGAAGTACAGCGTTTCGCCCACCGTCAGGTTGCTGAGCGCCAGCCCGTCCTGGGGCATGTAGCCGATCTGGCCGGGCGTGTACAGCGGCGTGATGCCCAGCGGCTGCCCGAACAGGTGGAGCGTCCCGGCGGTAGGCGCGAGTAAATTCGCCATCTGCCGGATCAGCGTGGTTTTGCCTGCGCCGTTGGCCCCCAGCAAGCCGAAGATTTCGCCCGTTTCGACGTGCAGCGTGATCCGGTCATTGGCGGGCGTGGTCTGGCCGGGATAGCGTTTGGTCAGGTGGGAAACGTTATACACTTGCATAGTCGATGCCGGTATGGCGGGTTTCCGTATGTCCACAAATGACTGCGCAAAGTATACACCGGGCCGGGCCGTTAACCCGGTTCCGGTCAGGTGAGCGTGGGGCGAACGTTAGACAGATAGTTTGGCATCAAAGCATTGTTGTCATACAATACGGGTATGGACGAACAACTCTGCCTGCGCTTTGACGGGTGCCTGGCAACCAACATCGAACAGGCTTACCACCGCCTGGAACGAGTCTACGAGCGCCTGATTGGCCCGCTGGGGCTGACCGTGCTGGAATGGTACACGCTGCGCGCGCTGTACGCCGAGGACGGTATGCCTGCCTCGAAGCTGGCGTCGTGTGTATGCCGCCACCCGTCATCCATGACCCCGGTATTTGGCTGCATGGAACACAAAAACCTGCTGCGCCGCGAGGTGGATACCGACGACCGCCGCAGCGTGCGCATTTTCCTGACGGACGCCGGGCGCTCGCTCCAGCCGCGTGTCGAAATCGTCGCCGGGCAGGTGGCCGATCTGCTGCATGACCAGGTCACGCCGGAGCAGTTGCAGACGTTCCAAACCGTGCTTGCCGTGCTGCAAAACGTATCTCTGCCGGGTGATGAGTAGGGCGCTGCTGGTCTTTCACCGATCCATTCCCCCACACGCCGCCAGATTGCCGTATACTAACTATAGATTTGATCATGAGCGTAAAGGAAAACGGCGATGAGCACCGGTGAGAATAGCCTGACGCCGTTCGGGCGCTACGTGCGCCTGTATACGCTGCACCGGGTCGAGCAGCCCGGCGACCTGGTACTGCTGCACATTCGTATTCAAACCCTGCGCTACAGCTTCGCGCCGCTGGCGAGTATGCCCCTCGACGCGGCGTATGCTGACGACCCGCGCGAGGGCGCGCAGATGGTGCGGGCGGTGGTGCTGCCGCGCCTGCAAACCCTGCTCGATACAAACGAACCGCTCCGCGTGCTGAATGCGGGCGGCGCACAGGACGCACTGTGGCGGCGCTATGCGGCAGAGCGGGGACTGCCCGCCGAGCCGGTCCGAATCCCGATTCATTCGCCCGCGCCCGTTTACCGTCTGCCCGCTCGCAGCCGGACTGCCGAGCGGTTGGCGCGTGTCCAGCAGGCGCTCGAACTGGTGCAGACGGCGGTTGATACGGCCTCGACGCTGGCAGCGGCATACCAGCATTGGCAGATCGGGCGGGAACAGCGGAAGCTGCTCGAAGCGCAGCGGTTTATGCTGCACGATACGATCCAGGCACAGATCAGCGGGCAGGAACGGGCGCTGGATCGCGGACTGGACCGGGCGTATGTGCGCGGTTACCTGGCCGATCACGCAGGTGATGCGGTGGTGGATGTGCTGTTTGGCGGGGATGTGGGGTGAGGCCAACTGTGATAGCAGCGGGTAGGGAGTTTATCGTGAGCTTGAGCCGGACAAGAATCCAACGTGGAATCGTGAGGCTGGCAGGCGCGGCGCTGATAGTGGCAGTGGCGCTGGGAGTGGTAGGTTCGGCTGCGGCCCGACCGCCCACCATGCAGCCGCGCCCGGCGCTGTCTGGCCCGGAATACACGCACGGCACGGCTCATTTTTTGATCCATTACACATTTGGCGGTATTGACGCGGTGCCCGCCGCCGACCTGAACGGGAACTCGACGCCCGACTGGGTCGAAGAGGTCGGGCGGGTGATGGAACGCATCTGGGATGCAGAGATCAATACAGGCGGCTGGCCCGCGCCGATCCCGGACAAGGGCGAAGGTGGTGACGAGCGCTTCGACATCTATTTGATGGAGTTGTTCAGCAAAAACATGGCGGGCTATGTCTCGCCGGACGGCGGGTTTGTGGGCGATAACCCGGCCACGCCGCGCACCGAATCCCAGGCGGCCTATGGCTACCTGGTGCTGGAAAACGATTTTGTCGATCCCAGCCCACCATCCGGCCTGAAGGTCTGGCCGCCGGACGACTGGCTGCGTATCATCGCCGCGCACGAGTTCAACCATGTGTTACAGATCGGCATCAACGGCAGCCACAGTATGAACTGGTGGTACGAATCCACCGCCAACTGGATGGAAACGCAGGTCTTCCCCGATCTGCCCGATAACCTGGAATCGGCGGGCGCGGTCTTCAAATCACCCGATACGTGTATGCTGCGCTATGGCGGCGTGAACCGCGTCGAATCCGGCCTGCACTGGTATGGCATGTGGGTCTTTAACCAGTCGATCTCAGAGCAGTACGGCCCCGGCATTGTGCGCGATATCTGGCTGGCGATGGCCGACGGCTACGGCTATGCGCCCTTTGACGAGGTGTTCGCGGCGCGCGGCACGTCGTTTGATGATGAACTGCGGCGTTTTGCGCTGAACGTGCTGCTGCGTAATTTTGAGCACGGCACAGCCTACCCAACCGCCCGCTTGCAGGACGCGGTCAGCGCGCCGGGCGAGTGGACGCCTGTTGACGGCGTGCAGCGCTACGCGATGGATTACTTTGGGCTGGACCTGCCCGGCACATACACTGTCGTGATCGAGAGCGAGGACCCCGGCATCGAGGGGATCGTGGTCGGTATGCGGGGATCGTCGGCGGACGTGTTTCCCGCCGGGCGCGAGGTGACGGTCGATTTTGGCGGCTACGATCATGCCTACCTGATCGTGCTCAACCTGACGCGCCCGCCCAACGAGGCCGGGTGCGCCACCGCGCGCTATACCTTCGCCGTGCAGGATGCCGGGAAACAGCCGACCGGGGCGGCCTACAGCGTAGAAGCGCCCAGTTTTGAATCGCCCCGCGTTGAAGCGGTGACCG
Organism: Anaerolineae bacterium; assembly: GCA_016926875.1. Classification (GTDB taxonomy): domain Bacteria; phylum Chloroflexota; class Anaerolineae; order Aggregatilineales; family Aggregatilineaceae; genus JAFGNU01. The sequence goes on along the minus strand of JAFGNU010000003.1, from coordinate 8,714 downwards.
ATCCCGAAGACGTGCCGATCTTTGACCCGTTTTACGAAACCGAATACAACATCCGCGAGGAAATCCGGCAGGTGGACCTGCCCTTTAACCCGATTGTGCCGCGCGGCAAGCCAAGCGGGTACGAACTCGACAGCGTGTACGGGATCAATGCGGACGAGCAGGGCGCGGAATTCGTGCAGATGAACGCGCCGTCGGGCGGGGTGGTGGCGCAGATGTTGTACTACAACCGTGATGGACAGTTGATCCGCATCACCGAATCGCCCACGATCTACGTGACGATTGGCGAGTGGATGGCAGTCAACGGGCTGGAGTTTCAACCCGGCGTGGAGGTCTGGACCACCGGCAACGTGGATACGGCGGTGATCGACCGTTCCGGCGGGGGCGGCGGGCCGTACCTGGTAGCGTTCATCGTGCGCGAGCGCTTTTTGGCGATTGACGGTGACGCCCCGCGTGATGTAATGCTCGATATGGCGGCTCGCTTTGCCGCTTCGACCAGCTCCGATCTGCCGGAGCCGCGCCAGCCGATCTGGGATGTGTACGCCGCGAGGTATGAATAAACAGGTTTCATAATTTGGAGGAAAAACATATGCCAACCGAAAGTCTGTGGAAACTTGCCGTTGTTGTCGTGGCAATCATCGTATTTATTTTTTTGCCCTGGGTATCGCTCGACAGCGATGTTGATGGCATCTTCTGGGGTGATGGAGATGCTGCTGCCAACAGGAATGCCGAGCTTCCGTCTGGCCTGGACCTTGTGCAGGCAGACTCGTTCACCGGCACACAGCCCACGCTGCTGCTGATCGCGCTGGTCGGGCTGGTGCTGGCCGGGATCAGCATCGTGCTGGCGCTGGTGCTGCCGCAGTACCGGCTGTTTGACCCGTATGTGCGGTTTGTGGCGGGCGCGGTGGTCGTGCTGTGTGTGGGCTATGCCGTGCTTGTCTTGCTGACGGGCGAAGTCGGCACGTCCAACGCCTTCACCGCGACGCTGCAAACGGACGACGGCGAGGGTGTTATCTTTGTCATCGCGCCGACGGACGGCGAAGGTTATTCGCTGCGCGCAAACAGCATCGGCTCCGATTTTGAATTCAAGCCAGCCGACTATATGGGCCTCAATATCGGATCGCTGGCGGTGCTTGCGTGCGGGATCATCCTCGCGGCCACCGGTACCATACCTTCCCGGCAAAACATCAAACAGGTTCGATTGCAGTGGCGCATGTCCCGTATGACGCCGGAACAGCGCCTGGTCGAAGCGCGGCGCATCTGGGACACGTCCGCCGAATACCTGCGGCGTGCGGAGGTGGCGAGCGCCCTGACCGCATTTATGCCGTACAAGGAAATATCCGACCTGATGGCCGAGTGGGAAGCGGAAGCCAAAGGCGAGTAGCGTCAGCGCGTTTTTCTGGTTTGTGACCGACGGGGCGAGACCGGCGTGATCCTGGCATTCTGTCGGCTCGCCCCTGTTGCCGCCGCACAACAACCAGAACAGGTCGTGTACGAGGTTTTTTTGGGGCTAGGGTTCCTGGTAACGCAGCAGGATGCTTATGTTTTCACCATTAAGAAAGCTATCGGTGGCGGTCAAAAGACGTCCGTCGCGCGACAGAAATAAATGATAGTAGTACGATTGATCTAGCAGTTCTAAAATCTCGGCTCTTTGCCAGCTTTGACCGCCATCCCGTGTGATCGCAAACCAGACGGTCCTGTCTCTGTCTGGTAGAGCGAAAACCACCATGCCGTTCTGGGCATCCAGGAAGCGCATGACGGCGTATGGACCGCTGGCAGCACCGGCAATTAACTGTTCGCCTGCTTTTAACCCTAAAGAGTGTACCTCCCAGCTTAGCCCGCCGGTTGTCGTAACAAACAAAGCGCCGGTTGTATCTAACACGTAACCGTCGTCAGCCGTTCGGAGCGCAATCGCCGCAATCCGCTGCGTACCTGGCGGTAGAGATATGGCATTCCAACTCGTGCCGCCATCGGTGGTGGCTTGCAGACTTGAGGGTGAAGCAGACCACCCGGTCTGTGCATCCAGGAAACTCAAGAACGGGCATCTCGAAGGCGCCACCGTCTGCCAGGATTGACCGCCGTTCGTAGACAGGCGTGTGCCACCGTTCCCGCAGTGCCACGCCACACGTTCATCTACGATCTCCAGCCCGTGACGGCAGTGCAGTTCGCTGGCGGCTTTGGTCCAGGATTGGCCGCCGTCGGTAGTAAAGCGTACATCATCATCCGGCCCGACTGCGATACCAAAGGTGTCCGTGTGAAAACCGGCCAGGCTCACGAGATAGAGCAGGTAGGCCGGGCCAATATCACCTTTCAGGTTCTCCTCCGGTATGTTGTAATACTCGGTCCTGCTCACGATTTCCCAGTGACCGGGGGAAACAAAACTAGAGGCGGATGGTGTAGTTGCAGGTATCAGCGGTTGGAAGGCCAATGCGCGACCTGCCAGCATCATTATCCCCAGTACGCCGCAGACCACCACCAGTTTGTACTTTGAACCCATTTATGCTCCTCCTCACAGAAAAGGGTAACCCGTATTGTACAGAAACTAATCTCAGGGAGAAAGGTGGCTGTAGGATATGGGGGATCATTCGTATCCTCTCAAAAAAGCAGTGGAAAGAGTGGATAACTTATGCCCCAATACCCAAAACATCAGTATAATAGCGAAGTTGCCCGCGAGATAAGTAGACGTGCAAAAACAACTCCGCGTTTTTGAGAGTGTTCATAGTAGTAGGAGTTTTCCAGGCTGCGATGTGTTTATAGGTGCCTGCTAAGGAGACTGTGAAATGGCCATGCTAGAAATCTGGGGGATTGGGGCGCTGGTCGTGCTGGTTTTTATGACCACGATCTGGTTGATCAGCGTCTTTCTGAGGAATGCCAGCATCGTCGATATTTTCTGGGGGCCGGGCTTTGTGCTGCTGGCCGTTGTCTATTGTGTGCTGTGCGAGGACGGCGTCACCGCCCGCAAAACGCTGATCACGGCGCTGGCTGCGATCTGGGGCCTGCGGCTGGGGGCGCATATCTTTTTGCGCAACCGGGGCAAGGGCGAAGACTATCGCTATGCCAACTGGCGGCAGCAGCACGGATCGAAGTACTGGTGGTACAGCTTTTTCCAGGTATTCCTGCTGCAAGGCGCGCTGATGTGGCTGATCTCGGTGCCGCTGTTGGCCGCGCAGCACAGCGACTCGCCGGATCACCTGACCGTGATCGACGGGCTGGGGGCGTTGGTTTGGCTGGTCGGGTTTATCTTCGAGGCGGGCGGCGACTGGCAGCTTGTGCAGTTCAAACGCGATCCGGCCAACAAGGGCCAAGTCCTGCAAACCGGCCTGTGGCGCTATACGCGGCACCCGAACTACTTCGGGGATGCGACCCAGTGGTGGGGCTATTATTGGATCGCGCTGGCGGCGGGCGGCTGGTGGTCGATCTTCAGCCCGGCCCTCATGACGTTTTTACTGCTGCGCGTCTCCGGGGTAGCCATGCTGGAAAAAGGACTGTCCAAAACCAGGCCGCAGTACCGTGACTATATCGAGCGGACCAGCGCGTTTGTACCCTGGTTCCCGCGTAAAAAAGACTGATAGAGCGAAAGATAAAGAGAGCTGATGATGGAATCTCGTCGGTTTCATGGTGTGACATCGCTGCTGCTGGTCGGGATCGCAACCGTGCTTGCGATCATTGTGATGTTTCAAGCATCGCTGTGGTTGGGGGTGGCGTACCTGGTGGTGTGCGCCATCGCGCCGCAGGTCGTGATCTACGCCTACTGCGCCAAGTGCGTCAGCAAGCGCTTTTGCGCGCATGTGCTGCCCGGCAGGCTTGCGCAGCGCTATGATCGCCAGCCGGGGCCGTATACGCGGCTCGAACTGGTTGCCATGTCGCTGGGGCTGCTGGCGTTACTCGGCCTGCCGCAGCCCTGGTTGTGGGGCCACACCGGCCTGTTTATCGCCTACTGGGTGCTGACCGGGATCGCGCTGGTGCAGATTCGAATCGTCGTCTGCCGGTCGTGCAGAAATATTCACTGCCCGCTGTGCCCGCGCTCGATGCAGGCGGGCGGGTAGCGCGCCCCTGTTTGAAATATCCCCGCCGGGCAGGCTACAATATCGAACACATGAACGGTTCATGATCACGCACAGAAAAGTGTCCTATGACCGCCTACAAACCATCTGCCCACCTGCAAGATATTCTCGACAACCTGCCCACCAGGCCGGGCGTCTACCGGATGATCGATCCCAACGGCGCGATCATCTATGTCGGCAAGGCGAAGAACCTGCGCAGCCGCGTGCGCAGCTACTTTCAACCGGGCAACAGCGATCCAAAGGTGCTCAACATCCGGCACGACACCGCCGACATCCAGTTTTTGCTGACCGGTGATGAACTCAAAGCGCTGATCACCGAGGCCGAACTGATCCGGGTGCACAAGCCGCGCTATAACATCCTGCTCAAGGACGACAAGCGCTACCCGTATATCCGCATACGGACCGGCGACCCGTTCCCGACCGTCGAAATGACGCGCCGCCTGAACCGTAAAGACGGCCACCGCTACTTTGGCCCCTTCACGTCGGCGGGCGGCGTGCGCGAAACGCTGGACGTGCTGCGCCGCGCCTTCCCCTACCTGACGTGCGACCGCGAGATCACCGGGCAGGATCAACGCGCCTGTTTGTATTACGACATCAAGCTGTGCGGCGGCCCGTGCATCGGCGCGCAGACACAAGAAGAGTATATGGACAGCATCAAGGGCCTGATGCGCGTGCTGAGCGGCCACGCCGAATCCGTGCTGCACGACCTGCGCGCGCAGATGGAAGCCGCCTCGGAGGCGCTGGATTTTGAACGGGCGGCCACCCTGCGCGACCGGCTGCGTGTTGTCGAGCAGATTTCAACCCGGCAGCGGCTGGTATCCGACGTCAACGCCGAGCAGGACGTGATCGCGTTTGCCCAGGAAGGCAGCGACGCCTGCGTGCAGATGTTCCTGATCCGCAACGGGCGGCTGGTCGGCAGCGAATACTTTGTGCTGGAAGGGGCCGAGGACGAAAACGCCGAGGACATCGTGCGCACCTTCCTGACCCAGTTTTACCAGGAGGCGACCGACATCCCGCGCGAGGTGATCCTGCCCTATGACGTCGAAGAAGCGCGCATCATCGAGCAGTGGCTGCGCGACCAGCGCGGCGGCAGGAAAGTCAAGCTGACCGTGCCCAAGCGCGGCAACAAGCGCGAGTTGATCAGCCTGGCCGCTGCTACTGCCGGGGAAAAGCTCGGCATCCTGCGCGCGCAGTGGGCCACCGACACGGTCAAGCAGGAAACCGCCATGCGCGAAATTCAAGAGGCGCTGAAGCTGCCCCAACCGCCCAACCGCATCGAGTGCTACGACATCAGCACCACGCAGGGCACGGCCATCGTCGCCAGCCGGGTCGTGTTTTTGCAGGGCGTGCCGCGCAAGAGCGAATACCGCCACTTTAACATCCAGACCGTGCTGCACGCAGGCTCCGACGATTACCAGTCGATGCGCGAGGCGCTCACCCGGCGCTTTCAGCGCTATGTTGACACGGTCGAAAACCTCAATCCGCCCCCGCCCGGCAAACAAGACCGCGAGGAAACCTGGCGCCTGCTGCCCGACCTGCTGATCGTGGACGGCGGCAAGGGGCAGTTGGGCGTCGCGGTCGAAGTGCTGGAGGGCTTCGACCTGTTGGGGCGCGTGCCGGTCTGCGGGCTGGCGAAGCAGTTTGAAGAGGTCTTCCTGCCGGGCCGCGCCGAGTCGATCATGCTGCCGCGCCGCAGCGAGGGCCTGTACCTGTTGCAGCGTGTACGGGACGAGGCGCACCGCTTCGCCATCACCAGCCACCGCGCCCGCCGCCGCAAGTCCGGCCTGGCCAGCCAGCTTGAACAGGTGCCGGGCATCGGTCCCACGCGGCGCAAGGCGCTGCTCAAGGCGTTTGGCAAGGACATCGAAGCGATCCGCGCCGCCAGCCTGGATGAACTGGCCGCCGTGCCGGGCATCACGCCCGACATCGCGGAGAACATCAAGGCCGTGCTCGGCGCGCTGTAGGGGTTGTGTTGAATGGGCCTCACCCCCCGGCCCCATACGCATTAAGCTAAGGATTTTCAAGCTGGTTTGGGCGCAAATCAGCCCTCACCCTTCCGACTTACGTCGGGTCCCTCTCCCTCAGGGCGAGGGATTAGCAGCGTGCTTGCTCCCTTCTCCATGAGGGAGAAGGGCCGGGGATGAGGGCCACAAAGCGGCGTAAAACGCTTAACTTAATGCCTCACCCCCCGGCCCCCTCTCCATTGGAAATAGAGAGGGGGAGCAGCGCTGCGAACGCCGACCATCCCGGCGTACGGCTCCCCTTTGCCCCTCTATAGCTTTGCTGGAGAGGGGAGAAGGGGCTGGGGGATGAGGGGTGAGGCCAATCCAATCCTGTCCTTCTCTGGTCAATAACCAAACTAGCATAAGGCCCGAATAGATTCAGGCGTTCACACGCGGCGTGATCCTGTAGGGGCGACCCACCGAGCCGCCCCTACAAAAAGCACCAACATGGCCAGCACAGCTATAGAGGGGAGAAGGGGCTGGGGGATGAGGAGTGAGGCCAATACCAAAACAGGTGAAAAGCCCTGCCGGGGGGCACAGCGACGTGCGCCCCGGTATTTTGTGCGGCGGGCCGGGCGATGCTATACTGAGCCGCGTCCTGATTACATGGTCCCCTGTGCTGCTGGCATTATAGATAGTTTTTTCCTCGACGCTTCATCCCACACGCAGCAGGGACCGCCAATAAAACTGACCTGCCGCCTGGCAGCGGTAAAAATGGAGAGCAACCCCTGATGACCAAGCGCGTTCAATTACGCATTATCTTGATCCTGTTTATTTTCGTGGTTTTGCTGGCCCTGGTCCCGGCGCAGCCTGCGTCGAGTCAGGGCGATCCCATCCTGTCAAAATCCTTTGGCCTGGGTCCCATCGTTGCCGGTGATACAACGGGCCTGCATTTCGACATCACTAACACGGTCGACATGCCAGTGACCGGGCTGGCTTTCACCGATACGCTGCCGGCCAACCTGCTGATCGACACTTCTATACCGGTGGTCAGCACCTGCGGCGGGACGGTCACGGCGGAGAACATCAGCGGGCAGGGCGTCATCACCCTGACAAACGGCACGGTTGCGGCGAACGATGTCTGCATCATCGATGTATGGGTCACCAGCGACGTGGTGGGCACCTATCCAAACACAGCGGCCAACCTCAGCGGTGTGGCGAACCTGAATGTGTCCCTGGCCAACGCCACCTTGGACGTGTTCGCCCCGGCGCTGACCAAGGACTTTGATCCGGCGCAAATCTTCACCGGCGATTTCTCGCTGCTGACCTTCACCATCATCAACATAATCGACATGCCAGTGACCGGGCTGGCTTTCACCGATACGCTGCCGGCCAACCTGCTGGTCGACACTACAAGCCCGGTGGACAACACCTGCGGCGGGACGGTCACGGCGCAGAACGTCGGCGGGCAGGGGGTCATCACGTTGGCAGGCGGCGTGATCGAGGCCGGGCCTAGTACCTGCACCATCGAAGTGTGGGTCACCAGCGATGTGGCGGGCACCTATCCAAACACGGCGGCCAATCTCAGCGGTGTGGTAAGGTTGGATACTGTCGAGTTGAATGCCACCCTGGACGTATTTCCCGCCCCGGCGCTGACCAAAGCCTTCGACCCGGTTGAAATCTATGAGGGGCAGACATCCACGCTGACTTTTACCCTCACCAACCCGGCAGGCAGCCCGGCGGCTGAAGACATCGAGTTTATTGACGTGCTGCCGGACGGTCTGGTGGTAGCGGGGGACACCTTCGAGATACAATGCGGCGGCGTGCTGATCGCTTTCGAGGGCGATCCGGACATCATATTCATGCTCGGCCAGTTGGACTGGGGCGAGACGTGTACCTTCTCGGTGGACGTGACGAGTGACACGCCGGGCACCTACCTCAACGATGCGGACCGGGTGCAGGAACTCAGCCAGGTCGATGCGTCCGGCGTTGATGCCACGCTGACAGTGTTGGCGCTCGGCGGCTGGCTGGAAAAGACCTTTGAGCCGGATACGATCATGGTTGGCGAGACGTCCACGCTGACGTTCACGCTGGCCGCGCCAGCCGGGCACCCACCCCTGGCCGGGTTAGGCTTCACCGATACGCTGCCGGGCGGCGTGGAAGCGGTCCAGGTGCTCGGCAACACCTGCGGCGGCACGCTGACCATTGGGGCAAACGGCGAGACGGTCACACTGGCCGGTGGTGAGCTGGACGGCACCTGCCAGTTCAGCGTGGAAGTGACCAGCGATACAGCGGGCGCATACACCAACGCTGCCGCCAACATCAGCGCCGTGACGGGTGACCTGGACGTGTCGGACGTGTACGCCGTGCTAACGGTGAACGCGTGGAGCGATGCCTGGCTGGAAAAGACCTTTGAGCCGGATACGATTTTGGCCGGTGAGACGTCCACGCTGACGTTCACGCTGTCCATGCAGGCCGGACAGCCACCCCTGAACGGGTTAGGCTTCACCGATACGCTGCCGGACGGCGTGGAAGCGGTCCAGGTGCTGGCTAACACCTGCGGCGGCACGCTGACCATCGGGGCAGGCGGTGAAACGGTCACGCTGGCTGACGGCGAGTTGGACGGCACCTGCCAGTTCAGCGTGGAAGTGACGAGCGATACGCCGTGCGAATACATCAACGCTGCCGCCAACATCAGCGCCGTGACGGG
>JAFGNU010000097.1 GCA_016926875.1 Anaerolineae bacterium | reverse complement strand
CGCCTTGATTCGCCGATGGTCGGGATAGACCACGAACCCCAGCCAGGGAATGCCGTGCCTGACCGGCGTCACCTGGGCGTCCTCCTCGTGAATGGTCAGGCGCAGCCGGGCCAGCCGCTCGATGATGGCCCGCTTCCAATCCCACAACTCGCGCTTGCTGTCGCTGAACAGGGCGAAGTCATCCACGTAACGCACGTATGCGTTGCATCGAAGCTCCCGCGTTACGAACCAGTCGAAGGGATTCAGGTAGACGCTGCTCCAGAACTGGCTGGTCAGGTTGCCGATGGGCAGCCCGCGTGGTCTGTTTGCCGCCAGCAGTTCATCGCCGGGGAACCACACCATGTCATATTCGTCGGCCAGCACGCCTTCGCCGCTCTTGAGAATCTGGTCGACCAGCCAGCGCACGTCGTCATCCTTGATGACACGCGCCAACGCTGCCCTCAGCACCGCATGGTCCAGGCTGGGGAAATGCTGGACCACATCGCCGCGCAGCACGCAGTGGTAGCGCCGGGCGAAGTGCTGCAAACGATCCACCGCCTGGTGCGTGCCTTTGCCAACCCGGTTGGCGTAGCTGTCGGGATGGAAGCGTACCTCAAACAGGGGTTCGATCAGGTTATACAGCGCGTGGTGCACCACCCGGTCGCGGAAAGGCGCGGCGCTGATCTTGCGCAGCTTGGGTTCGTGGATGGTGAAATTCTTGTAGCCGCCAGGTGTATAGGTGAATGCTGCCAGTTCGTGCTGGAGGGCCAGCAGTCGATCCGCGACCTGGTGCTCGAATGAGGCGGCGGCAGTCTTGCCCCGTTTGGCTCGCGCCGCTTTGCGGCAGGCCAGCAGCAGGTTTTCCCAGGCGATGACCTGCGTGTACAGCTCACCCAAGGAGTGATTTCACCGTGGCGCAAGACATGATCATCCTGACCCGCACCTTCGACCTGCTGGACTGGCTGCTGCCCAAGTCGGAACGGTTCCCCAAGGTGTATCGTTTCACCGTCACCCAACGTTTGATGGACGCGGCGCTGGACTTCCAGGAAGCGTTGTTCGACGCCCACAGCCAGGGCGGGACCACGCGCCAGAAACATCTACGCGCCGCCGACTCATACCTAAACAAACTCCGCCTCTACCTGCGGCTGGTCCATCGCTGGCAATGGCTCAGCGACGGGCAGTACCGGCACGTGAGCCTCATGGTGGCCGAGATCGGGCGGCTGCTGGGCGGCTGGATGAAGCAGGTCGCTAATTAGCGCTGGCTGGCGCGCAGAATCGTGAAACCGACCAGTTCTTCCTGGTCATCATACCGGAGGATAATGTCTTCGTCGGTCAGTTCGCTGTCAGTCGCGATGGCAGGCTGCCGGAAGTTAATGTACAACACGTCGGCCTCGGCGTCATACGACAGCCAGAGATTGCCCTGCGGCGCTTGTTTGATCTTCGGCAGCAGCTTGAGATAGTCCCGGTAATCAATGGTCAGGGCCATAGTTGCTCTCGTTTATCTAATGACTGGTGTCGGCGGGTCATAAACGCGGTGATGATGAACCCATCCTCACCCGCTTCACGATAGGCCACGACCAGCCATTTGCCTGCTTCGATCTCGCGCACGGCGAGCAGTTCACCCGCTCCACCCGCCAGCACCCGTTCCGGCTCGCTGATGGTGTCCAGTACATTCTGCTGCATATCCGCCAGTTCGCCATGTCCGGTGATGATATGTTCCCAGCGTTCATCTGGCAAACGAATCTCAATGCCGTTTTTGGATGTCACCATTTCGGACATGCATATATCCTGATTGTAGCAGAAAAACGGGCGGGCATGACGGGAGCCAAGCAAACTTGTTTGCCCCAGGTCATGCCCTGTTTTTTGTATATGCCCGGCCCTCTCTTGCGCACAGGAAGACGAGTCTTCCTGCGTGCTTAACGGCGCGGACGGGACTCACCTGCGCCATCTTTATGCCTGCCGCCGCGTCTCAGAAGCCGTAGCCGCTGAGCATGTCTGGAAAGTGGGCCGCGTTAGATAACCGGCACACCTCGCAGCGAACGCTGCATTGGAGCGCTCGCGCCATAGGCAGGGGGACGAAGATGTGGGACGCGCACACCACCCGAAAACCGATGTTGTTGTTCCTGTTGTTCGGATTGTTGTTGTTGCGGTACGCACAGCGGGCGTTGTTCTGATTGTTGTTCCACGAACCGCCCCGCACCACACGCCGCGCGAGTTGCCAGGGAACCCCACAGCACTGCTGCTGCACCGTCAGTATACCTTATTTTCAAAAAATCGATTCGCCTGCGGCGCAAACCCGCAAACAAAATCAAAGTCAAAAGCAGGGGCTGGCGCTACGCGCCTGCTGCTGCGCAGCACCGCCCCCAACAGCGATCAGCAAAACCTTTTTAGATGGGGGACGCGCACACCACCCGAAAACCGAAGTTGTCGAACCTGTAGTTCGGATCGATGTTGTCGCGGTACGCACAGCAGGCGAAGTTCAGATCGTTGAGCCACGAACCGCCCCGCACCACACGCCGCGCGTCCAGCTGCGCCGGGTCCTCGCGCCCATCGTCAGTCCGGTAGGGATAGGGAAACTGTTCCTGGTCGTAAATCGACGTGGTCCAGGTATAGACATTGCCAGACAGGTCAAACGCGCCTTCTGGTGTGGCATTGTCAAAAATCCCAACCGGCGTAGTGCGCCGGATGTGACTTTCAAACGTGTTGCCCCGGTTCGCCTCGAATTCACTGCCATACGGGTACTGCCTGCCTGCTTTGCTCCGTGCCGCTGCTTCGAACTGGGCTTCGGTCGGTAGGCGGAAGACCCTCACCCCCGGCCCCTCTCCCACACGGGGAGAGGGGAGAAAAGCGGCGCGGATGTGGTCGAGAGCAATTGACAGATTTTGTTCTACGAGATCGGCAGATAAACGCACAAACCGAATCCCCAACGACTCGATGAGAGTCTGGCGTTCTGCATCGGCGATTTTCCGTTCGAGCAAGCCATGAACTGCGCCATCGATTTCAACAGCCAACCGTTCTTGCGGGCAGAAGAAGTCCAGGACAAAGGGCCCGACAGCCTCCTGACGGCGGAATTTGCGCCCGTCCAACTGCCGGTTGCGCAGCGCCTGCCACAGAATGTCCTCGCTGGGCATAGACTCGCGCCGCAAGCGGCGAGCAATTTCCGTCATTTTGGCGGCCAATTCTGGCGTAATTTCCCACCGTTCCCAGTTCCCCTCTCCCCTCGTGGGAGAGGGGCCAGGGGTGAGGGCATTTGCGGTCAGCCAATTACAGTAGGCCCGCGCCTCGAACCAGGTCACGCCGACCACTGGCTGCGCCGGGTTGTTGAAGGAGCTGTCGTCCCAGAAACGCGGCTGTCGATAAATCTCCCCAGACGGGAATGTTTCATCCAACCACTCTTCGAAGCGTTCTTCCGTCCAGCTACGTATGATAATCCAGTCATCGGCCTGCTGCGAAGTGATGCGGTTTTGCATCACCAGGCTGCGAATGTGATCTTCTGACTGGCTTTCCAGGGTCTTTTTGATTTCGCGCCACTCTTGCTTGCTACCCTCGGTGCTGCCCTCGCCGCGCAGCCAGGCGTGTGCCGCGTCGGTGGCCCACCACTGCTCATCCTCGTAGCCGCCTGCATCCATAAACAGCTTGTATTCGGCATTGGTCACCGGGAACTGCCCGATCTGGAACGACTCCAGTGTCACCATGTGGGCGGGCGCTTCGTCATCATATAACCCCTCGTCGCTGCCAATGGGGTATTCGCCGCCTTCAAGCGGGATCAGAGGCGGCAATAGGTAATCGCCGTGCGGCCCGGTGCGGCGTTCAAAGCGCGGGTCGCCCACCTCGCCCAGCGCCAGTCCGGCCGCGATCCGAGCGCGCAGATCGGCTTGTGGGTCCTGGGTGCGGTCCAGCAAAGCCTGCCGGATGTCGTCGCACAGGGCGTTACTCATGCGCACATCCGGCGCAGCGGCGCAGCGCGCGGCCAATGGCAGGTTGGCCTCCATCAAATTACGTACAAACGCATCGGGGTCGGCGCTCATGGCGGCGGCGATGACGGTGGTTTCCTCCCAGCCAGTGGCGGGCAGCGGTGGCAGCGGGTCGCTGTCGGCGATGCGTTCGAGTGTTTCCGCCAATGTCGGCGCGACGTGATCGACGTGCCACGCCACGCGCACCAGTTCCGGTTGGGGATCGCGGGCCAGCTTGCGGGCAGCGAAGAATTCTTGCAGCAGTTGGTGGAAAAACATCACTTCCTGCTGCGCGCGGTCCTCGTCTAGCACGCTGAGTTCGGTCCCCGCTCGCAGAATGTCCGCGCTGCGGTCGTGGTCAAGCAGTGTGCGAGCCTGGTCACGTTTGATGCGCACCTGCGCGCCTTCGGTCTGGATGCGGTCGGTCTGCATCTGGAAGGCTAACCGGCTGATGCGGGGCAGCAGCGCGCCATCTTCCGGCAAATCGTGTTCGTCGCGCCACTGGTTGGTGGTCAGCCGTTCCCAGTCATAGTCGGTCAGCAGCGTGTCCGGCTGGAACAATCGCCCGCCGCGCTCGATCTCGCGCCGCAGCGATTGGCGCACAAAGCCCGTGAACAGCCCGGCGCGCCCTTCGGGGATCGCCTGGTGCGCTTCTACCTGGTCGAGCAGCAGTTTGAGGAAATACGGCGTGCGGAACAGGTCCAACTGCGGCGATCTGTCCAGTTCGGCCCAGATCGCGTCCGCCTGGGCGGGCAGGTAGGCCGCGAGAAACTGCTGAATACGCGCATCGTCCATCGGTTCGATCTGCACCTGCGGCACGCGCAGATCGGGGCTACTGAGCGGCGCGCTGTAGTCCAGGCTGCGGCACGAGAACAACACCCGGTTGCCGGGACAGTCGCGCAAGGTTTCGAGCAAGAAGTGCTTCCACAGGTCGATGCGCTCGCGGTATTCGCGGCTGTCGCGGTGCGGCATTTCGTTCAGCGCGTCCAGCAGCAGCAGCATTCGCCCCTCGCGCAGCAGGTCCGGCAGGGGTGGCAGATCGGGATAACGCGCTTGCCAGCGCTGCGCCAGCCATTCGCCCGGCGCGGGCAGCGGCGATCCCGGAGCCGGGGCGCGGTACTGGTTGAGCTGGATGAAAAACGTCAGATGATTCCCATCATCCCGCAGCCGGTCCACCGCGAGATCGAGTTCCAGGCGGCGCAGCAGCGTGCTTTTGCCCGATCCCGGCGCACCCAGCAGCACCAGCGCGGCGTCAGGCGTCTCGGCCAATAGCTCGCGCAGATCGTCGAAGCGGCGTTTTTCCTGCCAGCGCGGACCCTGCGCTTCCTCGCCCTGATCCACCAGCAGCGACAATTGCACAAAGCGGTTGTCGAGCTGGTAGCGGGGCAGCGACCACTCCGCGATGCGCCCCAGGCGGTATTCGGTCAGGTCGGCGGGGTGGTGTTCCGCCACCTGCCGGGCCTGCTCGTCGGTCAGGGCTACCGTGCCGGTGTCGCTGCGCACGGCGACCAGCAGCGCTTGCAGGGCTTCGGGCAGCGTGCGCGCCGGGGCATGAGGGGAGTTGATCACGATATCCTGCCATGCAGGTTTGGGTGGTGTATGGAGTTCGGTTACCAACCGCGCCCAATCTCGTTTAGCCGAATCGCGCCAGTCGAGGTATTGGTAAGGCAGCAAGGCAACGTTTGGCTCACACGTTTCGACCATCAGGCAGTGGATCGGTTTGCGCTTGTTGTAGTAGAAAAACCACTCGACAAAAACACCTTGCGACTCCATTGCTTTAGGAGTCATGAGTAGGACCAGCCGATCTGTTTCGCGCAGCGCCTGGTCAATCGCCATCAGCCACAGATCGGTGTGGCGGATATTCTCCACGTCCTGCCAGACGGTGAAGCCAGCGCGCTGCAGCTGTTCGCGAATAGCTGTTGCCGTACTTTCGCTCTCCCTCTCATAGGAGATAAAGACGCTGATATCGTCGCCAATCGGTTCAATTTCCGGCGGCACCTCACTGGCTGGTTGATGGTTAAACTCAGCCGCCTGCCAGGTCAGCGAGGGTTTTCCGCCCTGCGACATCACCGGTTCCGCCCGAACCGTAAAGGGTTGCCGCCGGTAACTTTCCGGTAGTGCTACGGCAAAATGTAACCGGATCGCTTCCGCATCAGCGGGAATCCGCAGCGCCGCCAGGTCAAGCTGGAAGGGATATTCCGTGATGCCTCCTGCGACGATCTCCGGCAGCACCTCAAACGCGGAACGACTCCACTCCTCGGTGCCTGTGAATGGGCCGATGCCCAACGAGAGGTTTTTGGTATGTGTGTCGCTCCACGACGCGCCCATCGGCTCGATGGTTGGCGGCTCGGACAGTGTAGGCTCGACGCGCAGTCTGATTTCCATCGTGCGTGTGCTGTGCTTTCGAGCGACAACGACCAGCCCCTTGTCCGTCGCGAGGTCCAGCGTCAGATGCAGGCCGCGGCGATTTTCAAGCCAGTCCCAGGTCAGCTGCACGGGTTTCGTATTCACGGAGTTCCTCACTGGTGAGTGGTGGAAGCCGGCACCTTCATTATAGGGTGTTCCTGGTAATAGGGGAAGCAGAGTACTGGTGTATATGATCCGATTGCTGTGAGCGTCGGTTTGCCTCTGAATGTCCAACATAATGTTGCGGCTGGCAGTGTGTGGCTATTCAGGGCGGTGTATTGCTGTGCGGTGGGGGACAGACGGTATGCAATGCTACACTAATATTGTAACCTAACCGCGACTTCATCCGACGGATTTCCAACTCCGGGTACTTGACGCCAAACCGATCCACCAACGGGTAACACTCGGCCAGCCGTTCGG
>JAFGNU010000096.1 GCA_016926875.1 Anaerolineae bacterium | reverse complement strand
CCTCCTGGGTTGTGACGACCGCTATCCTACCGGATAGTTTGAGAGGCTTCACCTTTTTTCCTTTCCAACAACTCGTTCGTGGACCCTCCAGGCGGCAGGTACGTTCACGGGTAGTACAGGTCCAGGGGAATCTCGTTCAGCCGCACACCACCGGCCACGGCTTCAAGCTGTTCGTCGCTTAGCTCCCCTGCGCTGCCAAACGGCGGCGGGGGCAGCACCAGGTAAAGCGTCTCCGGCGATTCTTCGACTATCTTGATCTGCACGCGCTCCGGCAGCGACCGGCCCAGTTCGGCCTCGACCGAGGTTTTAGGGTCTTCCATCAGCGCGCGGCGGAAGGCCAGGTCGGTCATCGCCCTGGCCACCAGGTCGCGCTCGATCTCGCGGCGGCTTTTAGCTTGATTCATGGTGTTACCTCCTGATTCATGAAGCACGTATCCTCACTATATTCTGTCGTTGGTCGCGGCGAGGGCGTGCCGTCCCGGTATTATTCCTTGCGAAAGATCAAAATGTTCTGGTGCACGATGTTGGGTACAAACGCGCTCGGATAGCCGTAGGGCCGGATGCGTGTGCCGGTGTTATACCATATCTTTTCGCCCTTGAACTTCCAGCCCAGCGCGCTGTAGCGCTGCGCCACGACAGCCGATGAATAGATGTATTCGCTGCCCTGGTACGCGTTGCGCAGGATCAGGGCCAGGTAGCGGCGGGGCTTGAGCACGCGCAGCATCGCGCGTCCCACGTCCTCCAGCGCCGTGAAGAATGCTTCAAACGTCCGGCACTTGCTCAGGTCACGCGGATCGTTGCTGTAGGAAACATAGCTGCTGCGACGGTTGGCGTGGTCGGGCTGGTGACCTGCTGCCCCGGCCCCGGACATCGTCTGTTCAAGCTCCGGGCTGTAGGGGGGATCGGTGGCGATGAAGTCAAAATAATCGGCTGGCAGCCCTGGCAGGACTTCGCGGCAGTCGCCCTGGATGAACGAATGCGGCTCAATGTTCTCCTGCTGGCACACGGCGCGATACAGCGCAATGGATTCGGCGTTCAGTTCGATGCTGATCGAGCAGCGGCCCGCCAGATGTGCGCCCAGCGCTGTCCCGCCCGCCCCGCCAAACGGGTCCAGCACGCATTCGCCGGTCTTGGTAAAAAACTCGATCAGGGCTTGCATCAACTGCGGGGGCTTGTTGCCGCCCTGCTGTTTGCGCAGTTCGTGGCCCAGGATCGACGGGTACGAGGTGCGCAGCACGGACTTGGTGAACCACAGCCATTCGGACCCGGTCAGGTCGTTCAGGCGGTTGCGGGGGTGCAGTTCGTCAGCCAGATCAAGGGTGGCATCGTCCAGGTCGAGGGCCTGATCGAAGGCGGCGCGGGTGGTGCGCTCGATGATGAGGCGCGCCAGGTGTTCTAACAGCGGGTCGGTGAGTGCGGCGGGTATGTCGTCGGAGAGCGACAGGTCGATCTCAAACTCGCTGCTCAGCGCGTATTCGATCACCCGCCGGATATGATCGGGCATGTCATTATAGGGCATGGGGCTGTCCTCGTTGGTGCGTCGATGATTGCCCCTATGATAATACAGAGCGCGTTCCGTTGCTCTCCAAAACGGAAAACGCGGCCTGTACAGCAGCCGCGCTCCAGTACGATACTCAGTTGATGCCGTGGTTCCGGTTGCAGCGTCCTCTATCAGCCGGATTGCATGCGCACCAACTGCATCGAATCACCGTCGGCGTCGGAGATGATCAGGTCGCCGTTGGACAGCACGCCGATGTCTTTGGGTTCATTGATCTTGCCCGCCTCAATCTGGCGGTTTTCATCCGAGATGAGCAGGGCCACCGCCTGCCTGACCGTACCCAGGACGGTTGCTTCACTGTCCAGGTGATAGATCGGGTGACACGTTCCCCCAATATAGAATGTATCATCTGAGGCAAGCGCTATGACGGTAGGATGAATACGTTTCGGAATCTCTGACCATTCCCGATCCGCTACAAAATTACCTTCCGCATCAAACACGCGGATGAAGTTGCGCTCGTCTTTGAGCGGCGACGCGAGGTACAGGTTGCCGCCCGGCCCGATAACAAATGTAATGTTTTTGAACGTACTGTCACCATCACGATCGGTGCGGATCGTGCGCAGATGCTCACCCTCACGGCTCCACACCTCGATCTGACCGTAACCGCCGGCGCTCTGGGCCACCTGGCCGAAAATATACAGGTTGCCGTCCGGCCCCAGGGCCAGTTTTCGAGCTGTGGCTATCACCAGTTCCTGACTGTCACTGGTGTGTTTTTCCATGATGTTGAACGAGCTGAGGACCTTTCCCTCCTGGTCCAGGTGGTAAACCATGCCCTTCCAGGTAACCAGCCAGATGCTGCCTGTTTCATCAAGGGCAATGTCTTTCGGCTCCTCAAAATCGATCTGAATCGTGTTTTGCAGCGCCCCGTCGGCGTTGAAGACCTCGATCCGGGTATTCCTGAGCAGGTAAATCGTGTCGTCCGGTGTGACGTCCAGCATACCGACGTAATCCGTGGCAGGGTCTGGCAAATAGCCATCTTCGTACTGCCATACATAATCACCGCTGGTGGACGTTGACAGGTGCCCTTCTTGGTTTTTTCCCTTGTTCTGGTCCTTGTCATCGCCGCCACATGCCGCTAACAGGATGGTGATTACCAACAGAAACGTGAGACTCAGTCGTTTTCCCATCTGCTTTTTCTGGCACCTCTTGATTGATCACTAGATGGACTCAAAGAGCAGCCGCATTGATCGCAGCCTGCAACCCCTGTGCACACACAGCGAAAACTGTACAGCCGCAGTGTTCCAGGGCGTCTAAAAACTGGCGTGAGCCGGCAGTGTCTCTGGCCGAAGGGGGAGAGGAGGGCTGGAGGCTCTTTAAGATCGAAGCGGATACCGGCGCTCAGCATAACTCCCGGATCGGGATTTTGCAAAAAAGCAGGGGGGTGTGGAATCAGCCGCACGCCCCGCCATAAGCCGCCTGTTAAACGCCGCTACTCTTCTTTTTCCAGCGTCAGGATATACTCGCCGCGCCCGCCAAAACGCGTTGCTTCGATGATGTACGTGGCGTTGCTTGGCAGGTCAAATTCCAGCCGCGCGTCCTGCTCGCTCATGCCTTCCGGCGCAAGCTGGCCTACGTCGTCATTGGCCGCGATCTCGCGGTCGTCCCCTTCCCGCTTGAGCACGATCTTGGGATCGAGGTAGCCCTCGCCGCTGGCGTCGATCATGGTGATAATGATGTGATCCCCGGCATCCCCAATAAACGTCCACTTGTGCACCGGGTAGCGGTTGTTCAGCGACGCGCGCACCGTATCGCCATACACAATATCTCCGCCGCCTTTGGCCGGGTCGGCTGCGATAATCGCGTCGGTGTCGGTCGGGTCGTCTACTACTACCTCGTCACCGAGCGGGATCCGCCCGTCACCGCGGAACGAGAACGCCTGCACCTGTGTATACCCGGAATCGGGATTGGTCTCTGACCAGTAGAGCATCCCATCCGGCCCGACGATCAGCCCGCCCGGATTCAGGTACTCGCCGGGCATATACGGGCCGCCGCGCGCCGTGTTATAGGGCAGTCCAAACACGTCCAGCAGGTGCCCTGCCACGCTCAATTCAAGGAAGCCAAAGCCGTCCAGTCCCGGCGCAGGCACGGCCAGGATCACGTTGTCATTGGGCGCGATGGCGATGTCCAGCGGCGTGGTGTCGGCCAGGATTTCCTGCGCCAGGTTGATCACGAGCGCCTGCCCGTTGGTATCGACCACGTTCAGGTTGCCCGCTGCGCCGACCAGGTACAGCGCACCCGTATCCATGTTGTTGTCCAGGCGCACGCCCGACAGGTCGGGGTTGATCGTGGCGAGATCGACCGTCAGCAGCAGGTTGCCAAGCGTGTCAAATTTGTACAGCCGGTCGCGGAAACCGTCGCTGTGCCCTTCGGATACCGTCCACACCTCGCCGCCCTTGGTTACGGCGATAGTGCGCGGCATCCCCGGCGCAAACTGGCCGTCGGCGTCGCCGCGCGTGCCCCAGCCCCGGTTGTAATTGCCCGCCCGGTCGATGACCGTGATCGCGTTGTCGGTATCGTCGGCAGTATTCGCCAGGTACAGCCGGGTATCCGGCCCGATGGCGATGTCCACAAAATCCCCATTGATCCAGGGTCCCATGTAGCTGATCATCTGGCCGGTGAGGATGTTGATCGACATGACGCCGCCCGGCCCCAGCGCCATGTACATCACGTCAAACATATCATACGTGATGCCGCCCGCCCGCACGACGCGCCCACTTTCCGGTTGGGGTTCCTGCAAGTGCCAGAAGACGCCGCCGTCGTTGCTGATCACACTGGCGAGATAGTCCTGGTCGGTGACCGGCAGCGAGAAAAACAGCGTCTGGACCAGCGCGTCAAACTGGGCGCCCGCGCTGCTGTCCCAAACCGAGGGCGGCGCCAGCCCACGCACCACCGCGACCCGGCCCCCGGCTACCGCCAGCAGCGCGACACGGGTCGTCAGGCCCTCGTCGGGCAGCGTAACCAGCAGTTGGTAGCCGCTGGCGTTGCCCCACTGCGCCGGTTCCGGGGACGGCGGAGTGATTTCGCTGGATACGAGGCGCGATACCATGTCGGGGAGCTGTGTCGCGTCGGTGATGCCCAACTCGCTAAACGTGCCAAACGCGATACGCAGCACCAACCCCTGCGGCACGTCGCCTGCCAGGGCCATTTCCAGATCAAGCGGGGCGGCGGCGGCCAGCGTATCATCCTGTACGGCAACATCCCACCCGTCAGGCAGGTCGAAGGCGATGCCCAACTCGGCGTTGACGTAGCGCTCGCCGCCGTCCTGGGCCAGCGCCGGAACGGGGATCAATCCGCCCAGCACCAGGGCGATCACATACACGGGCAATAAGTAGCGTATCAGGCGGGTTTTCATCTAAACCTCCAGGGGTGTGATGTAATCCGTTGGGACCACGAACGAGCAGCCAACCGGTTCGTGTCCCGGTTTCGCCAGGATTATAGTCTCGGTCCGGCGGTTTATGCTAACATCCGGGGCTAATCGTTGCCTGCCGGTAGGTATGACGCCCGCCAAACACAGCCTGGCAGGCGTTCTTTGGACAGTGGACGCCACCGGACCGGGAGCGCGCGGGGAACCCGTCTTTGCGCAGGTTGACATCGCTGGCGCGGTAGGGGTCAGAAGATCGTCATGCCGAGCACGTCGGTCAGGATCAGGTAGACGCTCACCAACACGAGCAGGCCGATCACCAGGAACGCTCCCCACGATACGGCCAGCGCGTTGCGCACCTGCCGCTGCACGGGGATCAACATGCCGGTATCATGATCTTCTATCACCAGGAAGCGGTACAGCGCGGCAGCCTCACAATCCAGCACACGGTAATGAGCCGGGAACCAGTGATATACCTGTGAGCGCGTCATCTGGTAGCAGGCCAGCAGTCCCCCGGTCAGCGGCTCAATGGTCAGCGTGTGGTCGGCGCGGCGCGGATCAAACAGCGCAAACCGTCGCAGACGCTGTGCCCGCAGGTAGGCAGGCGTGCATTCGATGAACTCAAACCCGGTTTGCTCCAGAAACGATGGCAGGCGGTCTTGTAGATCGCCGATGGCCAGGATCATCGGCAGGTTATATTTGATTTGCAGCCGGTCGTCGCGCCAGCAGCGTTCGGCAGGCAGCGTGCTGGGCAGCAGGTTGAGCTTGGTAACCGGGGGCGGGAATTCGACCGTCAGCGGGCGGGTGGGCGCTCCGGCCTGCTTCAATGCCTGGACCAGGTTCTCAACCGCCATCAAAAACTGGCGGCGGAAATCCACCAGCGATAGATCGATAAGCTGCGCCGGGAGATCGCACGACTCGTACAGGATAACAACGATGTGCTGGCCGCGTGCTGTGGCCCGGCCCCAATTGTCCAGCAGGTCGGCAGACTCCAACGCGGCAGGCGACAGGATCAGCAGCACGTGGCTGGCCGATTCAAACAGTTCCCTGGAGCAGACGGTCTGGCGATCCGCCGGGGCAGTTGGATCGGGTACGGGCCGGATGAGCAGCCCTCGCTGCTGAAGCTGGACGGCAAGCTGCCCGGCAAAAATACCGTCTTGGGGAGCGTATGATAAGCTGATATGAGCCATAGCGCTATTATGAATGCATCCATCTGTTCAGACAAACCCGGTCCGGCGGGCGGGCGCGCCCCGATAACCACCGGTTGACCTGCGTTCTTGTACTGGACCGGGACGGGCTGGTACACTAGGCGCGTTTCAAAATCTGTACGGTAAGCTGATGTGCCCTATGATAACCAAACGCCCTGTAATTGTAACGTTGATCGGCCTGATTGTGTTGATTATGCTCCCCGTCCCGGCACATGCCCAGGGGGATAGCTGGTTGATGGAACAGATTAACGCGCTGCGGGCCGGGGTTGGCGTGGCGCCCTATGCGCTGAACGCGCAGCTCAGCGCCGCTGCCTACCAGCAAAGCGCCTACCTGGCCGCTACCTGCGACATTTCCCACACGCACCCGGACGGCTCAACGGCTGCGGATCGCGCCGCCGCGAACGGTTATACGGGGCGGCTGGTCAACGAGAATATTTACTGCGGCAATAATCCACACCCGGCGGATGCGTTTGATTTCTGGGTGAATTCGCCGCCGCATTATAACGGGTTGACCAATAACATCGATAACGAGCTTGGCATCGGGTACGCGTCGGGCATGTGTGGGCACTGCTTTACGCTGGTGTTTGGCTATCGCCAGGACGTGACGGCGCCGCCCGCGCCGGAAGCTGCCATCGAAGTGCCTGCGGATGACCTCGCCGCCCCGCCGCCGACCAGCGCGCCGTATGTGCCCCCGCCGCCCAGCAGCACCCCCACGCCAACCATCCCGACCTTAACGCCGTCGCCAACGTGGACCATCACGCCGACCGAAAAGCCATCCCCAACCGGCACCATGCGCCCGCCAACCGGTACACCGCTCGTGCTGCCAACCGTGCCCGTGCCTGGGCAGGTCGCGGCAGTGGCGGACGTGCCCTCACCAACACGGGACGCCAGCCCCGCCTCGCCGCCCACCTGGACGAGTGTCCCGCCGTCGCCTGTGCCGGTTGAAGCCGACCGGGCAGGCATCGTCCAGGCAAACGACGGGTTCACCATACGCGATCTGATCCCGTTTGCGCTGGCCGGGCAGGTGGTATTGATCGGACTGGCCGGGTTTGTGTACTTCCGCCGGGCGCGCTAGCTTGAGGTATACTGTTCGCAGAGCAGAAGCCAGGCCGTTTTTTCTACCGAGGAAAACACCATGTCCGACACACCCGAACCGATCCAGGTTCTGATCACGGTGAAATTTAGCGACGAACTGCTGGAGACATTCCGCGCCATCTCGCCCCAGGTCGAGATTCTGTACCATCCGGCGCGCCAGGTGCGGGACATCCCCGACGACGTATGGGCCAGGGCAGACGTGCTGTATACCGGCGAAATCGCGCCGGAGCCGGTCCTCGCGCCCCGGCTGCGTTGGATCCATGCCCATTACGCGGGCGTTGATCACCTGATCCGGATGCCGATTATGCAGTCCGAGGACGTCACGCTGACCACGACCAGCGGCATCCACGCCACCAACATCGCTGAATACGCGTTTATGATGATGCTGGCCCTGGGGCACCGGCTGCCGGAGATGCTGGCTATGCAGCGGGAAGCGCGTTGGCCCAGCGGAGGGGAAGAATACCGGGCGCTGAGGCCGCTCGAACTGCGGGGCAGCACAATCGGCATTGTGGGCTATGGCAGCATCGGGCGCGAGATCGCGCGCGTGGCGCGCTTGTTTAGCATGGAAGTGCTGGCTACCAAGCGCGACGTCCGCCACCCGTCCGACTCCGGCAGTTATGTGATCCCCAACACCGGCGACCCGGAAGGCACCTGTTTCGACCGGCTGTACCCGCCCGAAGCGCTGAATACGATGGTGCGTGAGTGCGATTTTGTGGTGATCACCGTACCGCTGACCGATGCCACACGCCTGATGTTTGGCGCGGACGCCTTTGAAGCGATGAAAGAAACTGCCTATCTGGTCAACGTTGGGCGGGGCGGGGTGGTTGATGAAGAGGCGCTGCTGCACGCCCTGCAAACCGGCCAGATCGCCGGGGCGGCGATGGACGTCTTCGCGGCGGAACCGCTGCCCGCCGACAGCCCGCTGTGGCAGTTGCCCAACCTGCTGATCAGCCCGCACATTTCCGGCCAGACGGCTGATTACAACGACAAAGCGGCGGCGTTGTTTGTTGAGAATGTACGGCGCTATGCCGAGGGCAAGAGTTTGCTGAATGTAGTCGACCTGGCAGCCGGGTATTAGCTCGCTGCCGTTAGATCAGCGCAACCGCCCGCACGCTCCTGCGTAGTAATATAATAGCAGGGGCGCAGCTTACCGCCTCCAAAGCCAAGCAAGCGTGTCTCTGCATTTATTGGGAGTATAACCGTAACCGGGTAGCGATAGTCAAGAGGAAGTGAAAACATGGCTAGGGCAAAATCGAAAACAACCGAACCGGAACCCAAGCGTTCGCCGCTGAGCGCGTTTGTACATCACCAGCAAAAAGCAGTGGGAGAAACCGGCAAGGCGATCGGGTCGCTGTTCCCGAAGGAGTTCCGCGAGCACACCGGTAAGGCGTTCGAAGAAGGTAAAGCCGGGGTCACCGCGCTGATCAACGGCGTTGTCAACGGCGTCGAACAGGTGTTAGAAAAGCTGCGCTGCTCGTCAGGGGAAGAAGCGGAAAGCAAGACCAAGGTCAAGGTCGAAGTCGAAGACAACGAGTAGCACGGCAGCGGTTAGCACGGCGCGGCGGCAGCGATCCCGCCGGTATGTGTAGCGGCAGCCCTGTGACCTGCCAGGGTAGAACACGCCTGCTTCTACCACGCTGTGCAGCAATGGCAACGCCCCGGATAACATGTCCGGGGCGCTTTGGATGGCGTCAGATCGTTCTCAGGATATTAGCGCTCGACGCGAACCACGTCCGCCGCTTGCAGTCCTTTTGGCCCCTGAACAACGGAGTACTCCACCCGATCACCCTCTTCAAGGTTGCGATAACCTTCACCAACGATGGCACTGTAGTGCACGAAGACGTCCGGACCATCATCCGGCTGGATAAAGCCGAAGCCCTTCTGCGAGTTGAACCACTTAACCACACCGGTTCGACGTTCTGACATACTACAGGTACTCCTTCTGCCTCATAAATACGACAAGGTGTGGGAACGGGTGTTGCCGTTCAAAGCTCAAAAAAAGACACCCGGTGCGAGTGTGCGGCCACACCGGATGCGTCATTTCGTGCCGGTACTGCAAACAACCTGCTCCACTACATCATTTATTGTAGTCTGTGTGACAGAGTGTGTCAACCACCGTGAAGCATCTTTTTTACTATCTGGACTAATGTTAGCGTGGATTTCCAATCAGCAGACCTCGCAGGAAGATCAAACTCGCCAGCGCCAGCCCGCCAACGGCCAGCGGTTCGCTGCCCGCCGAATAAAAGACCGCGCTGCCGACCACCAGTCCGGCGATCAGCACCGCCCCGGTCAGGCGGGACGCGCTGCTTTCCAGGCGGCGAAGCTGGCGCTCCGTTTCCGGGGCGGGCGCGATCTGCACGATCAGCTCGCCCCGGTTGGCGCGGCGCAGCACGTCGTCGGCCAGCGCCGGAAGCTGCATCACCCGCCGGGCCGCGTCCACGCCCGCGCTGAGCAGGTGTTCCAGGTTATCGCCTGCCAGCAGCGCGCGGACTGCCTGGGGATTCAGCAAGTCGCGCAGTGTCAGGCCAACCGGCAGCGGCAGCTCGCCGTTTTCGGCCAGCAGGATGTTGGCAAAGGGCTGCACTTCCTGCCAGGGATCAAACCGGGGATCGATGCCCGTGCACAGCCCGATCAGAATGCCCACCGCCCGCACCAGGTAAATGAAGTCCTGCGGCACCTGGAACGGCAGCGAAAACAGCAGGTCGCTGAACTCGCGGCCCAGGTCGGTCATCTGGGTCAACTGCATAGAGCGCAGTTCGTCCAGGTTCATGCCCCACACCCGGTCAAACACTGCCCGCGCTGCCGCCTCGACCCGCGCCGTATCCGCGCCGGGCAGCAGCACGCCCAACTGCCGGTATGACTGCACCAGCCGGTGCGCATCGTGGGTAGTCAGGGCGATCAGCGACTCGCGCAGCCCGGCCACAATCGCCGGTGTCAGCCGCCCAACCATGCCGAAGTCCACAAAGATCAAATAAAACGGGCAGCCTTCGAGCGGCTGGCGGTCGGCGTGCTGGCCGTCGTCCGGTGGGGCGTCGTCTGGCAGGGGGTAGACAAACAGGTTCCCGGCGTGCGGATCGGCGTGGAAGATACGCTCGACAAAGACCATGTGCAGGTAGGTGTTGATCAGCCGCCGCGCCACGTCCCCCCGGCTGATACCTGCCGCCTCGATGGCCTCGTAGTCGGTGATCTTGATCGCGCTGACGTCTTCCAGCGTCAGCACGTGGCGGGTAGAGTGTTCGCGGTATGCGTGGGGAATGTAGACGCCCCTATTGTCGGCAAACAGACGGGTGAACGTGTCGACGTTGTCGGCTTCCTGGCGGTAATCAAGTTCTTCCCACATCCCCGCGTTAAACTCGTCCAGCAGCGCGGGCACGTCTGCGCGGCGGGCGATCAGCGGCAGCCGCATCAGCCAGCGGGCAACCACGGCCAGCGCTTTCAGGTCGGTGTAGACCAGCGAGCCGATGCCGGGCCGCTGGATTTTGACTACCACGCGCTCGCCGTCGGGCAGCCGGGCGCGGTGCACCTGCCCCAGTGATGCGGCGGCGACTGGCTCCCGGTCAAACGCGGCGAAGCGATCCGCCAGCGGGCCGAGGTCTGCTTCGAGCGGTTCGCGGATGGCCTCAAACGGCAGCGAGGGCACCTTGTCTTGCAGGCTGGCGAGTTCTTCGATCACGGCGGGCGGCAGCACGTCCATGCGGGTCGAGATGAACTGCCCCAGCTTGATCATCACACCACCCATATTGACCGCCAGCGTCCGAAATTCGCGCGCCCAGCGCCGCAGCCGCCCGGTTCGTCCTGCCCCAACAAACTGCTCGCCCACCAGCATACGCAGCACCAGTTCCCAGACGATCACCCGCGTCAGCAGCCACCCGGCAAACCACAGCGTACGCCGGTAGCGCCGCCAGTGGACGCGGTAATCGGCTTTCCCGTCTGTCTCGCCGGGGATGGCGCCGGGCGGCTCAGGCGGTATGGATGAAGTGGATACGGAGCCGGGACTGTTCAAACCGGGCATGTTCAATTTCCAGGTTCCACAGCGAGTAGGGCAGCACGATATTGCGCCGGTATGGCCCCACGCGCAGCGTCAACTCATCGGACGAGCGGTACAGGTCCAGGTCGCTTTTTTCGACAAACGGCAGCGGCACGATCAGGTAATAACCGCCGTTGTTGTCAGGCTCGATCTGGTGGGTATGCTCATGGCACAGGATGTCCGCCGGGTTCGAATCGCCGTACAGCGCGTCCGCCAGCCGCCGCAGCGTGTCAAAGCCGCCGACCTCTTCGCCAAACAGCGGGGCGCGCAGCAGCGGAAGCTGGCCGAATGCCTCGCTGATGAACGCGATGTTCTCGGCCTGCTGCTGTTTCCAGGCATCAAAGAACGGGTCGGTCACTTCGTCGGGGATGACGCGGTTGCACAGCACGGCGTCCACCGCGTAGCCGTACAGGTTTAGGTAGGTGTAGGTGCGCTGGGTTTCCTTGATGACCATGCGCTCCGGGTTGACCACCAGCCGCAGCGAACTGTAGGCCGGGTCGGTGAGCAGCTCGCGCACCCGGTCCAGTGTATTGAACAGCCCGTCGATGCTGTCCAGCGTCAGGCTGTCGGGCATCTCCGCGCCGATCAGCGGCCTGGAGATAGGCCGCAGCAGCCGCCCCGGCCCGCGCAGCAGTGCCATAACCCGGTTGAACCACCAGCGCGACGTATCGGGGAGGCTGAGCAGGCGCAGCGTTTCGGCAGTCGGCGCGGCGTCCACGATCAGCACGTCGTGTTCGTCATCTTCGACGTACTTGTTGATCCACAGCAGGTGCGCGCCTTCGTCCAGCCCTGGCAGGATGGTGACTTCTTCGGCCACGATGTCCTGTACGCCGCGCGCGTTGAGCACGTGCAGCATGTATTCCTGGATGCGCCCCCAGTATTTTTCCATCGAGTAGCGGGCATCTACTTCTTGCGCCCACAGGTTATCCGCGATGGGCACCGGTTCCGGCCCAATATGCACATCCAACGAGTCGGCCAGCGAGTGCGCGGTGTCGGTCGAGATCACGATGGTGCGCAGGCCCAGTTCGGCGCAGCGCAGCGCGGTAGCGGCGGAGATGCTGGTTTTGCCAACGCCGCCCTTGCCGGTGTGTACAATGATACGCATCAAGTTGTTATCCTTCGGTTGGTTCTGGCTTACGATAAACGACGATCCATTCCGTGAACAGCCGGGTTCCTACCTACAGATTATTACGCACACGCCATGCAAACGGTGCGATCTTTCTATTCTCACTATACGGCAGCGGGCGGCAGCGCTCAAGCTTCTTCGGGTGGGAGAGGGGCGGATAGCTACTCGCCTGCCCACACATCGACCAGCCGCTGCACGGTTGTCACGAGGTGCTGCGGGGCCGGGGGCCGGGGAATCACGATCACGCGGTCCGGGATCGCCTGCAACGTAAGGCGTTTGGCGCGCCGGGGTCCGGCGAGGATAACCAGCGGCGTGATGGCAAACTGCGCTACCGGGTCGGAGTGCTGGCGCTCGATCCAGCGTTCGGCATCCACCCCGGCAGCAGGATGATCGTTGACCAGGAACACGTTCGGGCGGCAGCGGCGCGCTACGCGGATCGCTTCGGCAGGCGCACACACACGCACAACCTGGAAGCCAGCCGCGACCAGCGCATCATGCACCCGGTCCAGTCTGCGTGGGCTGTTATCCAGCTTGAGGATCAGCGCGCGGGGTGTAGTCTGCCCTTGGTTCATTGTGGCATCAACGACGATTCTCCTGCCGGTCGATAGCGGTCAGCCTGTCTGCATCTGCACAGCAAGCTAGGCGGGCCGAATATGGCTTGTTGAATACATGCGTCTATCGACTATACACCCCAACCGCCCGCGCGGTTTGGTTTATCCGGCACAAGTGCTACGTGCACCTGGGTACGATATTTCTCTATACTGTAACAGGAAGCAGCCCGTCGATCCGCTAGCTGATCCAATCCCGGTTATGGGCATCCCACTCGCGGTGACGGTAGGTGTTTTTACAATCGAGGCAGATCAGGGCGCTGTCTCGCTTGCCGGAGTCCTTCCAGCGCCAGCGAACACGCCCCATATGAAAACGGCAGGCCGGACGGTGACAAACCGGGCAGTAGTCCCCCTCGCTTAATGAGGCATCTCCATACTGGCGTTTTTCGGCTTCGTTGTGTTCACAGAGATGACAGTATGGAACCGGCATATACCATCCTTACCATTTACGTTAGTTAATGGTTCTATTATACCGTGTGTGATAAAAAACAGCCGGGCTATTCGTCCAGCAGGTCGCGCACCGTCTTCGCCGCCGATGCGCGCGGAACGGTGACTTCCTGTCCGTCGCGCAGGCGCTTGAATTTGACCACGCCGTCCCGAATCTCGTCCGCGCCAAGAAAGGCCACGATCTGCGCGCCCTTGCGATCCGCGTACTGTACCTGCTTGCCGATGCTGCGCTTGGGCTGCAAGTAGGCTTCGGTG
>JAFGNU010000023.1 GCA_016926875.1 Anaerolineae bacterium | reverse complement strand
CGTCACGCAGGCCCGTCGCCACTTCGCGCTCCATTTGCATGAAGCACTGTCGATTGTATGTTGAACGTTAGAATGATTCAGCCCTCGATGTTCAACCCTGTGTTTTGGGATAAAACCATACACGTGTTTCACAGCGGTAGCAAGAGGCTACTCCTTTTTTGAGAAAGGACAATAAATATGGCCGCACACAGCAGACTCTACGTCTATAACACGATGCTTGATACCGGGTTGATCCCCACGTTCTACCAGCCGGACGCTGGCCTCGCCCGGCAGATCATTGCGGCCTGTGCTGCTGGCGGAGCCAGGGTCATCGAGTTTACCAACCGGGGCGACTTTGCGTTCCAGGCTTTCACCGGGCTGGCGCAGCATTTCGCGCAAACCAACCCCGATCTCATCCTGGGCGTGGGGTCTATCGTGGATGCGCCCACAGCGGCGCTGTACATCGCCAGCGGGGCGTCCTTTGTTGTTGGGCCAGTTCTAAATCCAGAGGTAGCCCGGCTGTGCAACCGGCGCAAGATCGCCTATATACCGGGCTGCGGGACCGTATCCGAGATGTCGCAAGCCGAGGAATTAGGCGCAGAGATCGTCAAGCCGTTCCCAGCCCAGACAATGGGCGGTCCGGCGTTTGTGCAATCGATCCTGGGGCCGTGTCCGTGGATGCGCCTCATGCCTACGCGCGGCGTTGACCCCACCGAGGAAAGCATCAATGCCTGGTTCAAAGCAGGGATCGCTTGTGCAGGTATGGGCAGCACGCTGATCACTCCGGAGCTGGTAGCCGCCGGGGAATTTGACGCACTGGCCGGGAACGTGCGGCAAGTCCTCGCCTGGATCAAGGCTACGCGGGGCGAATAAAGCGGCGATCAAAAAAAGGCGAGATGCGTCTCGCCCCTCCTACACCGGCCATACGGTCGGGCTGGTTAATGCTGTTCGCCTCTCAGCCGATTTCCCCCGCCAGATAGGCGCGGGTGCGCGGCTCGCGCGGTTGGTTAAAGACGTGACGAGCAGGGCCTTGTTCGACTACTTCGCCCAACCAGATGAAAAGCACATAGTCGGCCAGACGGCGCGCCTGGGCCAGGTCGTGCGTGACCATCACGACTGTGTAATTTTCTTTGAGTCTGTCCAGCAGCCGCTCGACCGCCCGCGCTGAGATCGGGTCCAGCGCCGAGGTTGACTCGTCGCAGAGCAGGACTTCCGGGCGAACGGCCAGCGCGCGTGCCAAGCACAAACGCTGCTGCTGCCCGACCGACAGGCCGGTGGCCGGAGCTTTCAGCCGGTGCTTGACCTCATCCCACAACTCAACGTCTTGCAGATGTGTCCGGACCACGTCGTCCATCTTGCCGTTTTTCTGACCGTGAATACGCGGGCCATAGGCGATGTTATCGTAGATCGACATCGGCAGTGGGCACGGTTTTTGAGCCAGCAGGCCGATGCGCGTGCGCACTTCGGTGACGTCAACCGCCGGGTCGTAGATGTCGATCCCGTCCAGCAGAACCTGCCCGCTGACATTCACCTGCGTGTTTAGCTCGCTCAGACGGTTCAAGCTTTTCAGCAGCGTGGTTTTTCCACAGCCCGACGGTCCGACAATGGTCGTAATCTGGTGGCGCGGGATGTCGGCATTGATGTCTTTGAGGGCGTGTTGTCCCCCGTACCAGACGTCCAGATTGCGAATGGATAGGTGTGTAGCCGTACGGATGGTCATAGTAGTTGCTTTCTGTCGGTTTGTTACCGGATCACATGCCTG
Source organism: Anaerolineae bacterium (assembly GCA_016926875.1). Lineage (GTDB taxonomy): Bacteria > Chloroflexota > Anaerolineae > Aggregatilineales > Aggregatilineaceae > JAFGNU01. The sequence continues at coordinate 72,904 of JAFGNU010000023.1, read as the reverse complement.
CCCAGGGCGCGCAGCGACAATCGGGCCAACAGGCTGATCACCAGGATTAGAATGGTCAGGACCAGAGCGGATGCATAGGCGCGCGCCTGGACTTCGGGAAACGGCGTGCTAAGCTGGAAAAAGATCGCCAGCGGCAGCGACGCGACCGGGCGCATCAGCGAGTCGGGCATGTTGTCGGTGTAGCCTGCGGTAAACAAGACCGCCGCCGCGTCACCGATGCCGCGCCCAAACGCCAGCAGCACGGCAGTTACCAGGCCGGGCAGCGTCTGGCGCAGCAGGATGCCTGCCAGTTCCAGGCGGGTAGTGCCAAGCGCGTAGGTTGATTCGGTCAGCTCATGCGGGATCATGCGCATCACTTCATCCATAGTGCGCACCAGGATCGGCAGTTCAACCAGCGCCAGCGTGATGATTCCACCCAGCAGTGAGGCGCGCATCCCGATCATCAACATCAAGATGAAACCGAACGCGCCATAGACGATGCTCGGAATGCCCCACAGCACGTCAAAAGCCAGCCGCACCGCGTTAGCAAGGGATGATTTACCGATGTAGGCGTGCAAGTAAAAAACCACCGGCAGTCCCAATACCAGGGCCAGGGCCGTAGCGCCCGCCGCCAGATACAGCGAGCCAACGATAGCATTCAAAATGCCGCCTTCTTTGCCCAGGTAGAAGCCGCCTTCTGACGACTTGGTCAGCATCGACCAGCTCAGCGAGCCAATCCCTTTCTGTGTCACCGTGACAATGATCAGTCCCAGCACACCCAACGCCAGGAACAGCGACAGGCGCATGACCCCCTTGAAAAACCGTTCTTCCAGGTGTCGGCGCTGCCTGCGATTCATCATGCGGCTGTCTCCGGGTTCAGGCGGACCAGCACCAACCGCGCCCCAATGTTGAAGGTCAGCACAACGATCAGCAGCATCAATGCAGCGGTCATCAGGGCCGAATCGTAGAGCGGGATAGACATCATTTCGCCGTAGTTATTGGCGATCAGGGCCGGGAGCGGGTACGCCGCGTCAAATAACGACCCGGGCACCTGTACCACGTTGCCGACGACCATCAACACGGCCAGCGTCTCGCCAAATGCGCGCGAGAAGCCCAGCACGACCGCCGCGATCACGCCGGGCAGCGATTTGCGCAGCACAACCGCCTTGGTAGTTTCCCAGTGGGTGGCCCCCAGGGCCAGGGAAGCTTCGCGCATTTCTTGCGGTACACTGTGGAACACTTCCTCGGTCACGGACATAACAAACGGGAATACCATGATCGCCAGCACAAACCCGGCAGCCAGCAAGCCGTAGCCGGTAGGGTTGTTGGTGGCAAAGAACGGGATGATTTGTCCCAGGGTGTCGTTGGAGGCAGGGCCGATGTGGTCGCGTACCAGCGGCACCACAAACAGCACGCCCCACAGACCGTACACCACCGACGGGATACTGGCGAGCAGGTCAACCAGCGGCTTGATCAGTCCGCGCAGCCTGGTATATTCCGCCAGGTACATTGCGCTGAACAAAGCAGCCGGTACCGCCAGCGCCATCGCGATCAAGGTTACGTAGAGGCTGCTGGCAATGAAGGGCCAGAACCCAAACTGTCCTTTGATCGGATGCCATGTCTCGGACGTCACCAGTGCTTTGGGTGACTCCACCGATAGGATCGGCCATGCACGGTCAAGCAGCGCCCCGGCAATCACCACGATCAGGAGGCAGGCGGCGAACGTGCTGATGCCCATGCCCTGGCTGGCGATTGCGTCTTTCCAGTAACGCCAGCCCTGCCGGTTGCGCGGGATAACAAAGGTTGTGCGCGCAGTGCCGATTCGGTCTGTCAGTATCCGTGGCTGAACGATATTCATCCCGTTTCTCCCTTACCACAACAGCTATATAGGCGTGTGCTACTCTGCGCCTAGCGCATCGACACCTGCCTGGAGCAGATCGTCTGTCAGTTGGACATAGCCGGTTTCGGACACATACGCCTGCCCATCGGTCAGCACCCAGCGGATAAAGTCGGCTGCCGCCTGGTTTGGCTGGTCTTTTGTTACCAGGTACAGGCTGCGAGAAGGAGGCGATGGGTACTGCCCGGCGGCGATTGCAGCGGTCAGGCTGGTTTTATCGGCGTAAAAGTTCTCTTCGTCGGAAATTGTCCCGTCCCCGTCCAGATCGATTGGCACAACACGTATGCCGTTAACCGGTTCGCCCGAATCGGGATCGTAGGCAAAATTCAGGTTGTTGAAGCCAATGCCCAGTGAATCCTTGCGCACGGCTTCGGCCAGGCCGGGGTCGCCCTGTACGGCAATCCCTTGCAAATCTTCTTGCGCGGTGCCGCCCAGGTAAAGCGACCAGACTTCGGCAGCGCCGCAGGCGTCAGAACGTGTATATACGTGAATCTCTGATTCATCGTTCTCACCCAGCAGATCGCCCCAGGTGCTCACTTCGCCACTGATCCAGATCGCAGCGCCGCTTTCCGGCGTGATGCCGATTGCCAGCAGTTGATCCAGCACCGGGTTGTCTGCGTTGACGGTTGCTACCACAGCATCTTTAGCAACTGCAAATGTCACCGCTCCCTGGTCGGCTTCCTCTGGACGAACCTCGCGTGATACCATCGCGATGTCAACTGCCCCAGCCAGCACGTCGCTCATACCCTTACCGGCTCCTCCGGCGGAAATGTCAAACTGAACGTTGGAGTGGTCGGCTTTATACTGGTCAGCCCACTGGAGCACCAGCGGGTAGAGGGCAAACGCGCCGGAGATCGTGATGGTTGTTTTGCTGCCGGATGATGAATCGTCTTCATCTCCGCCACACCCGCTAAGCAGCACGGGGACCGCAACCATCAGAACCAGGGTTATACGAGTGATAGTACGCAGAAACTTAGTCATAGTCAGTCTTCCCACCTGTCATCATTGAGTGAAAGGTCCGGTTTTACTACCAGTACAGGCTGCTCGTTGAGCGGCGCCTGGCTTTTGATCTCGTCCAGCACATGCTGTACAAAGTCTCCATGTGCTTCGGCGGCGATGGTGATGAGATCGTAGTCGCCTTGTGCCATCTCAACCGCGATCTGCTGCTCTGTAACGCCCTGGCGCAGCTTGAGCCTGCCCCGGATTCCGGCCTCTGTTAGGCGGCGGGCGCAGGTGGCGATGTGTTCGCCCGGCCCGCTTTCCGACGAGAGCAGCGTTGCCAGCCCATACGGAGCACCGGCCCCGTGCCTGGGACCACGCGCTGCCACGGGCGCAACTGTCAGCAGCGTGACTTCTGCCTGACGAGCCTGTGCCAGCGGGATCACCCAGTCCAGCACGCTTTCATCAGGCGAGTGCCCGCGCAGGACCAGCAGAATGCGCTCGAACGCCGATTGAGCGCCGCGTACCAGCAGCACCGGTGTGGCCGAATGGCGCATCAGGCGTGACATGGCTTTACCCTCTGGGGCGTCGATCACGGTCAGGCAGTGTTGTCCCTGGCGCGCCACCGTGATAACCGTCCGCATGGTGCTCTGGCTGGAGTCCAGACGGATTGTCTGGGCTGCAAAGGCCGGGGCGATTAACTCGGCTACGGCAGCAGCCAGTTCGGCGCGGTTTTCCGATGCACCCCAACACAGGATGCTGCGCGCAGTTGCATCGGCCTCTTCGGCCCACAACTGGTTCAGCATAGCCCGAATCTCGCTAACCGAGCCGCGCACCGGGACCACCCGCCCGCCCAACACTGCTTGCAATACAGTCACGGCGGTCTGGTTGCCGGGATGGGCCATGACAACAGTGATCTCCTCGTCGTCACGAGCCAACGGCAGCGCCAGATAGTAATAGGCCAGCCGACGCGGAAGCAGGCGAGCCAGCTCCGGGTCCAGCGAAACGCGGTTGAGAGAAAGATACGGGTAGTCGCTCATCATCATCCACCTTCAACGGGGAGTGTACCAGGCCGGGGTGACAAACCCAGATACAGGGTGGTGACAAAGTGGTGACAGTTTTTTATGGGAAAAACGGCATGTGTTTGGCGTGCGATGGCTAGGCGGATGGGCGGCGGACCAGGGCATATCCCACGCCGGGGACCGTTTCCAGGTAGGCGGGGGTTGAAGGATCGGGTTCGATCTTGGCGCGCAGGCGGTGCACCAACTGCTTGAGCATCGTCCGGTCGCCCCCCGACGGTCCCCAGACCTGCGTGATTAGCGTGTCGGCAGGCAGAACGTGCCCGCTGTTGAGCATCAATACTTCCATCAAGCGGCATTCCAGCGGGGTGAGTTGTGCCAGGAGATGGCCGGAGCGGTGCAGTTCGCGGCGTGCTAAATCCAACGTCAGCTCCCCAACGACCAGCGGGCCGGTGGTTGGCGTGATCCCTGCCCGGCGCAGCACAGCCTGGGCGCGGGCGACAAGCTGGCGCGGGCTGAACGGTTTGGCGATGTAGTCGTCGGCACCCAGTTCCAGGCCGCGCACCACGTCGTCATCTTCACCGCGCACGCTGAGAATGATGATCGGCGTGTCGGTCTGCTGCCGGATGCGCTGGCAAACACTCAACCCGTCGAGCTTGGGGAGGTTCAAGTCGAGGATAATCAGATCGGGTGATTCAGCTTGCCATGTGTCCAGCGCGGCCTGCCCATCGTGGGCGGTGATCACCTGGAATCCGGCCCGGCGCAGCGTAAACGATACCACGTCGGCCAGTACAAGATCGTCGTCAACAATCAGTGCTTTCATGCTGTTTCTCCTGCCAGCGGAAGCGTAAACCAGAATATGGAGCCACCACCGGAACGCTCATCGACCCCGACTTCCCCGCCGTGCCCCTCAACAATCGCTTTCACAACCGACAGTCCCAGCCCAATGCCGTACTGCTCGGTATCATGCGCGCCCAGGCGCACAAAGCGGCGAAACAACGATTCGCGTTCGCCGGGAGGAATCCCCGGTCCCCGGTCAAGGACTTCAACACGCAGCATGGTATCGGTCTGCACCAGGTTCAGATCGATCATGTTTTCATGCGGGCTGTACTTGCTGGCATTGGATAGCAGGTTGATCAAAACCTGCGTCAGGCGGTTGGGATCGGCGTTGATGGAAGGCATCGTCAGGGGTTCAGACAGCGACAGTGTTTGTTGGCGCCGGTCCAGCAAAGGCTGCATGGTGCGGATTGCCCCGGCGATCACCCGGTTAAGATCGGTTGGGCGGCGGTGAACTGTAAAATGCCCGGCTTCAATGTCCACGCTGCCCAGCAGGTTATCAACCAGCGCTTGCAGCCCAGACGCGCTCAAGTGAATAGAGTTCAGCAGTTCATCCACTTCGCCGGATGACAGGTAATCCGCTTCGTCGAGCAACAGTTCAATCGACGCATTCAGCCCGGACAGCGGCGTGCGGAATTCGTGCGAGATGTTCGCCAGGAAGTACGAGTGCAGGTGGCGCCCGGCTTCCTGGTCGCTGATATCGCGCAGCACCAGGATCACCTGGACGCTGTCGCTGTCTGGCGGCACCAGTCTGGCGGCGGTTACGGCCAGCGTCATGGGGCGATCACCGCGTGTCGTCACGTTCATCTGGCGCTTGCTGCCGGATGCGGGCAAAGAATCCATCAACTGTGCGCTGTCGCTCTCCGACAGGGCAAGTACGTCGTAAAATAACTTGCCCAACGCTTTATCGTCGGTCCTGCCGGTGATCCGCTCGGCGCCCTGGCTAAAAAACGTAATGCGTCCCTCGGCATCAAACGTGATAACCCCCTCGGTGATCGACTGGATCAGCGTTTCCGACCACGCTTTCGCGCGTGATAGTTCGTCCAGCGTGCGGCACGTATTGGCCCGGCTTTCTTCCAGCGCCAGCGCTAACGTAGCAATTTCAACAGGCCGTTCGGGGACCGGCACAGGCGTTTCCAGGTTGCCCTGGCCGATCCTGTGCGCCGCTGATGTCAACCGCTTGAGGGGAGCCGCCAACCGCCGCGCATACCATCCACCCAGGATCAAACCGATGGCAGCGGTTGCCAGCGCGCTGATCGCCAGCATCAGCAGCGCCCGGTTTTCAGCGGTCACCAGTTCGCCCACCGGCATTGCGGCTTCGGCCAGCGCCACGATTGCCCCTTCGTGATCGTGCAGCGGGATCAGCGCGGCATAGTAACGTTGGCCCTGTATGGTCATGTTCATCGTTTGCGGTCGGTCTGTTTTTATCGCTTGCTCAACAACCGTCATCTCTACGGCTAACGGCGGCGCATGCTCTAGGTTAGTCGCCACCCGGATTGTGCCCAGCAAAAAGCTCTGGTCGAACCCTGTCTCGTCGGCAAGCTGGCGGGCAAAATCGTCGTCGAGCACCATGCTGGCGGTCACATACCCGATCAACACATCTGTCTCGTCGTGGCGGATTGGCTGCCCGGCTACCATCGCCAGCACCGGGACCGGATCGGTCGAAGTGTAGAAAGTTACACCTGGCGTATCCGGCAGGACTGATCCAGGCGATGCCGACCCACCGCTTGCCAGCAGGTCCCCGCCCACATCGTACACGGCCAGCCCATCAATGTACAGGCTTGCCTGGAATGTGTGCAGGTAATCCGCAAGGGCCGCGCGGTCGTCTTGCTGGAGCAGCCGCAGCAAGCTGGGGCGTTGAGCAGCCAGGATCGCCAGAGTGGATAAACGCGCTTGCTCGGTTTCCAGCGAAACCATTGTGATACGCCGGGCATCGGCCACACGCGCCCACGCCTGGCGTTCCAACTCATCGCGGACAATCAGATACGCAGGGATGCCAACGGCGACCGTAGTAACCAGGATGACCGCCACAAAGGCCATGATCAACCGGGTTGAAAGGCTGTGTCGGAGACCCCATTGGATAGGTACCATGTTCACCTCACCGCGTGCGCTGCCAACACATCAAGTGTACCTCTTTTTGGCGCGGCGTCAGATCGCAAGCAGCGGCTACAGCGGCCATGCGGATATTCCGGGGATTATCCGTTCACGCGATCAGTCCGGCCAGCGCTACCAGCCCAAAACTGATCAGGATGACTCCCGACCCCCGGTTAATCCAGCGCAGGTGCGCAGGCGTGGCAGCATCGCGCAGCAAACTGACCCCGCCGCTGAGCAGCAGCCACCATGCCGCCGATCCCAAAAACACGCCTGCCACCAGGACGGCGGCGGCCAGATAGTCTCCTGCATCGCCGCCAACGCCTACTCCGGCAAAGATCGCGGCGAACGACAGGATGGTCACCGGGTTGGTCAGTGTCAGGAAAAACGTGGATGTATATGCGCCGGTCAGGCGGTTGTTGTTCGCCTGGACAATATGCTCAGCGGGCCGGGCCAACAGCGTCTTTATGCCCAGGTAGCATAAAAACACGCCGCCGATCAGCCGGAGTCCGGTTTGCTGGTCGATGAGAAAGCTCGAAACGAACGTCAGGCCAAAAGCCGCGATTGATCCGTAAATCGCGTCGGCAGTGGCCGCACCCAGACCGGACACAAGCCCGTGCGCCCGTCCATCAGCCAGCGTCCGCCGGATGCACAACACGCCAATCGGCCCGACCGGCGCGGCAATTGAAAAGCCGATGACAAGTCCCCGTGCAAAAAAGTCAAGCGCCACGTTTGCTCCCCCTGGCATACAGACGCGGATAGCAGGCAGGTCACCACGTGGATAAAAACGTAACACGGTGAGCTGCTAAGCGTAAAAATCGTTGGCTGGTGTTGAGCCGGGCGGCTCGAATCCTCACTGCCCGTAGGGCGTCGGGGAAGCGAACCAGAAGATAGTCGGTGTCGGGATCAGAGTCGGCGCGACCGGCGATGCCCCCAACCAGACACGCCAGCGACTTTCTACTTCCTCGATGGACAGGCCGGTGACAGTTTCAATCGCTTCGTTGCGCCGCATACCAGTATCCAGCAGTTCGATCAACTGGCGGTGCCCATCCAGCCCGTAGGTATCAGTCAGCCACTTGAAAAACGTATAGCCGATGTCGTAGCCGCGCCGCCCGTTCCGCCCGCTGACGCCAGGACCGGTGCCTTGCAGCAGGGCTGGCAAATTGCCCGCTGCGGCCAGGTTGCGAACAACCTGTTCATAATCATACTGCTGGTCCAACTCAAAGAATGTCGCGTTGCCCTCGATAACCCAGGTGCCGCGGATCATGATCGTGAAGTGCGACTGGTACAGGTGCGCGATCTCGTGCAGCACGGTGCCATACGCGAGGTGGTGTAGATCGCCGCCACCTGCGACCTGGGCTGTGCCGCCCCAGTCTGTTGAAGTAATGCCGATCACACGCGAGTTGACGTAAGCGACCTGCCATTCTTGCCAGGCGGACCAGTTGCCAAACAGGATCACGCGCGGTGTATACGGTAGCAGGTCGCCCCACGCCTGGCGGTAAGTCTCGCGCTGAGCGGCCATAGCGTTGATCGCTAACTCGCTAACCTCGCTTGACAGCCCGGTAGTAAACACGATGACGTCTTCGCTCTCGGCGCGGAGCCAGTCGTGCGTGGTGTCCTCATACTCGACAAACACGGGGTCAGTCTGAAAGCTGTTACCGTCCGCATCGCCAACATCCCAGTAATACGACAGCCCAACCCAGGGGGGCACCGCGTCCTGGCCGGTAGCGATCCAGGTGGCGGTCAGGATGCCGGTTTTTGGATCGATCTCGGCGGAGCGGCTGCGCTGGGTGCCCGGTGCATGGGACCAGATCACACGCCCGCGTGCGATTGGCCCGGCGCTGCTGCGGATCGTCGCCGTAAACGCAAACCCGGCAGGATAGTTGCTCGTGAACGCCTGCTCGCTGACTGTCCATTCAATGTCGGGGGCCGACCTCGATTCCATTGTAGAAGCAGCCGGAGTTTGGGCTGGGGACAGCGTCCGGGCCGGTTCAGGTTTGTTGGTGGGAGCATCATCCTGCGCCGAAACCTGAAAACCGATCACAGCCAGCAACCCCAGCACAAGCGCCACCACCACGAGTGATCCGAAACGGAGAACGAGAACGCGCGTGTTCATGCTGTGAACTCTCCTCAAACCGCCGGTTGCAGGCTGGCTTCCCAGGTTGTGTACAGGTCCAGCAAGTTGTCGAATACGCCGTCAGCCTGGATGTTGCCGGTGCGTGCCTGTTCTGCCGATGTGATACCGGTCAGCACCAGCGCCGTTTGCAGCCCGGCGCGCTGCGCGCCCAGGATGTCCGTTTCCAGCCGGTCGCCAACCATGAGTGTTTGTTCAGGAGCCGCGCCAACAGCATTGAGCGCCTCTTCGAACATGGCCGTTTCGGGCTTGCCAATGAGAAACGGCGCCTGGCCGGTCGCTGCCTCGATGGCTGCCAACAGGCTGCCGTTGCCGGGTACCAGCCCGTCCGGCGTGGGGAAAGTCAGGTCGCCGTTTGTGCCGATGAAGTCGGCCCCGGCACGGATGCGCAGCGTGGCAGTTTTTAGCTTATCGTATGTGATGTCAAAGTCCAGTCCAACAACAACCAGTTTCGCCTGCTCCGGGTCTTCGTGGTACCCCCGCTCGGCAAGCGCCCGGCGAATGCCCTCGCCGCCGATGATATACACCGCTGTCTGCGTGGGATAGCGGCGGCTGATATACCCCGCCGTCGCTACGGCAGACGTGATCACGCGGTCCGGGCTGATCGGGATACCGATGCGGTTCAAGCGCTCCACATAGGTGCTGACCGTTTTGGTGCTGTTGTTGGTGGCCATGGCATACGGGATCGGCTGCTGCTGCAAAAACGCGAACAGCTCGTCAACGCCCGGTAGAATATCGGACATGCGCCACAGCACGCCGTCCATGTCAAAAACCGCTGCCCGTATTGAAGTAAAGTCGATGCTCATGCGTCCTACGCTATTCTGAGTGAAAATGGCGTTATGGTTCAACTGGCAGATTATAGCATTGCCGGGATGGATTCTACGATTATAAATATGCATTAATCGTGGATCAGCGTATGTGGATGCAGTTTATCACGTCACCATGGGATGTCAGCGCGTTTTGATCCCAAACATGACGATCAGCGTTGTTTCTTCATGAAATCTTCACTGGAAGACCGCTGTACGATTCCGATAATTGAGAATGATTTGCAATTGAGAATAATTCGCAATACCATCTAAGAAACAGCGTTTAGTAGTTTGCGATCGGCGGTTTGCGAAAACCGGGCAAGCACTTCGATGCTCACCGTCGATGATGGGCGAGCCATCAGATCTTTGCTGACCAGACCGCTAAAAGCTGACAACTAAAGGCTTGACCATCTTCACCGGGTTCAGGCCATCAGGCAGCACCCGGCGGCTACCACCAGGGGAAAACAACATGATAATCGCGCAGACGACATTGGACCAGCTTACACCGGGTCAGCGCGCCAGGGTCAAGAGGATTGCGGGCAAGGGCGCTGTTCGCCGCCGCCTGATGGACATGGGCGTGATCCGGGGAGTGGAGATCGAAGTCGTGAAGGTAGCGCCAATGGGTGACCCGATTGAATATTTGCTGCGTGGGTATCACCTGTCGCTGCGCCGTTCGGAAGCGCAGATGATCGAGATTGAGGACCGGTAGCCAGCCTATCCCCCTCCTGGCAGCGGCCAGGCGCACGCAGAGGAACAGATGACCGATGCCGTTGAGTTTCACCATTGCGCTGGCAGGCAATCCAAATGTTGGCAAAAGCACCATCTTCAACGCCCTGACCGGGACCCGCCAGCATGTCGGCAACTGGCCGGGCAAAACGGTTGAGAAAAAAGAAGGCACAACGCGGATCAATGATTACGAGATCGTCGTCGTTGACCTGCCCGGCACCTACAGCCTGACTGCGTATTCCCTCGAAGAAGTAATCGCCCGCGATTTTATCGTCAATGAAAAGCCCAGCATGGTTGTGGCTGTCGTAGATGCCTCCAACCCAGAGCGCAACCTCTACCTGGTAGCCCAACTATTAGAGCTGGAAGTCCCGGTGATTGTAGCGCTCAACATGAGCGATGTCGCTCACAGCCGGGGCCTCAAGATCGATGCGCAGGAACTCTCGAAACGGCTGGGCGGTATCCCCGTCGTCGAAACCATCGGCAACCGCAGCGTGGGGATTGATAAGCTCAAACGCGCGATTTTTGAATTGGCGACTCGTGAGCATCCCGGTATCGTGCCGCAGATCGCATACGGCGATCCACTCGAAGCCGAGATCGACGCGCTGCAAGCTGAAATCGAACAGGATGAACTACTCAGCCAGACATACCATCCCCGCTGGCTGGCGATCAAGTTGCTGGAAGAAGACGAAGACGTTACCGGCAGGCTGGCTGCCGGGGATCATGAAACCGTGCTTTTGACTGCCCGGCAGGCAGCGCAGCGTATTCTCGACTGCACCGGTGAAGATGCCGAAACGCTCATTGCCAACCGGCGGTATATGTTTATTGGGGATGTGGTCAGCGGCGCGGTTGTACGTCCCACAACTGCCGTTGAAACCCGCTCAGATAAGATCGACAAAGTTGTTACCCACCGGGTGTGGGGTGTGCCGATCTTCCTGCTGTTGATGTGGATTTTGTTCCAGTTCACCGCCAACGTCAGCACGCCGCTGCTGGACTGGATCGGCGGCGTGGTCAACGGGCCGATCACGCGCTGGGCGCTGGCGATCCTGGACACGCTGGGCGTAGAGGGCACCTGGCTGGCTGCGCTGGTTGTGGATGGCATCATCGCCGGAGTGGGTGGTGTGCTGATCTTTGTGCCCGTGCTGCTGTTCCTGTACCTGGCTGTTGCCGTTCTCGAAGATTCCGGGTATATGGCGCGCGCGGCGTTTGTAATGGACCGGGTGATGCGCTTGATGGGGCTGCACGGCAAAAGCTTTATGCCGATGATGGTCGGCTTTGGCTGCACGGTCCCGGCAGTGTATGCCACGCGCGCGCTAGAAAACGAAGACGACCGCAAACTGACCGCCTTTCTAACCACCTTCATGAGCTGCGGGGCACGCCTGCCGGTTTACGTTGTCTTCGGCGCGGCGTTTTTTGGCGACAAAGCGGGTAACCTGACATTCGCCATGTACGTATTGGGGATTGCCACCGCGTTGTTCACCGGCTTTGTGATCAAAAGGATCGTGTACCGGAACAAACCGCCGCAACCCTTTGTGCTCGAACTGCCGCCCTACCGGCTGCCAACGCCCACGAGCGTGTGGCTCCAGGTGTGGGAGAATATCAGTGAGTTTTTACAAAAGGCGACCACCGTCATTCTGGCCTGTTCCATTGTGATCTGGCTGCTGCTGGCGCTGCCCATCAACGGTGACGCGGACAGCTTTAACAACGTCCAACCACAAGACAGCGTATTTGGATCGCTCGCCGGAACCATTGCGCCGGTGTTCGGCCCGGCGGGCTTTGATAGCTGGCGGACTACCGGGGCGCTGATCTCCGGCTTTATCGCTAAAGAAGTGGTGGTTGGTACCATGAACCAAGTATATGTCGGCGAAGCCGCAAGCAGCACACCCGGCGAGGCAGACAAAACAAATCCGTTCCGTGACGATGTGGGCGAGATTGTTACCGGCTTTGGGGATGCCGTGATCCTGACCGCCCAGGAGATCGTGAACATTGTCCCGCGCACGGTGAACATCATTCCCGGCGTGCACATACCAGAGGCAGACTGGCTGAATCAACAAGAAGAAAAAGTGGGCAGTTCCAGGCTGGAGGGTGCGCTGGTGGCGGCGTTCGAACGCACTGCCGGGTCGCCGGACAAAGGCAGGCTGGCAGCGGTAGCATTCAACGTATTTGTGCTGCTGTATGTGCCGTGCATGACGGCTGTTGCGGCCATGCGCCAGGAATTTGGCACCCGCTGGATGGCTTACCAGATCGTTTATACCGCCGGGATTGCATGGCTCGCCGCTGTGATCGTGTACCAGGGCGGTTTACTACTGGGATTGGGCTGACGTAATGACTACTACGCTGCGAGCTGTGCTGCACGCCTTTGAACACGCTGATACTCCTCTATCGCTAAACCAGATGGCACGCGATCTCGGCGTGGAACCGGGCATGCTGGAAAGCATGATCGCACACTGGGTCCGCAAGGGCAGGCTGCGCGAAGTTGCCGATTCACCCGGCGGTTGTGCAGCATGTGGATCAAAACATGGCTGCCCCTTCATCGCCAAAATGCCCCGCCGATATGAGCTGGTAACTGCCAAAGACCCCGATCAACCGTTTGATCCTCCCTGCGCATGTGGTAGTTAGGTTGTAAAGTCAGTAGCATCTACCTAACAGAGCGAGAATCCGGCAGAAGGCCGAAAGTGAAACTGTGATCAGGCGATGCGCTCGTTTTGGGCTAATCAAATGTATTGGCGTGGTAACGCTAGCGGTTGCTGCGCTGCTGATCGTGCCTGTTGGAAAAACCGCCCAGGCGCACCCGGCGGATATGTACTTCCAGACGCATACCCTGCACATAATCCCGGATGGCGTTCGTACAACGTGGTCGATCTCTCCGGGGCCGCTGCTGGCGTTTTCAGTCTGGAGCCAGGCTGATCAGAACGCCGACGATACCGTTTCCCCCGCCGAAGCCCTGGCCTGGGCACAATTCCCGGTTTCTGAATTATCGGTTGCCGTCGATGATTCGGACTTGCTGCCCTGGCGAGTAGAATCGGTCCAATGGCCGGAATCGCTGGTTAGCTTTGAAGTGGGCGAGCAGAACATCGTTCTACAGCTTGCGCTCGATTGGGACCCGGACTTCGGCGGGCAGCACCAGCTTATCCTCTACAACCGCTACCAGGAAGCTACCAGCGTCAACTGGTTCTACATTCACGGCGACGACGGCGTCACGTTCTATACGCCGCAGCAGCACAGTGGGCTGCTCCGTTTTGACTTTATGCTGCCGGACGGTGAGGCCCAGCCACCAACCAAGACGGAGGCACTCACCTATTGGGACAGCGGCACCCCGTCGCTGCTGGCCAAGGGCGAAGCATCCAAGCCGCCGCCCCGCGAAGAAACCCGGTCGTTTGCGGCGCTGACCGACCTGGTCCGCGAGCACGAGCTGTCACCGGGATTTTACCTATCTGCGCTGGCAATTGCGCTGCTTCTGGGGGCGTTGCACGCTCTAACGCCGGGGCATGGCAAAGCGCTGGTGGGTGCGTACCTGGTCGGATCACGCGGCACGATGCGGCACGCTGCGGCGTTGGGCGCCATCGTCACGCTGACGCATACCGGCTCGGTGCTGGGGTTGGGAATGCTGACGCTGGTCGCCTCGCGCTTCATCATGCCTAACACCGTTTTTCCGGTGCTGGAAGTGATCTCCGGGCTGCTGGTGGTGATCATGGGCCTCAGCTTGCTGCCGCAGCGCTGGCGTGGGTTCAAAGCCGTGCATGATGCTCGCCAGCGCCCACTCATGCCCCCGCCACCACGCGAATCTGGTGCAAGCACCCGCCGCTTGATCCAGATCAACCAGCCGATCCGGGTCAACATCTACGATGACGTGCTGCCCGCCGGTACATTGTCGGTCCAGCGCGTGCAGTGGCGCTCGCTGGTAGCGCTGGGGATCAGCGGCGGGTTGGTGCCCTGCCCGGATGCAATTGCGATCTTGCTGGTCGCGGTGGCGATCAACCGTATCGCGTTGGGGTTGTCGCTAATCGTAGCGTTCAGCCTGGGGCTGGCACTGGTGCTGACCGCGATTGGTATCGCCATGGTCCACAGCCGCCGCCTGTTCGAGCGGTTTGATTCGATCAATCGTTTGGTGCCTGTGCTGCCGCTGGTCAGTGCGATGATCGTGATCGGGCTGGGATTAACGCTGACTTACAATGCACTGCAAAGGACCACGCTGTTCGACCGCGATTCAGGTGACGGGGATTCAAGTGATGCGCTGGTGTTCGAACTGGGCAGCGAGATCGAGGGTCAGGACAATCAGGCAGCAGCCACGCCCGACGTGTTCGATCTGGAACAGGCAAGCATTCTCTACCTTGACACGGACGACGCTAACCGTTACCAACTGCGCGTGTACGATTTCGCCGGGGATGAATCCAGGGCGCTGACAGATGAGGCGTTCGGTGTCTGGGATTACACGCTTTCGCCAGATAGGGAAACCATCGTCTATACCGCGCCGCGTGAATACGGCGGCAGCGACCTGTGGATAATCAACGTCGCTGGCAGCCACCGGCGCCAACTGCTGGCCTGTCCCGAATCCGTCTGTACGCGGGCAGCGTGGTCGCCGGACGGGCGGCGGCTGATCTACGAAAAACTCGACACCCCTACGGAAGAATCGCCGTTGGGCATCACCACGCTCTGGTGGCTGGACCCGTCCACCGGGGAAACTGCGCCCATTTTTCAGGATGATCAGCTTCCGGGCATGAATCCGCGCTGGTCGCCGGATGGTCAATGGCTCAGCTATGCATCTGCCGGTACGGCGGGCGTACAGCTTTACAACCTGGTCGATGGTCGCACGCGCTCCATCGCCAGCCAGACGGGCGGATTGGTTACCTGGAACCCAGATGGCACCGCGCTGCTGGTGACGGATATCTGGACCAACGGAGAAGGTACATTCACACACCTGATGCGGTTTGATCTGACCGCCGACAAACTAACCGACTTGAGCGGGGATTCAGCCGTTGGGGATACCTGGGCGGCCTGGTCGCCGGATGGTGAGTGGATCGCCGTTGTGCGCCGGGATTACACCGATGATACTTCGTTAGGCGATCATATCTGGCTGATGCGACCGGACGGCAGCCAGCTTCGCCAACTGACCGATGTGCCGAATGTGATCCATGGTGAGCCGGTCTGGTCGCCGGATAGTGCCTACCTGGTGTTTCAGCGATACTCATTGACGGGGGCAATAGCCCAACCGGGTATCTGGCTGCTGGCAGTTGGCACCGGAGATTTGCAGGCACTAACCCAAACTGGCAACTGGCCAACCTGGCTGCCCTGACCGGGGTGTCTCCCGGCTATGAATGCGATCTCCACTCCTGGAATCATCATTGACACGCGGGTGTAGGGGGGGTATGATTTTGTATACAATGATATAGATACCCGGATACACTCTTATCCAGAGCGGCAGAGGGACCGGCCCCGTGAAGCCGCGGCAACCCCCTTAGTCTGATCCAGTGTGACTATCAGGCAAGGAACGGTGCCAATTCCGTCAGGTTTTCTGGAAGATGAGAGCGCGTCTGCTAGCCTCATACAAACTGGGACATGAGGTGGCTAATTATCGATTGCGCCCCCCTGTAGAGTGTAGCAGGGGGTTTTGTTTTACCCCACCGGGTCAAGCGCTAATAAGGAGCTACTGTGAGCAACAATAACAGCAATACCACCTTTATGTCGTCACCGCAGTTGTTTTTGACATCGGAATCGGTGACTGAAGGCCACCCGGACAAGGTATGTGACCAGATTTCGGATGCTGTGCTGGATGCCATCCTGCAAGATGACCCGATGGCGCGTGTGGCATGTGAGACCGCTGTTACAACCGGACTGGTGGTTGTGATGGGCGAAATCACCACGTCGACCTATGTTGATATGAACGCCCTGGTGCGTGACGTGGTGCGCGACATTGGGTACACGCGCGGCAAATACGGCTTTGATGCCGATACGTGCGGCGTGATCGTATCGATCAAAGAGCAGTCCGGCGATATCGCGCAAGGCGTGAATAAATCGCTGGAGCAGCGCAAGGGCGAGATGAACGACGCCGAACTAAACGCGGTTGGCGCGGGCGACCAGGGCATGATGATCGGTTTTGCGTGTGACGAAACGCCCGAACTGATGCCGCTGACGATCATGCTGGCGCACAAGCTGACCAAGCGGCTGTCCGTCGTGCGGCGCGATGGCACGATGTCCTATCTGCGCCCGGACGGCAAGAGCCAGGTTACCGTCGAATACGCATATGGCAAGCCGAAGCGGGTCGATACCATCCTGGTTTCGACGCAGCACGCGCCCAATGTTTCCGCTGATCAGATTTACGCCGATATCATCGAGCACGTAGTCAAGGCCGTGATCCCGGCGGAGCTGCTGGACGAAAACACCAAGTACTACGTCAACCCCACCGGGCGTTTTGTGGTCGGCGGCCCGCTGGGCGATGCGGGCCTGACCGGGCGCAAAATCATTGTAGATACCTACGGCGGTATTGCCCGGCATGGCGGCGGCGCATTTTCCGGAAAGGATGCGACCAAGGTAGATCGTTCGGCGTCGTATATGGCGCGTTACGTGGCGAAGAACGTGGTGGCTGCCGGGCTGGCATCCCGCTTCGAGCTTCAGGTGTCCTACGCCATTGGCGTGGCGCGTCCGCTGTCGATCTCAATCGAGACGTTTGGTACAGGGCGCGTGCCTGACGACACGATCATCGAACTGATCAACAAGCACTTCGACCTGCGCCCAGCGGCGATCATCCGTGACCTGGACCTGCGCAAGCCGCAGTTCCGGCAGGTGGCAGCCTATGGGCACTTCGGGCGGGATGACCTGGATGTGGCCTGGGAGCGAACCAACAAAGCCGATATTCTGCGCAAGGAGGCGGGCCTTTAGCCACCTGCCTGCTGTTTGATGCTGGAATAACAAGGGCGTGCGATGAGTGCGTCCTTGTTTGTCTTATAAACCAGCGTAGTTGACCGCATCTTCGGGCCAGTGTTATGATGTGCGCGGGATACTCGGCCTGGACTCGCCCCTCTGGTTCAAAAAGGAGGCCGCCATGCAGCGGTTCAGAGTTTGGTGGAACAGCTTTAAAACGGTTGCGATCTTACTCTCGTTTGTGATTAACTTGGTATCGCTGATCGTGTTTCTGCTGCTGGCGATGCAGCTTTTTAAGCTTAAGAACGGTATCGTGGAACCGCTGGTTGACGGTGTTCACCGGGACGTGGTAGGGTTGGACGAGGCCGTGATCGTCCAATCGATCGATGTCGAGGGGCAAATCCCTGTCAGGTTCAACGTGCCGCTGGCCCAGGCAACGGACTTGATCCTGACCGAAGATGTACCGGTCGCGGCCAACGCGACGTTTACGCTGCCCGGCGGCGGCGGGGTGATCAACGGGCGGGTGGACATCGTGCTGCCCAAAAACTCGGTGCTGCCGGTTAATCTGGACCTGTCGACAACGGCTGAGACGAACGTATCGGCCCGCCTGTCTGGCGAGCTAACCACGCGCGTGAACGAGACACAACTGCACGATCCGCTGGTGGAACTGCGCGACCTGCTCGAACCGTATGTGCGAGTGCTTGATCACCTGCCGGACACCTGGGGCGAGATGCCGGATTTCACACTGGATGCGCTGCGGGGTGAGGGCGAAAACCTGGTGGCTCCGTCCGAGGACAGCCAGAATCCCTGGCCCGGTTTCACGACCGGTGCAGGGCAGCCTGCACGGGAAACACAATAAAGAAGCAGCCGGGATAACCAATTGAAGGACAGATCGTTGAGCGAATCATCACCGCAGGTCATTGATTACGAAGGATCGGGGTATCGCACCGATTTTTGGGAAGGCCAAGGCCGGGACTATGAAGACCTGACCGAACGTATTGCTCTACGCCGCCTGCTGCTGTCGCGCGGCCACCGGGTAGCGCACCTGGGCGCGGGCTTTGGACGTATGACAGACGAACTGGGCGGCTACGATCAGGTGATCGTGCTGGACTACTCGCGCACCATGCTGCGGCAGGCGCAAGAGCTACTGGGAACGAGCGGGCGCTATGTATACGTAGCGGCCAATATATACAGTCTGCCGCTGGCAGACGGAAGCTGTGATGCCGCTGTGATGGAGCGTGTCATTCACCATTTTGCGGATGTGCCCGCCGCGCTCCGGCAGATTCGCGCCATCCTGGCGCCCAACGCGCCGTTTGTGTTGGAATTTGCCAGCAAGCGTCATCTAAAAGCGATCTTGCGCTACTGGCTGAAGCGGCAGGATTGGAACCCGTTTGACCTGGAGCCGGTCGAGTTCGTCAAGCTGAATTTTGACTTCCACCCGGAGTATATGGCACGCTGCCTGCGCGAAGCGGGCTTCGAAACGCGCCGCAGGCTGGCGCTGTCGTATTTCCGGTTGGGCTTCCTGAAACGCCGGGTGCCGCTGTCGCTGCTGGTGGCATTGGATCGTCTGCTTCAGCCCACCGGGCAGATCGCGCCCTACTCGCCGAGCGTGTTTACACTCAATGTGGCTGTGGGCGATACGCCGCCCGCTGCACCAGACGGATCGCTGTTCAAATGCCTGCACTGCGGCGGGGTGCTGCACCAGGAGGGCGACGTGATGATCTGTGCGAACGGCGACGGGCGTTGGGCAGTCCACGATGGCATCTACGATTTTAAAGAGCCGCTTGGCTGAACGCACCTGCCTGTTTGCATGGCATTTTCCCTGATTCCGCGCTTGCGTTACAATCCAGGCAGTTTGTTTTTTCTAACGCTGTATAATAGGACACTCACCACTCAGCAAGTAAAAAAGGAAAAGCACATGGCGCCAATCCAACAACCACGAGGGCTGTATTTCGAAGAATTTGAAGAGGGCCTGGAGATCAAAACACGGGGCCGGACGGTCACCGAAGCCGACATCGTCAATTTTGCCGGGGTATCGAGCGACTTTAACCAGATGCACACGGACGCCGTCTATGGCGAGCAAACCCAGTTCGGCCAGCGAGTCGCGCACGGGCTGCTGGGCCTGTCGATGGTCAGCGGGCTGGCGTACCAGACCGGTTTTTTGGTGGATACGGTGATCGCGTTCACCAGCATCGAGTGGAAGTTCCGCGCGCCGATCTTTATCGGGGACACGATCCACGCCGAGGTGAAGGTAACCAAACGGCGCGAAATGAAAGCCGCGGGCGGCGGGTTTGTGTCGTTTGACGTGCGCGTGCTCAACCAGGCAGGCGAGGTGACGCAAAAGGGTGAATGGACCCTATTGATCGCCAGCCAGCCCAAAACCGGCGAGGAATGAGCAGGACTGCTGCGAGTATGGTTGTGTCTCGTGTATAATGCTATCGTCGGATGTAAGTGAACTTTTAACGTAAAAAATGTTAAGATCATAATGAGTTGAAGTTGATCGTTTGAAAACGGTAATCGAGGTGTCGGCATGGCAGACCAACCGGACAAGCACGCTATACCGCCGGACGCTGACTCGACTTCAGATGACAAGCTGCTAACACCCCCTCCAACCGGGGACAGGCAGCCGTCAACAGGTGAGGCTGCTCGCCCGCCGGATACACTCCCTGGCTGGCACGAACCGCCGGTTGAGGAGGGTTCGTCACGCCCTGTGATCGCCGAAACGTGGTTCCCGCCTGAAGGTACCGTCGAAGCGCCTGCTTCGGAGGCTGCCGGGCAGGCTGAACCGGGTGGCGAGCAGGTGGGGGAGGAAATAGGCGCGATTCCGCTGCAAACCGGGGCATGGTATACGCCGCCGGACGCGCAGTTGAATGCGCTGTTGTCGGGCGCGGCGGAGACGATCATCGAAGTGACCGAGCCGGAGCCTGAGGTTGAGCCAGAAGCGGAACCCGCCGGTGAAGCAACGCAGGTACAGGCGGCGGCTGATACCCAGGAACAACCCGCTCCTGCCGAAGGATGGGAGGCGCCGCTTTCTGCTGCTGAGCTTGAAGACCTGTATGCAGGGGTGGGTGAATTGCCGGAAGATCAGCCGCCGGAAGCTGAAGCCGCCGAGGCTGTACAAGCGCCAGCAGAGGCTATAGAGGCCGAAGCCGCACCTGAGAGCGAACTTGACGAGGTGGAGACGGTTATTCAAGAACCTGCCGTCCCTGCTGAAAGCACCCCGTCGCTAGAAGCCACGCCTGCGCAGCCGGTGCGAGGGCTATCACCGGCTGAAGCCGCGTTCCTGGCCGAAAAACGCGCAGCAGAAGCGCAAGCCGCCGCCGGTGGTGAAGCCGCAGAACAACCTGTTGAACCGGCGCAGACAGAGCCGTCCGCCGCCGAAGAACTGGCAGCCCTGGACGCCGCCGCCGATAAAGCGCCCGCACCTGCGCCACGCCAGCCATCGCAGTTTGAGCAGGTCGAGCGCAAGGTCGATATTTTGCGCCAGCGCTATAACGGCGGGTATCTGACGCGTGAAGAACTTCAGAACGAACTGCGCAACCTGATGATCCTGGATGACAGCGGGCGCTGGTGGATGCTTGGCCTGGAAACCAACCAGTGGTACTACTACGACGGGAGCGACTGGGTTTCTGCCCTCCCGCCGGGCTACGAGGACCGCATCCAGGGCAGTGCCGTGCCAACCGAAACAGGTATGCAGGAAGTAGTTGACAGCGCAAGCGGCATGGTGGCCGGTGAAGACCAGGCGGATCAGCGATTTGACATTGAGATCGACGAAGACGGTATGCCGCTGCCCAAGCGGGTTCCCCAAGATGATCCGGGGGCAACGTTGGTATCGCCCAGCACGCCGTTTATGGAGCCGATGCGCCGCTCTGAAGCGCCAACACAGCAGCGGACACAGCCCGTTGGCGGCGAGGCTGAGCCGGTCGGGATAGCACATCCGGCGGGTGACCAGGGACTGACGCAGCCTGCGCGACCCGGCATGGATGCCGACCAGGCAACCGTACGCTCGGAAGCCAGCGCCGGGCAAACACTCCGCTCCGAAGCAGCACGCCCCCAGCGCGAGGGAGAGGGTATCCCCGTAGCGCCGGGTACCGCCGGGAAGCGTGTCGAAACCCCCGCCTACGCGATTGGCAAATACCCGCAGCCGGATTACAGTCTGGCGCTGGGAGGATCGCGTAACCGCAACACATATATCAAGTGGGGTGTTCGCCTGGGCGTCGTGGGCGTCATCGGCGGCATGGTGATTATGCTGCTGGCGTTGGTAGGTATGATCGTTTACTACTTCAACGTGGTCGGCAAATACAAAGACGCCGTCGCCAACCTGGGCGAGCGCGCATCAACCTTCGAAACGACCCAGATTTTTAATGCTGGCGGTAACCTGCTGGCCGAGTTCAACGATCCTAATACCGGCGCCCGTAAGTCGGTGCCGCTGGACCAGATATCACCCTGGTTGATCCACGCAACGGTTGCCACTGAGAATGAAACGTTCTATACCGATCCCGGCTTCAGCGTGATGGCTATTTTGCGCGCCACATATCAAAACTTACAGACCGGCAGCACCGTCTCTGGCGCAAGCACGATCACGCAGCAGTTGGCGCGCGCACTGGTGCTCGAAACCGAACTCGCTTACCAGCGTACAACAGAACGCAAGATCATCGAGGTAATTGTTGCCTCCGAGATCAAGCGCCAGCATACTAAAAACGAGATTCTGGAAATCTACCTGAATGAAATATTTTACGGCAACTTTGCATATGGCATCGAAGCTGCTGCACAGACCTATTTCAACAAGCCGGCGGCGGACCTGAATCCGGCGGAAGCAGCATTCCTGGCCGGGCTGCCGCAGGCCCCCGCAACCTATGACCCGATCGTTAACCGTGAAGCGGCGATTAACCGGATGAACGATGTGCTGCGCCTGATGTCCGAGGCGAACGGGACGGGCTGCATCGCCATCGAACACGACGATCTGACAGGTTGGGCGGTCCCCAATGGGGGCGAGTTGTGCATCACTGCCCAGGAGATGCCCAGCGGAGACGTGGTCTATTATTACCAGACGCCGAGTATGGAAGCGCCGGAGGAGATGACGCTGGAGATCGCGCTGGTGCAGACCGCCGCGTTCAAGCCTCCATCATTCGAAGCAACACACCCACACTTTGTTAACTACGTGTGGCAACAGTTGGAAGATACCTATGGCTCGCAAGCGATCTATAGTGCCGGGTACCGCGTCTACACCACGCTGGATGAGAATATCCAGACCTCTGCCGAGCAAGCGGTTACCGATCAACTGGCAAGCCTTCAGACGCGTGGGATCGACGCGACCAACGCCTCGGTGATCGTGATGCGGCCTGCCGATGGCGCGGTGATCGCGATGGTCGGCAGCGCGGACTTTTATAACGAAGACATCGACGGGCAGGTCAACGTAGCGTTCACGGGCCAGCAGCCGGGATCGTCGATCAAGCCGTTTGTTTACCTGGCAGCGTTTGAGCCGGATGATCAGGGGCGCTATATAACCCCGGCCACGGTGATCTGGGATGTGTACTCCGATTTTAACGGTTACATCCCGACAAACTATGATCGTCTTTATCACGGCCCGCAAACGGTGCGCGAGTCGCTCGGCAACTCGCTGAATGTCCCGGCGGTGAAAGCGTTAAATTTCGTTGGCATGGAGCGGTTCACCGAGATGGCAAAACGGATTGGACTGCGTTTCCCGCTGGGCGATCCGTTGGAGCGGCAGGCCGGTTTGCCAACGGCACTGGGCGCGGTCGAGGTGCGCCTGTTTGACATGACCGCCGGCTTTGCC
Organism: Anaerolineae bacterium; assembly: GCA_016926875.1. Classification (GTDB taxonomy): domain Bacteria; phylum Chloroflexota; class Anaerolineae; order Aggregatilineales; family Aggregatilineaceae; genus JAFGNU01. Next base: position 49,824 of record JAFGNU010000023.1, on the reverse strand, counting down.
ATGCTGGCTAATAATGGGCGCCGGGTGGACCCGTATGCAATCGTGTATATCCAGGATAAGGAGGGGAACGAAATTTACCGCGCCGACACCAGCCCGGAAGGATTACAGGTCGTCAAGCCAGAGTACGCCTATCTGGTTACCAGCATTCTGGCGGATAACGAAGCCCGTGCGACAGAATTCGGGCGCGGCTGGCCGATGGAATTGCAGGGTGGGCGTATTGCCGCCATCAAAACCGGCACTACCACCGACAGCCGCGACGTATGGTCGATCGGGTATACGCCCCAGTACGTGGTGGGCGTATGGGTTGGCAACTCGGATAACAGGCCGATGTACGGTCTTTCAGGATATGCGGGCGCTGCGCCGATCTGGAATACTATCATGGAAACCGCCCACGCTGGGCTGGGGATCGAGCAGTTTTCACCGCCCGCTGGTTTGATCCAGGCCGAGGTGTGCAACGATTCGGGATCACAGCCGTCTTCCGCCTGCGCCGGACGTACACACTGGGAGATCTTCGCGGCTGCTGCGCCGCCGCCCGGTGCAGACCAGGACATCTTCCGCACGATGGAGGTCGACTCCTACACCGGTAAGCTGGTCAATGACTACTGCCGCGATGAGGCCGAAACACGTACTTTCCTGGCGATTGACGATCCAACGGCCTACAACTGGCTGAACAATACGCCGGAAGGCAATGCCTGGGCCGAGGCGCGCGGGCTTGAGGTGCCGGTAATGCCGCCGCCCACCGAGTACTGCGATCCGAACGAGGCCCGTCCGACCGTGATCGTGAGCACGCCTGCCGAGAACATGACCGTCGAGGGCGTGGTGCCGATCATGGGGGCGCTCACCATGCCAGACTTCAACCGTTACGAACTGCGCTACGGGGTTTCACACGCGCCGGAAGCGTTCAGCCAGCCGTTTGCCGTTGAGACGACACAATGGCCGGAGGCGAACTCGCTGCTGGGCCAGTTGGATACGCGGGCGCTGGGATTGGAGAACGGCCCGTACACGCTGCGGCTGGTGGTTATCGACAATTACGGGCGCAGTGTTACGCGGGACGTGCATGTCAATATCAGCAATCCCGAACCGACGCCGGTTCCGACAGCGCTGCCAACGCCCACGCTCGCACCGACGCCGACATCTTCTGGCCCGGAACCGCTGCCGACGCTGCCGACTCAAGAATCCGATGGCGGTATCCCAACGCCGACGCTGGCTCCAACCCTGACGCCTACGTGGACGCTGACGCCCACGCCGGAATAGTTCGGATCGTCTTACAGCCATCTAGGGCGTGCTGCGCTGAAGCACGCCCTGTTTTTTGCTTGGCTAACCTGAGGAGAAAATTGTGAACTGGCAGGATCGCTACCAGTCAGGGCGTGAAACGGAGCGAACGCTGCGCCCGATGACACACGATGATCTTCCAGGCGCAGTTGCCCTGACAGATAGTGTCGGTTGGGGCCACCAGATCGCCGACTGGGAGCGGCTGTTCTACTGGTCGCAAGACGGGTGTTTTGTGCTGGAGGAGCAGGATCGCGGGATCATCGGCACGGTGACCACCACGCCCTATGGCACGGCGCTGGCCTGGATCGGTATGCTGGTGATCGCACCAGACCGACAGCGTCGCGGGTTTGGGCGGCGGCTGATGCGCGCCTCGCTGGATTACCTGATCGCGCGCGGCACCGAGCGAATTATGCTGGATGCTTCCGCTGCCGGACGCCCGCTGTACGAGGGCTTAGGATTCCGCGTGGTGTGCATGATGGAACGCTGGGAAGGTAAAGCCAGCACCTACCTGGGCGCACGTGCGCGCCCGATGCGTTCGGATGATGTCCCGGCTGTGCTCGAACTGGACACGCAGCTATTCGGTCTTCAACGCACGTTTATCCTGATGCGGTTGCTGGAAGAGTTCCCCGATCTGGCGTGGGTAGCGGACCGGCGGGGGCAGGTGGAAGGCTACCTGCTGGGGCGGCGGACGCAGAACGGCGTGTACCTCGGTCCCTGGATGAGTTGGACGGCGGCAGCAGCCGAACAACTGTTGTTGATCGCGTTCGAACAGCTTCAGGGGGAGCATATTACGATCAATACTGCGGATTACAACGGGCGGGCGCTGGCATTAGCGCGGGACCATAATTTGCAGCGCATCCGGCACTGCACGCGCATGATCTACGGTGATGCGTCCCCGCCTGGCAGAGATATGCTGGCCGAAATATCCGTTGCTTCGCTGGCAACCGGTTAGTGGATTCGCAGGCGGGGAGATAAAAGCGTGACCGAGTCCAGCAGCAGTGGCAGGCCGACGATCTCGTGCCAACGTCCCTCGTGTGGCCCCAACGTAGCAAAACAGTTCACCGCCACCTCGCTGATCATGGCGTGGTGCAGGTATTCGGCGTGGACCGATCCAGCCATGGCCAGCGCCGTATAAACAGACTCGCCCGTGACCGGCGTGTCTTCGCTATCCTGGCGGCGGAACGGTGCGCCCTGCATCTGGACCAGCGTCGGCAGGCGGCGATAGTGTGGCGGCAGCAGTCCGGCCTCGATCTCTGCGATAACGATCTCCAGGCCGCGTGTTTCGAGCACGTGCAGCCGCTCGACAAACCCACCGATCCGGACTGTGCCCTGCCACCCGACGACAAACGGCGCCCCGGTATCGGGCCGGTACCAGATCGTCAGCGGGGGGCCGTCGGCTGTGCCCCAGGCCAGAAACATCGCGTCCTGGCCTTTGCCGGGCACATCCAGCGAAAACGATCCGCGCGGGCCGGATGTGCGCACGGCATGATCACCCTGCTGCATCCACAGCATATCCTGGGCATAGGTCGGAATACGCCAGGGCGCTTCTTCTGCCACGAGATGCCCGGTAATGGTCGCCATGCTGTGCGCTCCGTCGAGGAAACGATTAGAGGTTGTGCAGGTCTTCCAGCAGAATCAATCCCTGGCGCAGCGCGATCAGGGATGCCTCGGTACGTGATCCCGCGTCCAACCGCTCCATGAGCACAACCAACTGCGCATCAACCAACTGCTGATCGATCTTGAGTCGTCCGGCAATTTGCTCGTTGGTGTGCCCGGCGGCGATCCCGATCAGGATCGCGCGATCCAGGTCGCTGATCTGCGGTATGTCGTTTGTATCTCTGGCCATCAGGCCCTGTAACACGCGCTCGGCAACGCCATGCCCCAGCACCAGGTGCCCTTCAAACACATCCCTCACCGCCTGGATGAGCGCCTGTTCGCTGGTGGTCTTCAACACGTAGCCGTGCGCCCCGGCACGTAAGGCTCGCATAATGTAGCTGTCCTCGTTGCGCCCGGTCAGCACCAGCACCTTGACCTCTGGCCATGTCTCGCGGATACCGGGCAGAATATCCAGCCCGCTGACGTCCGGCATATTCAGATCGAGCAGCAGGACGTCGGGGTGTTTCTCGCGCACCATTTCCAGGGTTTGCTGACCGTCGTTGGCCTCGCCTACTACTTCGATGCGCTCGTTTTCATCCAGGTACAGCGCCAGGCTGGTGCGCAAGATGCGGTGATCGTCGGCCAGCGCAACCCGGATGATGTTGGTGCTGACTTCTGCTTCCAATGGCCCGGCCTGGATTGCGATCTCTCTGATCTCTTCAGCGTCTTCCGGCTGTTCCACGACCACGGCTGTACTGAGTGTTTGCGAGCGTCTTTCTACGCTGGCTACCAGCGCAGAGGCCATTGCGCCAGCCGTCTCGAAACGTGCTTCCGGCTGTTTGGCGAGTGCTTTGAGGATTGCGCGTTCCAGGTTGTAGGGGATGTCCGGGACCAGCTCGCTTGGCGGTCGGGGCTGCTTCTTCACCTGTTGGAGGAGCAGCACACCTATATCGTCGGCATCAAACGGCAGGACGCCTGTCACCAGCTCGTACAGCACCACGCCGGTTGAATAGATGTCCGTATGGCTGGTCAGTGGTAGCCCCTGGGCCTGTTCGGGCGAGAGATAGGCCGGTGTGCCAATGATTCGCCCGGTGGCCGTCAGGCGCTTGGTTTCGCCGGTAATCGCCAGGCCAAAATCCATCAGCTTCACCTGGCCATCGGGCGTGATATGGATGTTGGCGGGCTTGATGTCACGGTGGATCAGGTTGCGGCGGTGCGCGTAATCCAACGCCGTGCAGATTTGATGGCCGAACTCAACAACCACTTCTGGCGACGAGGGAATGAACGAAAAGAGCGGGCGTCCTTCAATATATTCGATGATCAGGTAGGGCCGCTGGTTTTCTTCCCCCACATCATAGATAGCCATGATATTTGCGTGGTTTAGTTTGGCCGCGGATAGCGCCTCACGCTGGAAGCGCTGGCGTGTGACCTTGTCGACATACGGCAGTAAAACCTTGATAGCTACCGTGCGTTGCAGCCGGGTATCCACCCCCCGGTAAACAGCAGCAGTAGCCCCTTCGCCGATTAATTCAAGAATTTCGTACCGGTTATTGATTTTGTCGCCTATCATATTGTTCTGCTCAGGTTCAAGGGCTGCGCGGATCAGGGGAGAGTGTACAAACGACTGCGTGGATACGCAACTATCCATCTGGTTGTGCCTGCGGGTTCGATTTGCCTCTTTGGTCAAATCGACATACAGTAACTACCGTCTCAACGCAAGAGGAGGCTGGCATTTGATGAACAAACGGTTGGGCGTAGCGCTGTTGATCGCGTTTATGCTGGCGACGACATTGGCGTGCGGATTCTGTAACAAGGTCGCCGATCTGGTAGACACGATCGACGACGCGGTCCAGTTGTTGGAGGAGATCGAACAGAGCGGCACCTGGCAGTACATCACCGATGGCCTGGATGGGCTGGCAGATCAAGAAGCAGGGTACGAAGCCCTTGTTACGCTGAGAGAAGGTCCCGTCAACGCGGCGGGCGAGTACGAAGGCGCGCTCAGCCAGGACCTGGCGATCTCAATGCAGGTAGACCCCGGCGGCGATGCCCTGGCGCAGATCAGGGTTGAGGATCGTATCGAGGATTATTTTATTGCGCACAATCCCGATCCGGATGAAGAATCAGATGTCTACCGGGTCGATGATGGGCGCTACTTCTGCGTCAACAACAATGACGACGGCGCCCTGATCCGGGATGGCTTGAACAGCGTGTTCGCAGAGTATGCGCTCTCGGCGGCTGGCGTGCAGTTGCTGTCGGTTGCCAATGAAGAGGGCGAAGCAGTTATTGCCGACCGCACCACGACGCATTACGAGCTTGAATCAAAAGTGCGGGAAGCGCTGGATATTCTTGGACGGTTCGATAATGATGATCTTCAGGAAAAGATCAACGAGGCGGGCGAGTTCGAGATGAGCGGCGATTTATATATTGACCAGGATACCGACGCCCTGCTGCGCTTTGACAGCGTGTATCACAACCTGGATAAGCAGCGGCGCACCGAGTTCACTTTTGAGGTAACGCAGTGGGGCGGCGTGGCCGACATCACCATGCCCGCTGATGTCGAGGTCGCCGATCCATGTGAGTGAGCCTGCGCGCGGCAAAAATCCGGGCGATCAACAACTAAAACCGCACCGTCCGCGCTGGTGCGGTTTTTATTACAGGGGGTGTTGTGACTGGCTTATTCTGCTGCGCTCAGCATATAGAGTGGGCCAAGCTCGTCCAGCAGCACGATGAACCGGCCATCTTCCGACCAGACAAAATCATAAAAGCGGGTGCCCGGCAGCAAGCCCATGTTTTGCCGGTCGCGGCGGCGAAGCTGTTTGTCCTGGAAGGGAACATCGTCGGTGATGTGGGTGATATCCCAGAGGTACACGTTCTGGCCGGGCGATGGCAGTGTTAGCAGCAGCTTGCTGTCCGGCGAAAAAGCTATGTTGGCGCAGACAGTCTCAGGCAGCGGCAGCCCGCCCAGTGCATCGCCGGTTGCCGCATCCCAGATGTCAACCACCGACTGCGATCCACACCCGGCCAACAGCGTGCCATCCGGCGAGAAAGCAACCTCACCGGCGGCAGCGTAGTCCAATGTCGTGATGGAATAAACCGGTTCGCCCGTTTCCAGGTCCCATACATCAATGCTGCCAATTTTGGTAATTGCCAGCAGTTTGCTGTCCGGTGAGAACGTCATGTGCAAGGGTTTGGTTCTTGGCGCGGCCAGTTCATCATACACCAGCTCGCCATCCGGTATGGACCAGATACGCGCGCCAAAGTCCGCCCCAATCGCAGCCAGCAGCGTCCCGTCAGGCGAAAACGCCAGGTATTGAACGTAGCGGTTATCCACGCGGATGCTGTTGATCACCTCAACTTCGGGCATCCGCCAGAGCCTGACCCAGCCGCTCCGCGATCCAAAGGCCAACATCGTGCGGTCGGCGGACTGCACGACAATCTCCGTCGGGGCATCATAGCCGTCAAAGCTGGTGATTTCTTCGAGTTCGCGCGGGGGACTCATGTCCATTGACCAGACGCGCGCGCTGCCATCCCGGTTGACTGTGATTACAGTATTGTCTTCCGGGCCAAAGAAGACACGCCTGCCGTCATTGTCACCGCGCACGAACAGCGCTTCACCGTTTGCCAGGTTCCAAACCGCCGTGATATCGTCGGCGCCCGCGCTGGCCAGCCGTGTACCGTTACGCGAGAAGGCTACGCCGTTGACCGTCTGTTGGTGCAGTTGCATCACGCCTGTCAGGCGTACCTGGGCGAACAACTCCTGGCTGATCGCCGCTTGTGGGCGCTGCCACGCGGGCGAGTCTGACACAGGGGTAGCGTTCGGCTGCTGCTGCTGATCGCTGATATTGTTATCCGACGAGCACCCGGCCAATAATGCCAACAGAACAATCAGCGCCATCAGCATGTAGTACTTCGTCCGCCGCTTCAATGTTGCACTCCTTACCCATCTTGTGAACTTCGGGTGGTAATTGATTTCAATCCTGCCCTTGTGTACTTTACACACGTAACTATACACTATATATACCATCTGGGTGGGTTAACTCAATCATCTGCGAGGCAGGGATGCACACCATGACCGATGCCGAACTCGCCATCTTGAGCATTGTCGCCGAGGGTCCAATCCACGGCCATGATATCCAGACCACGATCACCCGGCGAGGACTGCGTGCGTGGACCAATATCGGCGTATCATCCATGTACTATGTCCTGGAAAAGCTGGAAAAACAAGGACTGGTCGAAAGCACAGGCCCACGGCAGGTCGAAGGTCCGGCCCGCCGCCAGTATCGTATTACGTCCGCCGGGTTTGGCGTGCTGCAAACAGCGGTTGCAGACCTGATCAGCACCCCACGTGAAGGCGTCAATGGGTTCGAACTTGGGCTTGCCAACCTGCACGTTTTGCGCCCGGACCAGATTCGCACCGCATTTATCACCTATCAACAAGAGCTGGGAGCGCGTCTGGCACAGGCCCGCGACCGTTGGCGCTGTCTCAATGAAAGCCGTGCGCCGTTTAATGTGGATGCCATGTTCGGCCATCACGTTGCTATGCTGGAAGCCGAAGTGGAATGGATCAGAGGGTTTATCGAACAATGGGAATCTCAGGCCCCGCCAGATGATTCAATCCCCGATTACCCGGAACCGGCCAGCGTGCCGCGGATGAAGCAGGTGATTCTGCCGCACGATCCTGACTCACCCCACCGCGTGCCAACCCGTCCGCTTGTTTCTTCAAAAGACCCCTCCGTGCCCACTGAAGCAGAAACCGATATGTTTAGCTCGCACAATGAAACGCCCGCCGACAGTAAAACGCCGGTTAGCCTGGAAGCTGCGCCCTACCCAGCCGCGACCAGCGAGCACGATGCGCCGTTAGACGAGGCGGGGGAAGATACGCACAATAGTGAAATGGCCTCGCCCACGAACGGGGCAAACGGGTTGGATGACAACCGTTAAACAGGGCCACTCGCCGGACCAGTTGTGAAAATCAGGTTAGGATTCAAAAGTTAACATACCCTAGAGGCAATTATATGATAAACTAAAAAACGTAAACGATATTAATTATTTATGGCGCCATGCAGCCAAGGTGAGTTGGAGGGCACGTCGAATGCCTTCTCGCATTCTATACATAGAGGACAATATTGATAACCTGATCCTGGTCCGGCGTGTGCTGGCGTCTGTTGGCTACGAAGTGCTCGAAGCTACTTCGGCCCAGGAGGGAATCCGGGTTGCTGCGCGGTGTTTGCCTGATCTCATTCTGGTAGATATCAACATGCCGGAGATCGACGGGTTGACCGCGACTGTCCAGTTACGCCAGTTACCAGGCTTAGAGAATGTGCCGATTGTGGCGCTGACAGCCAATGTGATGAAAGGGGTGCTCGACAAGGCAGAGGCCGTCGGGTGTGATGGTTATATTGCCAAGCCAATCGATGTCGACCGGCTTCCTGAACAGGTAAGCGCCTATTTGAGCGGCAATGGTCGCTCAACTCTGGGAACCTGAGACTGCGACAGCGGCAAGTATCTCTGGGGGTGAGGTAGGGCCGGGTGAATACAAGGGTCGCAGTACTGTTATTTTCTGGCGTGTCCTGTGCACAGATGAGCAAAACACCGTTTTATCGCTGCTCAGTTGACTGCTGGTACAGTCCGGCGGAAGTAAGCAGGAGGGGCAACCCACCGGCTTGCCCATAGCAGAGCAAGCTCTGCCTCTAAAAAACTAGCGATATTTCTGCCAACATGCACAGATATCAAATACCGGGTTGGAGAGCTTGTCACTTAGGTCTGATCACGATGACGCAGCAGAAGGATCATCAGCAAATGCCCATTGAATCACCCAATACACATGTATTGGTTGTTGAAGACAACGTGCCAGACTTTGTGATACTCGCTCGCATGCTGGCCCTTGTTGGCATTCAGCACTGTGAATGGAAAACGTCAAGCTGGCAGCTTATGCAGTTTGTGGACACGATGCCCCAAATTGACCTGATACTTATGGACATCCGGCTGCCACATGAGGACGGGTACCATGCGCTTAAAAAAATACGGTCTGATCCGCGTCTGAGCAATGTGCTGGTCATTGCCATGACGGCGGATATCAGTTCGGAACAGGTATTCAAAGCAAAACAAGCCGGGTTTGATGGCTTTTTGGGCAAACCACTGGACCTGGAACAGTTTCCCGACCAGATTCGCCGGATTCTGGCTGGTGAATCTGTTTGGGCAGTGCTGTGATGCTCCCAGAACAACCGTCAAACAGTTGATTAGGAAGTCTGACCAATGTCAACTCGTCAGGACTCACGTGATGAATTATCCGCCCTGGATATTTTGAAGCGCTTGGCGCAGGTCTTGAACCAGGCAGACCAGCCTGAAATACGTCTCCAGCCGTTTTTGGAAATGATGCTGCAGACGCTGCGCGACCTGTGCCCGGATATTGCACGTGCCGAGGTGTACCTGCGCGGCGATGTCGGTACGAGCTACCGGCGGTGGGCAGGTTTGGGCGTACCTCAAGATGCCCCCATCGCGCCAGAGCCAAAATCCTCTGCGGCCCTGGCTCTCACACGCCGCGAACCCGTTTTCCCAGAGGCAGAATCCGGTATGGTGAGCTGGGGGATCCCGCTGCTGACCGAGGGCGAGGCGCTTGGTGTGCTGCGGGTGGATCTGCCTGCCACCTCGTCATCACTACCGGCGATACAGGCAGCACTGCTGGCCCTGGTCCCTTCACTTTGCCTGGGGATTCAACATGTGCAGTCGCACCCATTCATACGTGCCCTGGTACTCAGCCAGCAGTTAGTTGCCACGCGTACTGAACAAGATATGATTGGCGTTGTAGCGGAGTACGTCGGTAAGGCATGCCCGCTGCTCGACTTAACATTGTACGAATACAAAGAGGAACAGTTTGTTTGTGCGCGGTCGACTGTGCTCGCTATGCCGGACACATCGGAACTGACGGACTTTTCAACCGGCCCGGCAGATTATCCCCTCAGCACGGCTATTCCAAAACTCGTGGAAGGCCACCCAATCCAGATCGACGATGTGTACAACACGCCGCTGATTGCCGCAGATAAGCACGAGTATTTCCACGCGCAGAGCATCAAACGCCTGACGTTGTTCCCACTGGTAGTCGATGAGCGCGTGCTGGGTGTGCTGTCGGTGGCCGATCAACAACTTACACCAAACGAACTGCGCGGCTTGCAAACATTGAGCAATCACATTGCCGTGCTGGTGCAAAATCGGGCACTATTCAAGCACACCGCCAGCGCCCTGGACGAGATTCAGCAGGTGTACCGGTTTGGCAGCGCTGTGCTGGAAGCCAAAGACGCGGCGTCGCTGCTCGAAGCGGTGTACAAACACTTCAGCGCGCCGCCTGATGAATTGGCACTGGAAACGGTGCACCTCAACGAAGCAGGGAACCCGCTGGCATTTGTTACGCAGGCGTTGATCACGGCGCAGGGGTCAGACGAAAGCGCAAAAGTGATCGATGTGGCAACATACCACCTCGAAGCCTATGCCCAATTACTAGAAGACGGCACCCCGGTTTTGATCAACAATATCGATACCGATCCATCGGTCACTGCACCGGCCCGCGCGTATTTTACCGGGCGGCGGCTGCAAGCCCTGGCCGCGTTCCCGATTGTGTTGGATGGCAAGCTATCCAATGCGCTGACAGCAGCGTATTTTTCCCCACATATTTACACGGCGGCAGAGATTCGATTATTGCACCGGCTGAGCGAACAGATCGGGTTAGAGATTCGCAACTGGCAGCTACTGCAAAAGACGCAAGAACAAACCAAGCAGCTTTCACACCAGGTGCGGCTGTTGGAGTCGCTGTACGAAACGTCGCGCCAGATCAGCGCAGGGCTGGCCAAACAGGATGTACTGCGCACCACCTGTAAAAATCTTGCCGGGGCGCTCGAATTGGGCTATGCGGCGATCTTGCATTGCGAACAGGCTTCAACGGGCTGCTCTGTGATGGCCGAACATCCCGCACACCTGGAGACAGAAGCACCTATCACACTGGACGGATTCGGCGCCTACCAGCACCTGCAAAGATACCAGACGCCGATCATCGTCCAACAGATCGAGTCGGCAGGCGATCTGCTCGGCCCTAACCAGGAGCGCTTCAAAGCGCTGGGGCTGCGCTCGATGCTGCTGGCGCCGCTATTGGTGCAGGGTGACCTGATTGGCTTGCTGGTGTTGGCAGTTACTGAAACGGTCCGCTCGTTCAGCCAGGCGGAAATGAATGTTGCCCAGGCGATTGCTGCCCAGATCGCAAGCAGCCTGCGCAACGCGGAATTGTTTGGTGAAATCCAACAGCGGGCCAGCCAGTTAGAGCAGATCGCCGCCTTTGGGCGCCGGGTGACAAGTACATTCGACCGGAACGAGATTTTGCGGCACCTGGTCGATGTCATTCCCGCCCTGCTGCCCGCCGACCAGGTTAGCCTCGTATTATATTCGGATGGACAGCCGCGAATGCGAGTGCTCACATTGGCCGAAGACGCCAGGACGCAGGAGGTTCGATGGCCGGCAGAGGGTTCGAGCATAAAAGAAATCGTCCAGACCCAGATGCCGATGCTGATCCCCGATCTGCCTAGCTCAACCTACTCCGATCACAAGCGGATGGCGGCTGAGGGCCTCAACGCGGCGCTGCTCTCGCCGTTAATTGTTGGCAATAACGTGACGGGTGCGATCAACATTGGTCACAAACGCGCACGAGTGTACACGCCGACTGATCTGACACTATTACAACAAGTCGGCAGCCAGGTTGCCGTAGCGCTGGAGAATGCGCGCTCGTTCGATGTGGCGCAGCAGCACGCGGCGTACGATAAATCGCTGAGCCAGATTACCATCAGGTTGCAGCAGCAATCTGATCTGCGAGATTTGCTGCAACAAACCATGCGCGATCTTGGTGGAGTGTTGGGTGCGCAGCGCGCGCGCGTGCGGCTCCAGACAAACGCCGGACCAAACGGCGCCAAGACGCGTGAGCCGGAAGAGTGATTCCCATGCGCAAGTCTTTCTTGTCTCTACTTTCGCTATCGTCCTATACGGCCCCTTTCCAACGGTGGCAGGCAGTCGCGCTGTATGCGGGTGTGCTGCTGTACGGTCTATCACGCCTGCTGCTGTTGCTGCCGGATACGCTCAGCCAGACCGCCAACCACTTAGGCTGGGAGCAGGTTGAGGTAGCACTGGTGTATGGGCTGTTACTGGCAGCAGCAGGCTCAGCGCTGGCGCTCGCCCGCCGGGGTTCCTTGAAGCTGGCAGGGAGCGTGCTGGCAGGTGTGATGCTGCTAGACGGGGCGCTGTTCCTGTTGGGCGGCATGTGGGATTGGCCGTACAGTTGGGCCGGGCTGTGGATCGGGGTGGCGCTCGGCGGCTTGCTGCTCGAAGAACAGGAAAGCGCGGTGGTGGCTGCGTGTGCGGTAGCTGTGATCACGCTCGGCAGCTTTAAGGATTTCGGCAGTCTGGACATAAATGCGCAAAATGAACGCTTCGTGGCTTACCTGGTGCTGGTGCTGTGGTCGTTGGGACTGGCAGGGATCACAGCGCTGGTGGCGCGCGGCGGGCGGCTGGCAGTCCGGTTGGCGCGCTTGCAGGAAACTTCCCGTCGTCTGGTCGAGATCGGCGGGCAAATCACGCAGCAGTTCATCACCCGGCAGGGCGTAGATGACCTGCTCCAACAGGTAGCCAGCGACATTTCGCAGCACTTCGAAGCAGTTTATCATGTCCAGCTTTATATCATTGAACCGGGCAGTCACCGGGTAGAGCTGCGTGCCGCTACCGGCGCTGTAGGCGAACAATTGCTGGAACAGGAATACGAACTGGATGTCGGCGGCCTGAGCACAGTCGGGCGGGTAGCGCTGAGCGGTGAGACGCTGCTGATCCCAAACACCAGCCGTGACCCCGTACATAAACTGCACCCGCTCTTATTAGAAACGCGCAGCGAGTTGGTAATCCCGTTGGTTGCTGACGGGGTAATTGGCATCCTGGACGTGCAGAGCGCACAGGTAGATGCTTTTTCCCCGGCTGACGTGGCAAGCCTTAAGGCAATTGCCGACCAGATCGTTATGGGGGTGGATGGCTTGCGGCTGCACCAATCCGTGCAGCGCATCAAGCGCGAAAACCAGGCGCTCTATCACCAGACCCAGAGCAGCCTGCGCGAGATTGAACGCTTGAATTACCAGCTTACCGGACATGCCTGGGCTGATTATCTACGATTGCAGGCCGATTCAACCGCGATGACACTGAACCTTGAAACCGGGCAGGCGGAGTTTGACGCCGTCTGGACGGATACGCTGAAGCAAGCGATTAGCGGCCAGGAAGTGATTACAAAGACGGTTGATGGGCGGCAGGTGGTGGCACTGCCAATCGTAGTTCGCAACGGCACAATCGGCGCGATGGAGTTTGAGTTGGAACCGGGAGCCGAACTGCCGGATAGCGCGCTGGACCTGATCGCCGCCGTTGGGCAGCGTCTTGGCCTGGCGATGGAGAACCGGCGGTTGTTTGACGAAACCCAACGTGTCGCCCAACGTGAAGCCTTGATCAACGACATTGGGACAGAGCTTCAGGCTGCTACAGGCATCGAAGCGATCATCCGGCAAGCAGCACGTCAGCTTCAGGACGCACTGACGGCCCAGCAAGTGACCATCCGTCTTGGCACACCGCCAACCCCGGCGGAGCAACCGGTCCAGGAGAAATCGCAGCCATGAACAAGCTATTTCGCTACCTGTTTGTTGTCCAATATGACTATCGCGATTCGGCGCAGGCGATGCGTGCCCGCGTACTGCTGCCCTTGAGCAGCAGCATCGCGATCTTGGTACTGATTTTTGGCCTGTATGCAACCACGGTAACGATGTTCGGTATCGATGTGGGCATGATGGACAACAAGTTGATGGGCGGGATTGCCGCACCGGTGCTGATCATCTGGTCAGTGAGCGCGATGTGGTTGACACAACACGGGCGTAGTGATACAGCAGCCTGGCTGATCGGGGTTCTGCTGGGGCTTACTGCGCTGATCAGTGTACTAACCGATGGTCTCGCTGCCAGCCCGGTATTGACGATTCCGATTTTGCTGACGTATGTCGGGCTGGCCTATGGAAGCCGGGGGATGGCTATTGCGCTGCTATCCAGTTGGGCGATGCTTATCGTGACGGCCTATGCACAGTCGGAAGACCTGCTGCAACTCGAACCGGCCCCGTTTGATGAACTGTTAACCGAAGCACTGGTCAGCGCCGGTATGCTGACGATCATCTCGCTGATGTTGTGGGTATTTTCGTGGAACTTGCAGCGCGCCCTGCTGCGTGCCAACCGGGCCGTGACACAAACACGCGCCATTGCCGAAACCGGGCAGGCTATTTCGCGCATTTTGAACGTGGACGAGCTGCTGTCGAGCGCTGTAGACTTGATCCGGGATCGCTTTGCCCTGTATCATGTGCAAATTTTTATGATAGACGACGCGCATGACTACGCCAACCTTGCCGTCAGCACTGGTGAGGCTGGCCGGGCATTGCTCACGCAAGGTTTCCGCGTGCCGGTTGATCCTGGTACGGTGGTTGGCGAAGCGATTGTGTCTGGACAACTGCTCTATGTGCCGGATATAACCCGTGTTGCTTTTCGCAACGCAGAACCGCTTGCCAATGCCCGGTCCGAACTGGCAATACCCTTGTTAGCCGGAGAAGATTCAATCGGGGTATTGGATATACACAGCCTGCGCCCAAATGCGTTCAGCAGTCAGGATGTCGAAGTGATGCGCGTCATGGCGAATCAGATCAGCCAGGCGATTCAAAATGCCAGGCTGTTTGAAACCCAGCAGCGCAGCATGCTTCAGAACCGGCAATTGTTTTTGGAGAGCGAATCGAACCTGCGCGAAATCGAGCGCCTTAATCGCGAGTTGGCTGAGCAGGCATGGCAGGATTATATCCAGGCAAATGATGCGGACCTTGGTTTGACTCTGGTGGGGCAGGACATACAACCAGAGCCGACAGATTGGACGCCTGCCATGCGGGAAGCGGCCACACAACGCCATGTCGTTAGCCGCCACCAGGGCAATCAGCAAACGCTGGCCGTGCCGATCAACGTACACGGCCAGTCGATTGGAGTGATTGAGGTATGCCTGGCCGACGCACACAGCCAGCGCGAAGCACTAAATATCTTGCAGGCGGTTGCTGAGCGTATGAGCGTCAGCCTGGAAAACGCGCGGCTTGTTGAACAGGCGCGGTCAGCGGTTGCCCGCGAACAGCAGATCAACGCGATCACTGCCCGCCTGCAAGGGTTGACGACCATTCAAGACGTACTGACGACGGCGCTTGATGCGCTAGGGCAAACATTGGGCGCCGATCAGGGGGCGATACGCTTGCTTCCATTCGACAAAGTGATGACACCGGAGTTACGCTCGCCTGCCGGTAACGGGCAAGATGAAGGTGGTCCGACCGACCGCAGTTGAACCAGAGGCGACCGTTATGCAAAACAGGATCACGCGTTTAACCACAGTCCATTTTGGCTACCCGGATTCCGCCGAACGGCAGCAAGCATCCCGGCTGCTGATCATCAACCTGGCCTGGATGGTCATGATTATAGCTGCTAGCCCACTCCTTTCTTGGTGGGTGATCGAAGACCCACACCTTGAGCCAGGAATCCTGTTTGTACCCGTATCGCTGGCTGCCGCGGTGTTAGTTCATTGGTCTATTCAGCGCGGGTGGCTGCAACGAGCGCGGTTTTTGTTTGTGTTGAACATCATGATGATGTCGCTGCTGACAATCTTTCCTGATTACCGGTTGGACAGCACACCCTTTACCATCGTGCTCTTGCTGCCCCTGACTGCTGCGGGTGTTTTGTTGCGGCGCTCCAGCTTGTTAGGGATCGCCCTGCTGTTGATCGTCGCAGTTGCCGTGGGTGGCAGCATCCAGATCGGCGTGGGGTTAGAACCGGAGCCGTCAAGCGGTTCAGCAGTAGAAAGTGTCGGTGCAACCATTTTCGTCGTGGCGCTGATGATTGTCCTGAGCACTATCATGCTCGTGACGTTTGGCAGTACCATTGAGGATGTTACAGTACAGCAGCACCACCTGGCACACCTGATCACTAACACCGCAGCAGCCAGTCACGCGCTGGTGACTATGCCCGATTCCGACGAGGACCTGAACCGCACTATCGAGCAGATTCGCGACGCGTTTGAACTCTACCACGCCCAGGTGTACCTGGCCGATCCGCTGAGTGGGTTGGCTGTGTTGAGAGCCAGCACGGGGTTTATTGGCCGCAGGCTGCTGGAAGAAGAAAGCCTGCGCAGACCTGATGAAAGCTCCCCGGTGAACAACGCGCTGCGCCAGACCGAACCGATTCAGATTCTGAACACTGCTCCCGAAGATCAACGTGTTGGTTTTTTGCCCGCGACACAAAGCGAACTGCTGCTGCCGCTGCGCGTGGGGGACCTGCTGCCAGTAGGGGTCTTGGACCTGCACGGAGCCGCCCCTACTACGTTTTCCCCGCGATTGGTCGAGGTGTTAACGGCAGTTTCGAACCAGCTTGCTGCCGTGCTTCACGGTGCCCATCAAACCAGGGAACTACGCGCAACCTATGCAGAACGCGATCAACTGCTAGAGCGCGTTGAGTCTGGGCGGCAGGAAGTGGCACGTATCAACCGGCAGTTAGTCGGGACAACGTGGGGCACTTATCTGGCTGACTATCGTGAGGCAGTCCCCGGCTTCGACTGGCAAGAACAGTCGATCACGCCGTCTAGCACCGAGTCCGAATTGCTGCGGCAGACCATGGAAGATGGGCAGCCGCACCTGGAACGACGCGGAGACGAGCATGTGCTGAGCGTTCCGATCCGGCTGCGCGGCCAGGCGCTGGGCGCGATCGAATTTCGCAGGCCTGGTGAACCGGGCTGGTCATCGCAAGCGTTGGAGATGGCCCAGGCTGTGGCCGAACGGCTGGCGCTCTCGCTGGAAAATGCGCGTCTATTTGAACAAGCGCAAACCACCGCGCAGCGTGAACAGTTGATCAGCCAGGTAACATCACAACTTCAGACCACCAACGATCTACAAACGCTGCTAACCCTGGCGGCTGCCGAGTTCCAGGATGCGCTGGGCGCAACCCGCACCCAGGTGCGGCTGGGCGAGGCGTTTATCGATTCATCCGCTGAGCAAGCGTAGGAGCGGGCCGATGTTACTACGCCATTTCAATTTCCTAAACTGGTCGATCCGGGTCAAGCTGACGGTTATTTTCCTGGTCGCGATCCTGGTGCCGATTTTAGTCGTGATGGTACCGGCAGTAAGCCAGCGTATTGACAGCCTGCGCCAGGAAAACCAGACGCGCCTGGAAACGCTGGGGCCGTATGAGATCAAACAGACCAACCAGACGTTCAATGCCCTGATCAACGAGCTTCAAGCTCTCATTTCTTCCCCCACAGACTATAGCCAGCTTGAAGATTATCTATATCGGGCGCCAACGGCCATGTCCGAAGCGCTGCGGGAGCCGTTGGAGCGGAGTATCGAGATCAAGGTGGTGCGCTTTTTAACCCATTCGCCCTCGCTTTCTCGCATCCGGCTGGTCGGCTTTACAGGCAGTCCGGTTATGGATGCTACCCAAAAAGCAGGGATGATCAATGTCGTTTTTGACCCACCGTCGCCGAGTGCAACACCTGCTGACGAGTTGATTCTGTCTGACGAAATCGGTGTCCACAACACGCTCACAAGTATTTACCCCGATGCTGAGGGCAACCCTTCGATTGATGTGATCCTGACATTCAGGTCTTCTCAGCAGCTTGCGGGGGGCAGTGCATTCGTTATTGGGCATGTCGTGTTTACACAAAACCTGGCCGTAACTGACTCATCGGATCCGCTGCCAGGTCTGTATGCGGCACTTAGGGATTTCCCCGAAAGCACCCAGCCGACCCACGTTTTTTTGCTCAACCAGGAGGGGCTGTTGCTTTCTCCTGCGCGAGATCTGGGATTCTTAACTGACGCACATGATTCCAGGGGATTCAAGGCCGCACAACGCAGTGAGGTTGGCGTATCTACCTACTACAGCCCGCTCTTGGATACCGATGTGCTGGGGTATCATGAAGCAATCCAGCTTACCGATGGGCCAGAGATCACCTTTCTGGTAGAAACACCGGTTCAAGGTATTGACGACGCGGCTTTTGAGGAAGTGATTCTGACCCTGCTCCCGGTGGCATTTGGCGGTTTGCTGTTGGGGTTGGGTGCGGCGTTTATCGGTACGGTGGTGATTGGCCGCCCGATTGCCCAGTTGACCGAAGTGGCGCGCCAGGTGACCGGCGGGCATCTGGACATTGATTTGCCGGAGCTTTCGCGCCAGGACGAGATCGGGATTCTGCATAATACGTTTGGCGATATGTCCGCCCAGTTGTTCCATGCCATCGAAGAGCTGGAAACACGTGTTGCAGAGCGTACTCAAGACCTGGAGACTACACTTGAAATCGGGCGTATTTTGACCAATATCCGCGACCTGGACTCCCTGCTCGAAGAGGTCGTGACCCTGATCCGGGACCGGTTTGATACGATTTATCATGCCCAGGTTTTTCTGATCGATGCCCAAACTCAGCAGGCGATGCTGCGCGCTTCAACCGGTACGGCAGGACGCCAGTTACTCCAGCGCGGACACTACCTGGAAGTAGGCAGCCGGAGCGTGATCGGCAGCGTGACGGCATCCGGCTATGCCGTCGTAGCCCTGGACACGTCGGCTAACCCCTTGCACAAACGCAACGAGTTTTTACCTGATACCCGTGCCGAGATGGCACTGCCGCTCCGTCTTGGCGATCGTGTTATCGGTGCGTTGGACTTGCAAAGTAAGCAGCCCGATGCGTTTGGTGATCGCGATGTTGAGTTGTTTCAGGGTATGGCCGACCAGATCACCATCGCCATCCAAAATGCGGCCTTGTTCGACGAATCAAACGCCCGGCTGCAAGAGATCGAGAATCTGAACCGCCTGCTGACTCGCGGTGCCTGGCAAGAGGAAATACGCGGACGCAGCGCGCAAGAGTTGAGCGCAACGGCAGGGCGTTTAGAGTCGCCAGATGGCGGTTGGACGACGCTGCAACAAGAGGCGATCCGCACCCACCAGATTGCCGAGCGGGTCGACGGCGATACAGTTACGTTTGCCGTGCCTGTGATGCTGCGTGACGAGGTGTTGGGCGCAGTGGAATGGCAGGTGCCCGCAGCACGCTATACCGGTAGTGTGCGCCAGACTGCCCTGGAGTTGACAACTCGCCTGGCGCTGACAGCAGATAACATCCGGCTGTTCGAGCAAAGCCAGCGCGCGGCACGGCGCGAATCGTTGGTGAACCAGATTTCAGGTAAGCTAACTGCCACAACCGACATCGACCAGATTTTGCAAACAGCCGTACGGGAGCTTGGCCTGGCACTGCGTGTTCCACAGGCCGCTATCCAACTGGTGAGGCCAACCAGTCGCGCACCAGAATCCCAGGCTGATACGACGGACGGATAAAACCATGATTCGCAGACGAGGTATCCAGACCCAAATTGTCCTGATTATTGTGGTGGCGCTGCTGCTGCTGACCGCGCTGCTTCAGGCCGTGCATACTGTGCGGGAGCGTGACTCATTGGTCAAATCGGCCCGGCAGCAGAGTCTGGCCGTAGCCGCCTCGATACAATCAGCAGGTGAAGCATTTGATTATCTGATGTCTGCGATGTTCACCCTGCTGTCGACTGAGACCTCCTATGACCCGGATCGCTTTGCACCGATCGTTAACCAGCAGTTGGATGCGGGGGTTGCCAGCTTTCTGACCGCACAGAAAGACATGGACTTTGCAGCGGTTGTGCTGCAGGACGGCACTGTATACGTCCATACGGAATCGGTGTATAAAGACAGGACGCTTGGCGAGCTTGGCCTGGAAGGCGTACCGTATGATGAGACGGTCCGGCGTACTGTGCCCCATTTTGGCACAGTTTACCTGACGCGCGTCAGCCTTGGCTCGTTTGGCATTCTGTCAGATGAGCAGATGGACCTGATCGTTGCCACGGCTGCCGAACCGATCGATGCTCAGCTTCAAAAAGGCATTCTGACATCGATGTTCATTGGGCTGGCCGGGATCGTACTGGTTGGTCTGGCTGCGCTGGTGTTGATGCAGCGTAATGTGATTAAACCGCTTCGTGCAGTCAGGATGGGCGCCCAAAGTTTTCGAGAAGGCCAGCTAGACTATCGTATTGATCCACAGGGCAGCATGGAACTTGTTGACCTGGCCGATCAATTTAACCAGATGGCAGAAGTCTTGGGGCGTTCGCACGCTGAGATGGAAGGGTTATACCAGAGCGTGCAGGATCGTACCCGCGACCTGGAAATATCGGCCCAGATCGGGCGTATGGCTGCCGGTCTGCGGGATGTTAATGTCCTGTTACGCGAAACTGTCGAACAGATTCGCCGCCGGTTCGATGTCATTTACCATGCCCAGGTATTCCTGCTAGACGACCTGGGAGACCATGCGGTGCTGGTTGAGAGCACCGGCGAGGCAGGGCAACAACTACTTGATCTGGGCCACAGGCTGGTGGTCGGCTCCAACTCGGTGATCGGGCGCGTAACGGCGAGTGGTGAGACGGTGATCGCGTCTGACACATTGGCCGGTGAGGTACCCTGGCAGCCGAATCCCTTGCTGCCTGATACGCGGGCCGAAATGGCGCTCCCGCTGGCGATTGAAGGCCGGGTGATCGGCGCGCTGGATGTCCAGAGCACGCAGACGGATGTATTCACCAGAGAAATGGTGCAAACGTTCGAAAGCCTGTCCGACCAGCTAGCAATTGCGATCGATAACGCCCGGCTGCTGGCCGAATCCGACGCCCGTGTCCGTGAGATCGACAGCCTGAACCGCCAGTTGACCCAAACGGTCTGGGGGCAGTTCATCGAAGGCGAAGCGGCACAGACGCTGCCCGGATATGTTTATGACCAGATGAACGTAGTGTCGCTAACCGACGATCGAGTAGACAGGCTGCTGCCCCGCCGCGTTGAGGCGGCCATCCAGGTGCGAGGCGAAACGATCGGGACGCTGGCCGCTGCCCTGCCGGGAGACGAAGAACTCAACGAAGAGGATCGGGCACTGATCCAGGCGGTAGCCGAGCGTGTCTCGCTGGCGGTTGAGAATGCGCGCCTGTTCCAACAGACACAGCGCGCGCTGGCCGAAACCGAGCGGCTGTACGAGACGGCTCGTGCAGTGAGTGGTGAGTCAGACCTGACAGCTATCTACCAACTGGTAACAGAACAGCTTAGTGCGGCTTCGTATGTCGATAGTGTTGAGATTCTGCTCTCCGGGCCGGACCCTACTGTCGTGCAATACCTGGAAAGGGTCTATGCCTGGAATGATCAGAATCTGCCAGCAGCGGACGATGATCACTCGCGTGTCTGGATGCTGCCACTGACGCAAGTCGAGGATCACACGCTGCCGGTCAATATACCGGTGGCATATGCCGACATCGGGCGCGATCTGCCCGATACGCACCCACTGCGCGACAGGCTGAGCAATCTACACATGCACAGCGCGGTTTTGGCTCCGCTGAATGCGGGCGGCAGGTGGTTTGGTGTGTTGTCGTGCGCCAGCCGCCGTCCGGCAGCTTTTGATACAGGGTATGTGACCTTTGCCAGCGCGCTGGCCGACCAGCTTGCCATCGCTATCGAGAACCGCCGCCTGTTTGAAGAAGCGCAAAGCGAGGCCCGCCGTGCGCGCGCCCTGGCCGAGGCGGGACAGTTGGCCAGCCAGATCGGCGGTGAGTATGAATCTGGTCTGCAAAGCCTGTTTGAAGCGGTAGCCGGGCCGGGACACTATGACCGCTGGTGGTTTGGGCTGGTCTCGGATGAGGGCGCCACGCTGAGGCAGGTAGCGGTGTCTGATCCGGCGCTGCCGGAAACAATCGATGTACACCAGGACCGTAACGCACTGGCCGAAGCGGCGCGGATCGGTGAGATCGTGCTGATCAATGATCCGAGCGATCACCCGGCGGTTGGCGATCAAAGCTCAGGTATGCAGCGTTTGTGGGGAAAGCACATCGCTGCACCGGTGAAGGTTGCAGCCGAATTGGCCGGGGTGTTACTGATTGGCCGTGCGCTGGACGAACCGAACCTTGACGAGCGCGATATTCAGCTTGCTGCCACGTTGGCCAGCCAGGTAGCCGTGGCAACCGAAAACCGGCGCCTGTTCAACCAGGCCGAAAGCCAGCGTCAGAATCTTCAAAGTATCATGAATACCATGCCTACCGGCGTGTTGGTAACAGACCGGGAGGGGCAAGTGATTCTGTCGAACCAGCGCCTGCTGGATCTGATGGGGCCGGATATGCAGCCGGGAGCCGCCACAGATCGAACGCGCCCGTACCCAACTGTACGAACCGGTACGCACGAACCATATCCTAAGTCAGAATGGCCGCTGACCCGCGCATTAGAAAGCGGCCGTACCGAGTTGGTGGACGACATCACCATTTTGCATCCCGAAGGGTTCGAAATCAACCTGCTGGCGAATGCTGCGCCGATCCTGGACGCGGAAGGGAACATCACCGCCGTGGTGGGCGCATTCCAGAATATCACCGAGCTGCAAGAGTTGGAACGCGCGCTTCAGAACAGCTTGCGTGAAACCACGCTGCTCTACGAAGCCAGCCGTTCGATTTCGCGGGCAACCAGCATGAACGAGCTGGTGCAGGTAATTCTTCAACAAACCAGCACCATCATGCCCACCCGGGTGTATATCTTCTTGCAGGAGTTGAGCGCTACAGAAGCACAGGGTGTTGATCTGGCCGGTAGTTACCCGCCGGACACGCCGCTGGAATGTAGCATCCCGGTGTTGGCCCCGGTGCTGGATGACCAGCCGGTTATGCTCCACGCCATTGACGCGGCTGGCGAGTTGGTCGACTTTCTGCACAAGGTCAGGTTGGCAACGCTAGCCGGGTTCCCGCTGGGAGTACGCGGGCAGCGCAGCGGTTGGCTTGTGCTCGGATTTAACGCGCCACACGAATTCACAGCGGAGGAGCGCCGGTTTGTTACTACTCTAGCCGACCAGGCGTCCATTTCCATCGAGAACCAGCGCTTGTTGATCCGGACTGAGGCGGCGTTGCAGGATACAGCTACGCTCTATCACGCCAGCCGCGCGATTGCCGGTGCTCAAGGCCCACGCGATGTTTTGCAGGTTTTTCTGGACTTCGCGGCACCATCACCTGTCCGGCAGGCAACGCTGTATGTCTTGCTGGGCACCGGGCTGGAGGAAGGCTACCAGACCGTGATAGCCGCAGCCGATTGGGGCCAGGTCGGTAAGGATAACCTGGCCGGGCAGCGCTGGCGGTCCGACGAGTTTCCATTTTGGGGACAGCTTACATCGTTTGACGTGCGCTGCTGCAACGACGTGGGTCAGGATACCAGCCTGGACGAAACAGCACAGACAGCATTAGAAGCGATGGGCAACCGGGCGGCAGCTATGATCCCGCTGACGATGGCCGGGCGCCCGCTGGGGCTGATCGTGCTCGGTTTGCCTACTCCATGGACACATACCGAGGATCAGGTTCGTATCTATGAATCCCTGGCCGACCAGGCTGCCGTTGCGTTGGAGAACGACCGGCTGTTCCGGCAAGCACAGCGCCGCGCCCGCCAGTTGGCTACTGCCGCCGAGATCAGCGGGGCTGTAACCTCAATCTTGCAGCTTGATCAACTGTTCCCGCAGGTGGTGAACCTGATCCGGGACTCATTCGAATACGATCACGTGCAAATATTTATGCTGAGTGACGACGGTACCCTGGCAAACCTGGCTGCTTCAACCGGTGAGGCCGGGCAAAAACTGCTCGAAATCGGCCACAACCTGCCGGTGGGATCGCAGTCGGTGATCGGGCAGGTAACTGCAAACGGCCAACCGCAGATCGTGCTGGATACCACCGCCCCTGAGACAATGCACTGGGTGAATCCATATCTGCCCGCTACACGCTCCGAGATGGCGCTGCCGCTGATCGCCAGGGGGCAAATCCTGGGTGCACTGGACGTGCAGAGCGACCAGCCCGGCACGTTTACAGAAGAAGACACCCGTATGCTGGCTTCGCTGGCCGACCTGGTGGCAACGGCTATTGACAACGCTCGCCTGTTCGAGGTATCCGAACATCGAGCCGAGGAAATGTCGTTCCTGTACAATGTGACGACCGCGGCTACCACATCGCCTGACCTGGACGAAGCGCTTCAACAGGCGGTGCATACGCTGCGCGATACACTGGGCGTGGAAATGGTCGAGATATTCCTGCCGGACGAGTCCGGTGAGTTTCTGCTGATGAGTGCAGAGGCGAGTCCGTCCGGCATGGAAACCGATCTCTCTGCCACATCCATCGACCGCAGCCTGGTAGGCTGGGTGGCGCGCCATAACGAAGCTGTCGTAATCGGCGATCTGTCTCAAGACCCGCGCCGCCTGCCCGGCTCTGAAAGCGCGCGCTCGGTAGTGGCCGTGCCGATGCAAACCACCGGCGATCTGGTCGGCGTGCTGATCGTGGCCAGCGAGGCACTCAACGCCTTTGATGATAACGATCTCCGCCTGCTGCAAACGCTCAGCGGGTCGCTGGGCGCTGTTATCCAGAATTCGCGCTTGCTGCGCGAAGTGCAGATTGCCAACGAGCAGTTGCTCGAAGTCGACCGGCTGAAAACGAACTTCCTGGCCGCGATGAGCCACGAGCTACGCACGCCGCTCAACTCGATCATCGGTTTTTCGCGCGTGATCCTGAAGGGCATCGACGGGCCGCTAACCGAAACACAGGAGCAAGACCTGACGACCATCTTCGAGAGCGGTAAGCATTTGCTCGGCCTGGTAAACGATATTCTCGACCAGGCCAAGATCGAGGCCAAGAAGATGGAACTGTCACACGCATACTTCAAGCTGCCAAACGTGATCAGTGGTGTGATGTCAACGGCAGTCGGGCTGACCCGCGACAGGCCGATCGAACTGCACACCGAACTGGCGGATAACCTGCCCGACGCCTATGGGGACGAGTTCCGAACGCGGCAGATATTGCTGAACCTGGTATCTAACGCCGCCAAGTTTACCAACCAGGGACGAATCACGGTGTCCGCTTTCCCTGTTGTCGAAGATGAGCAGCCATTCATCCAGGTGAGCGTGACCGATACCGGCATTGGCATCGCCCAAGAGGATATGCCGCTGCTGTTCGAGGCGTTCCAGCAAGTGGATAACTCGACCACGCGCGCAGTGGAGGGCACCGGCATGGGGCTGCCACTGGCCAAGTCACTCACCGAGCTGCAAGGTGGGCGTATCTGGGTGCAAAGCACTCCGGGGGTAGGCTCCACGTTCAGCGTAACGATCCCTACCGTGCCGATGGATGAGATCGGTGAAGCACCTGACGAAGCGGGTGAATCCGGCGATGCTGCTTTCCAGGCCGCCGCCGAATTTGCTGAGAGTACGGCTCCACCGGCAAACAGCCGGGTAGTGCTGGTGGTCGAGGATGATGTCGAGATGATCAACCTCTATCGCCGCTACCTGTCGCGGGCAGGGTATGATGTGATCGGTTGTACGCACTCCGACAACGCCGAAGAGCTGGTCATAGCATACCAGCCCTATGTGGTGCTGCTGGATGTGAACATGCCTGACCGGGACGGCTGGGATGTGCTGGCACGCCTGAAGGACGCCGACGATACGTTCGAAACGCCCGTCATTGTGTGCAGCATCGACGCGGATACCGGGCGCGGTTTTCAGTTGGGCGCATCGGAGTACCTGATCAAGCCGTTTTCCGAGGATCAACTGCTTGACGCGATTCAGGGCGTGAAGGTTGGAAACGGGCGCCAGCGTATCCTGTTGGTGGACGATAAGCCCGAAAGTATTCGGGTGTTTCGGGAAGCGCTGGAAGCCTCGGAACGGTATCATATCCTGGAAGTGACTACCGGCCAGCAGGCATTGGATGTGATCCGGCACGGACAGCAGATCGACTTGGTAATTCTGGACTTGCGAATGCCGGGCATCGACGGTTTTGAAGTGCTGCAAGCGCTGCGCTCCGACGAACAGATGGCGCATATCCCGGTGCTGGTCCTGACAGCCGAGGACATCAGCGCAGATGAGCGTGCAGCGCTCGAAGAAATCGACATCTACCGCAAGGATGCCATCGATGAGCAAAACTTGCTGGACCGGGTAAAATCGCGTTTAGGGCGTACACAGGAGAACGAATAACTTGAGTTTTACAACCACCAAGCACATTGAACTGTGTTGCACGAATTGCGGGCATAGGATGGTTTATGAGGGCAGGCAAACAACCTGCCCTCGCTGTGGGGAGACTATTCTTGAGGCATGTTACGATCTGGAGATGCTGCGCCAGACCAACTGGGTTGATCAACTGGCGACCCGCAAGCTGGGCATGTGGCGCTATCATGAACTGCTGCCGATTCTGAACACCGAACATATCATGACAATGGGCGAAGGCAGCACGCCAATGCTCAAGGCGCAGAATCTGGGCGTTATGCTCGGCCTCAAAAACCTGTATATCAAGGATGAGCGCCAGGGACCGACCGGTTCGTTTAAGGACCGGCAGGCGTCGGTTGCTATCTCGGTGCTGCGCGAACTGAACATCAGTGAAGCGGTTGTTGCCTCAACCGGCAACGTGGCTATTGCTTACGCTGCCTATGCTGCGCGCGCCGGGATCAAGCTGTGGGCCTTTCTGACCAGCCAGGTGCCCGGCGAAAAGATGCGCGAGGCGGCGCTGTATGGTGCCGAGGTGATCAAGGTCACCGGCACGTATGACGCGACCAAGGCAGTTGCCGCCCGGTTTGCCCAGTCTAAAAACCTGTTTCTTGATCGCGGTGTCAAAACCATTGCCGCTATCGAGAGCATGAAGACGATGGCCTACGAGATTGCCGAAGACCTGGGCTGGCGCGCCCCGGACTGGTTCATCCAGGGCGTGAGCGGCGGCATGGGACCAATCGGCGTTGCCAAAGGATTCCAGGAGTTGATCGAGCTGGGGCTGGCGGATAAGGTGCCGTCTATCGGTATTGTCCAGTCGGAAGGCTGCGCCCCGATGATCCATGCGTTCAAGGCCGGGCAGCGTATCGCCGTCCCGGTTGAGAACCCGCAAACGCTGATCGCTACGCTGAGCACAGGCCGCCCTGGGCGCGCGTATGAGATCTTGTGGTCGTTGATGCAGGAGTACGGCGGCACCGCTGAAACCGCCAGTGACGAAGAAGCGTTCGAAGCCATGCGCCTGCTGGCGCGCGTGGATGGGCTGTCGGTCGAACCGGCGACGGCGGTTGCATTTGCCGGGCTGTTTAAAATGGTGCGCAGCGGTATGCTCAAACCCGATGATGTGGTTGTGATCAACTGCTCAGGCCATACGCTGCCGGTCGAAAAACACATCCTGGGCGATCAGTGGGCGCGCCAGGTGGATGTGTCTAAAGTAGGACAGACGATCTCGCTGCCGGAAGAGGGGCTGTTGTCGGCCCTGGAACAGGTTGACACCACCGTGCGGCGTGTAGTCGTGATTGAGGATAAGCTGGATGCGGCGCGGCTGATCAGCCGGATTTTGCAGACGCGCGGCCAATACCGGGTTGAGATTGCGGCTGATGGAATGAGCGGTCTTGAACTGGTACGCGAAACCCGGCCCGATGTGATCATTACCGACCTGATGATGCCGGGTATGGATGGTTTCCAGGTGATCGATATTCTCAAGTCTGACGAGACTCTCAGCCAGATTCCGATCATCGTGCTGACTGCTAAGGAACTCACGCCCCGCGAACGCGAGCGCCTGAGTAACCAGATCGACGCGCTGCTGCAAAAGGGTGGTTTTGTTGACGAGGAGCTTCTGCAAAGCATCATAAAAACGCTACAATAGCCTGATGGGGACTTATGCTCGTGTGTGCAAGTGCGGCAACCTGGTTGTTGGCCTTCGCCTCTCTATTCGAAATAGCGCAGGGGTGAAGCTCAATCACTAACTGCTAACTCCTGGTGGCCGGGCTTGAGGGGTGAGAGTAACGTCAGCCAATGTCGCCACTACATTTTATGTCTTCGGGAAGACCGGATGACTAAACAAACAACCATACTTTATATCGAAGACGACGAGGCCAGCCAGAATCTGATCCAGCGGGTATTGGGGCACGCCGGTTACAAAATACTGGTAGCCAACCGGGCGTTAGAAGGCATTGATCTGGCAAAAACGTGCCAGCCCGATCTGATCCTGACCGATATCAACTTGCCGGATATGAGCGGGCGCGAGATCACAATTCGGCTGCGGAGCGATCCGGCCCTGACAACCGTGCCGATCATCGCCTTGACCGCACAGAGTCATTCGTTCGAGCGAGACAAGACCTATGTCGCAGGTGTAGACGGTTACATTACCAAGCCGGTCGATGTGTCGATGCTGGCAACCCAGATCAAGGAGTATCTACACGGGCGACGTGATGAAGTGGACACTACAACGCTGGAATATGCACGGCGTGCCTACAGCCAGGAACTAGTTGAACGGTTGGAGGCCAACGTGCGCGAGTTGGAGGCCAGTAACCGCGAACTGCGCCGCATGGATCAAATCAAGGATGATTTTATCCAGCTCACTGCACACGAACTTCGCACGCCCCTGACCACTGTATACGGTTACAGCCGCCTGGTTCAGGGGATGCCCGCGATCCAGCGGTTGATGGCCCAGGATCTCGAAGTCGAAGCCTGCCTGACAGGGCTGATGGACTCGATCGAACGCTTGCAAGCTGTTGTCAACGAGATCATTACCGTGTCCCGGATCGCGTCCGGACGCATCAGTCTAAAGCCCGGTCCAACCGACCTGGATGACGTGATTAAACGCTCCGTTGAGGGGTATGCCCAGGTGCTCCAACAACGCGATCTGAAGCTGGTTTATGATCTTGTGGGGTGCCCAACGCAGCTCTATGCAGATAAAGCGCTGTTGGAGCTGGCGTGCAGCAATATTTTGGGCAATGCGATCAAGTATACGCCGGATGGTGGTTCAATCACGCTGCGCGCCGAAATGCAGCCTGAACAGGTCCAGATCAGCATTCAGGATACCGGCATCGGGATCGATCCGAACGACCAGAAGTATATCTTCGAGCGATTTTACACGGCGGGCGATACGCAGCTCCACTCGACCAGCAAAACGGCGTTTCGGGGGGGAGGGTTGGGGTTAGGACTGGCTATTTGCCGGGGAATCGTTGAGGCACACGGCGGGAAAATTTCGGTCAAGAGCGAAGGCCGTGACGAGGAACGGCTGCCGGGCAGCACGTTTATTATTGTATTACCGCTGTCCTCTAACGTATCAGGACAGACCCTCGAATTCCGTTGATATGTGGCGTGGTTCTCAATATATCCTATGTCCAACTATGACATGACCACACGCACCGATATGCTTGCCGCGTTGATGTCGCCGGTGTTTTTGGGATTGGCACCGGTGTTTGGCAAGCTGGCCATGCGTGGTGGTTCGGACCCCTTCACCGTGACAGCAGTACGCACGGCGCTGGCCGCCGCGCTCCTGTGGGTGATCTATCTGGTCTTCTGGCGTCAGTATATCTACATTTATACGGCTGGCTTTCTGGGCTGCGCCGTTGTGGGGATGATAAACGGCATCGGTTCATTGATGTACTACAATGGCTTGAGCCGGTTGGATGCTTCGGTTTCCCAGTTGTTGAACGGCACCTATCTGGTATTTGTTGTCATCCTGGTACGCCTGGGCGGACAAACACTCTCGTGGCGAACCGGCCTGCGGGTGCTGCTGTCGATATTCGGCCTGTTGCTGATCACAGGCGGGGTGCATGGTGAGGTGAACTGGCTGGGCGTCGGGTTTATGCTGGGCAATGCGCTGTTGTTTGCAGGCACAGTGATTCTCAGCCAGCGGGTGCTCTACGAGATGCCGTCCCAGACGGTCACACTCTACGTGATCACCGTGATGGCTATCGTAGTGGTCATGGCACGGGTAGTGTATGACTTGCACTGGCTGCCCCTTACATCCGATGCCACCTGGGCGCTGGTAGGATTAACCATCTCAACAGCCTTGTCACGCCTGACGCTGTTTGCCGGGGTAAAAAACCTGGGCGGCCTGCAAACCACGCTGCTGGCGATTGCCGAGATCGCGGTGGCGGTGGCGTTATCCCACCTCTTTTTGGGCGAAAGCCTGACATCCATGCAGTGGATCGGAGTGGGAGCGCTTGGTGCAAGCTTGCTGCTGTACAGCCGAACCCGCTATAGTTCAACTGGGCCGCGCGGCGCGATTCCCCTGCCGAATATGGCAGGTATTGTCTTTCAGCAAATTGCCTTTGCACATGCGTTTGGCAAAAGCGACATTTCTCAGGATGAGCTGGACGCGATCCGGCGCATGATGGGCGTAGAAGGACCGCTGCCCTCTGAGCCACCCCTGCACTATCCCCAGCCGGGCGAACAGTCAGACTTCACGGCGGACGTTCCCAATTAATCCCACCGCCTGTATCTACGAGTTATCATCTTCGCTGCGACGCCTGAAATATCCGATCAGCTTCAGCACAGGCCGGTTGATTTTGCCGGGACTCTCCCGGTGCAGAGTGGGGTGAGCGTCTTCTTCTGGCAAGCTGGGAGGCTTCGGAGGCACACGCGGCACCGGTTTTGTATCGCGTTCGCTAAACTGAGGTTCAACGGCAGGCATAGTAGCTCGCCGCCTGGCAGGAGTGATCGTGGGTTCAGGCGGAGATGGCCGCAGCGCTTTTCTCTCTTCGCTGGCTGGGTGTAATGTATCACCAGAAACAGGCACCGGCTGTGTTGACGGCGCCCTTTCTTTTTCGAGGAGAGGGGATGTTTTTGCGGGAACAACCGGCGTATCCTGGAGCCCGATGGGCTTTGTTTCAGCTATCATAGGTGAGGGCGGCGGCGCTGCCGATGTAATCCGTCCGGCTGTCGGTTTGCCCCTGGCAGTTGGCGGGGAATGTGGCGCGGCAGGTTCCGGCCTGGCTTTGGGCGGCTGCTGGGCAAAATGATCGCGCAGAACGGCAACTGCTTCGGGGGTGCCAATTCGACGGAGCGCTGCGGCTGCTGTACGCCGCACAACTGAGTTTGGGTCGTCCAGCGCTTTCGCCAGCGGTGCCACGGCCCAACTGGCTTGCAATTGTCCCAAAACTGCCGCCGCATTGCGCCGCACCTGCCAGGAATCACGCTTCAACGCGCCTATCAACGTGATAACAGCGGGCGCGCTTTTCAGTTCAAGCAGTGCTTCAGCCGCCGCCAGCCGCACCTGGGGTGGAGCAGAGCCGTTGTTAAAGAGCATAATTAACGGTTCGACTGCTATGCGGTCGCCCAGCCTGCCCAGCGCCTGGGCTGCTGCCACAACGTTTTTGGGATGGCGGCTCTTGAGCGCCTGAATCAGGTTTTGCACATCACCAGCCTTGATCAGGCTTTCGATATCTGTTCGATGACTCAACACATGCAGTGTAGTCGACAGGTGAGCACGGGTTCGTGGGTCGGCCTCGTTTTGGAGCGCCGCCTTAACGGCAGGCACAGCCTGCGTGGCATCCAGCGTGCGCAGCGCGTCGGCAGCCCGTCTTCGAATCTCCGGATCGGGATATTCGAGCGCTGTTATGAGGCCCTGAATATTACGTCTTGATTGGAACTGCCAGATATTCGGTCGAGGGATTGCCAAAGTAGTGTGCCCTTAATGTGCCGGTCTGTATTGAATTATATGATACAAAAGCGCCATAACTCAAACTGATTTTTGTCACCTGTCAACACCATGTGTTTACGGTGAGACTGTTTCTTGTGCCAGAGCAGCCTGTATCGACTTGCCACCCGGCTCCTGAGCAGTACAATCATATGAAACTTTGGGGGGCATGGATAATGGAGAAAGCGGTTATGGAAACACGAACGTGTCCCAACTGTGGGCACGAAAACCTGCCGCGTGCGATCTTCTGCTTTAAATGCGGCGCCAACATAGATGAACGGCCCGTCGTCCGCGGCATCCACCCACACCGCCGGCACGTTGAAGACGCGGTGCAGCATGCGCAGGAGCGGGAAGATAGCCTGGCACCTGAACTGGTACAGCATTTGCGCGAAGCCAAAGCCAAGCTCCCCCCGCCGATTGAAGGCACCCCGGTGACCTGCTTGCGCTGTGGGACGCTAAACAGGCCGCTGTCCAGCTATTGTGTTGGCTGTGGCGCAACACTTTCGATCCCGGATGAACTGGCCGAGATGCATCTTGTGCCTCGTGCCAGCGCGCACAGCGATGTGGGACAGGTGCGCGATAATAATGAAGATCGCGTAGGGTTGTGGGCACGGCATGGCGTCGTACTGGCTATGGTAGCCGATGGCATGGGCGGCGCGGTGGCCGGTGAAGAAGCCAGCCGACTGGCGGTCGAGGCCGTCCAGGCTGACTTTTTGGGCGAGGCGCGTGGCAGCGAAACGTTGCGCGATCTGTCCGAGAACGAGATCTTGGAAAAGCTGCGCTGCGCCGTCCGGCGTGCCAACCGGGCTGTGCTCAGCCGTGTACAGGAACACCCGGAGATGCAGGGGATGGGCACCACCATCACGCTGGTTTTTGTACGCGATAACCGGGTGATTGTTGCGCATGTGGGCGACAGCCGTGCCTACCTGATAGATGGCTGCGAGGGGTGGATCAACCAGATCACCGATGATCACAGCTTTGTCGAGGCCCTGCTGACTGCCGGTCATATTACGCCTGAACAGGCTGCCGTCCACCCCATGCGTAATGTGTTATACCGTGCGTTGGGACAGGTAGAGGATGTCGAAGCCGATCTCTACAGCCGCAACCTGACCGAATGCGACCGGCTGATCCTGTGCTCGGACGGGTTGACGCGCCACGTTTCCCCAGCCGAGATCGCCAAACTCGCAGGCCAAAGCGACGTGCCAGAAGACATCGCCCAGTCCCTGATCGATCTTGCTAACCAGCGCGGCGGGGAAGACAATATCAGCGCAGTGGTGGTACTGATGGAACGCAGCACGGATATCGAACCGGGCGAGCCACCTGCACCCGTTTTGATAACAGATACCCAGGTGGGGATATACCAGGCGCCGCTGCCGGACGACCTGGCACAACACGACCGCCCTACTGAAGAATTGTCTGTTGATTTGTCGCTGGACGACGACGAAACGGAATAAACGTTGTCGCATGCCTGCGATATGGCTGTCGATTATCCTGGCAGATTATCAAAATAGTACCAGGGTACTAGTGACGCTTAAGCCAGAATTATGATAACCTTGAGTTAGTTCACTTACGAACGCATCGTATCTTAATAATCATCAGCTTAAGCGATGGAGGAATCATTATGCTGTATCTACCACGTGAAGAAGGTCAGGGTCTTGTTGAGTACGCCCTGATTCTGGTCTTGGTCGCCGTTGTGGTGATCATCATTCTGGCCCTGCTTGGCCCGGCTATCGGTAACATCTTCTCCAACATCATTAACAACCTGTAATTTTCGACGGGGCAGCCGGTCGGCTGCTAGAGAGTTTTCCTGAAGCAAGCGCTCGGTTCAGCCGGGCGCTTGCCCATTTTAGCGAGATAGCCCCGGTTTCTCCTCACACACGGTCTGGACTATAATATGCTTGACTGGTTGGTATGCGAACAGTCTTTTGCAACCAATTGTTGAGGGCGGCCTTATGGACCCTGTGCAGGCATTTGCGATTTTATCACTTGGGGCGTTTCTGACCGTGCTGGTCACAGCCATCTTTTACATATTCACTGTGCGCCCGCGCTTGTTGGAGCCGGTACCCCTGGAATCAATGGGGCTGCTGGACGAGTCGCTGCGTGAGGAACTGGCCGAGCAGCGCACGGTAGTTGAGCGCTTGAATACCGCGTTGGTCCACCATACCGAGCAGCTTGAATCCGGCACCGGATTGGGCCAGGGGTTTGATGGGCTGCGTGGCATGCTGCAATCGCAGTCTGAAACCGTGAAGGCGCTCAGAACCCTGCTGAACGAGCAAACAGGGCGCCTGGAAGGTCTGGACAACCGTCTAAGCCGCCAGGAAACAGCCCTGTCCACTCTCACAGCGGATAGCGGCAGGCTGGATGCCCTGCGCAGCACGCTGGAAGCGCGCCTGGGTGAAGCACAGACAGGCGCCGGACGCGAACTGGCCGTATTGGTCCAGGATCAGGCACAGAAACTGGTCAGCATCAGCGCACGGCTTGACGAATGGGCGGCCACCGGCGCACAGGGCGACAATACGCTGGCCGCGCACGCCCGCACACTGGCGGAACTGGATCGCCAGATGGCTGCACATGCCCAGGTGCTTCAACGGCTGGATGCCAGGGTTAGTGAGCACACCACCATGTTGATCACAGCGGACGCCGAACGGCGCGAGCAGGCCGGGGTATTGGACCGGATCATGCAGCGCATCGGGGAGTTGTTCCCGCTGATCAACCAGATTATCGTTTCGCCGCCGCGCCCGGATGCTGATCGCCTGACCGACGTCAAGGGCATTGGCCCGGTATATGCCGGGAAACTATACGAGGCAGGCATTCATACGTTCAAACAGTTGGCAACCATGACGCAGGACGAACTCCAGGCGTTAATCGGTGAGCCAAAGTGGCGGCGGAAAAACATCGACACGGCGTCCTGGATCGAACAGGCCCAGCTGTTTGCTTCGCAGCGTGAGAAACTGGAGCACCTGCCGTGAACGCTGATTTCCGGCGCCGCCTGGTTCGCCGCCTGGACGTGTTGTTTTTTGTCGGCCTGCTGGTGACGTCTGGGCTGGCAGCGATCCTGTTTTGGTCCGAGTTTTACCATGACGAGGACGGCGACACGGTGGCTGAACTGCCCAGCGCGACGGCTACTTCTGCGCCCACGCTGACGGTGACCGCTACGCCAACAGATACGCCGTCCGATACGCCAACGTTCACACTCACCTTCACACCCACCTTCACCGCAACACCAACCGATACAGTCACACCAACGGCAACCGCCACCTGGACGCATACGCCGACGGATACGCCAACCGACACGCCAACCCATACCGCAACGGCAACCGCGACCGAGCTGCCGTCGGAAACGCCGACACACACGCCAACGCTATCTCCGACCGCAACCGCGACCGAACTGCCATCGGATACACCAACTACTACGCCAACACCATCTCCAACCGCTACAAATACGCTGACGCCGACATCCCCGCCGACGTTCACACCAACGCCCTGGCCGGTGCCGGTTGTTGATCCACTCGTGCTGGCAGAAACCTATGCCGGGGAAGCGTTGACAATCACGGGGACGGCGCTGCCCGGTGATACGATCCAGGTATACGACCGGGATATTTTGCTAGCAACAACAGTAGCAGGTGATGACGGACGCTGGGTGATCGATCTGCCGGAAGGTTTGCCGCAAGGAGAACACGCGCTGTCTGTGGCTGCAGTTGGCCCGGATGGGGCAAGCAGCCAGCGTGTATCAATTGGATTCCAGGTAGGCAGCGCCCCAACACTCCCGCCGACCGCTACACCAACATCTACATCCACGGTTACGCCAACCACTACGCCGTCGCCCACGCATACAGCAACGCCAACTTTTAGCCCGGTGCCACCTACAAGCACACCCACGCTCACCGATACACCCACACCCAGCCCTGAACCGCCAACCAAGACGCCCATTCCACCGACGGCCACGCCAACACACACGCCGTCCCCAACATGGACGCCAAGCACAACGCCGCCGCCGCCGACCGATACCAACACACCCGAACCGGTGGCAGTGGTACCATCCGATACGCCGCTTCCCAGCCCAACTCTTACCGAGACGCCGACTAATACGCCAACAGCCAGCGTCACACCGCTTGCTCCGCCCCAGATTGAAGCGCTCGCGCCGACCACTTCGATCTTTGACCCGGCGATCATTCACGGGTTGGGCGAACCGGGGCAGACAATCCACCTCACCGCCAATGACGAACCGATCGGGCAGGCGGTAGTGGATGCGTCCGGCGCGTGGACTTTCACCTGGCAGGGCACTATCGTTGGAGAGATCGTGATCGGCGCGGAAGTGGTGGATGGCGCCGGACAGGTCAGCCCCAGAGCAACCGCTCAAACTGAACTTGTCGCGCCCCGCCCCCGGATCGATGCGCCTGCTTCTGGCGAGGTCTACTCGCCCGGCACGATCACTGTGCGCGGCATCGCGCCCCCTGGTGTATTAGTACAGGTCAAAGATGGCGATACCGGCGCAGACCTGGCAGCGATCCAGGCTTCAGCCGGTGGCGTGTGGCAGGTTGACGTGACATTGCAGCATGAAGGCAGGGTGACGCTGGTAGCTGTTACAACCGGGCCGGAAAACTTGTTTCTGGAATCTGATCCGGTTACGATCACGCTGGCTCCCCAGGTGCAGCCGAATACCGGCGGTACTTTGGGCGCCGACCCGGATGAAACCGGGCGGGCGTTCTCAGCGCTGGTAGCGCTGCTGCTTTCCGCCGGAGGGTTCAGCACGTATTTTGCCGGTCGGCTGCTGTATATGCTGGCGCGAGACCGGATGCGATCACACTGATCGCTGTCGGTCAGGTAGCCATACCACAGGAAGGAACACCGGATGGCATATGTACGACGCCACCCTATGTTGGTTGGTTGTATAACCGCCGTCCTGATTCTGGTGATCGGGACGATTATTTTGTTTCTTGAGTTCTTTGATCCCGGCAGCAAAAACGACACGTCAACCGACCTGGTCACACCCACAATTGCAGCCCAAATGGCGCGCGTGTTTGAGGTATCGCCGGGAGAATCACAGGTCGATTTTGTGGCACAGGTCGGCGGAATTGATCTGGAAGGCGTTTTCCCGGTCGAGGCGGGCACGATCACGCTGGAACCGGTTGGCGACGAACTGCGAGTGCTGGTTCGCCTGAACATCGATGTTGATTCGGTGGACACAGGCACCTCTGCCGTGAACCAGGTACTCCGCGTGGCAATGGCTACCGGCGATTACCCGATCGCGTTTTACGTGGCGACATCACGCGGCTATGTGCCTGTCACCGAAGAGGTGATCGAATTCGCGCTGGATGGTATGCTCGAAGTGCACAACGTACCCAACGAGCACAGCATGGCGGTCGAAGCGCAGCTTGTCAGCGGGGATATGTGGGCGGTAGCGACCTCTGACCTGGACCTGGCTGATCACGGCGTTGAGTTTCCGTCGGTGATCGGCAGCACCACGATCAAGCTGACGGCCCGGCTCCAGGCGTATGAAGGCGAAAGCATTACCGTCACAGACGTACCGGGTCAATAAGGACGGCTGTAGTATACGTGCACGCCGCCGCCAGCGCCCAGCCAGTCATATAACCAGTGCGCATCGGTGATCGACAGGTTCACGCAGCCATGACTGCGCCGGTATCCAAAGCCATCGTGCCAATACGTGCCATGCAGACTGATGTTTCCGTCGAAGTACAGGGCGTAGGGCACGTTTTCCAGCATGTAATAATCTGACTGCCCCTCTGCACCGGACATCGGGCCATTGAGCCGGTGCCCCCATACCTGGAATGTCCCGGTGTTGGTGCTGAAACCAGCCAGCCCGGATGATACCAGCGTGGCGAATACCATTGTGTCGTTCTCATAGGCGACCAGCGTTTGCTCGTACAGGTCAACGGCCACCCAGCGCCCCTGCACCCCGCCGGGGCGAGGAATGCGCTTCGCCAGCCCCATCAAGCGTTGCTCAACCCATTTGCCCGGCGCGACTAAATACCAGTCCAGGCCATCCACGTTTATCGTCGTGTAGATGTATGTGATCTGGTAGCGGTAAAGCAGCTTGTCCGGCGTGATGACAGGGGGCCCACCGGGGCGGTCGCTGGCGTACAGATTTTTCAGGAACCAGCCAAAAGGTCGTGACGGTTCTGACTGGACAAACGCGCCAGTGAACACCGAGGGAGACACAAATGCGAGCTGGTCGCGCCGCACCCACTCACCGGGATTGATTTCAACCCAATGTTCCTGTACGGTGCGCGGTGTGATGAAGTTAAAGCCGGGATCGAGCACATACAGCGGGGAACCATACGGCGCGTTGTGGACCATCACCGCGCCCTCAACAACCACTCGCATATAGGTGTAGCCCGCCATCGCTCCGTGATCGACAGCCAGCGCCACGACAGGCGGAGCCGGGTCGGCGGTCATCTCGGCGTCACATTCCGGGCTGGCGTAGAAGCTGGTCGTCAGGGCTGCGCACGCGCCGCGCAGGTCGAGGCGCGAATGATCCGTCGGGACGGAATCGGCGTACACAACCGAACCGCCAGTGACAAGAGAAAAAGCCAGCAGCAGCGTGAGCAGGATGTACAGGCGGGGCATAAACAACTCCTGGATACAGGGCCGGGCGTTCCTGCTTTTTTTATACTGCGGTTGCCCCCAAACGTACCAGCCGCTCAGCCTGCGGACAGGCGGCGGTTTGCCTGCCGTGTGTCCCACCACCGAGCCAGGGCCGCTGCTGCGAACACCCACCAGCATAACTCAACCGGGAAAATGTAGCGCGGGGTTGCCATCAGCACCAGGTGTACCAGCGTGGTATACAGGATGAAGCCGGTTAATGGCAGGGCGACACGCCATGC
Source organism: Anaerolineae bacterium (assembly GCA_016926875.1). Classification (GTDB taxonomy): domain Bacteria; phylum Chloroflexota; class Anaerolineae; order Aggregatilineales; family Aggregatilineaceae; genus JAFGNU01. The sequence continues at coordinate 11,552 of JAFGNU010000023.1, read as the reverse complement.
GCGGCGGTACAGCCATATCCCTACCGCGCCCAGGATCAACCCTGCCAGGTGGAAAACATAGATGACCAGTTTGGGCAAGAAGGCGTCGCCCGTTACCAGGTCAAGTAGCCCTGTCAGCGTACGGTCGTTGGTGAACCAGTCACGCGCCAGTTCCTTGAGACTCTCACCGGGAAAGATCACGGTGCCGTGCGGCTGCACATAAGCGCGGGCCAGCTCGCCGATTCGCCGCCGCGCATAGCCCAACGGGTCATCGCCGATGGCACGGCGTGCACCGGTCAGGAAGTGGTCCGAGCGGTCGGGAGAAGTCGATTCGCCGGTTGTCATTTCCGGCACGTCTTCTTCCAGCGCGGCGTCAAGCTCCTGCGGGCTGTCCCAGCCGCGCGCGCCCATATATACGAACGATGCCAGCCCATCCGCGCCGATGACCAGCCGGTCCCAGCGTGCCAGGTTGTAGATCGTCCAGGTGGAAACGATCAGGCAGTATACGATCAGCAGCAGGGCCGCCTGCTTGAAGCCCGTTCGCCCGCCGCGCAGCAGCACAAGGTGCACTGCCAGTCCCAGCGGGAACAGCAGCAGTACAGCGCGCGTCAGGGTTGCCAGCCCAAATACCAGGCCGGTCCCGACCAGCGCAGCAAAAAGGGTCTTGTTTGCTTGCTCATGTGGCACAACATAGTCCACATACAGCCACAATCCGCCCGCCACCAGGAATATATACAGCGTCTCGGTTAGAATCTGGGCTGCTTCTACCACAAACGCGAGCGAAACAGCCTGCACGCCCGTTGCCAGCAGTCCGGCTCGCTGGTTGCCAGTCAGTGCGTGCGCTAATCGGAAGCCGAAAAAACACGTCGCCGTGCTCATGATCACTTGGATCAACCGGATAACGATGATCGCGGCAGCAGTGCGCGACAGCACCGCCTGCCAGAAACCGATGAACAGCAAATAAACAGGCGCGGGCGAGATCGGGGCTGCATCTTGCCCGGTGATCAACTCGTAGCCGGTTAGCAGGTACCAGCCGGAGTCGCCGCCCTTCAGCAGGTAAGCGTCATCGTGATCTTGCGCCATGGCGTACCCCAGCCGCAGCACAAACGCGAGTGCCAGGATCAGAACCAGCCACCTGTGAGTGTGTATAACCCGGATGAATCGAGCCATAACCAGTACGCTCAGCCTGAAGAAGAACGCAAAAAGCGATACAATACACCCTAACTGCACGAAGTCCGTGCAATTCTATGTGAACTGGCTGCCAGCGTCAAAACGTCGTTTTGTCCGTCAACATGTTAATGAAGGTGCCCGATGATCATCCGAGAGCCGTTGGTACACGCCACCTATTACTACCTGCGCGAATCGCCCGGCGAAAGCCCGGCCCGCCGCCATGATCGCCACGAAGCGTTTGTATCCGATACGCGCCGCATTTTGCGGTCGATCTCCGGCTGGCTGGCGCTGCCGGAGCCGCTGCTGCCGGAGCTTCCGATTTGGAACGTCGACGCGCCATCTTGCGCACACGAACTGATGCAAACGGGAGAACTCCAGGGGCGGATCAACGCGTCGGCCTGGCTGTACGCGTATGTTTTGCGAAACATGCTGCTGCTGCGCGTGGTGGTGGCCCGCGCCGGTGAATACGAGCAAACCGTGTGGCCGCTGCTGGACGAAAGCCTGGGCGAACCACCGACCACACCGTCATGGCTGCACGTCACGCGCTACTGGTGCGGGCTGGCGCCCCGCCCGCCCGAAGACCTGGAACAGGATCGCTCACTGCCGATACACACTCCCTTTGGCGTGCTGTGCCTGGGGCAGGCGCAGGTATCACACCTGCTGGTGTATCCGGATGCGCGCACGGAGCAGCGCGCCAGCAGCTTTCTAGAGACACTGGCCCCGGAACTGGACTGGTATACGGTGCAGGCACGCTACTGCCTGGACCGGTACGAAAACCACGCGTCGACACTGGCGCGCGCCCGGCAGTATGCGCTGGACCAGGTCGTGCAGTCCATGCAAAGTGGGCCAAAACCGGATGAACGGCATCGCCTGAACTCGTTGGCTCCCCTGCGCGCCGAACTCGGTTCGCTCGAAGCTGCATACCGGGACGCGCTGACCGATTTGGACGTGACCGGCGCGTCCGCTCAGGAGTTGCAGCAGTTGAGCGCAGGTTACCACCTGAAGCTGATGCAAAGCGGGCTGTGGGATGCTGCGCCGTCCGTGTGGCAGGCTCAGATCGGCCAGTTAACGCAGGTGCGCACCCAGCTTGAGGCCGATATGCAGCACATTAACGCATCGCTGCGCCACATGAACCTGATGATCCAGACGCTGCACATACGCATCGCGCTGCTGCAAGGTGAGCGCGACAGGCTGTTGATTTACCTGATCGCGGCGTTGGGGCTGGCGATCCTGGCTGTGCTGGTAGCCGATACAAACCTGGGGCGCGTGGCTATCCGGCTGCTGGCGCTGGCAGTGGTTGTAGGGCTGGTCTGGATTGGCTGGCAGGTCTGGTTACGCGCGCGTTCACCGGATTCGTCACGCTGACCGGGCTATCAGCGCACGGCCCGCAGTGCCGGGTACAGCGCCTGGAATTGTGCGTGCAGCTCGGCATAGCGCGCCTGCTCATCGGGATCGGGTGTTTCGGTGGAGCCGTAGCGCACCGCGCGGGCAACCGCCTGGGCCAGATCGTAAAACACGTCAGCGCCCAGCCCGGCCAGCAGCGCCGCGCCGATGGCCGTGTGCTCTTTCCCCTCGACCGTTTGCAAACTGACGCCCAATACACTCGCCAGAATCCGCCGCCATACTGCGCTCTGCGATCCGCCGCCGCCGACCAAAAAATGATCCGGGACCGGACCGGCTGCTTGCAGCGTTTGCAGGCAGTCACGGAAGGCGTAGGCAACCCCTTCTAACACGGCGCGCGTCAGGTGCTCCTGGCTGTGCCGTCTCGTCAACCCGACAAAAGCGCCGGTGGCGTCAGGGTCCATATGTGGCGTGCGTTCGCCTTCCAGGTATGGCAGAAAAATCAGGCCCTCCGCCCCGGCAGGGATAGCTTCTGCCCTGGCCAGCAGGTCCGGGAAAGGCAGCGAGTTATTAGGGCTGACCACGCCGCGCCACCAGCGCAGCACAAGCCCGCCGTTGAGTATCGCGCCCATGGTATACCAGCGTTCCGGCACGGCGTGGCAGAACGTATTTAACCGCAGATCAGAAGCAATCCGGGGGCGGTTGGACACAACCGTGATCTGGCCGCCGGTCCCTAGCGTGATCGATCCACGACCGGCTTCTACGACACCTGCACCCAGCAGCAGCGCGGCCTGGTCACCGGCCCCGGCCACAACCGGGATACCGGGCTTGAGGCCCAGCACATCGGCTGCTTCGGGACGCAGCATTCCCACCACCTGGCCCGAATCATAGAGCGGCGGCAGGATGTCCAGTGGGACGCCGCACGCGGCTGCCAGCGTCTCCGACCAGCAGCGCTGCGTGATGTCATACAACCAGGTAGCCGATGCGTCGCTGTGATCGCTGCTGATTTCCCCGGTAAGCTGGAGCGCCAGGTAGTCTTTGGGCTGCACAACCGTGCGCGTTTGTTCCAGCATGCCGGGTTCGACTTCGCGCAGCCAGGCCAGGCTCGCCCCTGCAAATCCGGGTGAAAGCTGGTTGCCCGCTATGTTGACGGCAGCTTCAGGGGGAACGCGCGCCTGGACCGTTGCGCACAGGTTCGCGCTGCGGCGATCCATCCAGATGATTGCCGGGCGGAGTGGAAACAGGTCTGCTCCCAGCAAAACGACCCCGTGCATCTGCCCCGCCAGCCCGATACCGCATACCTGATCGGCAGCGATTTTTGCGTATTGCAGCGCAGCCTGAACGGCACTGATAGCCGCCTGCCACCATGTATCAGGGTCTTGCTCGGCCCAGTTGGGGCGCGGCATCTGGACACCGTAACCTTCCTGCCCGACGCCCAGCAACTGGCCGGTTTCGTCAAGGACAACACACTTGGTGCTCTGCGTGCCCACGTCGATGCCCAGCACAACATCGGGACGCTGTTTGTTAAAACGCATAACGATCCTGCCTGTAAGATTGCCTTAAAGGTTGTCGATGGATAGATAGTGTATTATGTTAAGTATACGCCATCCGGTTTTTTGCCACTTCAAACACACGTTTTAGCAGTTGGCGATCAGCGTTAGCGAAAAACCGGGTGAGTGCCTTGTTTCTTGCCCGGCAGCAATGCCAAAAATGATGGCCTGTATCGTGTTGGCGATTTTACTTTGCTCAGGAGTTCGTTGTGAACAACCAGCTTCAGCCTATCAACGACCCGGTTGATCTTCCGGCTGGCACCACGTTTAATTTTGCCGAAGTGCTGACCGGTCGCGCCAGCAGCCCGCATACCCAGCGGGCTTACGCGCGCTGGGTGGACCGGTATCTGGCAGACGTTACCGGGCAGGAGCCTACTTTTGGGCACGAGCGAACCGAGCGGATGCGCGCCCTGCCGCTCAAACTGCTGCTGCCGTTCATGAGCGCGCCAACGCTGCGCGCCTGGCTGGGACGGCTGGCCGCAGAGGGACAGGGTAAACAGGGTTTGAACCAGGCACGGGCGGCGATCATCACGTTGTCGGCCCTGCTGGCCGAGGCGGGCTGGCTGGATGATTATACCAGCGCGGCGATGGGCAACGTTCGCGCGCCGCGTGCCGAGGACGGTCAGCGTCCGGGCCGGTGGTTATCGATTGAACAGATCAGGCAGCTCATGACGGCAGCGGAGACAATCGCTACCACCGACCAGCAGTGCGCGCGCAACCGGCTGGTGATGAGTATGTTGTGTACGATGGCACTGCGCCGCGAGGAGCTAGTCGACGCACGCTGGAGTGACTTTGGTATACAAAACGGGCGCCCGGTGATGCTGATTCATGGCAAGGGCAGCAAAGCGGTGTATGTTGATGTGCCCAAAACCGTCATGGAAGCGCTGGAGAACTGGATGCACCACGTCAACCCGGCCCCGGACAGCGCCCTGATTCGCCGGGTGTGGAAAGGCGGTCGCGTGTCCAGGCGTGGCCTGACTACGGATGCGCTGTGGCGTATCGTGAGCGCAGCGGCGCGCGAGGCTGGTCTGGGGCGTGTGGCACCGCACGATCTCCGCCGCAGCATTGCGGGATCGCTCCAGGAGAACGGCGTGGCAATCGATACTATCAGCCGGTTGTTACGCCATTCGAATGTGGCGATCACCGAACGGTACCTGAGCAAGCTGCCGCAGCAGAACGAAGGCGCAGTCCTGATGGCCGACTTGTTGGGTCTGGAATAGGCCATAGACTCCGGTGATCAAAATTTTTACGAAATTTCATCAAAAATAGCTTTACGCCAGCTATAAAACGCTGTATACTTTTCCCTTGGTAAGATAGTGAGGTGAGTGTATGCCCGTTTATACCTACCAGTGCGAGGAATGCGGCGTCCGGTTTGACGTTCGCCAGAAGTTCTCGGATGATCCGGTCACCGAGTGCCCTGAATGCGGCAGTTATGTTCACCGCGTCCCGCAGGCCGTTGGGGTCGTATTTAAGGGAGGGGGCTGGTATGTGACGGACAGCCGGGGGCGCAATAACCTGGCTGTGCCACCTAAAAAAGAAGCCGGCGCAGGTGATAATACGTCCACCAAGAACGAACCGGCTTCTGATGCATCGTCATCTTCGACCGACACCAGCAGCACCGGCGAGTCATAAGCAGTCCCGCGCGGCGTTTGCTTTTTACCCATTCATGCTGAAAACCAGAGGCGACTCATAGCAGTCGCCTTATTATATTCCCGGCCTAATGAACGCCAGGGTGTGTGTTGTACAATAGAGAGGATGCGAGGTTACTGGCTATGAGCAAGTTGACTGATGATATAGCAGCATCGGTGCAGCGTATTCTGGACACCATTCCACCGGATGTGATACTGGTTGCGGCAGCCAAGACGCGCACGCCGCAAGAAGTTGAGGCGGTCATACAGGCTGGAATCACGCACATCGGCGAGAATTATGTGCAGGAAGCGCGTAACATCATCGCTGTGGTGGGGAACAAGGCAACCTGGCATATGATCGGCCACTTACAGCGCAACAAGGTATCCAGGGCTGTTCGCTTGTTCGATATGATCGAAACGCTCGATTCGATTGAACTGGCCGGTACGATCAACCAGCACTGCGCCGCCATCGGCAAAACCATGTCCGTGCTGATCGAAATCAACAGCGGACGCGAGCCGAACAAAACCGGTGCACTGCCGGAAGATGTAGACGAGTTGGTCGCAGCCGTCGCCGGGCTGGATCACATCCAGGTGCAAGGGGTTATGACGATGGGGCCGCGCTTTGGCAATCCCGAAGATGCTCGCCCATACTTCAGGGCAACGCGCGAAGTATTTGAGCGTTTATCATGCCTGAGCTACCCCAACGTTGCGATGCACTACCTGTCGATGGGCATGAGCAACAGCTATCACATTGCCATCGAAGAAGGCGCCAACGTTGTTCGACTCGGCACGGCGTTGTTTGGCAGCCGACCGGCATAAGTACAATCTTCTGTATGTTTTTTAAAAGTTGAGGTTATTATGGCGAATTATGTTTTTGGACCGGTGCCGTCCCGGCGATTGGGGCAATCGCTTGGTATCGATACGATCCCGCTCAAAACCTGCAACTGGAACTGCGTGTACTGCCAGCTTGGCCGGACTATGCCGGTTGTGAACGAACGCCATGACTACTATCCCCCGCAAGACATCCTGGCCGAAGTCCGGCAGACATTAGAAACGCTCGGCCCCGGTAAAATCGACTGGGTGACATTTGTTGGTTCGGGTGAACCAACGCTGCACGCCAGCATTGGCTGGCTCATTCACGAGGTCAAAGCGCTGTCCGATCTGCCGGTGGCGGTCATCACCAACGGTGCGTTGTTGTATCTGCCGGAAGTCCGCCGCGCGTTGGTTCCTGCCGATGCCATGCTGCCGACATTGGACGCCGGTTCGCCCGGTTTATACCGCCAGATCAACCGCCCGCACCCGGAAACGACGTTCGAGCGCCTGCTGGATGGGTTGATCGCGTTTCGCCAGGAATACACCGGCGAGCTCTGGGTCGAGATCATGCTGGTCAAGGGGCAAAACGATACCGAAGAGGCTTTGTGCGACATTGCCGACGCGCTGCGCCGCATCCAGCCGGACCAGGTGCATATCAACCTGCCCACGCGCCCGCCGGTCGAAACCTGGGTGCAGCCGCCGGATGAAGACGGTGTCATGCGCGCGGTTGCGATCCTGGGTGATGTGGCGCGAGTGGTGCATCCCGCCGCAGGCAGCCTTGATTTGGGCGACAGCGAAGACGTGACCGGGGAAGTGATCGGCATTATTACGCGCCACCCGGTGCGCCAGGACGAACTGGAACGCGCGCTTGAGCGCCGCTTGCCGGGGCAGGCCCGCCGGATATTGGATGAACTCAAAGTGAGTGGGCGCGCACAGGTGGTTGAGCGGTACGGTGTCCGCTTCTGGAGCGCCGCGCCCGCTCATTATCCTGACGATGCCCAGAGCAAAAGAACTGCACCCGGTTCGCCCCGCTAATTCTCGCCCGGATTAGCCGGTACTGGATGGTAATTGGCGATCAGGTTGGCATTCAGCTTTGCTAAGCACGTATTTACACATGAAAGGTAAAAACATTATGCCGGATAAAAGCATTGAGGACCGGTTCCGTTTGATAGCCGATCCTCAAAGACGCGAAGAAGTCGCACGCCACGCCGGAAACCTGCTGCGCCAGGGCTATCACTGCTCTGAGGCGATGGTGCTAGGCGTAGGCGGGGCGCTGCTGGACGCGGTAAACGAACAGGCGCTGCGCATGAGCACCCCGTTTGGCGGCGGCGTGGGCGGGACGTATCACGATGTGTGCGGTGCGTTCAGCGGGGGCTTGATGGTGATCGGTGCGCTGTATGGCCGCACGGAAACGGGCACCGATGACAGCCAGGCTTACCGGTTGGCGAGCCGCTTCCGCGAGCGGTTTGGTCAGGAGCTTGGCTCAACCAACTGTGGAGAACTTCGCAGTTCCGGCTATGGCGGCGAAGGAACACCGTGCGCGGTGCTGGTTGAACGAGCAGCACGCATATTGTTGGAGGTGTTAGTGTTGGAGGACTGATAACATGCGCTACTGGTTGGTGTTTGGTATCTTGCTGATCCTGGTAAGCTGCCCGCTGGCGGCTCTACTATCTACCTCTATCTCCTTGACCGATCTCGCGGCTACACCTACACACGCGGGAGACGAAGCAATGATCGAACAGCCTGATTCTGAACTCACGATCACGATTGTGTTCGACAACAAAACCGTTGACCCGGCTTATACACCGGCCTGGGGCTTTGCGGCGCTGGTCGAATATGGCGATCACATCTTGCTATTTGACACCGGAGCCGATGGTACCATCCTGCTCGATAACATGGCTGCGCTTGATATTGACCCGCTGAGCATTGATTCGGTGGTGCTCTCGCATATTCACGGCGATCACGTCGGTGGGCTGGCGAGCTTGCAGGCAACCAGCGTGCGCCCGGTGGTGTATGTGCCGCCGTCTTTCCCGGATGATTTCAAGCGCCGGGTGGGTGAGGTCACTACCCTGGTCGAGGTGGAGCCGGGCCAGGTTTTCGCAAAAGGGCTGTTTACAACCGGCGAAATGGGTGGTGGCATCCGTGAGCAAGCGCTTATAATTAAAACTACGCACGGGTTAGTAGTTATTACCGGCTGCGCGCATCCGGGCGTGGCGAACATGGTGATGCAGGCGAAAGACCTGTTTGACGAGCCGGTTTACCTGGTGTTAGGCGGCTTCCACTTGAGCGATAGACACGAAGCCGAGATCGCTCACATCATCGAATCGTTCCGCCAGATGGACGTACAGAAAGTAGCGCCGTGTCACTGTACGGGTGACGAGGCGATCCAGATGTTTGCCGATGAATATGGCGAGGATTTTATCGAGGTAGGCGCAGGGACAGTAATCGTGATCGAAGCCGGTACGGAGACTCAGCCTTAACCAGAGATGCCGCGCTGATCACACCTGGCTTACCTGGGGCAACGGTTCAGCTTGAGGAGGATAGTATGGCACTTATGGGAGCGAACCTGGGCAGGCGAATCTGGCAGCGGACCATGATCAGATTGGCCTGCCATGACGGCTTGCGCACACGAGTCGAAAGCAGCGACCGGCTGGTTGCGTTAGCCGGGCGGTTTGTTGCCGGTCCAGATGTTGCAACCGCTCAGCGCAAGGCCGAGGAGTTCGCACAGGCGGGGATTCATGCCTCGATCTACTACCTGGGCGAGTATGTTGACTCGGAGGCGTTGGTTGAAGAGAACGTGAAAAATATCATCGCCGCGATTGAACACTTCAGCCAGACCAACCTGGATTGGTTCATCTCGGTGGACCCCACGCAGATCGGGTATTCGATCTCGGATGAGTTGGGCTGGACAAACGCGCAGCGCATTGGGGCGGCGATGGCGAACGCGCCAGAAGGGCGCTACATCATGGTCGACATGGAAGACGCGAGCTATGTTGACAAAACGATAGAACTCTACGAACGGTTAGTTGGGAGCAACATTCCCGCAGGGATCACGCTCCAAACCTATTTGTTCCGCACTGAAGATGATTTCAAGCGTTTAGCCGCGCAGGGGGCAACCATCCGGATGGTAAAGGGGGCATTTGTTGCCAGCCGCCGCATCGCGTATACGCGCAAGCGTGACATTGACGATGCCTACTTGCGCTTGACGCTGTTGGCGCTCAGTCCGGGCATGAAAGAAGCCGGGCTGCGGCCTATTTTCGCAACGCACGATGACCGTATCCTCGACATCCTGACCCTGGTAGCCGAGGCGAACGGCTGGCAACCCGGCGAATACGAGATTGAGATGCTGTTGGGTGTGCGCGAGCCGTTACAGCGCCAGCTCGCCGGTCAGCAGCACATGGTGCGCGTATACATGCCGTTTGGCGAGGCGTGGTGGCCCTACAGCATCCGCCGTGTTGGTGAAAATCCCGCCAATGTGCGCTTTGTGCTGCGCGCGCTGCTTGGCAAACGGTGAGTGTTGTATTTGCCTACAGCTACACGTGATATTTCGCAGATAGGTTTTTTACGATTGGGAGGTATTTTACGTGGCAAGCGTTGAACAACATGCGATCAAAATTATCAAAGCGGCAGGCAAGCAAAGCCCGGCCTACCTGAGCCTGCCTGCCGGGGCAGCGCTCGAAGCTGTTTACCAGGCAGCCGAGTGCCCCGAACTGGTGCGCCGGACGTTGGGCAGGCCGCTGTCCTGGCAGCATCGCACAGGCATCACGGTTGAGCAGACCATCCTGTCACCCAACCTGGCCCCGGCGTGGATTGCAGCGCTGCTGGCATGGGGCGCCGTGGTGGTATTCCAGGATGGCGGCCAGGAGCAGGAAATCGCGCTGGCCGACTTTTTGCCCCGCACAGCCTCACGCCAGGGCAAGCTGGCCGCTGTGCGTCTGCCGTTGGATGTGCCGGGGCGTGTCTGGGGGGAAGCGCATGTTGCGCCGATGCCTGCTGCCGACCCGGTTGTGACGGTTGCCGCCGTCGTGGACCTGGATGGCGAAGACGTCCGGGAAGCGCGGCTGGCCCTGACCGGGGTGTGGTATGAGTATGCCCGGCTGGCGCAGGCTGCGAAATCACTCCAGGGCGCGCTGCTGAGTGACAGGCAGATCGATCAGGCTGCCCGGTCGGTTGCGCAGGAAATCACGCCCCAGGGCGATTTTCGCGGCAGCGCCGACTACCGGCGCGAGATGGCCGCCGTGCTGACTCGCCGCGTTCTGGAAGCATGCAAAAAAGGATAGGTCATGGCCGAAAAGACTGTTACTATCAACCTTATAATCAACAACGTCGAAAAAACCTTCCCGGTTGAACCAAACGAAAACTTGCTCGATCTGCTGCGCCGTGTTTCTTATCCGAGCGTAAAACGGGGCTGTGATACGGGCGACTGCGGCGTGTGCGTGCTGCTGCTCGACGGTCAGCCGGTGCGAAGCTGTATGACGCTGGCTGTTGAGGCCGATGGACACGCGATCACCACCCTCGAAGGGCTGAGCGATCCCAACGGCGATCTGCACCCGGTTCAGCAGGCATTTATCGAAACCGGCGCGATCCAGTGCGGTTTTTGCACACCGTCAATGATCCTGGCGAGTAAGGCGCTGCTGGATGCGAATCCAGCCCCGTCCGCCGACGAGATTCGAGCATCGCTAAGCGGTGTATTGTGCCGCTGTACAGGCTACGTGCGGATTATCGAGGCGGTCCAGCGGGCGGCGGCTGTGCTGCGCGGCGAAGCGGTACCGCCGGTATCGCACATTGACCGCGTCCTGCCCGCCGACGGCGAGCCAATTGAACTTCCCACCCCGTACTACCGCCGGGATGAGAGCACCGATCCGCTGCCGCCGCTGGTATTTACACCTCCCGACATGGAACCGACACAAGTCGTCGGCCAGCCGGAAGTGAAGGTAGACGCGGTCAAATTGGCGAAAGGCAAGCCGGTATTCACCGACGACATACAGATCGAAGGCATGTTGACCGGCGCACTGCTCACCAGTCCGCACGCCCACGCCCGCATCAAGCGTATCGACGCCAGCAGGGCGCG
>JAFGNU010000022.1 GCA_016926875.1 Anaerolineae bacterium | reverse complement strand
TCCCTGGTTCGCAAAACGCCCAGTTCCAGCAGCGTTTGCGCCGAGATGCTGACCGATGTTGCCGCCATGACCACGCCGACAAACAGCGCCGCTTCGGCTGAAAAGTCGAAGATCAACACGATTGGCATCGCCAATACGACCGGCAGCAGCGCCCCCAGGACGCCGCCCCAGATCGCCACTTTGCCGACCGACAGCAGTTCGCGCAGGTGAACTTCCAGGCCAACGGTGAACATGAGGAACAACACACCGAGTTCGGCAAATTCCTCGATGGTCTTTTTTAGCAGCGTCGGGTCATCAAACGCGCCCCAGTGCAGCATGTCTAGCAGCGTTGGCCCCAGGAGGACCCCGGCCAGCAGCTCGCCAAAGACACGCGGCTGGCCGAGTGACCGCGCAGCGGCACCGGCGAACTGCGCAGCTACGATGACCAGGGCGAGCGCCAGGAATAATTGTGCAATAAAACTGCTCTCCACAGTCGCTCCTTCGCCGTATTACCCGCTGTCGTTTGGTGACACCAGTGAAAATTCCTGCTGATAGCCAAAACCCTGTGCGTTGTCGACCCAGCGACCCCAACGCGGGCGCAGCACGTAGACCGCGCCTTGCTGCATGGCTTCCGGGTGCTCTTGCTGCATTTTGGCGACAAACGCGAACTTATTCATGTACAGGCCCAGGGCGCGCTGGCGTTCGTCGTCGTCCGTGACGATCTTGGCATCGCCTTCAAGCTGCACGCCTTTGATGGCGGCCATCTCCCACGTATCAGTGTAAACCGCGCCTGCCACGTCATTCCAGGCCGCCAGGTTGACACTGTGGCGGGTGTGTGGGTTGGATACCCAGTACAGGTTGAAGCTTTCGTCGTTCACAAAAAAGACCGGCGCGACCTGGGGCCGCCCGTCGCTGTCCCCGGCGGTGCCCAGTGCCAGCGTGGACTGGCTCGCCAGGAAGTTGAGCAGTATGGTGCGCAGTTCGTCAGAAAGGGGGGGAGTTGCTTTCATAAGGATTTACCTCGCAGACCAAGCCATTCGAAATAATGAGTATTGTTGATCCCCATCCTCAGCAGGATGCGGCCAACGGTCCCGTTTATCATATCATCAATTGTGCGCGGCTGGCTATAAAAGGCGGGCACCGGCGGCAGGATCACCGCGCCGATCTCGGCTGCCTGGACCATCAGGCGCAGGTGGCCGAGGTGCAGCGGCGTTTCGCGCACGACCAGCACCACGCGGCGGCCTTCTTTTAGCTGGACGTCGGCGGCGCGGGCCAGCAGGTCGGCGGTGTGGCTGTGCGCAATGGCCGACAGGCTTTTGATGCTGCACGGGGCGACGACCATACCTATTGTTATAAATGATCCGCTGGCGATGCTGGCGCCGATGTTATCCGGCTTGTGTACCACGTCGGCCAGCGCTTCGACGTCGCTGATCGACCGGTGGGTTTCCTGGGCAATAGTGATCCGTGCGGCGTTGGTCAGGACAAGGTGCGTTTCGATGCTGTCATCCTGGCGCAGCACTTCCAGCAGGCGGATGCCATAGATCACGCCGCTGGCGCCGGAGATGCCGACGATCAGGCGTTGGGGGTTTGAAGTCATGTGAGTGTGTCCGGTAACTCCTGTGCGCTCAAGGCGCTGCCGATAGCTCTGGTGCCGTGTTGCCCGGCTTGATGCCCCAATGCGCGGCCATTGTGCCGAACATAAACCGCCGGTATGTTACCTCGATCAGCCCTGCCGCGCGCATCAGATCGGCCAGTTCGCCGGGCGTCTTAAAACCGAGCGTGCTTTCCGGCAGGTAGCGGTAGGCGCTGCCGTCGCCGCTGACGATCCGGCCCAGCAGCGGGATCACGATCTTCAGGTGAAGCTGGATGAACGGGCGCAGCAGGCTGCGGGGTAGGGGCGTGGTATCCAACGTAACCAGCCGCCCGCCCGGTTTCAGCACGCGCACCTGCTCCGCCAGCGCCGCCGGGATGTTGTCCAGGTTGCGGAACAGGTAGCCGCTCGTCACCGCGTCGAACGTGTTATCGGCGTAAGGCAGGCGCAGCGTATCGGCGGCCTGCCACGCGATCCCGCCCGCGCCGTTGCGTCCCTGCCCGACGCGCAGCATGGGCAGCGTAAAATCCGCCGCAACGACGTGCAGATCGGGCACCTGCCGCCGCGCCTCGAACGCAATATCGCCGGTGCCGGTAGCGATGTCCAGCAGCCAGCCGCCGGGCGAAAGCTGCGCCTGCCGGACCACAAACCGCCGCCACGACCGGTCCCGGTTGAAGGTCATCAGGCGGTTCATCAGGTCATAGCGGCCCGCGATACGCCCGAACATGGCTTGAATAGCTGCACTGTGATCGTTCATGGGGGTGCCTGTTCTCAACTCAGCCGCTCTAGCGCATGACCGCATCCATCAACTCGTACAGCCGGGTGTAGACCTGCTGCGATTTCTCCGTCAGCGCGGCCTCCAATGTTTCTGCGGATTCGTCAGCATGCACATGTGGCAGGGTATAAGCCAACAACTGGTCGGTCAGTTGCCGGAGCTTCGCGTCATTGATGACCATCACCAGACCTTTTAGCTCGGCTTTGTAGGCGGACAGCTCAGCCTTGGTAATCGTATGTTTTGAGTCAGGGGGTAAGCCCAAAATGGATTGTGCCTGGGCGATGTGTATGACGTGCGTCAATTCGCGCGCGCGTCTCAGGTGGTGGACGCGCTGGTTAAGATCGATGCTGAACCGGGACAGGTTGTGCTTTAATGTATACGTGGTATGGGTTTGCCACATGATCCAAATTCCTGCCAGGACTCCGAAAGCTATTGCCAGTGTGCGAGAGTCCATTCTTTTCCTTTTTGCCTCCCCGAATGCTGTAAGCACCAGCACGTCAACAGGTTCAGGAATTGTATAGCTGCTTTGTTCTATCTGGCAATGTCCCGCCGCGCGCCGGTATTCAAACACCCCTAAATTTCCATCAAAAACACGACGCGGTCTTCGCCGATGCCCGCGTAATCCTTCACGACCGGGATGCCGTTCGCATTGGGTGTGCCTTGCGGGACCATGCCGATAGCCGTGTGAAATCCGATTGACCGGCTGTTGGTTGGACTGGTGATCGCTTTCACCTGCGTGCAGCCGTTGGCCTTTGCCACCTGAATAAAATGCGCGTACAGCCGGGAAGCTAGCCCCTGCCGCCGGTACGCGCGCCGCACGCCCAGCAGGTGAACATAGCCGACCGGGCCGGTCTGGGCGTAAAAACCGAACAGGTAGGCCGCTACCGTCTGGTTGTCTTTGATCACAAACGCGGTGCTGCCGAATTCGTGGATCAGGGTGGGGTTATGCAGCCGCCGGGTGCGGTCATTGTCCCAGAACTGGGCGAAGTCCGCCAATATCTGGTTGTAGTCGTCTACTGTGCAGACGGTGACGGGTTCATGCATCATGACACGCTCCTGTACTTACTGAGCCTTGCATATAAAACTAAACACAGCATTACCGCATACCACCCTCACCCCTAAAATTCCCTCTCCGCGCGCGGCGATGGCTAGGCGGACGGTGCTTTCGGCGATTTTCCCTCCAGCGCCTTCTGCCCGGCCTCCGTGATGGTGAAGATTTCCCAAGATTCACCAGGGCCGGTTTCTTCGCGGGAAACCAATCGCATTCTGAACAGCGTGTTACAGATTTCCCACTCGGCTTTTTTCTTTTTCCCGTAACGAGGATCGAAGCGCGTATCGAACTTAAGTGGGCTTTGCTCCGCGACCTTAGTAAGCTGTGCGCGCAGTTTTGACGGCAGAGTGTCGGGGACCGGAAGCGGGCGCGATTGGCGTATAGCTTCTTCCTCCCGTCGTTTATATTCTTCCTCAGGCGTGAGAACAGGTTCGGACAGGACATATCCAATCGCCCACAGGATTATCCACGCAATTATGGGATACCCCGGATTAAGTTGAAAGACGAGGACAACGACACTCACGAACATCAACAGCCCGCTGATGACCTGTTTGCGCTTACCTTGTATGATCCTGCGTGGCGGGCGGATAGGGTGGTGTGCTCCGCGCCACCCCGCTCCGACTCGTGGCGCAAACCACATGCACAACCCAACAAGAAAGACTATAGCTGGTGGAATTAACGTCATCTTCCGCTCTTCTCCCCACAAACTTTTGCACACTATAGCACGGGTTGGAAGGTGGAGGGAAACAGGGAAGCTTGCCTCTAAAAGACGTTGGTGGCGAAGCTGGGTCGATGGTAGGGGCCACTCAGAAATTACTGAGCCTAGCATATGAAACTAAACACAACATCATCGCATACCACCCGCACCCCTAAATCCCCTCTCCCGCCGAGCAGTCGAGGGGACTTGATCCGCGCACGCCTCTCTCTCGCCCATGTGATGGGAGAGGGTGCCGGGGGACGAGGGCCAGTTTAGAATGTTAGGCAAGTATCAGTAGTATTCCCCTGCCGAGCGCCAGCGCCCGGTGATCCGTTCCAGCACATCCACCACCGTATACAATACCAGGCCGAGCAGGCTCATCGCCAGGATGCCCGAATACATCTCCTCGAAGCGCAGGCGCTGCCATGTCAGCGTCACAATATAATAGCCCAATCCTTCGCGCGTGGAGTACTGCTCCGCGATGAACAGCACCGCAATCGCCGTCCCAACCGAAACGCGCAGCGCGGTGAGCACGGCGGGCAGCGAGGCAGGCAGGTAGACGTAGCGGAACAGCGCGCGCCGTCCCGCGCCCAGCGAGCGCACCGACTGGATCAGTTCCGGGCGCAGACCGGCGGCTTCGTCACGCACGACCACGAGAATCTGGAAGAACAGGATCAGCGCGATCAGGAAGACTTTGGAGCGCTCGCCCACACCCAGCACCACCAGGATCACCGGCAAAAAAACGATCTTGGGGATGGGGTGTACCAGCCCGATCAGCGGCGAAAAGACGCGGTTGAGCGCTCGTATCTGGCCCAGCCCCAACCCAACTGGCGTAGCGACCAGCACGGCGGCGCCAATTGCGGCCAGCACGCGCCGCGCGCTGACCAGCATGTGATCCCACAGAACGCCCTGTAACTCGTCCACAAACACCGGTCCCACCTGCCAGGGGTAGGGCATGATGTCGCGGTCCAGGTAGGCGGCCAGCGCCGTCCAGCAGGCCAGGAAAATGATCACGGCCAGCGCCAGGTTGCCGACCCGTTTCAGCACGTGCCGTGTCACGTCGCGCAGCAGGCCGGTAGGCGTGCTGCCGGGCGTCAGGGCTTCAGACCGAGGTGCAGGCGTAGTTCGTTGCATTTGTCTAGAAACGTTTGTGTGCTGCGATAGCCGGGCGTGCCCGCGTCCGGGTTGGAGACGATGACGGTGTCGGTGTTGGGCAGGGCGCTCAGGACGAGAATGTGACGGCCCAGGATCGCGGCCTCTTCGATGGCGTGCGTTACGATCACGCTGGTCAGGCGCATTTCCGCTTGCAGACTCAGCACAAGAGTCTGCAAGTCCTCGCGGGTTGGCGCGTCCAGGCTGCTGAACGGCTCATCCATCAGCAGCAGATCCGGCTGAAGCGCAAGCGTGCGGGCGATGGCGGTGCGCTGGCGCTGGCCCCCGGAGATCGCACCGGGGAACTTGTCGCGCTGTTCGTTGATGTGCAGGCGGTACAGCCAGCTATCCACGATTTGCTGCGTCTGCTGGCGCGATGGGCGTGCCTCGTACCGGGGGGCGTGCTTGCCGTCCGGGCCATAAAAACGCCGCACGCGCAGCCCCAGCGCCACGTTATCCCAGACCGATGCCCAGGGCAGCAGGCCGTAATCCTGCAAGATCAGGCCGGTTTCCGGGCGTGGACGCTGGATCAGGGTGTTTCCGACGCGGATCGTGCCCCTGGTTGCGCGGCGCAGCCCGGCGATCAGCATCAGCAGCGTGGTCTTGCCGCAGCCGGACGACCCGATGATCGACCAGGCTTCACCCGGCTTGACGTGCCAGTTGAAATCCTGGAAGACCAGCGCACCGCGCGCGCCATAGCGAAAGGTCAGGTTCTCGATGGTGATCATGTGTGACCGTCTGCCGAACCGGTCTACCCCTCGATCAGCATGATAGCCGTGATGAAACTGCCATCAACGCTGTCGGCGTAGTCCGGCGCGGTGTCGATGATGTTCAGGTCCAGCAGCCAATCCATAGTATCGATCCACGCGGCCTCACCGGTGATCTGATAGGTAGGGAAGGGCGGCAGGGCATAGGTATCCTTGACGCTGTCCGGCACCTGCGTGTTTTCGATCCACAGATCGCGGTACGCGTCCGGGTCGGCGTTGATATCCTCTGCTGCGCGCATCCAGGCCCGCAGGAATCCCTCGATGGCTTCCGGCTGGTTCTCGACCGTTTCGGCGCTGAAGCTCAGCGTGCTCTGGCTGAAGTCGGTATCGACCAACACGGTGTCATCTGCGATCAACGTTGCCCCGCTCACGATGGCCGCCTGCGCCAGCGGATCGGGCAGACACGCCGCTTTAAGCTGGCCTTCCATCAGCAGTTGGAAACGCACCGCAATGTTTGGCTCTGGGCGGAAGTCCAGATCGTCCACGCTCAGCCCGGCATGTTCCAGAATGCGCTGCGTGATGTAGTAGATCACCGAGTTTTCCGAGATGCCGATGTCTACATCCTTCAGATCGTCCGGCGTGGTGATGTCGCTATCCGGCGCGGCCAGGATGCGGAACTGTGGGTAGCCCACATACGCCTTGCGCGCCAGGGCTACTACTACAATCCGCGATTTGTTCTGGTTAAAAATACCGGTGCTGACCAGATCGTTCACCATACCGTCGATCTCGCCCGCCAGCATGAGTTGATCGCGTTCCAGGGCGCTGCTGACCGGGATCGGCTCGATGTCAAGTCCTTCTTGGGCGAAATACCCGGCTTGTTCGGCCACGTAAAACGGCAGCACGTCCAGGATCGGCAGCAGCCCTATTGTTAACCGGGCCTGGCGGGAGGCCGGTTCGCCGTATACAACCGGCGTGACGGCTGTGATCAGCAGCAGCAGGATCAACAGCAGAGAATATCGTGTTTTACGCATGTGTGACGGAATCCTCCATACAATCGGTTTGATACAGGTACAACTAGGCGGCAGGTGGCCGACCCGTATCGATCAGCAGAACAACAGCCTGAATCCGCCGCCTGTTGAGCGCGTCCGATCTATTCCTCGTCATCCGGCGCGATAGCCGCGATAAAACTACCGTCGACGCTGTCGTCGTAGCTCGGCGCCTGCTCGATCATATCGAGCGACAGCATCCAGTCCATCGTGTCGTTCCAGGCTGCCTCGTCGGTGATCTGGTACAGCGGGAAGGGCGGCAGGACATAGGTTTCTTTGATGTTGTCCGGCACGCTGGTCACTTCGAACCACAGGTCGCGGTAGGCTTCGGGGTCGGTGTTGATGTCCTCTGCCGCGCGCATCCATGCCCGCAGAAAGCCTTCAATCGCGTCCGGGTGCTCCTCGACGTACTCGGCAGTGAAGCTCAGTGTGCTTTGACTGAATTCGATGTTGTCCAGCGACGTATCATCCGCGATCAGGATCGCGCCCTGCTCGATCAGCGCCTGCGCCAGCGGATCGGGGATGCAGGCTGCTTCTAGCTGGCCCTCCATCAAGAGCTGCACCCGCACCGGGATGTTTGGTTCCGGACGGAAAACCATGTCGTCCACGCTCAACCCGGCGTGTTCCAGGATGCGCTGGCTGATATAGTGGATGATCGAGTTCTCAGAGATGCCGATCTCCACGCCCTTGAGATCGTCGGGCGTTGCGATGTCGCTGCCCGGCGCGGCCAGGATGCGGAACTGCGGGTAATCCGGGTACGTGATGCGGCCCAGGGCGACAGCCACGATCCGTATTTCGTCCCGGTTGAACAGGCCGACGCCGATCACGTCGTTGAGCATGGCGTCCAGTTCCCCGGCCAGCATCACCTGGTCCCGCTCCAACGGCCCGCTGACCGCGACGATCTCCACGTCGAGGCCCTCGTCCTCAAAGTACCCGGCCTGGTCCGCGACATGCAGGACCAGCATTTCCATGATCGGGATCATGCCGACGCGGAGCTTTGTATCACGTGGTGTTGGTTCGCCATAGACCGGCGCGGCCACTGTGACCAGCAGGGCCAACACCAGCAGCAGCGACAGGTACATTTTTCGCATGATGTTTTCCTCCGTTGTATCTTTTCTTTCCCTTGCTGTTGAACTTACCGGCAGCTACATAAATAACGCGGCAAGCGTTCCGGCCAGCAGCGTCACTGCGATAACCGCGTTCATATGAAAGAACGCCTCGTTGACCCGCCTGAGATCGTCCGGCGACACCAGCCGGTGCTCATAGATCAGCAGGCCCGCCGCCAGCAGGGCCGCTGCGTAAAACGGCCACCGCAGCCCGGCTGCTAATCCGCCCAGCACCAGAAACACCAGGAACATGCCGTGACTTAGCCGTGCCATCTTCAGCGCGCTGGCGATACCGTAACACGCGGGCCAGGCGTACAGTCCTTCGGCGCGGTCATGCTCTACGTCCTGGCAGGCGTAGATCAGATCAAAGCCGCCGATCCAAAACATCGCCGCCGTAGTCAGCAGCCACGCGGGCAGGTCATCCGGCGAAAAAAACGAAGCCCGCACCGCGATCCAGCCGCCGCCGACCGCCAGCGCGTCCGTAAAGCCGAGCACCCAGTGTGACAGCGCGGTAAAACGCTTGGTGAAGCTATAGCCGACCAGGAACAGCACCGCAACCGGGGACAGCGCCAGTGCCAGCCTATTGAGCAGCGCCGCCGCGATCAGCAGGGCGATCAGCGAGGCACCGGCATACAATGCGATAGCGCGCGGTGAGATGATGCCGGTCACGCTGGGGCGGTCAAGCGTGCGCGGGTTGCGCGCGTCGTAAGCACGGTCTACCAACCGGTTGACCGCAAACGCCAGCGTGCGCGCCGCCGTCATCGCCACCGTCACCCATACAAACTGCCACAGCGTCGGCAGGCCGTCCGCCGCCAGCAGCATCCCGATATAGGCGAACGGCAGCGCAAAGATCGTATGCTCAAAGCGTACCAGGTCCAGGAAGACGCGCAGCCGCTGCGCGATGCTCTGGTCACGGTTCCGTGTGCCGGGTTGGGACGTTGCGTCAGTGTGCATCCGGTGTCAGGTGCTCCTGGTCGTATACCTTCCGCAAATCTGCCGCAGGCGTGGCGGCGGAGAGGTACGCTAACACGCTGTCCGTGTTGTTTTCGATGCCGTGTTTGGCGTTGGACGGGATGTAGATCAAATCGCCCGTGTGCACCTGGCGTGTTTCCCCGCCAACGGTCATCAAGCCGCCGCCCTGTAGGATGACGTATACCTGGATTTCGGGGTGCTGGTGCAGCACCTGCCGCGATCCGGGTTCGACGGTGACCCACGTAACCGACAGCGGCGTACCGGCTACGTCGTCGCATGACAGCAGAAAGCGTGAGATTAATCCATTTCGCTGGCGGTGATCGGCAGTGTCCCGGTTGCAGATGTACATGACTCTATCCTTGTGATATCACGCTTCGATCCCGTACTGCGCCCATTTCTGATCGACCAGCGCTTTGATCGCGGCGCTCATGCTGATCTCGTCCGGCCAGGGGCGCGGGTGGCCGTCCGCTTTGCCTTTGGTCGTGGCGTCGATGCCGATCTGCCCGCGTGGTGTGTCGCCTGGGACAAAGTGATCGACCGGCCCGCCGCGTATGATTATATCGCGCCGCCAGTCCACATTGCCCAGCGTGCGCCATGCCACCTCGGACAGGTTGCGCACGTCTGCGCCTGCATCCAGCGCAACCAGGCTGGCGTCCGGGCAGACCTGCCACAGGGCCTCGAACGTTTCGCGCACGGACTGTCGCGTTTTGTCCAGCGCGAACACGATCAGCCCGGCGCGCGGCGCGGTCCAGCTCTCGCCTACCAGCGCGGTGACCCGGTCGGGGGGCGGCGGCGCGGGATCAGGGGCGGGGGTGCGATCCGGCTTGCGGGTGGCGTCCACGCCGATCTTGCCGCCATACGAATCCAGCACAGCGGCATGATCAAGCTGGTCTACGGGACCGTCAACGAGGGTGATGTCCCGCCGCCAGTCCACGTTGCTCAGCATGGCAGCGGCTACCGCGCCGGGATCATGGACGTTCACGTCCGCGTCAACGATCACAATCGCTTTGGTCAGCGCCATCAGGCCCAGGCCCCACATGCCGTACATGGCTTTTTGCGCGTGACCGGGGAAGCGCGGCTGCATGCTGGCAACGATCAAGTTATGAAAGACGCCCTCGGCAGGCATCGCCATATCTACGACCTCGCCCAAAAACAACTGCACCAGCGGCAGGAACAGGCGCTCGGTGGCCTTGCCCATCCAGTAATCCTCCTGCGGGGGGATGCCGACGATGGTCGTGGGATAAACCGCGTCCTGGCGGTGGGTGATGGCCGTGATACGCATCACCGGGAACAGGTCCGGCGGCGTGTAAAAGCCGGTGTGATCGCCAAACGGGCCTTCAAGGCGGCGCTCACCCAGGTCCACGTAGCCTTCGATCACGATCTCGGCGTTGGCGGGCACTTCGAGATCCTGCGTGATGCACTTGACGAACGGCACCGGCCTGCCGCGCAGCCAGCTTGCCAGCAGGTACTCGTCAATGCCCGGCGGCAGCGGCGCGGACGCGCACCACATCTGCGCCGGATCGCCGCCCAGTGCTACCGCCACCGGAATCCGGTCCTGCTGGCGGTCCAGCGCTTCGCGCGCGTGTTCGGCCCCGCCCTTGTGCCGCAGCCAGTGCATACCCAATGTGCGCTCGTCGTAGCGCTGCAAGCGGTACATACCCACGTTGCGCGCCCCGGTGATCGGATCGCGCGTGATCACCTGGGGCAGCGTGATATACGGGCCGCCGTCGTCGGGCCAGCAGGTCAGGATCGGCAGGGCATCCAGCGAGGGGTTTTCGCTGATGATGACTTCCTGGCAGGGCGCTTTGCGTACCCGGTTTGGTCCCAGGCCGATGCTGCGCAGCACGCCCAGCAGTTCGGTGCCCCGGCTGATCATGGCGCTCATGCCGCTCGGCAGCTTGAGGTCTACCAGCCGCGCCAGGTTGCGCCGCACCTGTTCCAGGTCATCCACGCCCAATGCCAGCGCCATCCGCCGCGCCGATCCGAAGGCGTTGATCAGTACCGGCATGGTGTGCCCCTCGACCTGTTCGAACAGCAGCGCCTTGTTGTGGGCGTCCGGGCCTTTGCTTATCCGGTCGGTGATCTCGGTGATCTCCAGGTGCGCGGAGACAGGCGCGGTGATGCGGATCAGTTCGCCCTCAGCTTCCAGCCGGGCGATGAAGACGCGCAGGTCGGCGTAGGTCATAGCGGAATGCTCCATCGTTCAGTTTGTTTTAAACGTAGTAAACGTTGTTAGATAATACCAGCACCTGCCGCCGGACTGCAAGCTGTTTTTGCAGGTTGCCGGGGCTGCTTGACATAAACTATCAATTGGTTAAACATCTACTGTATAAGCATAACAGTGTGTTTTCTTTTTGACACGACAAGCCGTGATCATTCGCATATGCTAGCAAACCGGTTAAGCATCGTCTCTGGGCAGTGTAACGTGTGTGGAGGTAGCTCCGATGAATCAGGTGCCCGAAGGTTATCTGTATGCGTGTCGTGTTGACGAGATTCCCCCGCGCGGCAAAAAAGCGGTTCGCGTGGGTGACCGGGACGTGCTGTTGATCGCCTGCGACGAGAATCTATTCGCCATCGAAAATAGCTGCCCGCAGACCGGGCGCTCGATGGCGCACGGTAGGGTATCGGACTGCTACATCACGTCGCCCAATACCGGCGCGCGCTACGACCTGCACACCGGGCAGTATGCCGGGCGCGGGTTTTCGCCGCTGTCGTCTCACTGGCTGAGCGTGTTTTCCCTGCGCGTGATTGGCGAAAAGGTGTATGTTCGGGTTTAGCGCGTTTGAAGCAGCCCATCGCCCCTACGATCCGATTGCATGAATTACGCTCTTCTGCTCGATCTCAAAACCCTATGCAGAAAAAACATGCCTCGCCGAAGCGAGGCATTGGCCGTATAGCGACCTCACTCGCTGCCCGCGTTCTCCAACTGGTCACGTAGATAGGCCAGAATCGCGCCAATGCCTTGATCCACGATCTCCGGCGGCGGCGATTCCAACGGGTTACCGGACAGCTTAAGCCTTTGCAGGTAGATGAGGTTGCCGAGTTCGGGCGGCAGCTTGGTCAGATCGTTGTCTTCCAGGTACAGCCATATCAGTCTGGCGAGTTGATCGATCTCCGGTGGCAGGCTGGTCAGGTCATTGCCGGACAGGTACAGCTCTTCCAGGCTGGCGAGTTGACCGATCTCCGGCGGCAGACTGGTCAGGGCGTTATCTTCCAGGTACAGCCATTTCAGGTTGGTAAGCTGGCCGATCTCTGGCGGCAGGCTGGCCAAGTTGTTGTCTGGCAGTTCAAACCGTATCAGGTTGGTAAGTTGACCGATCTCCGGCGGTAGGCTGGTTAGATCGTTATCTTCCAGGAACAGCACTTCCAGGTTGGTGAGTTGGCCGATCTCCGGCGGCAGGTCGGTCAGGGCGTTGTGGGACAGGTACAGTCCTACCAGATTGGTGAGGTTGCCGATCTCCGGCGGTAAACTGGTCAGGGCGTTGTTGGTCAGAGTCAGCCCTTCCAGGTTGACGAGTTGGCCAACTTCGGACGACAGATTGGCCAGATCGCTGTCTGCCAGGGACAGCCCTTTCAGGTTGGTGAGTTGGATGACTTCGGGCGGCAGGTCGGCCAGGTTGTTACCACCCAGGGACAGGTACTCCAGGTTGGTGAGTTGAATGATTTCGGGCGGCAGGCCGGTCAGGGCGTTGTACGACAGATTAAGCTCTTGCAAGCTGGCGAGTTGGATGACTTCGGGTGGCAGACTGGTCAGGGCGTTGTATGACAAATTAAGCTCTTGCAAGCTGGCGAGTCGGACGAGTTCGGGCGGCAAGCTGGTCAGGTCGTTGTCTTCCAGGAACAGCGCATCCAGGTTGGCGAGTTGGCCGATTACGGGAGGCAGGTTGGCGAAGTCGTTGTCTTCCAGGTGCAGCACTTCCAAGTTGGTGAGTTGGCCGATCTCCAGCGGCAAGTCGGTCAGGGCATTCTCGGACAGGTACAGCCGTTCCAGGTTAGTGAGTTGGCCGATCTCCGGCGGCAGGCTGATCAGCGCGTTGCGGGATAGGAGCAGCCCTTTCAGGTTGGCGAGTTGGCCGATCTCTGGCGGCAGGCTGGTCAGGGCGTTGTCGTTCAGGTACAGCGTTCGCAGGCTGGTGAGTTGGCCGATCTCCGGCGGCAGGTCAGCCAGCCCCATACTACCCAGGTGCAGGTCGGTTATGCCGGTTTCCTTCGCCTTCTGGATGATGTTCAGGGCTTCCCGGTAGGCAGCGTCCGGGTCTTGCGCGTGCGCTGCCGGACGCGGTCCCGTCCCACTCAGCACGACAGCCACGATGGTCAGCAGAATCCAGCAGCATGTGAATTTTTTGGTCATTGTCGCTCCTCCTCATCCCACTTTTGTCACTTTCAGCATAGGCTGATCTGTCCCAGGCTGCAAGCAGAGCGGCACAGTTTCAGCTCCTGTTGCACGCTCCAAGCTGTGCTATAGTAGGATGCAGGTCAGCGGGCTTGACCGGATCAAACTTATTACGAAAGGCAAACAGCCGGTATGGCTAACTATATTTTGGCGCTGGACCAGGGCACCACCAGCTCGCGCTCGATTGTGTTTGACGAGGCCGGGCAGCCGGTCGCCGCCGCGCAGCAGGAATTCCCGCAAATTTTCCCGAAGCCCGGCTGGTCACAGACGCCTACGCACGCGGGACGCTGGTCGGGCTGACGCGCGGCACCACGCGCGCTCACATCGCCCACGCCACGCTGGACGCTATCGCGTTCCAATCGCGGGATGTGCTGGACGCCATGCGCGCGGAATTGATCGCCGGGTGGCAGCGTGCTGTCGAACGGACGAAAGGTTGGGAACTGAACGGGTAGGCCGGTATCTATCGCCGCGCGGCGGCAGGTATATCACAAGGACGGGTATATACATGACATATCACGAACCAACGCTCGACGAGTGGCGCAAGTTGTACGATGTGACCGCTCGTGTGAAGGAAGCTGCGCCCTGGAAATGGCTGATTGAAATCGACATGTTCGGCGTCCAGAATCCGGAGACGGACGCGATCGGGTTCGTCAGCGTGATGGGCGAGCTGGGCGAGCATTTTGCTGTCGCGGTGTATCTTGGTGTGGAAGGGTTAGGCGGTTTCTGGCGGATGCAGCAGGGGCCGCCGGAGATGACACGCCCGGAACTGCTGCTGGAAACGCCCCAGCTTCAAGCCTCGTTTGAAGATCGTGATATACTGCGCGACCAGGATCGGGCCGTTATTAAGCGGCTTGGCCTCAAGTTTCGCGGTAAGAGCGCCTGGCCGATGTTTCGCAGCTATATTCCCGGTTATGCGCCCTGGTTTGTCGAGTCTGCCGAGGCGCAGTTTTTGACCCACGTGCTCGAACAGACGCTGGACGTAGCGCAGCGGGTCAAAGAAAACCCGGATCTGCTCACGGTGCAGTCCGAGACGAGCTACCTGGTGCGCGTGTCGCACAATGAAGGCGATACCCTGAAGTGGCAGGACCAGATCATCAACATATCGCCGCCAGAAGCCCCGCTGCTTGCGATCCAGATGGATATGGCGCTGCTCGAACGTCTCAAGCGGCTGCCCAAGCGAGGCCGGATGGAGATCGACCTGTTCATGCTGTTATCGGTTATTCAGGAAAAGCGCGACGAACGGCCCATTTTCCCGTATGTGCTGATGGCGGTGGATGGTACAACCGGCGCGGTTGTTGGGTATGATATGCTCCACGCCGATCCCGCGCTGCAAACGGTCTGGGAGTCGGTGCCATTGAGCATGGCGCGGGTGTTTGGACAGATGGGCTATTTGCCCCGGCGCGTGTCGGTCAGTTCGGACCTGATGCTCCAGTTGCTTCGCCCGCTGGCCGACGAGTTGGACTTTAGGGTCCGGCAGGTAGCCAGTCTGCCAAAGCTGGATCCGGCGCGGGAATCGATGCGCCGATATATGTAACAGGAATAGTGCTAGGCGAACCGGTAAGGACAAAGGCTGATGAAAGTCGATTGCGTACTCGATTACAATGTGATCGCGGTGGCGCGCGCGCAGCACGTGTATCTGCTGGCGCGCATCCAGGCCGAATCTGCGCCCGATGCAGCGGAGCGCCGCCCGTTGAACCTCAGCGTGGTTTTGGACCGCAGCGGATCGATGCAGGGCGATAAACTCGATTATGTCAAGCAGGCTGCCCAATTCCTGGTCAAGCGGTTGGGTGCGGACGACCGGCTGTCGCTGGTCAGCTATAACGAGTCTGTTTCGGTCGATGTCCAGCCGGGGCCGGTGGTGCACAAGGATCGCACCAACCAGGTGATCGGATCGCTGCGCGCGGGGGGCACGACCAACCTCAGCGGCGGCTGGCTCCAGGGCTGCCAGTTGGTGGCCGGTGAGATGGCCGACGGGCAGGTGAACCGCGTGCTGCTGCTGACCGACGGGCTGGCGAACCAGGGCGTGACTGAACCGGTGCGGCTGGAAGCGATGGCCCGCCAGAAACGCGCCGAAGGAATCACCACCACGACAATGGGCGTGGGGATGGACTTTAATGAAGACCTGCTGACGCGCATGGCCAGCGAGGGCGGCGGCGCATTTTATTTCATCGATGATCCCGACCAGGCCCCGCATATCTTCGCGGAAGAACTGCACGACCTGTTGAGCGTGGTCGGTCAAAACCTGGTGATCACGATCAGCCTGTCGCCGGACGTGCGCATGGTGCGCCAGTTGAACGCGTATCCCGCCGAGAGCGGCGAGGCGCAGGTTACGTTCAAACTGGGTGATCTGTTTGCCGACGAGCTAAAAACGCTGCTGCTCGAACTGTCGATTCCGGCGCTGCAAGAATTGGGCGAAGTCGAGGTCGCGCGGCTGCGCTTCGACTATGACGAGCTTGGACCGGACGCGGTGGCGCACCGCACGCTGGAACTACCGATTGTCGTCAACACGGTGCCGCCGGAACGGTACGAAAAACTGGCGCCGAATCCCGATGTGCAGCAAACGGCGCTGCTGCTGCGGGCGGCGCGTGCGCGCGAGGAAGCCATCGAGCACGCCGACCGGGGCGAGTTTGGCAGCGCGTCGCAGGTGTTGAACGCTGCCGCCGATGCTATCCGCGAGAGCAAAACCAGCAGCCCTGAGCTGCAACAGCAGCACGACATGCTGCGCGAAGAGGCGGTCGATATGGACCTGGGCGCAGAGCGCTACAATACCTATGCGCGCAAGTCGTCGCGGACCAAGAGCATGTACACCGCCCGCGCCGCGCGCTCCGGGGACACGGTGGCGCTGCACGCACGGCTCAAGCAGTCGCGCCGGGCGTCCGAACGGCGGGGAGTGCCGCCGGCCGTGATCGAGTGGCACGGCGAGTCGATGGAACTGGGCGACGGGGTGTGCATCGGGCGCGCCGATGACAACGACATCGTGATCGATCTGCCGCCGGTGTCCGATCATCACTGCGAGATCGTGCGCCAGGGTGAAAACCTGGTCCTGCGCGACCTGGGCAGCACCAACGGCACGTTTGCCAACGGCGGTACGGTAACGGATGATTTCCGCCTGAGCGTGGGCGACGTGGTGACGGTCGGCTCGACGTTGTTCATGTTCCCGAAGTAGGGCGCGCGCCGCCGGGTGTTTTGATCACAATCGCATATCGCCCCGCCCGGTGATTGGGGTGGGGCGCTTGGTTCTGGCCGGTTTGGGTTTACAACAGGCAACGATCACAGGCGCTATGACAGAACAGACGGTGCTCGAAGGGTTTGTATCGGTGCGCGCGGCGCTGAAGTCCGGCAGCCGTGCCATTCACACGATCTATATCCGCCGCAGCAAGTGGGATAAAGGCGTGGGCTGGTTGGAACACGCCGCCGCCGGTGCCGGAATCCCGGTCGAGCGTGTGGACGCCGACCAGATCGACGCCTACGCCGGAGGGACGTCACACGGCGGGCTGATCGCGCTGGTGGGACCGCGCCAATTTGTGCCCATCGAGCAGATCGGCGCGGATCGCCCTGCGCCGTTTGTCACCATGCTGGATGGCGTCGAGGACCCGTTCAACTTTGGGCAGGCGGTGCGGGCGCTGTACGCAGCCGGTGCAGATGGGTTGATCCTGCGGCCCCGCAACTGGATGTCGGCGGCGGGCGTGGTGGTGCGGGCGTCGGCGGGCGCGACGGAGTGGATTCCGACCGCCATCGCAGAGACGGCGCACGACGCAGCGGAGCATTTCAGAGGGCGCGGGCTGGTGGTGGCTTGTGCCGCCAAAGAGGATGCCGTGCCGCTCTATGACGCCGACCTGACGGTGCCGCTGTTCCTGGTCATCGGCGGGGAAAAGCGCGGGATCACGCGCTCGTTCCTGGACCGGGCCGACCTGCGGCTGGCGATCCCGTATGGGCAGGCGTTCGACCAGTCGTTGGGCACGGCAGCGGCGGCGGCGGTGCTGGCGTTTGAGGTCATGCGGCAGCGATCCGGCGCTGACTGAAACGGTAAATGCAAGCTGTCGGTCTTTGGGTAGGAGCGACCCGGCGGGTCGCCCAGGGCGAGTCACCGACTCGCCCCTACAAAATCCTGGCAATAATGCCGCCAATGGGCACTGATTTATTCTGATACAACAGCGCTTGGCGATTCACAGGAGGAATACACATGCGTATCTACCTTGTGCGGCACGGCAAGGCGGCCCAAGAGGGTTATGACGTTGATGCCCAGCGCCCGCTGACGTCGCGCGGACGAACGGACGCGGAGCGTATCGCCGTGCAGATGGGAAACGCGGGCGTGTCCGTGCACCAGATTCGGCACAGCGGCCTGGTCCGCGCTCAGCAGACCGCCGATATTTTCGCCCAATACCTCGAACCGCCGGGCGGTGTGATCCAGGTGGCGGGCCTGCTGTTTGATGACCCGGTCGAAGGGCTGGCGGACGAACTGCACCTGGAACCGGAGCCGGTCATGCTGGTCGGGCACAACCCGTTTATGGAGCGGCTGGCAAGCATGTTGCTGACGGGCAATCCCAACCAAACGCCGATCTGGTTTGCTACCTCGACCACGGCCTGTTTTGAATACATCGAGGGCGAATGGTCGGCGCGGTGGGTGCTCAGCCGCCAGATCGTGCCCTGACCAGCGGTTTCCCCGGCGCTGGAGCACTTTGCAGAACCTTGCGCCTGTCGTATGCTTATGGAGTACACCATTAGAACTCGCACAAATATTCCGTAGGGGCGCAGCTTGCTGCGCCCTGGGCAGAGCAAGCTCTGCCCCTACACATTCTGCGGGTTTGGACTGGTTTCTCCATGAACGATAGATAGCAACTGCCGGAAGCAGAAAGGGGGCACTACGTGACCGATCAACCCGAACGCATCAATCCACGCCTGACCCGCCAGGACGCGTACATCCTGGTGACCATTGTGGCGGTGATGCTGGCTGCGCTGGCGTTGTTTGTGGCGCTGCGCATCGACCGCCGTGTCGAACTGGATGTCAGCGACGATTTGACCACCGAAGACGCCGAATCGATCCTGGCACGGGCCAACGAGGTCGCCGGGTTTGCCGACAGCATTCTCAGCTTTTTGGAAGGCGCATCGGTCGTTGTCGGCGCGGGGCTGGCCGTCGGCGCGTGGATGCTGCGCACCAGCATTCAATCGCAGGTCGAGAAGGTCAACGAATTTGTAGAGCAGACCCGGCAGCAGTTCGCCGAGCGGGAAAAAGCGCTCGACCAACTGGAAGCCGACCTGATGGCGCGCACCGAAGACATGGTCACGCAGACGCAGGAACGCATCGCCGCTGTCCAGCAGCAGGGGCGTGACGCGCTGCGCGTGCTGTCGCTGCTGGTGCTGGCCGAACAGCAGATCCGCGCGCACAACTTCGACAGCGCGATCCGCGCCTTGCAGGATGCCCGCGAACTCGACCCGGATAACCAGGCCACCTGCTACCTGTTGGGCTACCTGTACACCTCGCGCAAGCAGTTTGACGACGCCATCGAACACCTGGAACAGGCGCTCAAGGCCGACGCGAACTTTGCCCCGGCGATTGCCGCGCTGGGGCTGGCGCTGCGCCGCAAAGGGGATGCCATCAGCGACCCGGACCGGCTGGTCGAGCGCGATCAACTGTGGGCGCAGGCCGAAAATAAGCTGCTCGAGGCGCTGAACCTGGACTGGAGCCTGACCGACGCCGAGGGTGAATCGTATTACGGCACGCTGGGCGGGTTGTACCGCCGCCAGGGCCGCGATGACGCCGCCATCCGGGCCTATGAGCGGGCGCGGCAGGTCACGCCGAACTCGTCCTACCCGATCACCAACCTGGCGTCGCTGTATAAGCACCAGGGCGACGACGAGCAGGCCGCATTTTTCTTCGAAAGAGTGCTGCGCACCGCCGAGCTTCAGTTGGACGACGACCCGCGCGACTACTGGACGCGCGCCGACTACGCGCAGGCCCGGCTGATCCTGGGGCAGCCGGATGACGCGCTGGACGAACTGCGCCTGATGCTGGAACAGGCGCCGGAGCGCGGCGTGTTGGAAACTGTGCGCAGCGGCTTGCGGTTCCTGGCCGAATCCCCCACGCCGATTGATGGACTGGACGCCATGATCGATCTGCTCAACGCGGCGCTGGATCAGGGCGCCGGACAGGGGGCGAATGACGGCTGATCAACCCGGCTCCGACATCGCGTGTATCCTGCAACTGGCGTTTGGACGCGCAGTCCTGACAACGCCGGTCCCGATCCCGCCGGGGCACAGCGAGCGGTTCGCCGCGTTTGCGCTGCACGATCCGGCGCTGCCGCCGCGCGTGCTGCTGGCCCGTTACAGCCCACAGCACCGCTCGCGCGCCTTTTGCGCCCTGACCGCGATGCAGGCGCTGCGCAGCCGGAATTTCCCCGTGCCCGCCGTATATTACCTGGGCTGGAGCCACTACACGCGCTTTGTGCTGATGCTGATGGAGTATATCGAGGGGCGCGGCGACGAGGGACAGCCCGCCGCCTTTTTTGTGCGGATCGGCGATCACTTTGCCCGGACGCTCGCCCGCCTGCACCGCCAGCGCTGGGACACGCCGCCCGACCTACCGGTCAAACCCCTCCACCTGATGTATAACACGCTGGCCGGACAGGTGCGCGCATTAAATACCCCGGTGTTGGTGAGCATTCTCAACTGGCTGGACGCGCGCGCTGCGCGGATCACCGAGCTGCCATACACCGTGCTGCACGGCGACTACACGCTGCATAACGTACTGGCGCATGGAACCCAGGTCGTCGCGGTTCACGGCTGGGAAC
Organism: Anaerolineae bacterium; assembly: GCA_016926875.1. Lineage (GTDB taxonomy): Bacteria > Chloroflexota > Anaerolineae > Aggregatilineales > Aggregatilineaceae > JAFGNU01. The sequence goes on along the minus strand of JAFGNU010000022.1, from coordinate 2,991 downwards.
ACGCCGCCACCGGTGATCCGCGCCTGGACATCGGCCATACCAGCGCGGCGCTGGGTGCGTATGGACTGGCGTTCAGCGACCAGTTTATCGAGGCATACGAAGCCGCCGCCGGGCCGGTGCCGGACCGGGCGTTTTGGGAGGTATTCAGCGCACTGCGCCTGCTGACCGGGATCGAGCGCCGGTTGGACGCTGCGCCCGACGCGCACCAACGGCGCCTGATCGCCCAGGTAGGGCCGACGTGGGAGGGCTTGCTGACGCTGGTCGAACACCGCGCCGGGCTGGGGCCGGGCAGCCTGTAAACCGGTACGTTTCGCCCCAAAACAGAAACAGGGGCCTGCTGTGGCCCCTGCCGGTAATCGTGCGGTACATATCCGTTATATCTCAATTACTACGCCTGGCAGAAGGCAGCAGGTTTTTGGGTAGGGGCGACCCGGTGGGTCGCCCGGCAAGTCACCGCCCCCCCCTACAAAACCTCGCCGATAGTTCCGCCACTGTGTCCTACATCAGCAGCCGCATCGGGTTTTCGAGCAGCGCTTTGAAGTCGCGCATATATTCCGCCGCTTCGGCGCCGTCGCTGACGCGGTGATCGACGCTGATGGTGGCTTTCATGCGCGTGCCCACGCCGATGCTGCCGTCTTCCAGCACGACCGGCACCTGCATAGCCGAACCGACGGCGATGATTGCCGCTTCGGGTGGGTTGATGATCGCTACAAACTGGTCGACCTCATACGGCCCCAGGTTGCTGACGGTGAAGGTGCTGCCTTCGATCTCGTCCGGCTTGACCTTGCCTTCGCGCGCGCGGGCGATCATGCTGCGGTTCTGCGCGGCCATCGTGCCCAGCGCGGTTTTATCCGCGTCACGGGCCACCACGTTGATCAGGCCGCCGCCCGGCATCGCCACCGCGATCCCGATATGAATCCGGTTGTAGCGCGCCACTTTGTCGCCGTAGAAATGCGTGTTGAGGTTGGGATACTGGCGCAGCGTCAGCGCCGCCGCCTTGACGATCAGGTCGTTGACGCTGATCTTGTGTGCGTCATCGATGGCGTTTTCATTCAGTTGGCTGCGCAGCGCGAGCAGCGCCGTCACGTCGATATCGCTCGTCACGTAAAAATGTGGCGCGTACTGCTTGCTCTCGACCATGCGCTGGCCGATGCGCTGGCGTAGATTGCTCAGGTCGATGATCTCCACGTCCGGGCCGGTTGGCAGTTCGCCCACCGTCGGCGCAGGGATGGCCGCCGGGGCAGCCCGTTCAACCGGCGCGGCGGGCGCTTCCTCGGCTGTAAAGCCCTCGACATCTTTTTTGACAATCCGCCCACCGGGACCGGTACCCGGCACCCGGCGCAGATCGATCCCGCGCTCCTCGGCCACGCGGCGCGCGATCGGGCTGGCTTTTACGCCGCCGGGGAACTCGCTTGTTTCGGCAGGAGCAGGCGCCGCTGGCGCAGCCGGTGCGGGCGCCGCTTCAACGGCTGCGGGTGCTTCAGGGGCCGGGGCGGCGGCTTCCACTGCGGGGGCAGCGCCATCACCGGGGATTTCCTCGCCCGCTTCGCCCACGTAGCCGATTGCCGAGCCAACCGCCACACTATCGCCCGGCGCAGCCAGCAGTTTGAGCACCGTCCCGCCAACCTGCGCCTCGATCTCAATCGTCGCCTTGTCGGTTTCGATCTCGGCGATCACGTCGCCCTTGTTGATCGTGTCGCCTTCCTGGACCGTCCAGTTGATCAGCGTGCCTTCCGCCATATCAAAGCCCAGCTTGGGCATCAAGAGTTGCTCAGCCATCGATCACCTCCTTGACTGCGGCAATCACTTTTTCCGCACTCGGCAGGGCCATTTTTTCGATCTCGCTGGCATAGGGCAGTGGCACGTCCATCGCCGCCACGCGCTTGACCGGCGCGTCCATGTAATCAAACAGCTTATCCTGAAGCTGGGATGCGACCTCGGCCCCGACGTTAAACATCGGCAGGCTTTCCTCGACCACCACGCAGCGGTTGGTCTTGCGGAAGCTTTCAAAGACCGGCTCCAGGTCCAGCGGGCGCAGCCAGCGCAGGTCAATGATCTCGGCCTCGATTCCCTCGGCAGCAAGCTGGTCCGCTGCCTGGGTGGACCATTCCAGCCCTTTACCGAAGGTGACAAGCGTCACGTCGTCGCCTGCGCGCTTGACGTCGCTCTTGCCGATGGGCAGCACAAAATCGGGATCGTCCGGCACCGGGCTGCGCCGCTGAAGCATGGTGCTGTGCTCCACAAACAGCACGGGGTTGTCATCCCGGATCGACGCCTTCAACATACCTTTGGCATCATACGCGGTGCCCGGCACGGCCACATACAGGCCGGGGAAGTGCGCGAAAATCACTTCCGGGGCGTGGGAATGGGTCGCGCCCAGTTGTTTACCGCCGCCGGTCGTGGTGCGGATCACCAGCGGCACGGTGAACTGCCCGTTGAACATGTACCGCACTTTGGCGGCGTGGTTGACGATCATGTCCAGTGCCAGGAAGGCGAAGTTGATGGTCATGATCTCGGCCACCGGGCGCAGGCCCGCCATCGCCGCGCCAATCGCTGCCCCGGCAATCGCCATCTCGGAAATGGGGGTATCGCGCACGCGCTCTTCGCCAAACTCGTCCAGGAATCCGCGCGTGACGGCATACGTGCCGCCCCATACGCCGACTTCCTCGCCCATGATAAACACGCGCTCGTCCCGGTGCATTTCTTCGCGTAAGGCCGCGCTGAGCGCCTCACGAATGGTTATCGGTCTATCTGCCATGTTGCCCCTCAATCAACATACACGTGGCTGATCAAATCATCATAGGTCGGGTCCGGGCTGTTCTTGGCATACTCGACAGCCTCGTCAATCGTGCGCAGCACGTCTTCGTCAATGGCATCCAGCTTCGGCTCGACGTTTTTGTACTTCTCGCTCAGGTGCTCGCGGAAGCGCTCGATCGGGCCATTGGCGACAAATCCCTCGACTTCTTCCTTGGTGCGGTAGCGCTGCGGGTC
>JAFGNU010000021.1 GCA_016926875.1 Anaerolineae bacterium | reverse complement strand
GCCTGCCGGGGCATGATCAGACAGTCTGGATAACTGAGTGCTCACGGGGGCGTATCGCGTGATGCGCCCCTGTTGGTTTTCTCCCCATGCCGCCGGGGTGCTTCCCACGCGAATCAGGGTATACTGGTGGGCATTTGTACGCCTCAAGTTTCGGAGGGAGTTATGCGCGCTCACCTGTTATCCCGCTGTTTTATGCTGTTGGTTTGCCTGTTGCTGCTGGTGCCGTCCGCCGGGACTGCATTGGGGGCGGTCAGCACCATATCGCAAGCCGGTGTATCCTCCCCGGCTGATCCTGCTCGCATCACCCACGCATACACCCATCTGCCCATGCGTTTTGAAGCCAACCACGGCCAGGCGGGCGCGCAGGTCAGCTTCCTGGCGCGCGGCAGCGGCTACACGCTGTACCTGACGCCGGACGGCGCGTTGTTTTCGCTCGGATCACATGCGCGGCCGCTGGTGATGACGCCGGTTGGCGGTGAGGCGGTCTTTTACTGCACCGGGGATGATCCGCTGCCCGGCATCAGCAATTACTTTTTGGGCAGCGACCCGGACGGCTGGATCACGGGCGTACCGGCTTATGCGCGCGTGCGGTGCCAGGCCGTGTATCCAGGCGTGGATATGGTATATCACGGCGACCAGGGCGCGCTGCGCTATGATTTTATCATCGCGCCGGGTGTTGATCCCGCCCGAATCCGGCTGCGCTTTGACCCGGTAGAGCGGCTGGAACTGGATGCACGCGGCGATCTGCTGCTGCACCTGGACGGCGGCATCGTGCGGCAGGCTGCGCCGGTCACCTACCAGGAAATCGGCGGCGCGCGGGTCGAGGTGCCGAGCCGCTTTGTGCTGCTGGATGGTGAGCTGGTCGGTTTTGAAGTGGGCGCGTATGACTCCATGCTGCCGCTGGTGATCGATCCCCGGCTGGTGTACAGCACGCTGCTGGGCGGCGACCAGGCGGACAGTGCCAGGGGTGTCGCAGTGGGCGCGGACGGCAGCATGTACGTGGTGGGCTACACCAACGGTAACTTTCCAACCACACCCGGCGCATTTGACGAAACGTATGCGGACAACGGCTATTCGGACGTATTTGTTGCCCGGTTGAACGCGGCGGGCGATGCGCTGATCTACAGCACCTACCTGGGTGGGGGCAGGCCGGACTACGCGTATGACGTCGTGGTCGATGCCGACGGCAACGCCTACGTGACCGGCTACGCGGGCGGGGGGTTTCCCACCACCGAGGGCGCATATGACCGTGTTATCGACGGCAGCATCGTCTGGCTGCCGGGCGATGCTTTTGTCACCAAGCTGAACCCGGACGGGGACGGGCTGGTCTTCAGCACGTTTGTCGGCCAGCGGCAGGCTGATGCCGGGTATGGGATCGCTCTCGACACGGACGGCAGCGTATACATTACAGGTTACACGCAGGGTGATTTTCCTACTACGCCGGGCGCATTCGACGAAACGTTTAACGACGACGATGACGCCTTTGTGGCTAAGCTCAACGCGGACGGCTCGGACCTGATGTACAGCACCTATCTGGGCGGTTCGTATAACGACCGGGGCGAAGACATCGCGGTAGACAGCAGCGGCAGCGCGTATGTGACCGGCATGGCGTCTGAAGAAGACTTCCCCACCACGCCGGGCGCGTACAGCCAGACGCATGGCCCCTACTACGATGCGTTTGCAACCAAGCTCAACACGGATGGCTCGGACCTGGTGTACAGCACCTTTTTGGGCGCATCATGGGGGCGCGGCATTGCCGTGAACAGCAGCGGTTACGCGACCATCACCGGCGAGACGGATGACGACTTTGTTCCCACGCCGGGCGCCTATGATGAAACGTTCAACGGCACCGGTAGTGACGTGTTTGTAGCTACCTTGAACGCCGACGGCTCAGCGCTGCAGTACGGCACCTTCCTGGGTGGGGCCGGCTTCGAATACGCGAACGACATCGCGCTGGGTGACGAGGGCGATGTGGTCCTGGTCGGCATCACGCAGAGCGCCGATTTCCCCACCACGCCGGGCGCCTATGACCGGACGTATGGCGCAGACTGGGATGTGTTCATCACCAGCCTGGACGCGGGCGGAACCAGCCTGGACTACAGCACCTACCTGGGGCATGACGGCATCGAGCAGGGCTTTGGGATCACGTTGGACGGGGACGGCGCGATCTATGCAGTGGGCTACACGGCTTCGACCGGGTTCCCGACCACGCCCAACGCCTACGACCAGGTGTTTGACGGCACCTACAACGAGGCGTGGCTGGTGAAATTTGTTCCCGATTCGATCCCGGCGCAGGCGGGGTGTTATCCCTTCAGCGGCGGCATCGTGGTCTGCACGGCGGATTAGCCATTCAGGTACCCGGCGGACTGTGGTATAATCTGTCCCAACGATACAGGCGAATACAAGCCCCGCTGCGGGGCTTTTGTATGAGGATAGCTGGTATGCTATTAGAAAAACTGGCGGGCATCGAGGCGCGCTATGAAGAGCTGGAGCGAATGATCGCTGATCCGGCCAATGTCAGCGATTACGAAAAAGTGGCCGAATACGCGCAGGAAAAAAGCGAGCTGGAAGCCCTGGTCACCCAGGCGCGCGCGTACCGGGCGGCGCTGGATGAACTGGAGCAGGCCGAAGCGCTGCTCAACGATCCCGACATGGCCGATCTGGCACGCGAAGAAGCGGACCGGCTGCGCGAGGACATCCCGGCGATGGAGGATCGGATCCGCCGCCTGCTGCTGCCCAAAGACCTGCGCGACTCGAAGAACGTCATTGTCGAGATTCGCGCCGGGGCGGGCGGGGACGAAGCCGGACTGTTTGCCGCGGATTTGTTCCGCATGTATTCGCGCTATGCCGAAAATCACGGCTGGAAAACCGAGGTAGTCAGCATGCACGAAACCGGCGTGGGCGGCTACAAGGAGATCGTGTTCGAGGTCAGAGGGCGGGGCGCTTATTCGCACCTGAAGTTTGAGCGCGGCGTACACCGCGTGCAGCGCGTCCCGGTCACCGAGAGCCAGGGGCGGATTCATACTTCAACCGCGACGGTGGCCGTGCTGGCCGAGATGGACGACGTCGAGGTCGAGATCAACCAGGCGGACCTGCGCATCGACGCCTATCGCTCGGCGGGCGCGGGTGGCCAGAACGTGCAGAAGAATGAGACGGCGATCCGTATCACGCACCTGCCGACCGGGATCGTGGTCGCCTGCCAGGACGAGCGCAGCCAGTTGCAGAACAAAACGCGCGCTATGAGCATCCTGCGCGCCAAGCTGTACGACCTGGAACAGGAGCGGCTCCGCGAGGAGCAGGACACCGCCCGGCGCAACCAGGTCGGTTCCGGAGACCGCAGCGAGAAGATTCGCACCTACAACTTCCCGCAGAACCGTGTGACCGATCACCGGATCAACATATCCAGTCACAACCTGTCGGGCGTGCTGAACGGCGACCTGGACGACTTCATCAACGAGCTGGCAACCCGTGAAGAAACCGAGCGGTTGCAGGCTGTCGGAGTTTAGCATAGGAGTCTGATTCCGGTGTGTGAGCGAGTCGATCAGGCCCTCGCCTGGGCGCGCGCGGCGCTGGCGAGGGCTTGTGATTCTGAACCGTCAGATGCACACATCCTGCTGGTGCACGTGCTGGGCGTGGATCACACGGCGCTCATCGCCCACCCGGAGCGCCCGCTCAGCCCGGCGCAGGTCAACGCCTATCGTGACCTGGTGACGCGGCGTGTTGAAGGGGTGCCGGTCGCCTATTTGACAGGATTGCGCGCCTTTTATGACCGCGAGTTTTGGGTCACACCGGACGTGCTGATCCCCCGCCCGGAAACCGAGCACTTGATCGAGGCGGCGCTGGACTGGGCGCGCGGGCGGCGCGATCTGCGCGTGGCGGACGTGGGCACCGGCAGCGGCGCGATTGCGGTTACGCTGGCTGCGCACCTGCTTGGCGCGCGCGTCTGGGCTTTGGACGTGTCGGCGGACGCGCTGGCGGTTGCCCGGCGGAATGTGGCGCGCTACAGTCTGTCTGACCGCGTGACGCTGGTGCAGGGCAACCTGCTCGAACCGCTGCTCGAACAGGGCGAAACGGCAGACCTGATCGCGGCCAATTTGCCGTATATTCCTACAGACGAGGTAACAGCGCTGCCGGTGGCGCGGCGCGAGCCGGTCCTGGCGTTGGATGGCGGTCCCGATGGCCTGGACTTGATCCGGCGCCTGCTGGATCAGGCGGTTGGCGTGCTGGCACCCGGCGGCCTGATCGCCCTGGAGATCGGCGCAGGGCAGGGCGCGCGCGTGTGTCAATTAGCCGGGGCAATTTTCCCTGGTGCGCGCGTGCGCGTGCTGGCCGATTATGCGGGATATGACCGCGTGGTATGCATCGAGACAGTCGAAAGGAATGGGTAGCGTGTCGCATGTGACCCCGATCCGGTATCCCGAAGCGGTCGAAATGGCGATGTCTGCGCTGCAATCCGGCGGGTTGATCGTGCTGCCGACCGATACGGTCTACGGGGTAGCGTCCCTGCTGAACGAGGCGGCGATTGACCGCATTTTTGCCGCCAAGCAGCGCCCGCCGGACAAAGCTGTGCCAGTGCTGCTGTCGGACATGGACGACGTCTTCCGGGTGGCGCGCACGTTTCCCAAGTCTGCGCGGCGGCTGGCGACCGCGTTTTGGCCCGGCCCGCTGACGCTGCTGCTGCCCAAACGCGATGCTTTGCCGCCAAACCTGTCCACGCTGCCGACCGTCGGTGTGCGCGTGCCCGATCATGCCGATACACGCCGGATCATTGCGGCAGCGGGCGGTGCCCTGGCCGTTACCAGCGCCAACCGCTCGGACGAACCGGCGGCCTGCACAGTCCAGGCGGCGATCAGCTACCTGCTGGACACGGTCGCGCTGTACCTGGATGGCGGCGCGTGTCCGGGTGGGAAACCATCTACTGTGGTATCGCTGGAAGGTGGCGCGGTGCGCGTGCTGCGCGCGGGTCCGATCAGCGAGGACGCGCTGCGCCGGGCGCTGGCGGGCCGGTCAGGATAGCGGCGTTCGTCAGGTACGAGTAGGCTGAACGGTTGTAGCGCTTCCGGCGGCCTTTGGATAGAGTAGGGGACGGATCGCCCTGGGGCGGCAGACAGACCGCCCTTCATTTTGTTATGATGAAAAATCGACCACAGGAAAGGTTATGAGCGCGGTAGTCAGTAAACCCGCAGCCGTCGAAACCCCGGCCCTCGAAACCGCTCCCCCGGAGGGGATGATCAAGGCGACCAGCGTGATCGCTTTGGGCAACGTCTCCAGCCGCGTGCTGGGCCTGGTCCGCGAGATGATCCTGTCGGCGCTGTTTGGCGCTGGCGCGGCAGTGGACGCTTTTAACCTGGCGATCATCGTGCCGCGCAGCCTGTACGACCTGCTGATCGGTGGGCACGTTAACTCGGCGCTGGTGCCCGTGCTCAGCGAGTACGCCGCGCGCAAAGACCGGGCGGCGCTGTGGGACCTGGTGAACGCGCTGCTGACGGTGGTGGTGATCGGGCTGGCGATCCTGGTCCTGGGGCTGGAACTGCTGGCCCCGCAGGTGATCGGGATTGTCGCCAGCGACAAAGCCACGCCCGACGTGATCGACCGGGCAACCAGCCTGCTGCGCATCACGGCCCCGGCGCTGATGTTCCTCAGCCTGTTTGCGGTGCTGTCAGGGCTGCTCTACGCGCTGCGGCGCTTTACGTGGCCTGCGTTTGCTTCGACGGTGTTCAATGGCACGATTGTGCTGATCACGCTGATCTTTGCGCACAGTCTGGACATCACGGCGGCGGCGGTCGGCTGGCTGGTTGGCGCGGTGGTGCAGTTGATCCTGCAAGCGCCCGGCCTGCGCGATGCCCGGCTGCGGCTCAAGCTGCGCGGCGCACTGGCGCATCCCGGCGTGCGAAAGATCGGCCTGCTGTACGTGCCGGTGATGGCATCCCTGGCGCTGGATGTGCTGGTCAACCGCTCGTTTAGCTATAACCTGGCGTCGAGCACAGGCGAGGGCAGCATATCGTATATGAACTGGGCCACGACCCTGATCCAGTTCCCGCAGGGATTGGTGGCGATTGCGATCTCGGTCGCGATCCTACCCACGCTTTCCCGGCAGGTATCGCGCACCGCCGAAGACGGGCTGCTGCCGTTCAAAAACACGTTGGGGCAGGGCTTGCGGCTGGCGATTGTATTGATCATCCCGGCTTCGGTCGGTCTGTTTGCCCTGGCCGGGCCGGTGGTCAGCCTGATCTTTGAGCACGGCAAATTTTACGCTGCCGACACGGCGATCACGGCGCTGGCGCTGCGGCTGTACCTGCTGGGGCTGCCGTTTGCGGCGGTCGATCTGCTGCTGGTGTTTGCGTTTTACGCGCGGCAGAACACGATCACGCCCGCGTTGATCGGCCTGGTTAGCCTGGTGGCCTACATGGTGGTTGCGGTGGTGCTGCTGCCCTGGTACAGCTTTTTCGCATTGATGATCGCCGACTCGGTCAAGCACTTGGTCCATACCGGCGTATCGGCCTGGCTGCTGCGGCGCGGGTTGAACGGGTACGGAAACCAGCGGTTAGGCAGCACGGTGCTAAAGACAGCGCTGGCGGCAGCCGTGATGGGTGTAGCGGCGTTTGGCGCGGCGCTGGTGCTTGACTACAGGCTCCCGGCGAACCTGTTCGGGAGGCTGATCACGGTCGGGGTAGGCGGCGGCGTGGGCCTGCTGGTGTTTGGCCTGCTGGCGATGTGGCTTAAGCTGGATGAGTGGCGCTGGATGATCAACCGGCTGCGCCAGCGGCTCGGCGTGTAGGGCCAAATGCTGTTGTCGTCCCTCTGGCATTTGGCAGGCCAGCTTTGTATAATCGCGGAAAATCGCGCAACACGCGGGGGGAACGGCTTGACAGAACAGAAGCCTACACCGGTATCACCCGAACGCTACACCGAAGAATACTTTCTGACAGCCTGTGAAGGTTATGAAGATTTTCTCGAAAGCGATGGCGAAAACCTGTCCCGGCGGCTGGCGGCAGCATTTGAGTTAGCTTCGGTCGAGCCGGGTATGACAGTCCTGGATGTAGGCTCCGGGCGCGGCGAGATCGTGCGCCGCTGCGCGCTGCTCGGCGCGGACGCCTACGGCTTTGATTATGCGCGGGCGGCGATCCAGTTGTCACGTAAGCTGCTGGATCGCGGCAGCGAAGGCGTGCCCGGCGTGATGGCGCTGGCGCAGGCAGACGCCAAAAATCACCCGTTCCCGGATCGTGCTTTTGACCGCGTGCTGATGTTTGACATCGTGGAACACCTGCACCCCTGGGAGCTGCACGCCTCGCTGCTGGAAGCGCGGCGTGTGCTGAAAGACGACGGGCGGTTGATCATCCACACCGCGCCGAACGCGTGGTACGACCGCTATGCCTACCCGGTTGTGCGGCGCTACCGCCAGATTACCGGGCAGGGCAACCGCTATCCCGCCGATCCGCGCCTGTTTCTGGTTGAGCACAACCGTGACGTGCACGTCAACGAGCAGTCCCTGTTCAGCCTGCGCCGGACGTTGGACCGGGCCGGGTTTAAGAGCACAGTCTGGCTGGATTCACCGCCGCAGCACCGGCAGGAAAACGCGGCCCTGGCTGTGCTGCGTTACGTGCTGTTCAACTGGCCGCCGCTGCGCTGGTTCTTCGAGCGCGAAGTGTTCGCCGTAGCCTGGAAGAAGTGACGAGGATTTTCCATGCGTGACAAGCGATCTGTGGACGAGTTATCCATTGACGAATTGGAACGCATTCTGGCGATTCGCAAGCGCGCGGTGCGCCAGGAGCGGCTGCGGCGCTATGAAGCGCAGGGGCGCCGCCTGCCGACCGTGGCCCCGCTGGACGCGCAGCCCGTATCAGACCCGCTGCCCGACCCCCAACAGCACGAAGCCGCTAAAGACCTGCCGCCTGTCGAGCCGCCGGTCACGTATGACCTGACGGACGACGTGCCGCGTTTTGAAGATGAAATCGAGCAGGAAGCGATCCGGCGCAGGCGCGAACGCCAGCCCCGCCAGTCCGATACGCTGCGTGATGCGGAGACGGGACCGCGCCGCCGCACGGCATTTGACCGGCTGCTGCTCGCAGTCGAGGTAGCAGGCGTGATCGGGATCGTGATCGTGCTGGTCGTTGGCGGGTACCTGCTCGTGATCGAGAACGACAGGATCGACGAATTGGAGCAAAAATCGGCGGACATCCAGCGCGAAGCCGAGGCCAGCCGCCCCACGCCCAGCCCGGCGCCGGAGCTTCGTGTCACGCTGTCCGAGCATGTGCTGCCCGGCGGGCACTATTCCCCGGATCAAACCGGCGGCATTGGGGCCTTCAATCTGGACGAGCTGCCGGAGAGCGTCCGCCCGGCGGTGATGGCCCAACTGACCGCGCCGCAGGCCACGGTCGCGCCGCCCCAGCCGGTTAGCCCGGTGCGGATCGAGATTCCGCGTATCGGCGTGGATGCTTCGATCTACGGGGGTGATGACTGGTTCTCGCTGCAAAAAGGGGTAGGGCACCTGGTTGGCAGTGCCAACCCCGGCGAGCGCGGGAATATGGTGCTGTCGGCGCATAACGACATCTACGGCGAGATTTTCAAAGAGATCCAGCGCCTGGAACCGGGCGACGAGATTTATGTGACGGCGAACAACGGTCGCCGGTATACTTACGTGGTGCGTGATAAGCAGATCGTCAAGCCGACAGATACCTGGGTGCTGGCATCCGGCAGCGAAGCAATCGTGACGCTGATCACCTGTCACCCCTACCGCGTCGATTCGCACCGGATGGTGGTCTTTGCCGAACTGCGCGAGGGCGAACAGTCCTGAGAGCAGCCTGGTACAACATATTGGCCGAACGATAGATTTGGTGTTGTATGTAGGGGCACCCCGGTGGTTGCCCTGGGTGACTCACCGAGTCGCCCCTACGAAAAACGTCTGCTGCTTTCTGCGGGCTGTACCATCTGCAGAAGCATAGCAGACGGCCCGATTGGTGTATTGGCTGCCGTTGTGCATCACAGCCAACGGCTGTTGTATGAAGGAGTAGTTGGCCGCTATGGCTAAAAAACGTCGTAAACCGAATGTGCCCCAGCAAACCCTGGAACGTGCCCGGCGCGAGTTATACAGCGCTGCTGACGCGCCCGTCGAGCAAGCTCCCCGCCCGGCCAGCCAGCCGCAGGTCGCAAAAGCGCCAACACCTGTCCAGGCAGTCAAAGCGACATCTGTACGCAATCTGCGGCAGGAATACGCCTATGTGCTCTCCGACTTGCGCAACATGGGCATACTGGCGGCGGTGCTGATGGTCGTGCTGGTGCTTATGTCGCTGTTTATCTGACAGAGAGCACGGTTAGAACTGGCTCAATGCCCTGTTGGGGCGTAGCAATACGCCCCGCTGCCTCTACAGCCGGTGTGAGCGTGTACAACAGGTGCCGGAGTCGAGTCAAACAAACCGGAAGCCTTGTATCGAGAGTCCGCCATGACCTGGTGGTACTCAAAAAAGGAGGGATTCCGTGAGGTTTCTGTTCACGACTCAACCCTTGGTCGGTCACTTCCACGCCATGGTGCCGCTGGCCCAGGCGGTGAAGGATCATGGGCATGAAGTGGCATTCGCCACGGGTGAGGGGTTTTGCCGCATCGTAAAGCAGGCCGGGTTTGATTGTTTTCCGTGTGGCCGGAACTGGTTTTCATCCCGCGATACTTTCGCCGATCTGTCCGAATGGCCGGCCATCCAGGCGGCGGTATCGCATCCGGCCATTCAACAGATTTGGGGGTTCATCCTGGGATTTGGCCCCCAGATGGCGGATGATCTGATCGAGTTGATGAGCAGGTGGAAACCGGACATGATCGTCCGCGAGCCGGTGGAATTTGGCGGCTACGTCGCGGCAGAGCTTTTTGATGTGCCCCATGCCAGCATCAAGTGGGCGGTGTACATTACGCCCCGGCATGGTTGCGTCGAACCTCTCACAGAACTCAGGCTGCGGCATGGCTTGCCCGAAGAGCCGGGACTTGAATCGTTTGATCGCTACTTCGTGCTGACCACGATGCCGCCTTCGTGGCAGTTCATCGATCCCACCCCGCCCGTTGTGTCCCATCGATTTTGTATGCCGCCGTTTGACCATAGCATCAAACGGGACCTGCCAGCCTGGGTGCATACTCTGCCCGATCAACCCACCATCTACGCGACCCTGGGCACGACATTCAACCAGGCGCCTGACAGGTTCCAGGCATTGATCGCGGCCCTGAGCACCGAGGATTTCAACACGATCATTACCGTCGGGGAGTCCATGGACCCGGCCCAATTCCACCCTCTCCCGCCCCATGTGAAGATCGAGCAGTACATTCCACAAACGTTGATCCTTCCCTACTGCGATGCGCTCATTTTTCACGGCGGGTTCAATTCCCTGCATTCCGCGCTCTGGCACGGGCTGCCGGTGGTTATTACGCCGTTGGAAGGCGGCGACCAACGGATCACCGGGCAGCAATGTGTTGGGCTTGGAATGGGCGTGATGGTGGAAGGAGAGCCGCCGGAACCGGAGGCAGTTCGCAGCGCGGTCAAGGCCGTGCTGGACCAACCCAGCTACCGGCAGCGAGCGCAAGAACTTCAGCGCGAGATCAAAGCGCTTCCCAGCCTGTCGGAAGCGGTGCAGCGCCTGGAAATCCTGGCACGGACTCACGAGCCGCAGGTTAACGAGCATCTTCTTTAGGGCTGTCGCCTGTAGCGCTGAAGCAGGGATGTAGCTTTCGGCAGCGTGCGTTGAGTGCGGCGCTCACCCCAGCCGCTGGCTCTTTAATTCGATTGGCGGTTCAGGGCTGGAATCATCGGAGGCGCCCGGCTTGCCGAGCGGACGGATCGGGACCAGGACCGTGATCTTGGTGCCCCGGCCTGCTGCGCTTTGAATTCGCAGCGTGCCTTCGATCAGTTCTGCGCGTTCACGCATATTGACCATACCCAGGCTGCTGCGCTGGTCGTAGCTGGCATCAACCGCGCCCACGTCAAACCCCACGCCGTCATCCTCGATTTCGACCACCAGGAACGATTTCCGCCTATACAGCCGTGTCCAGATATGATCCGCCTCGGCGTGTTTGCGGGCGTTGTTGACGGCTTCTTCGATGATATAAAACAGCACGCCCTGCGCGTGGGTATCGAGATACTCTTCCGCGTCTGGTTGTGCTTGTAGGAGCACGTTGGTATTGTGCGTGTCGCGCATCTTTTCGCCAAGCTGGTTCAATGCCGCAATCAATCCCTGGTTTTCGAGGACCAACGGGCGCAGCGTGAACAGCATGTGCCGGATTTCCTTGGTGGTGCGCCGGGCCAGTTCTTCGACTTTCCACAGTTCCTCGGTGGCCTGCTGCGGCTGCAATTCGATCAGGCGGCGGATGTAGTTCACCCGCATGGCGATAGCTGCTACGCTTTGCGTCGGGCCATCGTGCAGATCGCGCGAGAGCTTTTTCCGCGCGTCTTCTTCGACTTCCACGATCCGTTCTTTTTCGCTCAGCAGGTTTTGATACAACACCGCCTTTTGCAGCGCGATGGTGGCCTGGGTGCCGATGGCAGTCAGCAGTTCGACGTGTTCGTCGGAGAAAGCGTCCGGTTTGTCGCTGCCAAAGACCAGCACACCGTAATTGTCAAAGCCTGCCCTTAGCGGGATCGCCAGCACCGACGCCGCATCCTGGAACGCAACGAAGTAGCGCAGTTCCGGGTCACGGCTTGCATCTCCGGCAAATACCGGCTGCGCCTGTCGCAGCGCCAGCCCCAGCACGCCCCGGCGGCCCGGTATGGCGACCTGCTCATCGTTGCGCGTCAGGCGGCGGGAGGTAGCCACGCGCAGCATGTTGTCTTCACCCTGGAACAGCAGCACGGCACTGATCAGCCGCGCGTCCGGCCCCATCTCGTGCAAGCCCATCATGCCCACGTTCTGGATCGCATCCAGCACATCCCGGTAGTCGAGTGTGGCGCCCAGCGTATTCGCCACATCGTAGATGGCGTAGGCGCGTTCGCGGGCTGCGCGCAAGCGCTGGGCTTCGGTTTCACGCTCGGTCAGTAGTTGCTGCGCTGTCTGAAACAACCATCCCCTGGTGTGCAGTGCCACGCCGAGCGTCCCGAATGCCAGCAAAAAGCCCAACCCGGACGCCAGCAGGACCATCATATCATGATCCTGTTCGCCCAGGGCCAGCAGTGTGATCGCGCTGCCAGCGCTCAGCAGGATCATCACCAGCGCAATGCCGCTCCATTGGAAGCGATAAGCCGCCACCAACACGGCCAGCGTGCCCAGTACTACCAGCGGCGCCGCCGATCCACCATAGGTCCAGCACAGCAGCACGGCCAGTGCGCTATCCAGCACCACGCTGAACGCGCCAAGCAGCCGTTCGCTTAGCCGGGCGGACAGCGTCAGTCCCCCGGCGACCAGGTTGCCGACTGCCGCCGTGCCCAGCGCCAGCGCCAGGTGAGGCTGGTCAGGGAGTGTGCCCGGCAGCGTATCTTCGATCAGCAGCATAAACAGCGCCACGCCGATCACGAACAGCCAACGCAGCCAGAACAGCGTTTTGTCCAGGCGATGCAGCGAAGTAGAGGGAATAGACTTTGCGTTCACAAGCGTCTCTTTACAAAAATCAAAATGCCGCAGCGAAGACTATACGCTAACTGCGGCATCTGTCCTGGTGTGGGCGCGAAGGGACTCGAACCCCCGACCTCACGGATGTGAACCGTGCGCTCTAACCAGCTGAGCTACGCGCCCAAGATGCGCGCATTATAGCACCGATATGATGGGCTGACAAGAACCTTTTGACCTGAGCGAATAGCTTGTAGTTGTTAGTGATCACTTGCCAGCTAGTCACTCAAAACTAACGGCCAATGGCCCGGCATGTTGGTTTAGATTCGGTGTAATTATAGCTGGAAAATCGTTCTAGATCATCTTTCCGTCGTTGCAGTCCCAGTATGAAGCGCGTTTGTGCTGTATAATGCGTTAATCTGGGCGTTGTGCTGGTGAGAAAGTGGTTGGTTGTTGGTTCGGGTTAACTCGTTTATGCGTATTTTCTTCCGTCGTCTACAGACCCTGTCACGCCTGATTTTCACCCCCTACCGCCCGCTGCGTCGCCTGATAAACGGGTTATTCGTCGGGATCATCGTAGGTGGGCTGATGGCTGCCGGGCTGTGGCAGGGGCTGTTTGGCAGCGTCCGGACGCGGCTCAAGGATGCGCTCTACCAGTCGCGTCCTACCAGCGGGATCGTGACCGTTATCGCCGTGGATGATGCCAGTCTGGCCGCGTATGGCCGCTCGTTGACCGAGTGGCCGCGCAGCGTTCATACTGACCTGGTGCGCCTGCTGGACGAGGCAGACGCGCGGGTGATCGCGTTTGACGTGTTGTTTATCCAGCCTAGCCCGGATGATGCCGAGCTGGCAGACGCCATGCGCCGGGCGCGCAACGTGATCCAGCCGGTGATCGGCGGGCAGCACGGCATGTCCACCACGCGGGCAGGCAACCTGATCGCGTATGATTATTTCATCTACCCGGCCCCCGAACTTGAAGCGGCGGCGATGGGGTTGGGTCACGCCAATATCATCCCCGATGATGACGGCTTTGCACGCAAGGTGCCGCTGTTTGTCCGGTCCGGTGATGAGCGTGTGCCCGCGCTGTCGCTGGCGGCGTACCTGGAATACCTGCACATGCTGCCGGAGATGGTCGAGATCGGGGACAACATGGTGCGCTTCGCCGGGCGCGACCTGTATACCGACGACTTCGGCCAGATGTTGATCTCCTATTTTGGCCCGCCGTCGCGGGTAGACGGGGGCGGAACGTTCCCGGTGTACTCGCTGGTGGACGTGGTCGAGGGGCGCGTGTCGCCGGAGGTCTTCGAGGACCAGATCGTACTGATCGGCGTGTTGGATGCTGCCGCGCTGCCCGACAGCTACCCGACGCCCAACGTGGATACCGGCGATCAGATGTTTGGTGTCGAAATCCACGCCAATGCCATCGAAACAATCCACCAATCGCTGCCCGCCTTCCGGCAAACGTTGGATTGGGAACTTGATCTGGGGCTGTTCTCGATCTCGCTTTACCACGGCACGACATCGTTCCCACTCCGCGATCTGCCGCTGCGCACCCAGCTTGCGATTACATTTGCGCTGGCGGTAGGATTGGGCGCGCTGCTGCCGTTTTTGCGCTGGTATGTAGGGCTGGCGCTGGTGGTCGTGGTGTATGGAGGCTACCTGGTCTGGGCATCGGCAGCGTTCACATTGTGGAGCCGGGTGGTCGAACTGCTGTTCCCGGCCTTTTCGCTGGCGTTCACTTTCCTGGGGACGATGATCGTTGGTTACGTGTTCGAGGAGCGCCGCCGGGGCCAGATCAACGACCTGTTCAGCCGCTATGTCTCGCCGGAGATCGCCCAGAAGGTTGTCGAAGCCTTCGACCGGGGCAGGCTGGAGCTTGGCGGCGAGGAACGCGAGATCACGGTGCTGTTTGCGGATATTCGCGGCTTCACACCGCTGTCCGAAGGGCTGCCGCCGCAGGACGTTGTAGGGCTGCTGAACATGTTCCTGGAAGAGATGAATATTATCGTGATGCGCTACGGCGGCGCGATCAACAAGTACATCGGTGACAACATCATGGCCTTCTGGAACGCGCCCTATCCCCAGGCCGATCATGTCTGGCTGGCAACCCAGGCCGGGATCGACATGCTGGTTGCGATTGACCGGTTGAATGCTGCGCGCGAGTTTGCATCGCCGGTCCAGTTTGGGATCGGTATCAATACGGGCGTGGTGGTGGTCGGCAACATTGGGTCACAGCGCCGCCTGGAATATACGCTCATTGGCGACACGGTGAACGTGGCGTCGCGGTTGTCAGGCGTGGCGCCGGGCGGCACGTGCTACGTTGGGGCGCGGACCTACGATCTGATCGCCGACCGGGTTCGCCCGGTGCAGGTGCACCGCCTGATGTTGAAAGGCAAACAGTCCCCGGTCGAAATTTACGAACTTACGCCGGAATCGCTGGGCGACGTGTATTACAATAAAGATGCGGGGCAGCAGCGCGTATAACAGGCAGATAATGTGGTACAGCGGGAGAACGAACTATGGCCGAACAGGACGAATTCCTCAATTACCCGGATATTTTGGGCGCCATCACCGGCGGGCCGCGTCTTAACCTGGACGTGATTCAGTGCGCCATGTCTGTTGGGCCGCGGCAAATCCCGGCTGGCCGCTCGTGTGAGATCGTTTTTCTGATCCAAAATGCGTCCGACATTGATGTGGATGTCGTGGTGGATGCAGTGTTACCCAAGCAGGATGCCAGCAATCAGAAAAAACGGTTTCTGCTCAAGAACAGCCGCCTGCGGGTTGGACTGCGCCCTGCCGAAGTCGGCTTTGCTACCATGCCGGTTGGGACGTCGCCGCTGACAGCGCCTGCGCCCGGTTACATCCTGGGGTTAAAATTGTCGATCAAGCGGCTGGCGCGGCGTGTGCAGCGGGTGCGCGAGCCGGATGGCGGCGGTGTATTTATGGTGTCGGAACTACCCCAGGCGGCCCAGATGCAGCTCCAGGCCCTGCGCACGTTCGATTTCTCGATTGATACGGGCAGCAAGAAGAACTACATCCAGGCGCAGTTTGATGTGCTGCCCCCTGCCGTGGCCGACCTGAAAGAACGTAAGCCGACGTGGGTCAGCCTATGGACGATGCGCGACTATATGGACGATTATGCTATTGCCGAGAGGGTGTGGGAGCAGGCATCAACAGCCAGGCAAAAACTGAAACGCGACACCGTATTTATGCCACTGCTTAAAACGACCCAGGAACGCTTTGAAGCGTGCAGTTACAAGCTGTTCCCCCCAGAAGCCATATTTATCACCAAGCTGCTGACGCTGGTGCTGGAACTGGGTATCATCGAACCAACCCCGGATGATCCGCGCCCGCCCTGGCCGCGCTGGTTTGCCCAGATGTGCCGCCTGCTGCTGCAAGAGCCTGCGCTGGCGACGCAGGTCGAGCCGTTGATCACCCGGCTGTTGTACGGGCACCTGGTGTACGACGCGGTGCTGCACGCGTTCACGATGGTCAGTACGGTAACGAATGAAACATTCGGTACGCCGCAGGAGACGAAAGATTACGCCGAGGACATCATGCACGCGCTGAGCGGCGGCACGGAAATCGATTTCGCGCGGGCATATTTTCCGATGGTGCTCGCCGGACTGATTGCCAACGTCCGTGTAACGATGCCGCGCGAGCAGGTGCGCGACACGGTGTTTATCCTGTCGAAGGCGCTGAACAACCGCCGTCAGGAAAAGAACACAGACAATGCCTTTATTTTTGATCTGACCGAAAACCTGATCGAGCGCGCGCTGGACAGCACATAAACGCCGGGCTGCGTGCTGCCGGTTGTGCGTAGCAGTGGATCATGGGAATAGTGGGTAAGGAAGTGGGGCGCTTCATGCAGGAACAATTGTACCCGGATATTCTCGGCGTGCTCTCCGATGAGCGGCTGACAGTTGACGACGTGCTTCAGTGTGCGCTGGGGATTTTCCCGGCTGCAACGGCGATAGGCAAGCCGGTGGAGATGCTGTTGTTGGTCCAGAATTTGATCGATCAACCGCTCCCGCTGCGTCTGGCGATCCTGACCCCCACGCGTGATGCGCAGGGCAACTTGTTGAATATTTTCACGCCCAAGCCCCGGTTGGAGATGGCTCTGGCGGGCGGTGATTGTGGGCTGCTGCACCTGCCGATCACGCCGCAGTTGCCAACACCGACCGGCAAGAATTACCCGGTTCGGGTGCGCATCGAGGTGGAGAAGCCAGAGCGTTTTGTACGTGTGCGCCCGGCAGATAGCGGGCACAGGCCGAGCCTGTTATCGATTTCGCCGTTCCGGATCGCGGCGCTGCGCGAGATACATTTCCGTGCACAGGTACACAATGAACGCCAGCTTGGTGTGCTGTTTGATGTGCTGCCGGGCCGCTTCCCGCCCCTGAAGAACGAGCCAATGCCTCGTTATGAGGCGCTGTGGACGGTGCGCGAAGACCTGCAAAAAGAGCGCGCACGGGCGAAAGAAAAAGCCGGAGAAGCGCTCAATTTTGTCAACAGGCTGACGCGCAAGCAGGTATATCCCTTGTTGATCAACCGTGTCAAGGATGCCTATGGGGATGGTGGGCTGCCACTCCATCCGGGCGAAGCGATATTCCTCGCCAAAATCCTGACCTATGTGATGCAGGAAGGGCTGGATATGGAAGCAGGCTTTAGCCTGGCAGCAAGCCAGTGGTTCCAGCATCTGTGTTGGCTGATGGCCCACGATCCGAATGTGGTTCAAAACCTGGAACAACTGATCAAGCTGGTGTTTACATCCGTGCTGCACGACGCGGTGCTGCTGGGCTTCAGCATGGTGCATCACAACGCGGGGATCGACTTTGGGGATGAGCACGAACAGGCCGACCATGCCCGCAAGCTGACGGCGGCGCTCGAAGGGCGGATGCCGGTATTGATGGAGTACGTGTATGTGCCGTTGGTTCTGGCGGGCGTGATCTTGAACGCGCGCATGACGATGCCCGATGAGAACCCCTGGCGAAGTCTGGATGCGATCCAGGAGGCGCGCGACGGGCGCATCAGTCTGGCCGGGATCAAGTTCCGCGAGGTGTTCGATATTCTTGATTCGCTGATCGCTGATGGTGAGCGCCTGCTGCGCGAGATGCGGATTCCGCGCGACTGATACAGCCCGCCGGTATAAGATTCCGCGTGCGGGTAGTGTGCCGATCAATGTGCTGCCTGTATACGCGTCTTTAATACGCTTCCAACAGGAATCTGATAGCTCCGGTTGTGCTTTAGGTGTACACTTTAGGTGAAAATGCAGGCGAGCTGTGCCTGGCAATTTGGCGCAAACGGTGTTCATCCGGTCAGGCTATCAGTTTCCGCCTGGCCCGGTGAGACACAAGCTCACAGATGCCGCTTCCGGCGTTCTGACATCCGACTGCTAGAAGGAACAAGTTCACTATGATGCGATTTGACCGGTTTACCGAGCGCGCGCAGGATGCCGCCGTCCGGGCATATGAGATATTGCAGCGCTACGGGCACAATCAGGTAGATACCGAGCACATGCTGCTGGCGCTGCTCGAACAACCTGATGGCGTCATACCGCAGTTGCTCGAAAAACTGAACGTGGACCAGCAGGCGATCCGTGATCACCTGGACGAAGTGCTTAAGGCCAGCCCCAAAGCAGCTATCTACGGCGGTGGGGCAGGGCAGGTGTTCATCACGCCGCGCGTCAAGCGTGTAGTGGACGTGGCGAACGAGGAAGCCAACCGGCTGAAGGATGAATACATCAGCACCGAGCACCTGTTCCTGGCGATCCTGAGCGAGCGCCGTACAGCGGTAGCGCGCATCCTGGCCGACGCGGGCCTGACCAAGGACCGCGTGCTTGATGTGATCAAGGATATTCGCGGCGGGCAGCGTGTGACCGACCCGCAGGCCGAGACGCGCTATCGCACGCTGGACAAGTACAGCCGCGACCTGACACGCATGGCGGCTGAAGGTAAGCTCGATCCCGTGATCGGGCGCGATGATGAAATCCTGCGCGTGATCCAGATTCTCAGCCGCCGTACCAAGAACAACCCGGTGCTGATCGGGGAAGCGGGCGTCGGCAAAACGGCCATTGTTGAGGGATTGGCCCAGAAGATCGCGGATAACGACGTGCCCGAAATCCTGATGGGCAAGCGCGTCGTCAGCCTGGACCTGGGCGGCATGATCGCCGGTAGCCGCTTCCGGGGCGAGTTCGAGGAACGGCTCAAAGCGGCGATTGAAGAGATTCAACGCTCCGAGGGCGAGATCATCCTGTTTATCGACGAACTGCACCAGGTCGTCGGAGCAGGCGCGGCGTCTGGTGCGCTGGATGCCAGCAACATGATGAAACCGGCGCTGGCGCGCGGCGAGCTGAACTGCATCGGCGCGACCACGCTGGATGAATACCGCCAGTACGTCGAGCGCGACTCGGCGCTGGACCGCCGGTTTGCGCCGGTATATGTCGAGGAACCGTCCGTTGAGGAAACCATCGCCATGCTGCGCGGGCTGCGGGATCGCTATGAGGCGCACCACAAGATAACGTATTCCGATGCGGCGCTGGTTGCATCAGCACGGCTCAGCCACCGCTACGTTACCGAACGCAACCTGCCGGATAAGGCCATCGACCTGATGGACGAGGCGGCATCCAAGCTGCGCGTGGCGCTCTATTCCATGCCGGACGAACTCAAGGACATGAAAAAGGAGCTGGACCGGCTGGGCGCCGAAGAAGAAGAGGCCAGTCTGCGCCGGGACTACGAGCGCGCCGCGATGATCAAGTCCAGCCGCCTCCAGATGGAGCAGCAGTACGAAGCCGAGCGCGAGCGCTGGCAGCAGGAGCACACGCTGGACGAGGTCGTAGACGAAGACGACATCGCCGAAGTGGTATCACAGTGGACCGGCATCCCGGTCAGCCAGATGATGGAAACCGAGGCGCAAAAGCTGCTGCGCATGGAAGACGTGCTGCACGAGCGTATTATCGGCCAGGAGCGGGCTGTAGCTGCCATTGCCGACGCGATCCGCCGCGCGCGCAGCGGTTTGAAAGACCCGCGCCGCCCGATCGGATCATTTATCTTTCTGGGCAGCAGCGGCGTAGGTAAAACCGAGCTGGCAAAAGCGCTGGCCGAATTCATGTTTGATGATGAAGACGCGCTGCTGCGCATCGACATGAGCGAATACCGCGAGCAGCACACCGTCAGCCGCCTGTTTGGCGCGCCGCCCGGTTACGTGGGTTATGAGGAAGGCGGCCAACTGACCGAGGCCGTCCGCCGCCGCCCGTACCGCGTAATCCTGTTTGATGAGATCGAGAAAGCGCACCCGGAAGTGTGGAATGCGCTGATGCAAATTCTCGAAGACGGGCGCATGACCGACGGGCAGGGGCGCACGGTGGACTTTCGCAACGCGGTGATCATCATGACCAGCAACCTGGGCACCGAGTTCGCGGGCCGGGGCGGGCCGCTGGGCTTTGTGACCAACGGCGATCCGCAAGCCGTGGCCGATCATAGCAAGATTGAAGAGGCGCTGCGCGATAACTTCCGGCCCGAATTCCTGAACCGGATTGACGAGATCATCATTTTTGAACCGCTGACGCTTGAACAGGTCGAGCAGATCGTAGACCTGCAAATGAAGGACATTGCCGAACGCATGGCCGAACAGGGGTTATACATCGGTATGACCGAAGACGCCCGTGTCCGGCTGGCGGAGATCGGCTTTGATCCACAGTTCGGGGCGCGGCCACTGCGCCGGGCGCTGCAGCGCCTGGTCGAAAGCCCGCTCAGTGTGCAGTTGCTCAAGGGCGAGTTCGCACGCGGCGACATGGTCGAGGTGTTTGTGGACGAGGACGGCGAAATCGACTTCCACCGGATGGAGGGTGGGCACCTGCCGCCGATCCTCTACCAGGACGCTAAGCAGGACGTGAGTGCCGACGCCGAATAAGCCTGTTTCAATCGGACTGTAGCATAACCAGCCCCGTGATTGCAGCGTGCCGTCACGGGGTTTTTTGCTGCCAACCAGCAGCGAGAATCACGAATCACTCGCCGCCCAGCGTTCCCTCGTATACCGCCAGGTTGTCGAATGCCACGCTGACATCACCCTCTTCGATCACCCCGGCGATCAGCGCCACCTGGCCCGCGCGCCGGTACGTGTCGTCCGTGACCTCGCCCAAAAACTCGCCGTTGGCGTATACCGCCAGGTAATCATCCACGCACACGGCGCGGATCGTGTTTTTTGCGCGGTTTTCATGAATCGCGCCGGACTGGTGCCAGTCCAGCACAAACGACAGGCTGGTTTTGTTCAGCCGGGCGATGCCGTAATGCCCGTCACCACTGATCAGCAGTGCATAACCGGACGCGCTGCCGTCTGCGTTTGTTTCCAGGCGGCAGCCGATGCCGTACAGGTTGTTGTTCTCGCGGCTGAGTTGCTCGGTTTCGACGTCGATGATCACGTCTTCGTAGGCGTCACCGCCGGTTCCCCAGGTGAACGAATTGCTGCCGGTTGGGCGGTGATCGATCCGGTAGCGCCCATCGCTGATAACCAGCGTCGAGCCGGGATCGTCCGCGCCAGAGGGATACGATCCTTCTTCCCAACTGCCGGATTCATCAAAGGATACCGTGAACAGTTCGCTGCCCTGGGCTGCCGTGTGGGATGGATCGTTCCCGCACGCGGCCAGCGCTGCCGCGATCAACAGCACTGGCAGGATAATCGACTGCCGTTTCATACGTTTTACCGTCTTCCCGTATCAGAAAATCCACTCGATCAGCGCGTAGAGTACCGCGCCCATCGCGCCCGCTGCCGGGATCGTCAGGAACCACGAAATCAGGATGTTATTCACCACGTTCCAACGGACCATTTTGGGACGGTCGGCGCTGCCTGCCCCAACGATTGCAGAGCTGACAACGTGTGTCGTGCTGACCGGCCCGCCCAGCAGTGCCGCGCCCAGGATCACGGCGGTTGACGCGGTTTGTGAGCTAAAACCGTGAATGGGGCGCAGCCGGTAGAACCTGCCGCCCAATGTGCGAATCAGGCTCCAGCCGCCGAACAGAGTCCCGGCCCCTATCGCGGCGGCGCTGGCGAGAATCACCCAAAGAGGAATAGAAAACGAGTTGAGCGTGCCGGTGGCGACCAGCCCCAGCGCGATGATGCCCATCGTCTTTTGCGCGTCGTTCGTGCCGTGAGACAGCGCCAGCGTGGTTGCCGTTAACAACTGCCCGCGTTTAAACCACACGTTGACATGCGGAGTGGCGCCCCGTGCCAGAAAGTAGCACAGCTTGACCAGCAGGTACCCGGCCAGCATCCCCAGGAGCGGGGAGAAAAACAACGCTGCCAGGATTTTATACAATCCCGCCAGCAGAATTGAATCGAAGCCAAAACCCGCCCACACCGCGCCCATGATCCCGCCGAGCAATGCGTGCGATGTGCTGGACGGGATGCCCAGCAGCAGCGTGATCACGTTCCACGCAATCGCGGCCAGCAGTGACGCGAAAACGACCGGCAGCGTAACCGCCTGTTGGGCCACGACTTCGTGCCCGATGGTAGTTGCCACCGCCACGCCAAAGACCAGCGGCCCGATACCCTCAGCCAGGGCTGCCAGCCACAGCGCCCAGCGCGGACTCAAGGCGCGGGTGGAGATGACCGTTGCAACTACGTTGGACGAGTCGTGCATCCCATTAAAAAAACCGAACACCAGCGCAATGCTTACCAGCAGAGCAGCTTCAATCGACAGTGAAGACAAAAAAGCGGGCATACGCATTCCTTCCTGATCAGGCTGCACGCTGGCAGTCGGGGTGGTATAGGGCGATTGGGACCAACGTGGCATATCTGGCCAGTTATGGCTACAATAGAATCCAAGGTAAAAAATTTTTAACGTTTTGTGGTCCAATTATAACCATATCATCAGAGATTGGGGAACCATGCATTATGATCGGTAGACTTCTCAACACATCCAGCCGGGTTAGCGACCGCATCCGCGAACGGTTCAAGCGGCGTACCAACTTGTTTATCTGCCGCCTCCAGCAGCAGTGTGAGCTGAACATCGAAGCCGCGGACGCGCTGCGCGACTATATGAGCAAACCGAACAAGAAGAATGCCAAACGTGTTCGCCAGCTAGAACGTGACGCGGACGAAGTACGCCGGATGCTGGTAGATGAGCTAAACCGCACGTTTGTAACCCCTATCGACCGTGAGGATATTCATGTGCTCTCGCGGGCGATTGACGACATTCTAGATGATACCTGGTCAACGATCAATGAGATGGATATCCTGGAAGTTGAGCCAAACAAGTCTCTGAAAGACATGGTGGACCTGATCAGCCAGGGCGCAGAGGAGATCAAGCTCGCCATCGACCGGTTGACCGATCACCCCGGCGTTGCCAGCAAACACGCCGTGCGCGCCAGGGGGGTCACCAACGATATGGAAACGCTGTATGCTAAGGCGCTGGCTGACCTGTTCGATGCTCCCAAAGACCTGGAGTATGTGGCGACCATGTTGAAGCTGCGCGAAATCTACCGCCACCTGTATCACGCTGCCGGGCGGATTGGGGACGCCGCCAACACCGTCGAAGATATTGTCGTCAAGTTTTTCTAACGCTCCCCATCCCCCCACAAAACAACAGACCGGCGGCGCGCTGCCTGCCGGTCTGGCAGTACCCCCGGACGGATTCGAACCGCCGACGCCAGGTTTAGGAAACCTGCGCTCTATCCTCTGAGCTACGGGGGCGTGTGTGGGGTAGTTTACCACGCCCGCATCTGATTTCAAGCCCCGGCTTGACCCTTTTTGCCACGCGTTCCTTTGATCCCCGTGCTGATCCGCCCGATCAGGTCTGCCGACCGCGCCGGGAACAGGATCGTCAGCCAGGCATACAGCCGCCGGATGGCTGCGTGGGATGGATCAAGCCGGATCGCCGCGCGGAACGCCTGCCGGGCTTTGGTGCGCTGCCCGGTCTGCCAGTAAGCCATCGCCAGCCGGTGATGGCGGTTGGCTTCCAGGCGATCATAGGCGGCGGCGTCCATACACCGTTCGCGCCCCGGATAATCGCGCGCCCGCTGGATCACGCGCAGCCGCGCTTCGGACATGCGCACGGGATCGGTATGCATCGCGTGGGGCAGCACGCGGTAGCGGGCCAGCGCCTCGTTGATGAAAGCAAAACGGTGCTGTGCCGCCAGCCGCAGCCACAAGTCCCAGTCATGCGCCGAGCGGATCGTTTCGCAGAAGCCACCCGCGTCCAGCACAGCCTGCCGCCGGATGAGCGGCGTACACTGCGGGATGAAGTTGCCGCGCGGCCCGGCCAGCAGTTCGCAGAACACGTCACCGGAGGGCAGCTCCGGCTGTGGGCGCGGAATGACGGTGCGCCCGTCCGCCTCGACGTACTCGCAGTGTGTATAGACCAGCGTCACATCAGGGTTATCCAGCAGCACGTCCATGCAGCGCGCGACTTTTTGGGGCAGCAGTTGGTCATCCGCATCGCAGTAGTGGATAAAGTCACCGCGCGCGGCCTGTGTGCCGACGTTGCGCGCGACCGGCAGGCCCCGGTTGTCCTGGCAGATATAGCGGATGCGGTCGCCGTAGCGCTGCTTGAGCATCTCGCCCGTGCCGTCGGTCGAACCGTCATCGACCACGATGATCTCGCAGTGGGGGTAAGTTTGCGTCAGGCAGCTATCCACCGTCTGCCAGACATACTGCTTGTGGTTGTAGCTGGGGATCACGATGCTGACCAGCGGGTATTCCTGGGTGGGCATGAGTTTTTTCCTGGTGAACTGCCAATCTACCTGTCAACCGTCGCAGATTTGACCACACCGAGCCGCGCCAGCAGGGGCCGCAGCCCGGCCCGGTTGATCACACAGCGCGGGACGGCCCGCAGCGCTTCCGAGATCAGCACGCGCCGCCGCGCCCGCCGCTGATCGACCAGCCAGCGCTGCCAGCGGTCGGCGGCGTTTTCGCCCCACAACAGCGCGGTGATATGCGCCGGAATCGCCGGGGTTGTTGCGCCGGTATCGCCCCACTCGGTCCAGCAGGCACGCATCAGGTCCGGGTCGGCGGGCGTGATATGCTGCCAAACGCCGCGCCGCAGGTGAATGATGTTGCGCTCGACGGCCTGTAACGGGTCGCCAACATCGCTCAGGTTGCCGCCGTGCTGGGTGAATGTGCCGCCGATCTGCGTGCCCCGGCAGAAGTCGGTGATATCTGTCACGCGCACGCACCACTCAAAATCGCCGGAGATGCGGAAGTGCTCGTCAAACGGTCCGACGCGCTGGTACAGGTCCCGCGCGAACAGCAGGAACGACGCGCCGCGCATCGACCGCGTGAACACATCCCGGTTATACGGTTGCGCCCGCACGCGGCTTCGCCGCCGGATGGGCACCCGGCCCAGCAGGCGTATATGCCGGATCACATGGTACGGAAAATATACCAGGTCACAGCCGCCCGCGATCAAGCGCTGACCTTCGATCAGCGCGTCCGCCGTGCGCACATCATCCACGTTCCAGGGGCCAAGACAGGCGCCCGACGCGGCGCGCATACCCCGGTTCCACGAAGCATAGACCGTCTCGCGCTTTACTTCGATCACGTGCATAACTGCCACCTGATCGGCTTCGAGCGCGGTTTGCATCTGCCGGATGTGGAGCCGTTCGCCATCTGTCGGCTCGTTGGCAACCAGGATCAGTTCCAGCGCCAGCCCGGCGGTTTGGACCTGCGCGGCCACGTCGAGCACATGGCGGCGGTAGGCTTCCAGGTGCGTCTCGGCGCGGTACAGGGACGTGATCAGCGAGATGTCCACTTACTCCCCTGCGTGTTATCAAAAGCCGCCAGCGCGGCGGCTGGCGATCCATCGGCGGCGTGGCCTTGCGTTTGAGTGCGCGCGCGCTGCGGGGCGGCATAGGGTAGTTCGAGCAGCGCCGATATAGCCGGGTGCAGGCGCGGTTCCCGGTCGATGACCAGCCGCCGGACCAATCCCAATACCCCCCGCCAGCCGTAATATAACCCAAACCAGCCATAACTCCGGCTCATGACTGCCAGCCAGCGGATGGCGTTCAGCCAGGGGCGCACGCGCCGGAAAGCTGCGCGGTCGTCACCGTCCAGGTGATGCTCGTAGATATGGTAAATCTCGGACCAGCGGTCCGCCCCGCCGCTGCCGGTCTTATGATTCGGATGCACACGGTAGCAGGCGATGGTGTCCTGGCTAATCGCGGGCTGGGCCAGGGGGATAGCGCGAATAAAAAACGCCCAGTCAAAGACATAACGGTACGTTTTTTCCAGCGGCCCGGCCTGTTCGAACAGTTCCCGCCGCCATATGCACGCCGGTTGGTCAAAACCCTGTTTGCGCCGGATGTTGGCTGGTTGCAGGGCGTCCGGGGTGGGCTGGATGCGCGTGGGCGTGCTCGTTTCGCCGTCTCGAAAGCGCACGCTCGCCCCGGTGACCAGCGTCGCCTGCTCCTGGTTGGCGCACGTCATCAGGTGCCGCAGCGCCGAGGGGGCATAGCAGTCGTCACTGTTCAGCCAGCCGAACCAGTCGCCGGTTGCCTGCGCGAATCCTTTGTTGATGGCGTGGGCCTGCCCCTGGTCCGGCTCGCTGGTCCAGTAGGTCAGCCAGGGCGCGTAACGCTCGATGATCGCCTGGCTGCCGTCGGTGCTGCCGCCATCGATGATGATGGTTTCCAGGGCGGGATAACCTTGCAGCAGCATTGAGCGGATCGCCTCTTCCAGGTAGTCTGCCTGATTATACGAGGGTGTCACAATGCTGATACGCGGCCAGGGGGAGCCGTCCGGTTGGGCGGGGGGCAGCGGGTCCGGCGTGCCGATCCAGGGCCAGCCCGTGCGGCCCGGCGGAGCAGGTGGCAGATCGTGTACTGTGGGTGCAGGCATCGGATTTCTAACGGCGTTCGAAATTTCAGATATTTCAGATGTCGCCATTGTACCCGGCTGCCTATGCCTGTCAACCGCTAAAAAGCCGGGCAGCGCACCGGACCGTTGTGTTGTCGATCCGTGCGCCGCCCGTCCGGTGTGAGATAAATGGCGGGTCAGAAGACCGCCGTTGGGGAGGCTAGGCTTTTTGCGCCAGGAACTGCTTCATCGCTTCGTAGGTTTCGCAGCCGTACATCACCGCCGGGCCGCCGCCCATCAGGATGGCGACGCCGATGGTTTCCAGGATTTCTGCTTCGGTCGCTCCGGCGCGCAGCGCGTCGTTAGTATGAAACGCGATACAGCCATCGCAGCGGATCGCAATCGCAATTGCCAGCGCGATCAGTTCTTTTGTCTTGGTATCGAGCGCGCCCGCCTCGGACGCGGCGTGATGCAGCTTGCTGAAAGCGCCCAGTGTGTTGGGGATGCCTTCACCCAGCTTGCCCATCAGTTCTTTCATACGGTCGAGATGTTCGGGGTAGTTCGAGTTGCTGGACATGTTGTTTATCCTTTTATGGATATATCGGGCAGCACACCCGGATAGCGTTAAAGAGATGATGGAGTGAACGGTCTGCGTATGGTTTTTTGGGACTGCGTTCCTTCCTATCCAGATACTACGCCTTAGCGGTCGGGAGTGATCATATCAAAAGTCCTCTATCATTAGTGACATTTTTCACAATTTGGAAATCTGAATATACCGAAATGGCAGTGTGAACCGCGTTTATAACCCTTGAATGTGTCGGCTGGATGGATTCTGGTGAATTCGGTGGGGGAAATGGTTGATTATTGAGGGTCATCCGTGTATAATGCCTCCGCACTTCGAGAGTACCGGAGAACAACTTTATGGAGTCCAAGAACCCTGCTCTCGGTGATGACATGCTTTCTGATGAAGCCATGCCGGAAACCGAGCACACTACTGCCGAAGCCCAGCTTGATGCTGAACTGTTGGCGGACACAAGCTTTTCTGAAGTTGAATCAGATGAAGACGAGATGATGCTGGACGACGCCGAGGCCGATCTCGCTGAGGATGAGGACGCGGTTGAACCAGCAGCGGACGAGGTTGTCGAGCTAGAAGAAGGCCCTGAAGCCGAGATGGCCGAAGCTGAGGCCGATCTTGCTGAGGATGAGGCCGAGGTTGAACCGGCAGCGGACGAGGTT
>JAFGNU010000095.1 GCA_016926875.1 Anaerolineae bacterium | reverse complement strand
GGCCAGGTAGGACTCGAACCTACGAAGGCGTCTGCCAGCGGATTTACAGTCCGCCCCCTTTGCCGCTCGGGACACTGACCCATTTGTTAATAAGCCGACGATGGGATTTGAACCCATAACCTACCGCTTACAAGGCGGTTGCTCTGCCGATTGAGCTACGCCGGCGTGTGGTGCACATTTTACCACGACCAGAACGTGGCCTCAAGGGTGAGCAGGGTGAATTTTTCGCCCATCATAGGGCGCCCGAAATTGTATCGGACGCCAGCAGGTTTGTCAATGGTCGGTGAGCGGCTCCGCGCCTGATTCGCCGCTGGGATTGGTGCAACTCACCATGCCCCAATTAACCAGACTGGGTTATAATTGAGACGTTAATTTTTCTGCCAATCAAACAGATGAGGCCAACGGTGCGACAAGCTGTTTATCCTTTCACCGCTATTGTTGGCCAGGAGCGCATGAAACGCGCCCTGGTTCTCAATGCTGTAAATCCTGCCATTGGTGGCGTGCTGATCCGCGGCGAACGTGGGACGGCTAAGTCCACGGCGGCGCGCGCCCTGGCGGCGCTGCTGCCACAGATTGAAGTAGTGGCCGACTGCCGCTTTGGCTGCGATCCTCGCCAGCCCGAACGCCTGTGTGACGAATGCCGCGAGCGTCTCGCGCATGGCGAAGAACTGCCTGTAGCGCACCGCCGGACACGGCTGGTTGACCTGCCGGTCAGCGCCACCGAGGACCGCGTCGTCGGCACGCTCGATATCGAGCTGGCGATTCAGAAGGGCGAGCGCCACTTTGATCCCGGCGTATTGGCGGCTGCCAATCGTGGCATCCTGTATGTCGATGAAGTGAACCTGCTGGATGATCATGTTGTGGACCTGCTGCTGGATTCGGCAGCGATGGGCGTGAACGTTGTCGAGCGTGAAGGGATCAGCTTCCAACACCCGGCGCGCTTCATCCTGGTTGGTACGATGAATCCCGAAGAAGGTGAGCTTCGCCCCCAGTTGTTGGATCGCTTCGCACTATCGGTTGATGTGCGCGGGATCGCGCAGGCGGGCGACCGTATGGCGATCCTGGAGCGTCACATGCAGTACGCCGCCGATCCTGAATCATTCCGGCGGGAGTGGCTGCTCCAGGAAGGCGAACTGTCTGACCAGATCGATAGCGCGCGCCAGATCGTGGACAACGTACGTTATACGCGGCGTGACCTGTTCACCATCGCCAGCTTGACCGCCAGCCTGAACGTGGACGGGCACCGCGCCGACCTGGTGATCCTCAAAGCAGCCCGCGCCCATGCGGCGTTTGAGGGGCGGCTCCAGGTGAACGACCGGGATATTTTGCTGGCGGCGGAACTGGCGCTGCCGCACCGTCTCAAGCGCGGCCCATTTTCTGAGACCTCGCTGTACGAAGGTGAGCTTCACGAGCGGCTGGTTGAGATCGCGGAGGAGTACGACGACGAGGCGGACGCTCAACAGGCCTCGTCCGATCTATCAGGCGAACCATCGGAATCGGAAAAAAAAGCGAGACGCTGACCGAAAGCCCCGGTCAGCCTGATTCCGACATCACCGACAGCCAACCCGACGCCGCGCCGCAGGATGTGTTCCAGCAGCCGCAGGAAGCCCGCTGGTGGGAAGGCGGGAAACAGGTTGCGTCCAGCCAGGAATTCACCCCGCGCCGCCTGGATACGCCATTGGATCGCCTGACGCGCCGGATGAGGGGCCGTCGCAGCCGCACGCGCACCGACGGCGTGCACGGTCGCTATATTCAAGCGCGTCCCGCCGGAGAGCGAACCAGCGACATCGCTTTTGATGCCACGCTGCGCGCTGCTGCGCCGTACCAGGTTGAGCGCGATACCAACGGGCTTGCCTATTCCATCCGCAAACAGGACTTGCAGCGCAAGGTGCGCGTCCGCAAGTCGGCCAACCTGATCCTGTTCGTGGTTGATGCAAGCTGGAGCATGGCTGTTGCCGAGCGGATGAATGCTACCAAAGGCGCGATCATGTCGCTGCTGACGGACGCCTACCAGCGCCGCGACCGTGTCGGGCTGATCGTCTTCCAGAAGGACCGCGCCCAGCTTGTGCTGCCGCCCACCAACTCGGTTACGCTGGCGAAAAAAGCGCTGGCGGATATTCCTGTTGGCGGGAAGACGCCGTTGTCGCAGGGGCTGTGGCTGGCACATGAAATCTTCAAAAAAGAGCGGCTCAATCACCCCGATGTGCTGCCGCTGATGATCCTGCTGACCGACGGGGCAGGCAATGTGTCGATGTCCAACATCGCCCCACAAGAGGAAGCGCATCGCATCGCGGAGCAGATCAGCGAGGATGACATTCGCAGTGTAACGATCAACATGGAACACGTCGCGTTTGACCAGGGCCTCGCTCAGCAGCTCGCGGATAAGCTGGACGGGCCGTGCTACACATTGAGCGAACTCAAGGCAGCGGCGCTGTACCGGGCGGTCAAAAACGAGCTCGACCAATGAGCGAGCGCGCAGCGCGCATCCCCGGCAGCCGGATCGCACGCCCGGCGGCCGGCCATGCGGATCAACCCGGCGATTGGCAGGGCATCGCCCTGGTCGGCACGGCGGCGGTCTTGTTCAGCACCGGTATCATCTTCATCCGATCTGCTGCTGAATTGAACGTGATGAGCATCGCGTTTTTCCGGGCGTTGTTTGCTTTTATGTTTTTGTGCATATTGCTGGTTCGCTTTCACGAACCGGTTCAGGTGGCAGCCTATCGCCTGTCGATTCCCCGGCTGGTTGTGCTTGGTTGCTCGGTGGGGGCAACCGCCGTGCTGTATATGTACGCGGTCCAGCACACGACAGCGGCTAACGCGGTAGTGCTCAACAACTCCGCGCCGATCTACGTGGCTGTGCTCGGTCCCTGGCTGCTCAAGGAGCCTCGTGCTCCCTATACGTGGTTGTGCCTGGGGCTGGCAGTGATCGGCATCGCGTGTATTTCCGATCCGGCCCGGTTGGATCTGGCCTCCAGTTCAATAAGTGGCATTGTGGCGGCGGCGCTGTCTGCCGTGACGTATGCTTTCACGATGATACTGGGACGGTCGCTGCGCGGGCAGGTGAGCGGACTCACGCGGGCGATGTGGAGTTGCGGTGTCACGGCCTTGATTTTGCTGCCCTGGGCAATCGTAGCCCCCCGCGAAACCGTCACCGCCAATTTGACGGTGCTGATCCCGATGGGTGTGATAGCGCTTGGTCTGCCGTACCTGCTGTTTTTCCTGGGACTGGGGCGCGTCAACGCCCAGATGGGCAGTATGGTTGCCCTGCTGGAACCGGTCAGCGGCGTGCTGATCGGCCTGACGGTGTACCAGGAAATCCCGACGGTGCTCGGCGCGGTTGGTGGCCTGCTTATCCTGTTGAGCATCATCGTGCTCTCGCGCTCGTAGCAGGTCAGGCGCGCGTTGGGAATTTGTGCCCGACCATGTAAAATGAACCCCATGTTGCTAAACACACAGGTAAACAAACATGAAGCGCTATGTCGCGCTGACGTGTGAAGCATTGGCCCGTTGTGTATATGCCGCCGCTGCTGCTGCGCCGCATACCGTCTCGGTGCAGTTGTACCGCCAGGGGTTGCACAATACGCCCAAGAAATTACACGTCTCGCTGCAAGATGCTATCGACATGGTACAGCCGGGCGAGTGTGACGCGATCCTGCTGGTGTACGGCATGTGCGGCACGTCCACGCTGGGCCTGACCGCCCGCCACACACCGCTGGTTATACCGCGCGCCCACGACTGCATCACGCTCTACCTGGGATCGCACCAACGCTACCGGCAGGAGTTCGACGCGCATCCGGGCACGTACTGGTACAGCCTGGATTATATGGAGCGCAACGAGGACGGCTCGCGGGTGGCGCTCGGTGCGGCGAATCTGGGCATGATGGATGCCGTGTACGAGGAATACGTGGCGAAGTATGGTCAGGATAACGCCGATTACCTGATGGAAGTCATGGGCGAGTGGCGCACGCACTACGACCGCGCCGTGTATATCGACATGGGCCTGGGCAACGGCCACGAATACGAACAGATGGCCCAGGAACAGGCGCAGCGCTACGGCTGGCTGTTTGAGCGCAAGCAGGGCGACCGCCGCCTGCTGGAGATGCTGCTCGGCGGTGACTGGCCGGAAGACGTATTTTTGCTCGTGCCGCCGGGCCACACCATCCGCCAGGCGGGTGACGATGGCTTGATCCGGGTAGAGATCGCGGAAAATAACGGTGAGTGAGGTCGTTTTTCAGCCGGTTGGCAAACGCACGAGCGCAGCGCCGGGCGATACGCTGCTGGACGTGGCGCAGGCGGC
Source organism: Anaerolineae bacterium (assembly GCA_016926875.1). Taxonomy (GTDB): domain Bacteria; phylum Chloroflexota; class Anaerolineae; order Aggregatilineales; family Aggregatilineaceae; genus JAFGNU01. Next base: position 11,193 of record JAFGNU010000095.1, on the reverse strand, counting down.
AGGCGTGGGGCTGTCGGCGGTGTGTGGCGGGGCGGGCGTCTGCACAGACTGCCGGGTGCGCGTGTTGCACGGCCCGGTAAGCGCCGCCAACGCTGTTGAACAGGACGCGTTAGCCGATACCGATCTGCACGCCGGGCTGCGGCTGGCCTGCCAGACCGTGATCGAGGGCGACGGCGAGATCGTGGTCGATGTGCCGCCCGATTCATTAAGCGCGCCGCAGCGCTCGCAGGTGGAAGGCGAAGAAATCCCGCTGACGGTAGCGCCCGTAATCCAGGTTAGCGACGTGATCGGCTTGCCGCCGTCGGTGGATGACCTGCGCGGCGACTGGGAACGAATGCAGGGCATCACGCCGTCAGACTGGCAGGTGACAGCGCCGGTGCTGGCCGATCTGCCGGGGGTGCTGCGCGGGCACGGCTGGCGCGCGCGCATGGTGACGCGCGGGCAGGACGTGGTGCGCTTCCTGGCTCCAAAAGCCGTTCCGCTGGGCTTTGCGGTTGATGTGGGCACAACCGGGCTGGCTTCGTACCTGGTGGACCTGATCAACGGCGAGACGCTTGGCATCGCGGGCGCGACCAACCCGCAGATCGCCTACGGCGAGGACGTGATGGCGCGGCTGACCCTGGTCATGCGCGATCCAAAGGGCGCTTCCCGGCTGCAAACGGCCATTGTCGCAGGGCTGAACGACCTGTTGCACGAAGTCTGTGCGCAGGCGGGCGTGACGGCCTCCGGTGTGCTGGACGTGGTCGCAGTCGGCAATACGGCCATGCACCACCTGCTGCTTGGCCTGCCGGTCGATCAGCTAGGCTCTGCGCCTTACGTCCCGGCGGTAGCATCCGCGCTGAGCACCCCGGCCCGCGAGCTGGGGCTGGACGTGGCGCCGGGCGCCAGGCTATACCTGCCGCCCAACGTGGCCGGTTTTGTTGGCGCGGATCATATCTCGATGCTGCTGGCAACCGCCACGCCGGACCAGTTGGGCGTTACGCTCAGCCTGGACATTGGCACCAATACCGAGGTCACGTTGAATGCGGACGGGCGGCTGTGGTGCTGCTCGACGGCGTCGGGACCGGCGTTTGAGGGCGCGCACATCCGCGACGGGATGCGTGCGGCGGACGGCGCTATCGAACGCCTGATCTGGCGGGACGGCGAACTGCGCTGGCAAACGATCAACCACGCGCCACCGGTCGGGCTGTGCGGCTCCGGCATTCTGGACGCGGTCGCGGTGCTCCGCGAGGCGAATATCCTGACGATTACAGGCGCGATGCAGCGCGGGCATCCCGGCGTGCAGGGCGAGAATCACGATATTCACTATGAGATTGCGCCCGCCGACCGGACCGGGCACGGGCGGCCTGTTGTCATCAGCCGCGCGGATGTCAACGAAGTACAGCTTGCCAAAGCCGCCATTCGCGCCGGGATCAAGCTGCTGGTTGAGCAGGCCGGGCTGGCGGAAACGGACATCGACCGGGTGATCGTGGCCGGGGCGTTTGGCAACTACATCAACATCGAAAATGCGATCACGATTGGCATGTTCCCGCCGCTGCCGCCGGAGCGTTTCCAGCAGGTCGGCAACGCCGCCGGGATCGGGGCCAAGCGGCTGCTGATCAACGCCGAAGAACGCGCGCGGGCCGGTGATCTGGTGCGGCGGCTGCATTATATTGAATTAACCAATCATCCCGCCTTCGCGGACCGGTTCAGCCAGGCGGTGATGCTCACGCCTGATCCCTGGGATGAATAGACGTTTTTATCACACCACTTTAAGGAGGAATAGATGCAAACCGTACTCAAAGGGCCATCCAGCGAGGTGATTATTGCCCCTGACCAGCCGATTGTGATCATCGGGGAGCGGATCAATCCAACCGGGCGTAAAGCCTTTAGCGCCGAACTGAGAGAGGGCGATCTCAGCCGCGTGGCGCGCGATGCCGTAGCGCAGATCAACGCGGGCGCTGCCGTGCTGGACGTGAACGTTGGCGCGGCAGGCGTGGACGAGGTAGCGCTGCTGCCGCAGGCGGTGCAGATCGTGCAGGATACGGTCGATGTGCCTGTCTGCCTGGACTCGGCCAACCCGGACGCCATCGCCGCCGGGCTGAAAGTAGTCAAGGGCAGGGCGCTGATCAACTCGGTCAACGGCGAGACGGACAAGCTCAAGGCCGTGCTGCCGCTGGTGGCAGAGTACGGCGCTGCCGTGATCGCGCTGTGCATGGACGATACCGGTATTCCCTCGACACCGGGCCAGCGCCTCGAAGTGGCCCAAAACATCCTGGATGCGGCGCGGTCGTATGGCATCCCGCCCGAAGATATTTTGCTCGATCCACTGGTGATGGCCGTGGGTGCGGATCACAAGGCCGCCCAGGTGACGGTTGAAACGGCGCGGATGCTGCGCGCCTCCACCGGCTGCAACCTGACTGCCGGGGCGAGCAATGTTTCGCACGGTATGCCGGAGCGCGATACGTTAAACACCGTGTTCCTGGCGCTGCTGGCCCAGGCGGGCATCAACGCGCCGATCTGCAACCCGCTGAAGAACGGTCTGAGCATACGCGCCATTGATTTATTGTCGGGCCGCGACGAGTGGGGCGCGCGTTACATCAAGCTTTACCGCGCTACCAAGACCGATGAGTAGAAGTGTGAACGGGGCGCAGCGCGCGCCCCGGTTTGGTGTGTCGCTATATGTCCGCCAGGCGGTGGAATATCGGCTTGAGCGCCGGGTATAGATCGCGGTACAGGGCGTAAGCATCGGCGTATGACGCCGCGTCAGGACCGGGTTCGACCCGCTCGCCCAGGCTAACCAGCGCCTTTGCCGCGGTCGGCACATCCGAAAAGACGCCGCCGCCCACGCCCGCCAGCACTGCCGCGCCAAACGCCGCCCCTTCCAGCGCTTCCGCCACGACCAGCGGCGCATTAAATACGTCGGCCAGGATTTGTCGCCAGACCGGGCTTTTTGCCCCGCCGCCGCTAACCCGCACCTCGTTGATCACGCCTGCATCGCTGCTCTTGATCAGTTCAAAGCTGTCCCGCAGACCAAATGCCACGCCTTCCAGCACGGCGCGCGTCAGGTGGGCGCGTGTGTGCCGTGCCGTCAGTCCGACAAACGCCCCGCGCGCCAACGGATCGGGGTGGGGAGTGCGTTCGCCAGTCAGGTAGGGCAGAAAGACCAGCCCTTCACAGCCGGGCGCGATAGATTCCGCTTCGTCGGTCAGCGGACCGAAGTCCTCGTCTGGGGCCAGCGTGTCACGGTACCATTGCAGGCTGCCCGCCGCGCTGAGCATCACGCCCATAAAATGCCACTGGCCGGGTACCGCGTGGCAGAAGGCGTGCAGCCGTCCTTCCGGTTCGTAGGCATAGCTCGCCAGTGGCGCGAACACCACGCCCGACGTACCGACCGTCAGCGCGACGATACCCGGTTCCACCGCGCCGACGCCGGTCGCCTGGGCTGCCTGGTCGCCGCCGCCGCCCACGACGGGCGTGCCTGCCTTCAAGCCCGTGATCGCCGCCGCTTCGTCGCTGACCACGCCGGTGATCGCCGGGCCTTCGTAGGCGTCCGGCATCCACTCCGCCGGGATGTCGAGTTCTCGCAGCACCACGTCCGACCAGCGGCGGTTCGCCACGTCAAGTAGGATCATGCCTGCGCCGTCGGCCATGTCGGTTGCATAGCCACCGGTCAGTTTGAAGCGGATATAGTCCTTGGGCAGCAGGACGTGCGCGATCTGCGCGTAGATGTCCGGCTCGTGGTTGCGCACCCATAGAATCTTGGGCGACGTGAAGCCGGTCAGTGGGCGGTTGCCGGTAAGCTGGATGTGCCGTTCCGCGCCGATGATCTCGTTAATGGCGTCACATTCGGCCCCGGTGCGCTGGTCGTTCCACAAAATCGCTGGGCGCAGCACGTTGTTGTTCGCATCCAGACACACCAGCCCGTGCATCTGCCCGGTCAGCCCGATGGCCTTGATCTGGTCGGCAGAATCGATGTCGTTGACTGCCGCGCGAATCGCGGTTAGCATACCGTTCCACCAGTCCGCCGGGTCTTGTTCGCTCCACAGCGGCTTGGGATGGCTGATAGGGTGGGGGGTAGTGTAGCTGGCGATGACTGCGCCGGTTTCATCGATGATCAGCGCCTTAGACCCCGTCGTGCTGACGTCAAGGCCAAGCAAATAAGCCATAGTTCACTCTCCTGGATTCAGTAAAAAAGCTGATTAAAACAGCCCGGCTATGTGCCAGCCGAGCCGCCGATACCCATTGTATTATTCCCCGTCCGAGACAACCAGCGCCCCGCTGAAAGCGTGCATGTGCTCGGCGGGCGTATGACGCGGCACCTCGCAGCCCGGCGCGGCCAGCCAGTTTGGCCCGCCGACCGCTCGGCAGTGGTTGGTGGCTTTGATGATCTTCTGCGGCGGACCGTCATACAGGATCGTCACTGGGTCGAAGTTGCCGCACAGCGCGATAGCCGGGTTGATGGTGTCCACCTCGGCGCGTGCTTTTTCCAGGTCTACCTGCCAATCCAGGTCGATGATATGGGCGCCGCTCTGGGCCATGTCCTTGACGATCTTTGACGTATCGCCGCAGATGTGCAGCCGGCACAGCGCGCCCGCCCTGGTCGCCGCTTCAAAGATGCGCTGCTCGTAGGGCAGGCCGTACTTGCGATAGGCGTGCGGGTTGATCTGCGATCCGATCGAATCCCCTAACCCGATAATCGTCGCCCCGGCTTCGACCTGGGCCACGGCAAACGTGATCTCAACCTCGACGCAGTGTTCGAGCAGTTCGACCACCCACTCCGGGCGGTCGTACAGGTCGTACATCAACTGTGTGACGCCGCGTAGATCGGCGGCCTCGGCCAGCGCGCCCTCGACCCAACCCTGCACCGGGATGGTGCCGCCAACCCGCTCGTGGAACAGGCGCACCGCGTCCACCCGGTCGCGCATCCGGCTGCCGATTGCCAGTGGATCGGGCATTGGCAGCATGGCCAGGTCCGACGGGTCTTTGATGCGCATCTCGGTACAGATCGGCAGATTGTCTGTAGGGAACCAGATACGTGCGCCAAAATCGGCAGCTTCGCGGTACGGGTCGCTGATCGCGTCTACGATGTCCAGCCCGTACAGTTCAGCCGATTTGAAGTTGGCTTCGCACAGCACATTATAATCCTGGTAATAGTGCGACAGCGGGGCCTGAATCTGTTGGGCGGCAAACTGCATCACCAGCGCCATATTGGGGATACGGTCTACGGGGTCACCCTTCAGCCGGGCCGCCAGTCGTTGAGTTGATGTTAACGGGGTCATGGGTTCATTGTCCTTGCAAACGCCAATGTCAGATAACTATGTGTTGTCATGGGGGCCAACCCACAACCGGCTGGCCGCGTCCCATGTCCAGCCGGGCGCGTTGATGATCACCGGCTGGCGCTCCCACCCGGCTTGAATGCGGGTCATTGTCTCGTCCCACGACCGGACGCCGCTCAGCGCGTCGGCAGCTTCGACGTTGCACGCGCCAACCGCTACCGCCGATGTCAGCGCGGCTTCGACCGGTTGATCGCGCAGCACAGCCGCCAGGAACCCGGCGATGGTCGCGTCGCCTGAGCCGGTCGTGCCGACCAGCGGCTCCGGTTGGAAGCACGGCGCCCACAGTTCGCGGTTCCGCCAGCCGGGATCATCTGTGTGTGGTGCGCCGTCCGGCCCGGTGCGCAGATACAGCCCGCGATCACCGAGTTTGAGCACCACCACGCCCGCGCCCAGGTTCAACGCCTGCGCGGCGATCTCGGAGATCAGCGTGTCGGGTTGCTCCGAAATCGGCGCAGCGTCGCGCCGCAGCATATACACCAGTTCGTCCAGGCTGGGCAGGAACAGATCCACGTGCGGCAGGGTGCGCGCCAGCACGCGCGCCCAATCCACCCGGCCACTTGGCCCGTTGGGATCGGGCAGCGCCATGTCCAGCGAGGTGATCACGCCGGTCGCTTTGGCGCGGCGATACAGGTCTTCCAGTTCCGCGCCCGTATTGGCATACATACGCGCCATGTAGGGTGGGTAGCCGAAGTGAAACAGGCGGGCGTTCCGCAGTCGGTCATAAGGTACGTCGTCCGCGCCAAAGGTGTGATTGGCCCCGCCGCAGTGCATAAAAAACCGGTCGGTGCCCGGCGGGCTGATCACGATGGTGTACGAGCTGGTTTCGCCCGGCGCAACGATCATATCATCAGCCAGCGCGGGATCGTCTTGCCGGATCAGGTCGCGGATGATCGCGCCAAACGCGTCATTACCGACTTTGCCCATCAACCGGGTGCGGATGCCCAGCCGGTGCAGGTTGCGCCCGGTGTTGGATACCGGGCCGCCGGTAGACAGCATAACCGGCCCGATTTCCGCAACCGCGCCCGGCACCAGGATCGACAGCAGATCGCCGGGCGGCATCTGTGGGATAACGTCCAGGCAAACATGCCCGGCTGCAACCGCATCAAACTCGGCCATCGCTCATGCTTCCAACTCGGCTAAAGCGCTATCGACGGGCAGATCGTTGTGGATCATGCGCCGCAGCACACCCAGCATCTTGCCCGGATCGGGCGCTTGGAACACGTTCCGCCCGATAAACATACCGTTCGCGCCCGCGTCCAGCGCGCCGCGCACCATTTCCAGCGCCTCGCGCAGGGTGCCGGTTTTGGGACCACCGGCGATCAACACCGGGCGGAACGAAGCTTCGGTCACTTGACGGAACGATTCGGCGTTGCCGCTGTAATCCGTCTTGAGAATGTCCGCGCCAAGCTCGCAGGCGATGCGCGCGCCCATTGCGATAAATTCCGCGCGGTAGATGTCATGATCGGCGCGTTTGCCGCGAGCCATTGGCTCGATGATGCAGCCCATACCCAGCGCTTCACACGCTTCGGCCAATCCCGCCACGTCCTCGGCCTGGCGCGCTTCGGCGTCCGGGTCGTCGTATCCCAGGAACAAATAGGTCAGCACGGCGTCCGCGCCCAGCCGGGCCGCGCCTTCGACGGTTGAGATCAGCCGTCCGCGTCCCTCGTCACTGCCGAGCAGTTCCGGGCTGCGCCAGCGGTTGGTCCAGTCCACGCGCAGGATCAACGCCGGTGCGCCGCGTCCCGCGAACACGCTCGCATACGCCCGCGCGATACCCGGCGAAACCAGGAAGGCGTTGGCCCCGGCAGCAGCCAGCGTTTCGAGCGTCTGGCCGGGCGTCATGATGCCGGGCAGCAGGCCCAGGTGCAGGCCGTGATCAAACGCAACAACAGCGGCGCGGTGGGTCTTGGGGTCGAGAATACGCCCCAGGCGAATAGTCTTTCCAGCGTTGGTAAAATCATAGTTTGTCGTCATGAGTCTGGTTTATCCTTTGCTGTGATGTATGGTGACTGTTGTTTTAAACTGCCCATATTTTGGAGACAGGCACAGGCAACCTGGATCACTTGCTGCGAGGTAGTTGCAGCCTGGTCCAGCCAGCGAATCGCGGCTTCAGGCGGGATGGCTGCCTTGATAGCTGGCGGCATCTCGCCGGTCGCCAGCACGATCAGGGAAAAGCCGCATATCCCGGCCCTTTCGGCCAGTGTGTGTAGTATCCCGGTTTTACCCGCCGCAGTTGCATCCAGAATGACCAGGTCTGGCAGCATGATCTCTGCAATATCGATCACCGTCTGGTCAACGGGGGCCAGCTCGACTACATAGCCCTGGTCTTCTAGCGCCTGGCGCAGATCATACGAATCGGTGAGATCGTGATACGCCAGCAGCACAAGCTGTATATCGCTCTTTTGCCAGTCGCCGTCCTGTGGTTCAAAGACCACCGACCGGCGGGCATCCAGCAGGGGCGCATCAACCGGTTTGCCGCCGTGCGCCGCGAGCTGTTCCGGTGTGGCAAGCGGAATGGTGAAGCTGAAGACGCTGCCGGAATTGACCTCGCTTTTAACCCAGATACGCCCGCCTTGCAGTTCTACCAACTGCTGGCTGATGCTCAGCCCCAGGCCGGTGCCGCCGTATTTCTTCGAGGTGGGGAGATCACCCTGCCGGAAGCGGTCAAAGATCAGCTTTTGCATTCGCTCCGGGATTCCGATCCCCGTATCGGCGACGGAAATAGTGACCTCGTCGTCCTGAACAACGGTGCTCACGGTGATAGAGCCTGCTTCGGTGAACTTGGCTGCGTTTGAGATCAGATTGAACATGATCTGCTGCGTGCGGACTTTGTCCGCCCACACCAGCGGCAGGGTATCCGGGTAATCCTGGCGCAGCCTGACATCGCGCCCATGAATCAGGCCGCTGGCCGTATACAGCGCGTTATCCAGGATGCTGACCAGGTCGATCACCGTCTGGTTGAGCTTCATCTCCCCGACCTCGATCTTATTCAGGTCCAGGATGTCGTTGATCAGCGCCAGCAGGTGCTCGCCGCTTTTGCGGATCGTGCCCAGGTCGTGCCGGTATTCTTCGGGGATCGGCTCGCTGTAAAACTCCGAATTCGGGTGCAGCATCGCCTGTGTGTGCCCGATGATGGCGCTCAGCGGCGTGCGCAGTTCGTGCGACATATTCGACAGGAACACGCTTTTGTACCGGTTAGCCTCGTCGGCCTGACGGCGTGCCTGCTCGGCAGTTTCGAACAGGTCGGCGTTACGAATGGCGATTGCCAACTGGTCGGCCAGTCCTTGCAGCACCTGCACGTCATCTTTGTCGAACGCATCTACCCGGTCACTCTGTAGATCAAGCACGCCCAGCACCCGGTTACCGATGCGCAGCGGCAGCACCAGCTCTGATTGTGCGTCGGGCAAGGCGTGCTCCGGGTTAAACAGGATGTCTTGCGTAACATCGTTTGCCAGGCGCGGCTGGCCGATTGTCGCGCACCAACTGATCATTCCCTCGTCGCCAATTTGCAGCCGGATATTACCTGATTCCAACGGGGGGGTATCGCGGCTGGCGCTGCTGCGCAGTTCGATGTATTTGCCCGATGCATCCACCAGGAAAATGCTTGCGCAGTAGTAGTCAAAGCGCTGCTGGATGATCTGGACCGTTTTTTCCAGCAGCTCGTCCCGGTCCAGGATCGATGTGGCGCTGCGGGCAACGTCAGCATGGGCCTGCAACTGGACGGCGCGCCGCTCCAGCGCTTTGTTCAGCCGGTCCAGTTCGTCGGCCTGGCGGCGTACTTCGAAGTAGTTACTCAGCGCCCAGACCGCCGGGGTCATCCTGTCTTCGACCGATCCCAGGATCAGGCGTACAATTTCTTCTTCGGTGGTCTGGTCGGTGTGGCGCTCGGCGATCTTGAAGCCCGCGTTCAGCACCATAATACGATCCGCGATCCGAAAAACGTCATCCAGGTTCTGTGTGACCAGCAGCACCGATCCCCCGCGCGCGCACAGGTCTTCGATCAGGTCCAGGATGCGGGCTTTGTGCATTTCGAGAGCGTACATTGGCTCATCAAGCACCAGCAGGCGCGGTGACCGGATCGTCGCCTGCACATACGCAACCATCTTTCGCTGGGCGCTTGTCAGATCGTGCAGCGGGCAGCCTAATGGCGGCGCTTCAAAGCCCAGCCGCGCAAACTCGGCGCGCGCCAGGTCGCACATGACGTCCTGACGCCACCAGCCCAACCAGTGCAGCGGTGCGCGCTGCCGGGGGGGCTTCCCGGCGAAGATATACGCCAGCGCGCTCATGTGCTCGGCGTGGTTGATTTCCTGGTGGACGGCTTTGATCCCGTACCGTGCCGCCCGGTGAGATGGTGCCAGCCGGGCGCGCTGTCCCTTGATATAGAACTGCCCGTTATCTGGAGGGATCCCCCCGGCGATTAGGCGCAGCAGTGTTGACTTACCTGAATCGGTATCACCGACAACGCCGATCACTTCGCCGGGGAAAATGTCCAGGTCAACCTGTCGCAGTGCTTCAACTCCGCCGTAGCGCTTGGACAGGTTGACGGCTTTGAGAAAGGGCTGTGTAGAGCGGTTCATCCTTGACAGACTTTTTAATACTCAGCGGGGCGCTTTTAGCCTGGCGGCTGCCGGATCACATGAGTTAAGGCCCCACAACGTTCTTATGGGGCCAGTATAGCCGAAATCCGGCGCAGATCGTAGTTTTTGTACTGCCAGGATGCGATCCTCAGCCACGTGTCATCAGGTGTTCCAGGATCAGGCGATCAAGTTCCTCGTAGTCGCGCGCGTCGATGCACTGCTGCATGACCTTGCGATCCAGGCTGCGCGCCCGCTCTACCAACCACAGGAAAATATCCCGACTGTTGATCAGGTGCTTCTCAGCCACTTCGGGTTTTTGTGTACGCACTGCCTTGACATCCAGGCCGACAATCCCTTTCTCATAAAAGCGGTTGTCATCCAGGACCAACACCTGGTCGAACGCACGCCGCAGGTTGACCGATCCGAACGCGCGATCCTGGTCAAATTTAAGACCGTTCTGGTCGTTGAGGTGTACACTCCACAGCTTGTCATATGCCAGCCCAAAGGCCATCTCGTCCGCCGGGTCCAGCCCGGCCAACACAGCGTGCGCCGACTCAACCAGCACGCCGCAGCGCTCCGGCGCACGTGTCTTGTAGCCCAGCGCAACCGCGTGCCCGATGGTAGGGATGTACGAAATATCCATCGGCTCGTTGGGCTTTGGCTCGATGGCGATCCGCATATTCGGAGCATAGGCCAGCATGTCATCCAGCGCTTCGGCCAGCAGGTCAACCGCTCGCGCGGCGTCCTTTGCCTCGCGTTGATAGGTGCCCTCGCGGGCAAACCACAGGACAACAAAACCTGTTTCAAGCGTGTTGGCGATGTCGAGCGTCTTGTGCGAGCGCTCGATAGCGTAGGCACGGGCTTTTGGATCGTTGGATGTATACGCGCCGTCTACCGTGATCGGGTGTTCCCACAGGCGCGGCGCGACAAATTCCGCTACCAGTCCGGCGGCATCCAATCGCTGCTTGAGCGCGCGCGCTTCTTTGACAATCTGGTCTGGGCTTTTGTCGTCCAGGTCTGGGATAGCATCGTCATCGTGGAATTGCACGGCGTCAAAACCCAGGCGCTGGTACGCTTCCAGCTTTTGATCAAATGATATGCTGGGGCGTACCGGCGGGCCGAACGGGTCGGCGCCTTCGTGAATGTTCCAGGGGCCGAATGAAAACTTGTAACCGTATTTTTCCATGAATAGAGTTCCCCTAACTGTAAATACTGATTGAGAAACCAGAACAAAGTCGTATAATTGGTGTATGCCAAGAAAACGAACACCAATGACTGAAGAACAACTCAATGAACTG
>JAFGNU010000094.1 GCA_016926875.1 Anaerolineae bacterium | reverse complement strand
GAACGGCGTGACGTACGTGGGCGTGGATCCAAACTATCCCCCGTTTGCCGAATGGACGCCGGAGCAGATCGCCGGGTTGGAACCGGACATCGCCCGCGAGATCGGGCGGCGGTTTGGGGTCGAGACGCAGATTTTGATCATGGGCTATGACGGGCTATACGACGCGCTGTATACCGGCGAGGTGGATTTTTTGATCTCCGGCCTGCACGTTGACCCGATCCATGACGAGTGGGTACACTACACGCAGCCTTACTTTGACGCCGGGCAGATACTCGTCTCGCAGGCGGACAGGGCGTTTCAGGAAATGTCGCAGCTTGACGGGAAAACGGTGGCGGTCGAGATGGCATCGGCAGGTGACATGGAAGCGCAGCGCTGGCAGCGCCGTCTGCACGCGTTGGATATTCTGCGCTATGTGCTGCCGGATGAGGCGATGCACGCCGTGCAAATGGGCGACGTTGATGCTGCCCTGGTTGATACGGTCAGCGCGCGCCTGTACCTGGCGCAGCACAGCGACCTGGTGATGGCCTGCCGGACCACGCGCGCCGACGGTTACGTGATCGCTATCCGAAAGGCCAACTTTCGCCTGATAAAAGAGACCGAACGCGCGCTGGATACTATGATCGCAGATGGCACGCTGGAAGCGATCATTGACCGCTGGCTGCAAGCGCCCGGCGACGAGCAAACAAACAGGAGCGAGTATGCACATCCGGAATGCTAAGCAGGTTAGAGCGCTGCACAGCGAGCACGGCGAGATCGTGTATGAGCTGGTGGGCGCTGCCGCCGGAGGAACCAATACACACAGCCTGGCCGAGATTGTGCTGCCGCCGGGCAGGGCGTCACTCAAGCATTATCACCCAACAGCCGAAGAGAGCTATTATATTTTGTCCGGCATCGCGCGGCTGGTGGTCGACGGTGAGAGCACGGTATTAGGCCCCGGTGACGGCGTGGTGATCCTGCCCGACCAGGTGCACCAGATATTGAATGACGGGGATACGGACCTGATCTTTCTGGCGGTCTGCGTGCCCGCCTGGACGCCGGATAACAGCGTTTACCTGGATTAACAGCCCTGTGCGCATAAACAAAGCCGTCCCAATAGGTCAGAACGGCTTGTGTATATGCCTGTTTGGGTTGCCGGTGATGAGCGACGTTACTCTTTGCTGCCTTTACCAAAGCGCTTGAGTAAATCGTTCATCTGGCCTAGTACGGTGTTCTGGTTCATCCCGGCGACTGCACACAGAATCCAGGCGATAGCCACTTCCAGGTCGGTAGCGGATTCTTGCAGCACATCGTGATTGGCGACAGCATACAACAGGAACATTAGCAGGCCCATCACCGCGCCAAGAATCGGGTTAAACAGGTACCAGCTAATGTAGATCGGGTCAAAGTCGCGCAGGCGGGTTGTGTGCCGCTCCAGCGTGAGATAGCCGGAGATCAGCGCGCCCAGCACGCCAAACAGCATCGGGTGGTAAATGGCGGACACGATCTCTACTCCGACCGCGTCGGCTACCCCGGTGAACAATCCCTTAAGCGCGAACAACACGACCCATGCAATTCCCCAACCGAGATAATAATTCAGCAGCAGGGGGCGGTAGCGCTTAACGTCAGCGTCTACCTTGCGCTGGCGGTTCAGGTCAGCCCGGATGCGGTAGACAATCGCGCGCGCGTCATCGTAGTTGGCCCGCGATTCCAACAGCAGCGCGCTGGCCTGCAACAGCTCTTGTTGGTACACATCGGTGACGCCCCGGTCCCCCTGAACGGTCTGGACCAGCACTTCATGCAGGGCGTCGATCTGCTGCCACAACTCTTGCACGCGCGCGTCACTAACCAGGGCGTCCAGGATTTTTTGATCCGGTTCGGATGTCCGGGTGAAAAGGCTCTTTGATGTTTTGCGTGTTACAACCGGTGCGAACGGATCGGTGATGTTAGCTCCCGCTGCTCGTTCGAGGATCGCGTCTTCGGGTACAACCAGGCCGCCCTCATGATCTTCAACGGTGAGTTCACCGGCGGCTACCTGATCGTCTGCTCGCTCCTCTTCAGGGAACGCTTCCTCGGCATCTGCGATATCCACTGTAGACCACACTTCCGGCTCGGATGGAATCATCGCGTCCAGGTCGGAACTGGGATCATGGGGCGCTTGATCGGTGCCTGCGCCCAGGTCGGGAGCGCGCTCGGCCAGCGGGACAGCTTCCTGTGAGAACAGGTCCGTGGCCCGTTCTGGACGCGGGGGAGTTGTTTCGCCCTCTGCCGGGAATCCGGCTGTTTCGTAGATTTCTTTTTCCGCCTCGGCCTGCCAGGCGGGAATCTTGTCGAACTCATCTGATTCGCCGGTCAGCCAGTCTGGCAGCGTTGGTTCCTCTTTAACACGAACCGGGGGTGCTTCCTCGACCGGGAACGGCGTAGCGTCTGCATCATAGGCAGGCGAATCGGGCGAGAAGTCAAGGAGGGCCTCGGTTTCTTCCGCCGTCAGCGCCAGGGCCGACGCATCAACGCCTTCCGGCTGTTGTTTGGCGTCCGTATCATCGCCCGGCGTATCGAACTCTTCGATGTCCCGACGCTGTCCTAGTAGAATCTCCCACCCTTTACCACGTAGAGAAGCCCTGGAGCGTTCTTCATTTGTCGAGTCGTCCACGTGCGACCTCCTCAGCCAGTGCCCGGTATCCCTGTGCGACGGGATGCCGGGGGATATATTCCAGCACCGAAAGGCCAACGATTGGCGCTTCGGCGACCACGTCGTCATAGTGGATCAGCGTGTTGTACATCTTGTTACCAAAGACCGCCCGTAGTTCGTCCACCACTTCTTGGGCATGGCGCGATTCGGGCCGGTACATCGTGCCCAACAGGCCGCCCAGCCTGATCGTCGGGTTCAGGCGATTTTTCACGCGCACGACTGTGTCCATCAGGGCGCGAACCCCGCGCATGGCCAGGTACTGGCACTGGACCGGGATCACAACCTCGTCGGCGGCGACCAGCCCGTTTGCCGTCATGATGCCCAGTCCCGGCGGCGTGTCGATCAGAATGTAGTCAAAGGGGATGCGGCTGCGCTGCAAGGCCAGCCGTAAGCGCTGTACCGGCCTGGGTACCCTGGCAAGTTGAATCTCCGCCGAGGCCAGGTCGAGGCTGGCCGGGACCAGCGCCAGGTTTGGCCGGACTGGGCGCATGACCCGTACCAGGGAAATATGATTGTACATCAGCAGCGAAAAAGCACTGCGCCGGATGTCGTAGCTGTCAATACCGAAGGCCGCCGTAAGACCGCCCTGGGGGTCCATGTCGACCAACAGCACGCGCAAGCCGCGTTCTGCCAACGCAACGCCGAGATTCATCACCGACGTAGATTTACCGACGCCGCCTTTTTGGTTGGCGATTACCAGCGTGTGGACCATTCCAGCAATCATCCTACTGAGCCGATGCTGGTTGCATTATAACATCAATGCCATAGAGACGGAACTGGTGCGCTAACTGTGTGGCGCGCGATTCCGGGATGGTTTTATGCAGGTGTGAATCAGGGTTGAGACACGCAAAATTGAAGTAAAATTATCGTTGACATGCCGGAAGATTATGCTATACTTATAAATTCCGGAACCCCTTGATTGTCTAGATTAGACTTGCCTCATTCTTTTCAGTATTGAGACGTTCAGAGGAGACATGTTCTCCCTATCCCCAAAGCGGTATGCACCTGTCTCTATTGTTGTGATCCGTCAATAAGTGGCGCGAGGTGTGATGAATGCAGCGGCGGCTAGATGAGAAGAATTACGCACGCACTCATGATGTGCTGGCTCTACCCTCTCTCATTGAGGTACAGCTAGAGTCGTTCAAACGGTTTTTTGAGGAGGGCCTCAGCGAACTGTTTGACGAGATCAGTCCTATTGAGAGCTTCAACGGAAATTTGCGGCTCTACTTCCCAGGCAGCAGCAAAGAAGCGGCTGAGTTTGGCCTGGTGTACTGGTTCGAAGAACCGAAGTATTCGGTAGAAATTTGCCTGGAGCGCGACATGACCTATGCCGCGCCTTTGTACATTAAGGTGGCGCTGGTTAATCGTGCCGCCGGTGACGAAGTCGTGCTCTCGGACATCTTCATGGGTGATTTTCCCCTGATGACCGAGAAAGGCACATTTATCGTCAACGGTACCGAGCGCGTGGTTGTCAGCCAGTTGATCCGATCACCCGGTGTGTATTTTGATGCCGAAGAGGACCGGACGACCGGGCGGAAGCTCTCGACGGCCAAGATGATCCCGGATCGCGGGGCGTGGATGGAGTTCGAGACACGCAAAAGCGATTACCTGGCGATCAAGTTCAACCGCAAGCGCACGATCCCGGTTACGATCTTGCTGCGTGCGCTGGCCGCGGTCAGTGATAGGTTTGACGAGCGCAGCCCGATCCAGACCGGCACCGACGAAGAACTGCTCGAAATCTACAGCGAAGTGGACAACAACCCAAATCACCAGTATATCGAGGGCACGATCCGGATGGAACCCCAGTGGGAGCTGCGCGAAGGGCAGACCATCGCCGAAGCGGCACTGCTGGAGTTCTATAAACGGATGCGGCCCGGTGATCCTCCTACGCTGGATAATGCCCGCGAATACCTGGAAAGCCAGCTTTTTGACCAGCGGCGGTATGACCTGGAGCGTGTTGGGCGCTATAAGCTGAACCAACGGCTGCGGATCGATAACGTTGTGCCGCGCACATGGCGCACGATCACCAAGTACGATCTGGTCAAGTTGATCGAGCGCATGATTTTAATCAATAACGGGTTGGAACAGCCGGACGATATCGATCACCTGGGCAACCGCCGGGTGAAAACGGTTGGCGAACTGATCCAGAATTCGCTGCGTATTGGTTTGAGGCGTATGGAGCGCGTCATTCGTGAGCGCATGTCGATCCGCGAGTCGGACAACCTGACGCCGATGACGCTGATCAACATCCGGCCTGTGGTGGCGGCGGTACGTGAATTCTTTGGCTCCAGCCAGCTTTCGCAGTTTATGGAACAGACGAACCCGCTGTCTGAACTGACGCACAAGCGCACGCTCTCGGCATTGGGACCGGGGGGCTTGCGGCGCGAACGCGCGGGCTTTGATGTGCGCGATGTGCATCACAGCCACTATGGCCGCATCTGCCCGATTGAAACGCCGGAGGGTCCCAATATCGGCTTGATCGGGCGGTTGGCGAGCTATGGCCGGGTCAACGAGTATGGCTTCATCGAAACACCGTATTGCAGGGTATATCGCGAACTGCCACTGGATGATGAGCGGCTTTTGGACAGTGTCCTGCGCGAGGATGTCCCGGTACCGGATTCCGATGAGGTTGTCCCGGCGGGCACGGTCATTGACGAAGACGTGCGCCGCTACCTGGCTAAAATTGGGATACAACAGGTGCCAATTGAGCCGTTTGTCAGCAAACAGATCGAATACCTGTCTGCTGATGAAGAAGACCGGTTTACAATTGCCCAGGCAAATGCTCCCCTGGACGCCCGGTACCAGTTTGTCAATGAGCGAGTATCCGCGCGTCACCAGCAGCGGTTTTTGATGGCGCATGTGTCGCGCATTGACTATATGGACGTTGCGCCGCGCCAGATTGTTGGTATCTCGGCGGCGCTTATCCCCTTCCTGGAACATGACGATGCAAACCGCGCCCTGATGGGGTCCAACATGCAGCGCCAGGCGGTGCCGCTGTTGAAGCCGGATATCCCTGTCGTGAGCACAGGGGTGGAGCGGCAGGCTGCCTACGATTCGGGGCAGGTGCTGGTCGCTGACGAAGCCGGTGAGGTGCTGTCTGTCCAGGGTGACCAGATCGTGGTTCACAGCGACAGCGGTATCCGGACGTATCACTTACGTAAGTACAGCCGGTCTAACCAATCGACCTGTATCGATCAACGCCCGGCGGTGTATAAGGGCCAGCATATTGAAGCAGGCCAGGTGATCGCGGATAGTTCTTCGACGGTATTGGGCGAGCTGGCATTGGGGCACGACGTGCTGTGCGCCTTCCTGTCCTGGGAGGGTGGCAACTATGAGGATGCGCTGCTGATCAGCGAAGACCTGGTCCGCCAGGATAAATTCACCTCGATCCATATCGAGAAGCACGAAGTCGAGGCGCGTGATACCAAGCTGGGACCGGAAGAGATCACCTATGATATTCCGAATGTTGGCGAGGATACACTCAAAGACCTGGACGAACACGGCATCATTCGCGTAGGCGCGGATGTTGGCCCCAACGACATCCTGGTTGGCAAGATCACGCCAAAGGGCGAAAAAGAACTCAGCCCGGAGGAAAAGCTGCTGCGTGCCATTTTTGGCGAAAAAGCGCGCGAGGTGAAAGATTCGTCTCTGCGCCTGCCGCACGGCGAAAAAGGGAAAGTGGTGGACGTGAAGGTCTTCACCCGTGAAGAGCACCGCGATCTACCCGCCGGGGTGGACCAGATGGTCCGGGTCAGCGTGGCGCAAAAACGCAAGCTGACGCAGGGCGATAAGATGGCCGGTCGTCATGGGAACAAGGGTGTTATCTCGAAGGTTGTGCCCATCGAAGATATGCCTTTCCTCGAAGATGGGATCTCGGTTGAGATCATCCTCAACCCGCTAGGTGTGCCGGGCCGTATGAACATCGGTCAGGTACTTGAAACCCATCTTGGCTGGGCCGCAGACCGGCTTGGCTTCCGGGCCATTTCGCCCGTGTTTGATGGCGCCGAAGAAGACGAGATCGAGGCCGAATTGGGCCGCGCCTGGATGATTGACCTGGCCTGGCGCGATGTAACCGAACGCGCCTGGGCCTGGCTGGAAGAAGAAGAGTACGACACCGAATACCTGGAAGATGACGACGAAGTCCGCCGGTTGTATATCGACTACTGGCTGGGCCAGGTTGGCGGCTACAACATGGAACGCCTGGCGCTGGAATTCGTCTATGCGCGGCGCGCCGTGTTGCAGGAATGGCTGAAAGAGAAGGGCTTTAACGCCCAGGATATCCTCCTGTTCAGCGAAAAGAATATCGACGTGCAGGAGCGCGCCCGCCGCGATCACAATGCGCGGTATGCAGCGCTGGTGCTGTGGATCGAGCGCGTTTCGGGTGAAACGCCGCCGGAAGATGCCTCGGAAGAACAGTTACGCGAGATCGCCCGCCGCCTGTCGATCAAGCAGGGCGTGCCGGTCCCGATATACGGCAAGCAGCGTCTATATGATGGCAAGACAGGCGACCCCTTTGATCAACCGGTGACAGTTGGCATCATCCACATGCTGAAGCTGGCGCACCTGGTTGAAGACAAGGTGCACGCGCGGTCTACCGGCCCGTACAGCCTGGTAACACAGCAGCCGCTTGGCGGTAAGGCGCAGTTTGGCGGCCAGCGTTTTGGTGAGATGGAAGTCTGGGCGCTGGAAGCCTACGGCGCCGCGCACACTTTGCAGGAGATGCTCACCGTCAAATCCGACGACGTTCAAGGCCGTGTCAAGACCTACGAAGCGATTGTCAAGGGCGAGCCAATCGAAGAACCGGGCGTGCCTGCCAGCTTCCGCGTACTGGTCAAGGAACTGCAAAGCCTGGGCCTGTCGGTGGAAGCGATCACCGATACCGGCGAGGTCATCCGCTTTGGCAAGGACGAGGAAAAAACGCGCCAGCCAAAGATTCAGATGGGACTGCTGGGATTGGCGCGGAACCAGTAACAACCTGAACCGTCCAGCAGCAAGACTTTTTAGCGAGTAGGCGTTTGTGCTTACTCGCTTTTTTATTGTGTGATCCGCGTTTTTGTGCCTGGGAACGGCAGGAGGGCCGGGTTGTCGGCTTGGCGTCTGCCAGGCGTCAGGCAGCCGCGTTGTACGGGCGTTGGAACAGTCGTACAATCATGATAGCGGTTTCGAAATAGTTAACTTGAGATTTTGCTGGCCCATTATCCTGGATGGAAGGTTATCATGACGCTCTATCGACGCTCCACTTTGATCCGGCTGGGGGTGGTGCTGGCCGTGCTGCTGCTGGTCATAAGCGCGTGCGGCGGGGATGAAGACAAAGACGCCGAAAAAGCGCCAACGGTCCCGGCAACGGTCACGCCGCCGCCAACCCGCACGCAGATCGGGTTTCAACCATCTCCTACGGCGTTCCCAACCTGGACGCCCTACCAGTCGGTGCTGCTGCCGACCGCAACGCAGTTAGTATTGTTGCCCACGGCCACACCGTTTGCTACGTGGACATCGGCCGCGCCCACAGCCACGGCATATCCGTATGATGTGCGCATTACATACCCCGTTGACGGCAGCGAAATCGCGGGCTATGTCACCGTTGTGGGGAGCGCCAGCCATGCGCGGTTTGTCCAGTATGCGCTTGAGTGGGGACCTGATCCCAATCCCAACAACCTGTGGTATCCCTTCCTGGCGCCGCCGCAGCGAACCAATATCGTTGTAAGCGGATCGTTGGGGGCCTGGAATACCACGCTGGTTTCGGATGGCATATACCAGATTCGCGTGCATGTCTGGCTGGATGATGGAACCGACATCTGGGACGTGGTGACCGGCATACGGGTGTCAAACACCAGGCCTACGGCAGTGCCAACAGCGACCAATACGCCCCGGCCCAACCAGCTTCCCGTGATCAACCCGATCCCCAGCCAGCAGATCACCACCGGGCAGACGGCTACTGTGCGTGTCACGACCAGCGACCCGGATGGGGACGCTGTGAACCTGTTTGTGGCCTCAAGCGATCCGGCGGTCGCCCTTGTGCAGTTCAGCGATGCCAGAAACGAGATCGCAGTAACCGGCATGGCAGCGGGCACGGCGACGATCACGGTAACGGCCAATGATAATCACGGCGGGTCGGTCAATGCAGCGTTTGTGGTGACGGTACAGGGTCAGAACGCAGCGCCTAAGGTTGATCCCATTCCAAACCAATCGCTTGAGGTTGGCAGGATGCTCGATCTTGAAGTGAAGGCCACGGACCCCGACGGCGACCCACTGACAATCGACGTGTCTTCGGATAACCAGGCGGTAGTCTCTGTTAACAAGATACGCCAGGACGCTATGCGCATCCAGGGGGTTGCGCAGGGCGCGGCTACTATCAGCGTGACGGTGAATGACGGCAAGGGCGGCGTGGTAAACATTGCGTTCCAGGTGTCTGTCGGAGTCGCGAACCAGCCGCCAACGCTGGACGCGATCCCGGCACAGACAATGGATGTCGGTGATACGCTGGATGTGCCCTATCGGGCGTTTGATCCCGACGGCGACACGCTGGCGGCAACCGCCGTATCCGATAACCTGGGCGTGGCATCAGCCAACGTCAGCAGGCAGGGTACTGTGAGTCTGGTTGCTATTGGCTCCGGTTCGGCCACGATAACGCTGACGGTCAACGACGGCCTACACCCGGATGTGAGCGTAAAGTTCCCGGTGTCGGTGGGTATGGGCAACCAGCCGCCAAAGGTTGATCTGATCCCCGGACAGTCGTTGATGGCGGGCGGCACGCTGGATGTGCCATACAACGCCACCGACCCGGACGGTGACCTGCTGACGGCGCTGGCCATGTCGAGCGATGTGAACGTGGTCACGGCGAATGTCAGCGCACCGGGCATGATCGCGCTGATCGGTAACAACGCGGGCACGGCCACCGTGACGCTGACGGTGAACGACGGCGTGCACCCGGATGTGAGCGTGCCCTTCCAGGTGACGGTTGCAGTAGGCAACCAGCCGCCGGTAGTGGATGCCATCGGGCCGCAGTCACTGGCGGCAGGCGGCACGCTGGATGTGCCATACAACGCCACCGACCCGGACGGTGACCTGCTGACGGCGCTGGCCGTTTCGAGCGATGAGACCGTGGTCACGGCCAGTGTGAACGTGCCGGCCATGATCGCGCTGATCGGTAACAACGCGGGCACGGCCACCGTGACGCTGACGGTGAACGACGGCGTGCACCCGGATGTGAGCGTACCGTTCCAGGTGACAGTGGCGGTGGGTAACCAGCCGCCGGTGGTGGATGCCATCGGGCCGCAGTCACTGGCGGCAGGCGGCACGCTGGATGTGCCGTACAATGCAACAGACCCGGACGGTGACCTGCTG
>JAFGNU010000093.1 GCA_016926875.1 Anaerolineae bacterium | reverse complement strand
TCGATGCGCGCCTCGTCAAACGTCAGCGCCGATGCCTCCAGGCGGTGCAGGTTGCGCGTTCCAAAGCCGTAACGCACCAGCATCAGCAGGCCGTCGAGCACCTCGTCTGTGCCCTCGTAGCGCGTATCGCCTACAAAAACCAGGGCGTTCGCCTTGCGGACGCGCCTCCATTCGTGGTCGAGCATCACGCCGCCAATCGGATCGCCGTTCTTGGCCTGGTAGCCGATCAGCATCGCGTGATCGTTCTTCTCGATCTTTTCGATGAACTTCTTCACCATATCTTCGGCGTGCGGTTCGCGCCGCTCCCACAGCCTTGCACGGAACCAGGATTCCTCGTTCATCCAGGTTTCCATGTAGGTAGCATAATCCCCTTCAAACGGAACCAGATCGACCAGTGTTCCTTCTATCATGATGAACCCTTTCTTCTGAAAACAAGGGAGTAACCAGTAACACAATAATAGAACATTCGTGCGGAACACGCCAGTTTCCGGCGTGCGCACTAGTGTGAACAACGACAGCGGTTTTGTCAATGGATATCAGGTGGGCGGCGTATTTTATTGTACGCAGCCAGAAGCGGGAATGATCAATCTACGCCAAAACATCCGCCGCGCAGCGATCACAAGGGTTTCTGCACGACCAGCACCGGGGGAGCCGCTACGTTCTGCCCGGTGATCCGGTCCCGCAGGTCGAGCAGCCTGCCGCGCCAGCTCTGCCGCCGGGGTGTTCCCACTACCGCCAGCCCTGCCGCTTCAACCAGCGCGCCGACGGCTTCGGCTTCCTGGTCAGACACAGGCAGCGCGTGCATCACCGCCAGCCAGCCGCCGGGTTTTAAGGCACGCACCGCCCCGGTTAGCGCCGCGCGCCGGTCCGGTTCCGTGCCCGACCGCGCCAGCCCGTCCTGGTAGACCAGCAGGTCAAACGCACCCGCTGCCAGTGGGGGATCAAGTAGATCGGCCTGCACGCGGCAGTAGCGCGCAATCGGGTACACGCCCAGGCCGTAGCGCGGCCCGGTGCGCGAATCAATCGCCAGCGTCGTATACCCGGCCACGTCCAGCCCATACGCCAGCCAGCCCAGCCCGGCCCCGATCACCGCCGCCTCGCCCGCCGGTCCAACCGGCAGCCCGCCCCTCTGCCGCCGGATCAGTTCCAAAAAGCGCCACAGCAGCGCCGTCGCGGATGCCTGCCGCGCCCAGTAGCCTTCAGGATAGCCGGATAGCCCGCTTTGGGGCAGGCTCTTGAATGCGGCTTCATCCGGTGATGCCCGGCCCTGGGTTTCGCACCCGGTTTCATACACCTCGGATGCCTGATCCAGAGCCGCGCGGACATCCGGCAGGGCCAGCCGCAGCACACCGTCTACCAGCGGGTAGATGTGCGCCGCGTCTGCCGTACAGAGCACCGCATCGTTTGCCAGCGCCAGCGGTGCATGATCAACCGGGCAGGCCAGCAGCGCCAGGTAGCGCCGCCCGCGCCCTTTAAACGCGCCGTTGATCGGTTCGGTCCAGCGGTTGTTGTCTGCGTGGTTAATCGTGGTTCGCTCCGGCTGCTGTGCCAACGCCTATCCCGCGTGCCGCAGGATCATCAGGAAGTGATCGCCCCACGCGCGGAAACCCGGCCAGGACTGCATCCGCTGCTCCCAGCGCAGGCGGCGCCGGTAGCGCTCCGGGTCGCTGCGAAACAGGTCATGCAGGTGCACCGGCGGCAGCCACAGCGGGAAGGCGCGCACCGATTCCACCGTGAAATAGTCCAGAAACGGCGCGGCAAACGCGCGCGGCGAATAAAACCGGACCGGCGCGACCACGCCCCCCGCCCCGGCGCGGTTCTCACGCCAGCCGGAATGCCGCCTGAGCGTCCGGCCCGGCTGGAAGCGCCGCAGGTTATGCAGAATCTCATACAGACAGTGGCGGCTCATGACCGTCACCACGAACGGCGCACCCGGCTCCAACAGCCCGTGCAATCCCCGCGCCACGCCGGGCAGGTCCGGCTCGGTGTTTAGCGTGCCCAGGCTGGCGAACGCGCCCTGAAACGGCCCGCGCTCGTCCAGCGTTTCGAGCCGCCCTGCCGCCAGCGCCCGGCAGCTCATCCCCCGGCGGATACCGTATACTGCCGCCTTGGTCTGCGCCTGCCGGACCATCGCCGGGCTGATGTCGATGCCCAGCACGCTGTAGCCCGCTTTCGCCAGCGCGATCGATTCTTCGCCGGTGCCGCAGCCAATGTCCAGCACCGACGCCCCTTCCGGCAGCACCTCGCGCAGCACGGCCACATGCTGTTCGCGCAGCCAGCCCACCAGCGGGTTGCCGTGCCCGCTGTCATCCGGCGGGCCGTATGTCGCGTCGTACATCTGGGCTGCCCGGTCAAAACGGGCTTCCAGCAGTTTGTACTGCTGGAGAATCTCCGTATCAGTCTGCATTATTTCCAGTCCTCGGATTCTCCCCCGCCAACCGGCTGTTCACGTCACGTAGAGGACGCGTGCGGCGGCTGGTTTGCGTGCGCTCCAGATCGTCGAACGCAGCGTCCGGCAGTGCAAATGACGGGCGCCGGACGCACCACCATACCCCGATTACCATCACGGCCAGCACCGGCCCCACGCCCATCGCGCACAGCACCCGCAGCACACCGGACCAGCCTAACACGCCCATCAGAAAGTAAACACCCCCCGTGATCACAAAAAAGACCAGCGTCCACAGCAGGCCCAACTTCGCGCCGCGCTGCCATGTCGCCCATCCCAGCGGATTCGCCGGATCGTTCATTACGTCATCGCTCGCAGTCTGCGGGCCAGCTACGGCCATACCGGCAGCGCCGGGCTTTCATATACGTACACCCAGGGCGCGGCCTCCGGGTGATCGACGGCAAACGTCGCCGTGCCGCTGGGGTCCCACGCCTCGACGGTTTCTTCAAAGAAGTTCCACAACCATTCCTCGTCGCCCGGCGGGACGTTGACGCAGCCGTGACTGCGCTTGATGCCGAAGTAATTATGATAGGGCATGGCGTGCAGCCCCTGGTGCATGTTGAAAAACATCACCCAGCGCGTATAAAACTCGTACTTGGGCGGATCGGCGCCCGGCGGCCCGCGCATAACCATCGCATCGGCCCGCGCATAGACCTGGAACAGTCCCAGGGTCGTGTCCAGGTAATAGCCGCTGGAAATCAGCGTGCTAAACACCGGCGTATCGTCCACAAACGCGATCAACGTTTGCTGGTTCAGGTCCAGCGCCACCCACTGTCCGGATACCCCGTCAGGTCGATCCGGGATTCTCAGCGCCGAGACATACTCGTCATGCATCCAGCGTCCCGGCCCGATCAAATGCCAGATTTCGCCGTTCACCTCGACGCTTTTGTACACATAAAACATTTCCGCGCGCCCGATCCGGCGAGCATTGGTCCAATCGTCATCGGCGGGCAGCACGCCCGGCGCATCGCTGAAATACCACGCCCGGCGCTGCCAGCCCACCGGGTAGAGCAGCGGTTCTTCCGGCCACAAAAAGCTGCGCGGCTCCGCTTCGCCGTCGCGGACCGGGTCGTATGTGACCGGGCGCACCAGGGCGGGCAGCGGGTGCGCGGCTATCTCGGCGTCACACGCCGCGCTGCTGTAGTTCTCCGCCGTGAGTCCGGCGCACGCGCCAACCGGGACATCTGCCTGCGCCGCCGCACGGTCCAACCTCAGCCCGACGCCGCCCGGCAGGGCCATGATCATGCTACAAACCACCAGGATCAACATGAATTTGCGTGTCATGATTCCTTCTTCGATGATTGAATAGAGCAGCCAGTTCAAAAAAAGAGTTTACTCCTCCAACGGCCACACCCACACATCGCGGAACGTACAATCTGTGTTCACGTCCTCGTAGTTCAGCAGCGCCACACCCACACGCCCGGCGCCCGGCCCAACGATCTCCTGGGCCACCAGCGCGCCGTTGATATACAGCGCCACGCGCTCGCCCTGCGCCACGATCAACAGGTCGTTCGGTCCTTCGGCCACCATGCCGCTGAGAGCATAGACATTCGTGATCAGGTCGGCATCCACGGCCTGCACCAGGCCAAACCCGCCCGCTTCATCCACAAAAACCATACCCAGGTTGCGCTCATCTACCCAGCGATACAACAGCCCGCAGCCGGTGCTCGTGCCCGTCGTGATGATGCTCACCGACGCGCCCAGCAAAAAATCACCGTATTGCGCCCGATCACCGGTGATTGATTCGAATTTCGACACCCGATCGGTTGCGCCCAGCAGCACCTCCGGCACAAACAGATCGCGCGCTGCCCCTGGTGTAACCTGGCCGGACGCTGCCAGTTCTTCCATAATCGCGCCCGGATCACCGGAATCCCAGCTTGCCAGCGCCAGCGGCAAACCGCGATATGTGGTCCCCAGGCGGGTTGTGATGTGCAGGTCATCAAACAGCACCGCCGCCGAATCAGCCTGATTGCGGGTTACAGCGACCAGCATCCCCACCCGGCCCGGCGCAGCCAGCCGGTCATCCGACAGCGTGCCAAGCAGCGCCCCGTTGCAATAGAACGCAAACTCGCTGCTGCGCGCCAGCACCGCCAGCGTGAACCGGGATGTATCCAGGGCACGATCCCGCGTCCAGCTTTTGAGCACAAACTCGCCGGTTTCGTCTTCGAGCAAGACCGACCACTCGCCGCCGGTGTTCACCCGGAACTGGTAGGATCGCAGTCCGCCCGGTGTCGCCTCCACGCGGAAGATCAGGCCAAGCTCAGCATACGACGGTTCGCCGTCCAACTGCGCCTGGACCTGCACGTACACGTCACGCAGCAGCTTGGCATCTGACGGCATCGCCAGCGCCACGCCGCCGGTCGGCACCGCGCGCACGCGCAGCCTACCACCATCCAGCGCGGTGACGTCGCTCCCTGGCTGCACCCAGATGGCCCCGGCTTCGTCGCTGTCGAACGTGTCCAGGCGCGCCAATCGTGCGAAGCCCGGCGTCAGGGTTAGCTCGTACTCACCGGATGTCTCGCCAAAGCGCCCCACGCGGACCGTATACGTCCCGGTCACGGGCAGCGCCAGCGCTTCCAATCCCGCGTCGGTAACCAGCGAGTCCAGGTCGTCGTTTTGCGCGATTGTGCTGCCATCCGGCCCGGTCACCTCGATCACCGGGTCGAGATCGCCGGACACTGTCACGGCCAGGATCGAGATCACCTGGTCGGCCAGGCCGTCGAACGTCCAGTCCTGGGCAGGCGTGCCCGCGTTCAGCGTGCCGCGCACTGGCTCAAAGAACACCAGTGAAGATTCGCCCGGCGCCTGGGCACGTGACAGGCCGATCCCGCTGCCCCAGCCCGGCGCAGCCAATACGCCAACCAGCGCCACCAGCACTGCATGGCGAATTACCGGCACCCGTGTTTTACCCATAAACACCCTGAATACCTTGAAACAAGTTACCTGAGGTCGATCACCTCATGCGGTTTGATGTGTCCGGCAGCAGTGCCCGTTGAAGGGACAGCCCAAAAAGCTGCCCAGCGCGGGCACAGGCACCGGCTTTGAACGTCGAATCTCACAAGGGGCGTACCGTGATACGCCCCTGACCAACGCTGATCGGCTGTGACTACCGAGTGTACCCGGTCGTTCCCGGCGCGGCTACCACTCCCACAGCCAGATATTTTCCAGTTCGCAGTTGGTGCGCTGCGTGGCCCCAAAGTCATCTTCAACGATGAATACTTCGAGCGCCACATGCCCGGAGCGCGCGACAAAATCGCCGCCAGCCACCAGCACGCCGTTGACGTACATCACCACAGTTTCTTCCCAGGCGATGACAACCACCCGGTTCCCGACGTCCCGGCCCGCTGCAACTGCCGAATGGTAATCATAGAAACTGGACGGGTGCGGCTCGCCGCCGTTGAACTGGACCAGGAGCGCCGCTTGATCTTCCGTAACCAGCGCCACACTGTACGAATCCGACAGCTCGCGGAACATCATGCCGCAGCCGTTTTCCGGCCCGGTTTGGACCAGGTAGGCATCAAAGCTCAGTACGAAGTTGCGGAACGTCTTGCCCTGCCCCAGCGGGTAGTAGTTGAACCCGGCATTCGACGTATCGCCAAAGCTGCTTGGCACGGTCAGCGCCATCGAGCCGGTGGTCGGGATCAGGCCGTAGCCTTGCAGTTCGTTGAGCACATCGGACGGGGCATCGCTGCGCCAGTTTACGATCTCCTGACCGGCGGTGGTCTGCGGCGTGACGGTCGGTGGTGGGATCGGGGTTAACGTTGGCAACGGTATAGGAGTCGGCGGTGGGATCGGGGTTGCCGTTGGCAGCGGCACGGCAGTCGGCGGGGGCACCGGGGTTGCCGTTGGCGCTACTGCGGCAGTGGTCGGGACTTTGGTCGCACCGCCTAGACCAAACGGCAGGCCCTGTGATGTCGGCTGTGTATCGGGACCGGTCGGGGTGTCCACCGGTTCAACGACAGCCCCTGCCAGGGATGGCACTGTAGCAACCGCCGTGAGCGGGGTGGTGACTGCCAGGTTGTCGGCAAAGATGGTCAGCGTGCCGGTCTGCTCGCGGGCCGTGGCGCCTACCAGCGAGATCGTGCCGTCCGCGCGGTAGTTGTTCGTATCCGTTACCTCGCCCACCAGCGCCCCGTTAAAATACGCCCTAAACGTGCTGCCCTGGATAAACGCACCGACCGTTACCTGTTTCGCGGTGCCGTCAATCGCCGGGGCCACAACCCAATCCTGGACCACCTGCCATTCACCGTTGTAGAAGTACAACGACCAATCGCCATCGCTGCTGAACGTCAGGGAGTAAAACAGATTGTTGTCTGACGCCAACCGGAACAGGAATCCGTACTCATAATACGTCGGATTGCCATCGATCCGGAAATCGGCCTGGATGAATAAATCCGTGTAGATAGGGAGTTCGTCCGGCGCGGTGAAGCTCAGCATATCATCAACCCACACGTCAATGCGCAGCGCGCCGTTTTCGAGGCTTGATCCGGTCGATTCAGAACTCCACGGCGTCCATGTGAACTTGAGCGGGTCCGGTGGGCCTTCAAATGTATCGTAGGCTTCCAGCTTGGCGTATCCCCCCAGCAGTCGCAGCTCATACGTGCCGGACGTGTTGCCGGAGCGTACAACCGTGAGCGTATACATGCCGTCTGCAGGCGTCACAAACGCCTCAACAACCGATACGTTAGGATTCTGCCCGGCTGCCACGCTGTAGGCGACCGGCTGCCCGGCGGGATCAAAAACCGCCAGGTCAACCATCAGGTCACCGGATGTCGTCAGCGCATGCAGCGACAGAACGTTATTTTGCTTGCCGTCAAAAAACAGTATTGTCTGCGGAGTTGTAGCATCCAGCGAGCCGGTGACCGGCGGGCCGAATACCTCCAGGCGCTGCTGGCCTATCTGGCGATCCCGCGCTGCCTGGGCAGTCCCTGTCAGCACGACAGCGCCGATCAGGATCGCTACCAACAGCAGCCCGGTCAGCGCCCGCCTGTTCTGCCTGTGAAACATGCGTTTGCCTCCTTGTAGCTATCAATCATAATGAAGTTTTAGCACTCGATTCCAAAACAGCAGCCGCGCGCACGCGCTATCACGCTTACTGCCAGTCCGGTACTACCTGGCTAAGCACGTTCAGCACGGCGATAAAGTCATCCGCTGCAATCTCGGCGCCATCGGCCCAGCGGGCACCTTCCAGCTTGAGCAGGCGGCGCTGCCCGGCCGCGGTGTGTAAGTCGGTAGCCGACTCGGTTTCTTTGCGAGGCCGCAAGCGCACAAAGTTTTTATGGCCTGGCACATGTTGAGCATCCTGGGGTGACATAAACGCATACAGGATCACCTCGTCCTGGTCTTGCAGCAGGTGGATGCTCATACAATGCCAGCCTTTTGGTACGCGCGTCCGGCGCCGGATTGGAAAATACCAGGCCAACACGTTTACGGTGCTGTTCCAATCCAGCCGTGTGATCTCCGGCGGGTTGACCCGCCCATCATGGATCGTCAATGCCTGCTCGCTGAGCGTAGCACAACGGCGGCTGGGAAACAACCGCTTAAGCCCTGCTTCAATGCCATACCCGACAGCGAACAGCGTCAGCAGGTCAATCGGCAGGATCACGCACAGCGTATTGACTCCGGTCGGCAGCAGGCGGTCCAGGATCGCCCGGCCTGCCACGTGCACCAGCAGCGTAGCACCGATCACCAGAACCGGCACCAGAAGCCGCACAGAAAAATGTTCTTCATCGATGATTATCAGCCGCTCATCGCCGGTTGGCGTGAGGACAAGAGAATGCTCGTCGGTTGACATAACTCATCCTGTAAATCACACGTTTGCTGCCCCTACAGGCGCGGCAGCAGCGCCAACTGTCCCATAGCATATCACGTTTTGGCCTGTTTATAGAAACCGGCACGCTGTCACCGGTGCGCGGCGGCTATTTGCACATCCAACCGGGCCGGGTATAGTGGTAGGCGCGTCCAGCGATTCCGCAGGCCGCCGGAACGCGCTATCAGCGCTCTGAACCTGACAAACACCCAGCCCGCCGGAGAGATGACCATGCCGACCGCCCCGCTAACCATTGGGATCGAAGAAGAATACCAGATTATCGACCCGGAAACCCGCGAGCTGACGTCCTACGTGCAGCAGATGATGAACCAGGGCCGCGTGATCCTGGGCGACCAGCTCAAGCCGGAATTCATGCAATCCCAGATCGAGGTCGGCAGCCACATCTGCCGTAACGTGAAGGAAGCCCGCCAGGAGATCATCCGCCTGCGCCGCACCGTGACCGAAGTCGCACAGCAGACCGGGGCCGCCATCGTTGCCGCCTCGACGCACCCGTTTTCGCGCTGGCAGGATCAGCGCATCAGCGAAGGCGAGCGCTACGACGATCTCGCCGCCGAGATGAGAGACGCCGTGCGGCGGCTGCTGATCTTTGGGATGCACGTCCATCTCGGCTTTGGCAAAGAACCGGCAGCGCTGGAACTGATGATCGACATCCTAAACCAGCTTCGCTACTTCCTGCCGCACATCCTGGCGCTGACCACGTCCTCACCGTTCTGGCATGGGCGTGATACCGGCCTCAAGAGCTACCGCAGCCTGGTGTTTGAAGACATGCCGCGCTCCGGCATCCCGCCGCACTTTTATAGCTGGTCGGAATACCAGCGCTATGTGGACCTGATGGGCAAGGTCGGCTCGATTCCCAAAACCGAGCCGGGAGCGGCTGTGCGCAGCCTCGGTGATCCAACCAAAATCTGGTGGGACGCCCGCCCGCACCCCAACCTGGGCACGCTGGAGATTCGCATCTGCGACATCTGCACCCGCATCGATGACGCCGTCGCCGTTGCCGCGCTGCTGCAAGCGCTGGTTGCCAAGCTGATCAAGCTGCGCAATCAGAACCAGTCATGGCGCATCTACCGGGGTATTTACATTCAAGAGAACAAGTGGCGCGCAGTGCGCTACGGTATCGACGGTAAATTGATCGACTTTGGCATCGAGGCCGAGGTGCCCATGCGCTTTTTGCTCAACGAACTGATCGAGATCGTGGACGACGTACTGGATGATCTCGGCTCGCGCACGGAAGTCACGTCGCTCACTTCGATCATGCAAAACGGCACCAGCGCCGACCGCCAGTTACGCGTCTACCGGCAGGCGATCAACGACGGGGCCACCGAACAGGATGCCCTGTTTGCCGTGGTGGATCACCTGATCGCAGAAACCGCCGAAGGCTGGAAAAAGAGCTGACAGCCAGGGATTATTAATCCTGAAGCCAATATTTTCCAAACCCGCGCCAGGCCGATGTCGGCGGGTAGAGCACCGGCCACTGCTCGCGCGGATCGTCCGCGCGGCTCACAACCAGGTTTATCACCGGGTCGGAGGGCAGCACGCTCGCACGGTTCCAGGCCATATTTTCCGGGTGGACATATACGCTCAATGCGCGCGCGGGATAGACCAGTTCCACCTGCGCGGCTTGAGGGTGCACGCTGATCGCGTCCGGCGGGCCAAGCGCCTGTACAATATCCCCCAGCAGCATCAACGGCAAAGCATCCTCGTACCGGCCCGGTCGCATCACGTAGTACGCGTCCGTCACCAGGCCAATCGCCAGCGGCTGCGGCTCGGCCCCGCCCGGCGCATAATCGAACGCAATGCTTGCCTGGAGTCCCACCCACCGCTCAACCGGAAAGTGAGCACTGCCGGGCACCACGTCCGGGTGACGGTTGAGCGCGGTCAACACCGCCAGCGCGTCCATGCCTAAGGGGCACATACCCTGCCAGCAGCCGTCCGCCGAGGGCAGCGGCAGCGGCGTTGTATCCTGGTATGTGCCGATCCAGCGCGCCCCGACGATAACCAACGCCAGCACACAAAACACCGTCACGCCGATCACAGCCAACAGCCGCAGCATGTCCCCCTACTCCCTGGACGGGCGCCCCGCCAGCCGCACGGTCAGCGCCAGCATACCGTGAGTCAGCAGGGCCAGCAGCGCCATTACTGCCAGGATGGCCGCGCCAAGCAGTACACCGTTTTTGATGTCTACCCATACTTGAAAATACGTGCGCAGGTCCAAAAAACGCAGGCAAAGATCGCCCAGGGTGCCCATGTACAACAAGCAGTACCAGTCACCGTCCAGCCCCAGTTGGCCTGACGATCCCCACAGGTGGCTGCGATCCAGCGTCAGCCGCCCGGCACCCAGCGCCGCCAGCGACAGCCCGACTTCGAGCAGCAGGATCATCAGCCGCACCGCCTGGATCGTGCGCGGCCCACAAAACAGGGTCGAGATCAACAGGCCAGCCGCCGCATTCAGCCCAACGATCACCAGCGGCAGCAGCAGCGCCGCCGTCATCAAGGCTGCCAGCAGCAGCGATGCCTCGCCCGCCGATACCTCCGGGGATATGCCGGTGATGTACAGGTCCAGGTGATGCCCCTGGTAATCGGCCAGGTCTGCCACCATCTGCCCGATCAATACCACGCGCGGCAGCATCATAACCAGCAGCAGCCAGCGCATCCGGTAAAAGACCGCCGCCCACCGCGCCCGGATCGTCACCTCGGCCCCGTGACTCGTGATCTTGACCGGCTCCCATGTGCCGCGCGCGCGCTCCATTGACACGGTGTGCGACGTCATCACCATCGCCGCCATCATGGCGAATAACTGGAGGGTCAGCAGTGGGAAATACAGCACGCGGAACAGCGCCGTCCCTTCTTCATCCGGTACGGCAATCGGCGCGCCGCCGTTTGCCGCCTGAAAGCTGACTACCAGCAGCGCGGCCAACACGCCTACACTGATCGCCCGCACCAGCCAGCTAGCAGTCCGGCTGCGCTGGCGGCTGTCGCGTTGGATCGTATAACGCAGCGCCGGGTGATCGGGCCGCGCCCAACCCGGCAGCAGCGCCGCATAACACCGGCCCGCAAACGCTTTGATCACCCTGCCAACCTTTCCCCGCGCGCCCGGCATCTACCTACCTCCGTGCAGGGCGCAGCATTTGCCACACCACCCAGCGCAGCATCCCCATTGTGATCAGCACCTCGATCAGCACCACGCCCAGAATGACCGGTCCCAGCACAATACCGTAGTCCACATCAACCCACATCTGCGATGCTGTCTCCAGGTTCAGCAGGCGCAGGCTGAGATCGCCACCCACAGCCATGAACAACACGAACCACCAGCGCGTCTCCGGCGAAAAGGGCGAGTACAGCGTGGCATGTGGGCTGCTTTCCAACGCTGTCCAGCCCAACACCATCACCACGCAAAACGCAACCGCAGCCGCCAGCAGGACAAACATCTGGATGATCGATGCAAGTGACCGGCGGCGCAGAATCGTTGACAGCAGCAGGCCAAACGCCGCGTACAGGCCCACCGCCGCCAGTGGTTGTATCACCGCCGCCACCATGAATAACCCCACCAGCAGCAGTGCCGCGCCCGGCGGGATGCCCGGCACCATGCCATCCAGATTGGCATCCACAAACAAACGGCCATCCGCGTAGCCGATCAGATCGACCGCCATCTGCCCGACAAACACCAGCCGCGCCAGCACGAACAAAACCAGCATCCAGCCTATTTTATACAGCGCCGCTGCCCACCGCGCCCGCACCACCAGGCCCGGACCATGGCTGGTGAGCTTGATCATCTCCCAGGACTGCTGCTGCTCGGCACGGGGTGTGCTGGGATGGGCCAGATTGATCAGCATGACCGTGTTCATGACCGAGATCACCGCCACCAGTTGCAGCAGCACCAGCGGGATATACAGCGCCATATACAGCGGTGTCTCGCCCTGGCCAAACAGGACACCGAGATCGCCGGTCCGGTACAGCCACTGGCCGAACCACAGGACCACGATCACGCTCAGTCCATCCATCGACCGGCTGAAACAGCATACCAGCCCGCTCCAGTGCCGCTGCATATAGGTCAGCATATAGTGCAGCACCGGGTGATCGGGCCGCGCCCACTCTGGCAGCAGGCCAAACAGCCGCCGTCGTATATGCAGGATGTGTTCCACTCTGATCTATCTCCCCACGTTCAACGTTCCGCCGGGCGCGATACCAGCCAGCCCGTGTAGCGCAGCAGTCCCCACGTCAGCGCCGCGATCAACATGACCGCCAGCAGCACATCCAGGCCCAGCAGGATGCTGCCATCCGACCGCGCCCAGCGCGCCGAGAATACCGGCAAATCCAGCACTTCCAGGCTATGGTCACAGGCCAGCGACGTAAACAGCATATCGCCGCGTGATACGATAGCGGCAGCCCCGCCATAATTCAACCGGCGCGACACGTCGGCGCCCAGCAGCACCAGCCCAAACGCGCCCAGTTCGACCAGCACCACAGCCAGCCGCAGCAGCGAAGCTGCCTGCTTGCTGCGAAACTCCGCCGTGAAGTACAGCCCCAGCGCCGCACTGAATCCCACCATTACCACCGGCTGGATCAGCGCCGCGATCAGCAGCGCGCCCAGCAGCGCCACTGCCGCCGTCACCGAAACGCCCGGCTCAATACCGTCCAGGTACGGGTGCAGTTCGTAGCCCTCATACCCGGCCAGGTGTGCGATCACACGCCCGACCAGGAAAAAGCGCGCCAGCAAAATCACCAGCAGCAGCCAGCGCAGCCGGTAAAAGACCGCCGCCCAGCGCGCCCACACGACCAGCCGCCCGCCGTCGCCGCTCACCTTGACGGTTTCCCAGGCGCGATCCGATCCATCGCGCGCCAGAATGGCATCCGTTGAGAGCAGCGCGACCGCCGCCGCCAGGAACTGCACGATCACCAGCGGGAAGTACAGCGTCTCGAACAGCACCGAGCCGTGATCCGCTTCCAACGCCAACGGCACGCCGCGCCGCTGCTGCTCATAACTGATCCACACCAGCCCGATCATCACGGCTGCCCCGCCGACGCCCATCAGCAGGCGTTCGATCCGGGATCGGCGGCTGCGCCCGTGCTGCAAGATTGCGTGCAGCACCGGGTGACCGGGCCGCGCCCACTCCGGCAGGATCGCCGCTGCCCGCTGCGTGATACGCATGACCGCTCCTTTCACCGGCGCTCGATCATTCTCCTCCATCCATGCCGCGCCGCAGTTCGTCGTCCAACTGCGCCAGCGCAGGCTGCCAGCAGTCCGGTTTGACATAAACCAGCCTGCCGGGATGGATGTAATACAGGTGCGCGTCCGGCGTCTGGCCGACCCGTGCCTCGACCGCCGCCGCGTACACGCCGACCTGCAAATAATACCGTTTGGCGTTGTGATACGCCCCGCCCGCCGATACGGGCGCCGTTTTGTAGTCCAGCACGTGCCACTGGCCGCGCCGGTCGAAATACAGCACGTCGATCACGCCGTGAATTTCGCGCCCGTTCAGCCGGAACACAAACGGCAGTTCACGGTAGACCTGCCGCGCCCGGTTCAGCTCGCGGGGCAGATCGCTGGCCTCAAAGCGCCGCAGCAGGTCGATGGCCTGCGTCACGGCCAGCGCGATCTGGTCCTCATCAAACAGGTCGGCTTCCCAGGCATAGGCCCGCAGCCGGTCGGCCAACAGCGCCGGATCGGTGTCGCCCGGCAGCAGCCAGGCTTGCAGCGCCCGGTGCACCATCTCTCCGACGGCGCGCCGCAGCGCCCGGTCATCGGCGTGCCGTCCCGGCAGCGGTCGCAGCGGGTCGGGCGTATCATGCAGCACCGAGTGCCGGAAAACACGGTAGCCCTGCTCCGGCTGCTGGAAGTAGGGCGCACGGCCCAGCTTGGCGATGTGCGTAGCCGTCAGCGCGCGCGCCGGGGCCAGCCGGTCAACCGGCACCTCGGCCAGCAGCGGCGGCAGGACCGGTTCCACATCCGGGACCGGCTGCATCGCCCGCACCGCCGGGTCATCCCAGGCCAGCGCCGCGTCCGGCGCACGTGGCAGCAGGTCATCCGGCGGCGGGGGCGTGCCCGGCACGTGCAGCACGCACTCGCCCCAGGCAAACGGCAGCGCGCGCGGCTGGTTGGACGGCGTCAGGTCTTCGTCCGTCACGCCCAGCGCATCCAGCCAGGCTTGCAGCCAGGTACGCTGGCCCAGCCGGTCCAGTTTGCCGCTGACCACCAGGTACTCGCTGGCCCGCGTGGCGCCCACGTACAGCAGGCGCCGCCGCTCGGCCTGATCCCGCCGCTCTGCCAGCGCACCCGCCCAGGCCCAGGCGAACGGCTGCGGTTCGTCGGCGTCGGGATCGTCGGTGGGCAGCCTGCAGGCCGCGCCCGCTTCCGGGTCCAGTTCAAACACGCCGCGCCGCGTCCCGCGCTGCCACGAAGCATCCGGCAGGATCACAACCGGGAACTCCAGGCCCTTGCTGCTGTGCACCGTCATCAGCGTGACCGCGCCCTCGACCTCGACCGCCGCTTCGCCTTCGCGCACCTCGCGCGCCGATAGTTCGCGCGCATAGGCGTTGAACGCGCCTAATGACACCCGCCCCGATTCGCGTGCCAGCGCCAGCAGCTTATCCACGTTGCCGCGCCGCCGCGCGCCGTCCGGCAGCCCGGTCAGCACCGCCGCGTAGCCGGTCAGGTCCAGCGCGCGCGCCAGCGTATCGGCAATCGTCGCCCGCCCGGCCAGCGCCCGCAGGTCGAGCAGCGTCTCGCACGCAAAAGCCCGCCTGCCGGTTTCGTCCGCCGGGAAGAATGGGGCCGCCTGCGCATCAAACAGCGTGTCCCACAGCGGGCGCGGATCGCCCTCCTCGTCCAACGCCAGCCGCAGCGCAAACAGCGCGTTATCGCTCAGGCCAAACAGGGGCGAACGCAGCGCCGCCGCCAGCGCCAGGTCGTCCGCCGGGTTGTGCAGCGCGCTCAACAGGCAAAGCAGGTCGCGCACTTCCTGCCGGTCAAAATAGCCCCGGCCCGCCACCGTCACATACGGCAGGCCCGCCGCCTTGAACACGTCTTCATAGATCGATACGGAACTCATCGACTGGAACAGCAGCGCCATGTCGCCGTACTGCACTGGGCGATACGCGCCCCGCCCGGCCTCCCCGGCCCAGTCCGGCACCACCGCCCCGCCCGGTAGATCGTCATGCGGCAGGTCACGGTCCCAGACCGGCACCCCGCGCCGCACCATGTTATGCATGTGATGAGCCAGCGTCCAGGCTTCCCAACGTCGGAAATCGTCCGCGTAAAAATCCGGGTAGGCGTCCTTATCCGGGCGGGGGAAGGCGAAGACCGTGACCGGTTGGGCCTGCACCGGGAAACGCGCCGGGTCGGAGGGACGGAAGGCTTCCATCGGCTGGCCAAGCGCCACCTCGTAGCGCCCCGCCGGACCGCTCCCCGCTTCTAAAATCCGCCCGAACAGGTCGTTAAAGGCCCCCACCAGCCGGTCATGCGCCCGAAACGAGGTCGAGAGCGGCAGTTCCGCACCGCCGCGCCGGACGAGGTCCGCGCGCACATCCCCGAAAACACTCACGTCCGCGCCCCGGAAGGCGTAAATGCTCTGCTTGGGATCGCCCACCACAAACAGCCGCCCGCTGTCGCCCTGCCCCACGCCGGACAGGGCATAGATGATGTCGCGCTGCGCGGCGTTGGTGTCCTGGAATTCATCGACCAGCACATGCCGGAAGGCCGCCGCGTGCCGGGCCGCCACATCGGGATAGGCGCGCAGCAGGTCACGCGCCCGCGATTCGAGATCGTCAAAGTCCAGCACGGCGCGATCCCGCTTGAGATCGGCGTACACTCCCGCCGCCAGTTGGATGGCATCCCGCCACAGCAGCAGCCAACCGGCGGCTTCTGCGTCCAACGTATCCGGCCAGGGCAGCAGCCGCTTCGCCAGCTCGTCCGCCCGTTCGCGGATAAACCTCAGCGTGTCCTTGGACGCCGCCAGCCCGTCCTCGCCCCAGTTCGCTTTTTTGCCGACATTCAGCTTGATCCCGCCCGCCAGCGCCGCCAGCGCGTCCGCAAAGGGCGCCGGGTCATCGCCCAGCAGCGCGCCCACCTGCGCGTGGACCAGTTGCCACATGGCCGACAGCTTATCGCCCGGCGGCAGGTCGCCCGGTTGTATCCATTCGAGCGCCGCCCGCAGGTCAGCATCTGCGCGTGCTTCGTCCAAGAGGTCCTGCACCAGCGC
This sequence comes from Anaerolineae bacterium, assembly GCA_016926875.1. Classification (GTDB taxonomy): domain Bacteria; phylum Chloroflexota; class Anaerolineae; order Aggregatilineales; family Aggregatilineaceae; genus JAFGNU01. Next base: position 52,444 of record JAFGNU010000093.1, on the reverse strand, counting down.
CGCCCACTCGCGCCGCCAGCGATCCAGCAGATCGCCCGGCGACACGTCCAGCGCTTCGATCACTTCACTCGCTGCGCTGTGCCAGGCATACGGGCGCAGCACGGCGCGCACGGTCTCCACGCCGTAGCGCACCAGCAGCGCGCCCGCCGGGTGACCGCTGTTTGCCAGCCGCGCCAGCGCTTCCTGGACCGCGTCGTCGCGCAGCATCCGCGCCTCGTTCTCGTCCAGCACCTCAAAGCCCGGATCGATCTCCGCCTGGGCGGGATTGGCGCGCAGCACAAACGCGCACAGCGAATGAATGGTGCCGATCCGCGCCCGGTTGAGCGCTGCCTGGTGATCGAGCCAGCGGTCCAGCGCCGCCGCGTCCCCGGCCCCGGCTGCCGCCCGGATGCGCGCTTCAATCGCGCCCCGCACGCGGTCCCGCATCTCGCGCGCGGCCTTTTCGGTGAATGTGATCGCCACAATCGATGGCAGCGACCAGTCCGGGTTGGTATCCAGCAGCGCCATAAAACGCTCGACCAGCACGCGCGTTTTGCCGCTGCCCGCGCCCGCCGTCACGATCAGGTCGCGGTCATGTGTGAAGACCGCTTCACGCTGCTCCGCTGTGAACTGCACCGCTTCGTTCATCCTACGCCCGCCTATGTCGCAATTGAGACGATCATCAGCGCTACCGCGCCCACCATCGCCGCATAGCCGATGATGCTGCGCGCGTGCCACTTGATGCTGCCATCTGTAGCAACCGGGTGCCGGTAGGTCAGCATGGAAATGCCCACCAGCAGCCAGGTAGCCCCGTTCAGCGTTTCGCCTTCACGCAGACGGAGCACGCCGATCAGCACAAACGGCAGACCGATGATCTGCAATACGCCGATGCCTTTGATGTTCATACTGTGTCACTCCATCCAGGCAGATGACTCAACCAGTCTCACCTCTCATCCCCCGACCCGTTTCGCCAGTAGGGGCCGAGCTTGCTCTGCCCTGGGCGACCCACCGGGTCGCCCCTACCAAGAACCGTCTGCTACCTTCTAATCTTCCCGCTTGTGCACATTCGCCCGCGAGACACGGCACAGCGGCCCAAATTCGCAGTAGCTCACGCACTGGCCGCCGCGTTCCAGCTTGCGCGGCTGGACCGGGAAGCGCCCCGCCCGCGCCGCCTGGATGTGAGCGTGCAGCCATGCGCGCGCCATCTCGACCGCCTCGTCACCGGCCAGCACGTCGCCGCTGGTGTGCCGGTTCTGGACGTGCCAGAACAGCCCGCCGATCACGCGCAGCGGGATATTGCGCTGTTGCAGCAGGGTTTGCGCCGCCAGGAGGTACAGCATCATCTGGAAGTCGCGTCCCTCGGCCATATCCTCGACCGGGTGCCGCGTGGAACCGGTCTTGTAATCGACCACGATCACACCGTCGCCCGCGCGATCCATGCGGTCGATCAGGCCGCGCGCCCGGACCGGTCCCGCCGGGCCGTCAATCATCACCGGCGCCTGCCCACCAAATCCAAAACGCGCCTCCTGGGCATAGGGCTGCCGTTCGGCATCCGCGATGTATTGGGCAAGCGGTTTTTTTCCGCTGGCGAACGGCGTTTCGTCGCTGAAATCCAGCGCCACCAGCCAGCCCAGGCGCCGCAGCAGGTCCGCGCGCTCGTGTTCCCAGACCGGCGACGGGCGAAAACCGAACTGCTCCGGTGCGTGCTCAAACACCTCTGCCGCCACCTCCTGAAGAATCGCCAGCGCGCGCGTTTGATTCTCCGGCGTGATACTCAAGCCCTCTCCCGCGATCCGCCGGTAGGTGTCCTCTAACACGGCGTGGTTGAGCGACCCGCGCTGCAAGGCGTCCAGCCCTTCCTCCGGTTCTTTGAGTTCGTCCAGCCGCAGCAGCCGCCGCGCAAAAAAGCGGTACGGGCACACGCCGTACTCGGTAAACTGGCTGGCGCTCCAGATGCGCTCAGGGCCGAGTTGGGCCGCTGCTGCCGCGATCAGCGCCGGGTCGGTCAGGATTCCGCCGTAAGCATCAAAGGGGCGGGTGATGTCTTCGCGCCCGGCTTCGACCGCCCGCCCGTGCAGCGCTCCACGCCAGCGCGCGCCCCAGGTTGGATGATCCAGCAGCGCGTTATAGACGCCCGCCGCTGCTGCAATATCCTGATCGCCGCGCTCCCCGCTGAAGGCCGCCGCCACTGCAACCGCCGCCTCGCCGGGTGTCGCCGCGTGGTCCAGGGCTGGAGCCGCGCCGACCGGCAGCCGTGTGATCTGGTCGTCCGGCACATCGACCACCGCCCGCACCGCGCCCCAAAACGGCGACGGCGGGTTGGGCGTGCCCCGGTCATCGACAGTGAAGCGACTGAGGGTCAGGGATCGCCGCGCCAGCCCGACAGCTTGATAAAACAGGCTCATATCGTCTACGCGCTCGTCCGCCGTCTGGACGTCGATCCCGGCGGCTTCCAACTGCTGCCGCTCGTCTTCCTGGTACAGCGGATCGTCCGCCTGCTGTTCAGGAAAAACGCTCTCCGACAGCCCCAGGATAAAGACGTGATCATGCGGCAGGCCGCGCGCTTCGAGCGCATCCGTCGCCAGCACGCGCCCCAGCCGCCCCTGCCCGCCCGGCGGTGTGATCGCCGCCCGGTCGAGCGCCAGTTCCAGTTCGGCGCGGAAGTCCGCCCAGCGGATGAGCGCCAGATCGCCGCGCTCGACCAGCAGATCGTGCGCCGCTCGCAGGCTGAGCAGCACCTGTTTGAATGCGGCCAGCGCGGACACGTCTCGCGCCACACGCACCGCATCACCGGAGGCGCGGACGTTCGCCAGTACGTCCAAATGCTCGCGGAAAAATTCATCTGCTTCCCCTGCTGCCGTGTCGTCTGTTTGTGCTTCGGCCTGGTCATGCGCCTCTGCTTCCGGGTCCGGGCCGATCAGCGCTTCGATCCAGCCGGTCAGATCGTAGATCGTGCCTGTTAGCGGGGGCGTGATCCGGTCAAAAAAGCCCGCCAGCGCTTCAACCAGCGTGACAGCGTCCGTTTCAGCCAGCGCGCGCAGGGCTTCGCCGTCTTCGTCTTGTTGAACGCGCCCGGCACCGGTCACCGCGTCTAACCAGATCGCCCGCCCGCGCACGACCTGCCGGTCCAGGCTGATCCGCTCCAACTGCGCGATCTGCTCCGGCGACAGGTCCGGCGGGTCAACATAAGGCGAGCGCAGCACGTCGAGCAGTTCGCGGCGGGGGAAATCCAGCGCGACCAGGTCGATCAGCAGCAGCACCAGCGCCACCGCCGGGTTTTCCTCCAGACGTCCGCCCGCCCGCACCACCAGCGGCAGCCCGAAAGCCCGCGCCGTCTCGTACAGTGCCCCACCGTAGCGATCCAGCCGCCGCGCGATGATGATCACCGACTCCGGCGCGATACCGTCCAACAGCAAAGCCTTCACCCGCCGCAGCACCGCCTCGACCTCGCGCACTACGTCCGGCGCTTCGATCAAGGCCAGCGCGCCGCCGTTTGGAAGACGATCCGGCTGGCTGTGGAAGATCGCGCGCGACAGGTGATCCAGCGCGGGCGGGCGATCCATCTCGCTGCCGCCCGGTCCATCTAGCCAACGCTCCCGCCACAGGTCGCAGTCTGCGTCTAATAAGCGCTCGCGCGTCTGCTCAAAGCGCCGGAAGCGCCGCCCCTGGTCGCCGGGTGCGCGCGTCAAGGTGAGGACCGTTCGCTTCACCTGCCGCGCCAGCGCCGTCAGCAGTTGGACATGCACCCGGTTGAACTGGTCGAAGCCGTCCACCACCAGCAGTTCGACGTTGTCCTTGATCGCCTGTCCCAGCGCGCCGCCCGTTTGCAGGTGTTCAACCGCCAGCCAGCCCGCGCCGTGCCGGTCCACCAGGTGCCGGTCCTGCAAAAACCGCTGGTAGCCGGAATAGATACGCGCCAGGTCGCGGTCTTTGGGACCACGCGCCGCTGCCACCTGTTCGAAGTCCTCCGGCAGCACAAGCCCCTGCTTCAACTCGTTGATTAATCCCGCCGCCAGCCCGATAAAACCCGACAAGTGCGCGATCTCGCCAAACAATTCGAGTTCGCCGCGTGCCTGCAACGTGGTCGTGATAGCGCGCAGGATGTTATAGCGCGCGGCATCGCTGACCTGTCGCTGCGGGTCTCCGGCCATGTCCAGCAGCCGCCCGTACAATGTGTAAAAATTGAAGAATTCCACGCCAAACTGGACACCGTCCGGGCTGCGGGCCAGCAGCCGCTCGCGGAAGGCGTGTATCTGCCGGTCGGTTGCCAGCAGCACCCAGATCGTACTGAACGCCGCGAACAGGCGCGTATCGAGAATCGCGTCAATCGCAGCGGCGGTTTTGCCACAACCCACCGGCCCGGTGATCAGGTCCGCTTCTGGCGGCAGGTCCGGCATCTCAAATGCATCAACTGAATCGGTGAACATGAGCGCTCCTTCCGCCGCCAGTCTAGTGCGGAGCCGTCCAAAGAGCAAACAGCCGCCGCGAATCTGGTACAATACCCGTAACAGCCGCGTTTGAGCGCAGAGATAAACCCATGACCAGCACCCGGCACCCGCCCCAGATCGACCTGCCGATGGATGCCATCGCGGTCTTCTGCCAGCGCTGGCACATCACGGAACTCGCGCTGTTCGGATCGGTGCTGCTCGGTGATTTCGGCCCGGACAGCGACATCGACGTGCTGGTGACGTTTGCGCCGGAATACCGGTACACGCTGGCGAACACGCTGGCAATGGAACAGGAGCTTGCTTCTATTCTGGGGCGCGAGATCGACCTGATCAACCGGCGGGTCATCGAACAAAGCGAAAACTATATCCGCCGTCGCGCCATTCTCACATCAGCCAGGACGATTTATGCAGCGTGCTAGCCTTTGCGAATGGGATTGACTCACGGTTGGCCTCACCCCCCGGCCCCCTCTCCATTCGAAATGGCGAGGGGGAGCAAAGCCGCGAGCGCCGTCATCGCGCTGCGCTGCTCCCCATTTCCCCTCTATAGCTCGGCTGGAGAGGGGAGAAGGGGATGAGGGGTGAGGCCAGTATACACACTCCCCGGCTGATCAACACCCTAAATCGCATACGCCCGGCTTTCACAGCCTGAATCCCCGCACGAACCCGCCCTGCATGGTACAATGCCCCTGATACCGGCATACGCCGCATGGGTTCTCGTGGGGGATCATGAACGGATCACAAACTTCCTGGCGACGGCTGCGCCTGGTGGCGCTCGTCCTGGTGGCGAGCGGGAGCGCGTTTGCGCTGGTCCTGCTGATCAGCACCTACACCAGCCGCCACCCCGGCACCGGCCAGCAGCCCGCCGGTACCCGCACGCAGCCCGGCGCAGCATCGCCGGTCGCCCAGTCTAATCTCTATGCCGCTGTCGATCCCGCGCTGATCCCGGCGCTCGAAGCAGCTTACCTGCACGACCGCCCTGGCCCGCTCGAAGTGATCACGACCGATATTCCGCCCATCGGTATCTACCTGCCTGCCACCGGCGACAGCCAGTTCAAGCTGCTGCTGCCCACGATTACGCCTGCGCCCAAGCCCACGCTCGCGCCGCTGCCAACCAATACGCCGACAGCCGCCGCCATCAGTACGTACCGGGCCTTTCCCCCACCTGCAACGCCGTCGGACGACACCACCCCCACCCCGTCCGGGGTTGTAGTCACCGTGCCAACCCTGGCCCCGCCCGCCGGGCCAACGTTCGGCGGGTTGGACTGCGCGCCTGCCGGGTGGCCCGCGCCCGGCCCGCTAACCCAGGTGTTCCACCGCTGGCACAGCGGGATCGACATCGGCGTTCCGCTGGATACGCCGGTCGTCGCTACGCACAGCGGACAGGTGATCTTCGCGGGCTGGCGCACCGATGGCTACGGCAACCTGGTGATCATCCAGAATGGGCCGTTTATCACCTACTACGCCCACCTGAACAGCTTCAACGTTATCCCCGGCCAGGTGGTCGCGCGTCTCACTGTGATCGGCTGGAGCGGCAGCACCGGCAACAGCACCGGCCCGCACATCCACTACGAAACGCGCATCGATGACATCCCGGTCGATCCGCTGACATTTGAGGAGCGCGGCCACCCGTCGTGTTGAAAACGTTTTCATGATCAACCTGTGTGTTGTCTGCAAATCGAAGCACTCTTGTACGGCTGCAACCCGGCAAACCGGCCCTGGTCTGACTAATAAAAAGTGGTAGAATACGGGCACAAGCAGCCAGCTTGCACAAGGAGAGCAACCTATGTATAAGAAGCGCATTCTGAAGAGCGGCAAGGTCAAAGTGGACTTTGTTCTGCCCGAAGCGATTGCTGCCGGTGCCGAGACAGCGTTCCTGGTTGGCGACTTCAATGACTGGGATGAATCGGCCACGCCGATGCAAAAGCTCAAGAACGGAAACTTCAAGGTCAGCATCACGCTGGAACCCAACCGGGAATATCATTTCCGCTATCTGGTAAATGACAAGTGGCACAACGATTGGAACGCCGATAGATACGTTCCTAATCCCTTTAGTGGAGACAACTCGGTCATCACTACCTGACTATCTGAGGGCAGCGCATACTCGACACGGCGTCATCATCCCACCCGATGCGTTTTCGCCCAGTCTGCTAACGCGGCACGGCGGCGCACCGATAACCCTGCACACCATGCCCGCCCGTCACAGCCCTGATTTCCCGGTTGTCCGGGCGGGTGTTACGCAGCCAGTTTCCAGCGGAGACACCCCCCATGATTCATTTTGGACGCGAAGTGACCGGCAACCTGGACGCCGTGCTGCGCCGGGAGTGGCTGGTGACCAACGGCATCGGCGGGTATGCCATGGGCGCGCTGGGCGGGGCACGCACACGCCGCTATCACAGCCTGCTGACGGCCTCGCTACAGCCTCCTACCCGGCGCACGCTGATGATCGCCAACCTCGACGCCTGGCTCGAAATCGACGGGCGGCGGTCACCGCTGGTCACCCACGAATGGGCGGCAGGTGTCGTGCTGCCAGATGGCTACCGCCACCTGGAAAGCTTCGCGCTTGAAGGAACAATTCCAACCTTCACGTGGGGGATTGGCGATGTGCAGGTCACACAGCGCATCTGGATGGAACATGGCCGCAACACCACCTACCTGACCTATACGTACACGCGCGGGCATTCGGATGTCCGGCTGATGCTCAAGCCGCTGTGCACCTACCTCGACCATCATAAGCTGACCAAGGGCGGCTACCCAATCGACGTTGAAGCAGTCGATCCACCCTGGCCCGGCGGGCAGGCCATATCCGTCCAGCCGCACCCCGCCCGCACTTCACCCCTTCCGCAGCCGTTTACCATCCTGACCAATCACGGCACAATCCAGCCCGGCCCGGAGTGGTGGTGGTCGTTCCACCTGGCCCAGGAGAAGCTGCGCGGCCTCGAAAGCCAGGAAGACCTGTTCACTGCGGGCACCATCATCGCCGATCTGAATCTCGGCGAAACGCTCGCGGTGGTTTTCACCGCCGAGTCCGATCCACCCGTCCCCTGGCAGGATGCCCTGGATGCCGAACAACAGCGCCAACGCGACCTGATCAGCCGCGCCAGCCTGCCTGACCATACGCCGGACTGGATCGCGCAGCTTGTGCTGGCCGCAGACCAGTTCATCGTCAGCCGTGACATCGGCGGCCAGCCGGGAAAAAGCGTGCTGGCGGGGTATCCCTGGTTCAGCGATTGGGGCCGCGACACGATGATCGCGCTGCCCGGCCTGGCGTTGGCCACAGGTCGCTACGAAGAAGGCGCTGCCATCCTGCGCACGTATGCGCGCTTTGCCAGCCAGGGGATGCTGCCCAACCGCTTCCCCGACGCCGGTCAGCAGCCCGATTACAACACCGTTGATGCCTCGCTGTGGTACTTCCAGGCGGTCTATGCCTGCTGCCAGGAATCAGGCTTTGATCACCCAGTGATCCAGGACGTGTACCCGGTGCTGGTCGATATATTGGAGTGGTATTCCAAAGGCACGCGCTATAACATCCACCAGGACCCGGCAGACGGCCTGTTATTCGCGGGCGAAGCCGGGTCGCAGCTTACCTGGATGGACGCCAAGATCGATGACTGGGTTGTGACGCCGCGCGTCGGCAAACCGGTGGAGATTAACGCGCTGTGGTACAACGCGCTGCGGATCGCTGCCGAGATCGCCGCCCGGCTGGATCACCCGGACGACGCCGACCGTTTTAGCCAGATGGCCGACCGCGCCCACACCAGCTTCAATGACCGGTTCTGGTACAATGCCGGGTACCTGTACGACGTGATCGACGGCCCGAACGGCGACGATCCCCCCCTGCGCCCGAACCAGTTGTTCGCCGTGTCGCTGCCGTTTGATCTGCTGGACAAAGACAAGGCCCGCGCCGTGGTGACTATCTGTGCCCGCGAACTGCTGACATCCTTTGGACTGCGCAGCCTGGCCCCAGACGAAACCGACTATGTGGGCAACTACGGCGGCGACCCGCTCCAGCGTGATAGCTGCTACCACCAGGGCACCGTGTGGGCGTGGCTGATCGGGCCGTTTGTGAGCGCCCATTACAAGGTGTACGGCGATGCGCAGACCGCCCTCAGCTACCTGCAACCAATGGCCGATCACCTGAGTGATCACGGCCTTGGCTCGATCAGCGAAATCTTTGACGGCGACCCGCCCCACACCGCGCGCGGTTGTATTGCCCAGGCGTGGAGCGTGGCCGAAGTGCTGCGCGCCTGGCGTGAACTGGTGCCCGCGTTGGAACTCGAAAAAACCGTCTGATCGGGTACAATCGTACCCGGCAGTAATGATCACATGATCAGGAGCCAGCGCACCTGTGGATCAACCACCCAACGAAATCCCGTACAGCCAACCCTACAAAATGATGCTGACCATCGCGATCCTGTTGTTTCTGGCGATGCTGACCGCCGTGGTCATCCTGATCATCATCGCACGCGGGCGGGAATTAAACCTGGAAGAAGAGTTTGATGAAACGCTGACCGCCGCCTTTGCCAACGTCAGCCGGACCGAAACCGCTGTCGCCCTCTCGCCGACACCGGCCCCCGCCGTGGTGCGCGGCAGTTTCCCGTTTGAGCTGGCCGATGACAGCCCTGCTTATTCCGCCGCTCCCACCTGCGACGAACAGACGTTAACCGGCCTGGTCCTAAACCAGAATAACGCGCCAACCGACGGCTTCGGCGTGCTGATCTGGGGTGACTATACGGCCCAGCAGACCCTGCTGACAGGCGAGGTCGCCGGGCAGGACAAAGGACGCTGGTCGCTGGCGCTGCCGGGCATGATCCACCGCCGCGTATGGGTCCAGCTTGTCGCCGGAGACCGGCACTTCACCGCCCCGGTTGAGATCGTGTTTGATCAACAGGATTGCAGCCGCAACCAGGTAAACATCACCCTGCGGCAAATCACACCGCTGGAATAGCATCACTCCGCGCCGGCCAACTGTACGCGCCACACCTGCGCCACGCGGTCCGTATGCTGGCGTGGGTATTCAGCCACCAGTTCCCAGCGCAGTCCCTGTATAGTCTGCGGTGGCCCGCTCCCATCGTAGACCACATACGACAGCCGGTGGGCGGCGAGTTCGTCAGGCTGCGTACTGCTTTTGAGGCAGTGCACATCCAGCGGCGAATAAAAGAACAGCAGGTTACAGGTACCGCGCACGGCATACACGGCGTCGGCAGGCGGGTCTACCTGTTCCAGCATCGCAGCAGCTTCGCGCAGCGCATCCCCGGCCAGGGAGCCGGTCACATACCCCATATCGCGCGCTGACAGGCTCAGCCCCGGCGGATCGGTCAGCGCTGTGATGTCGAACGGCAGGGCAAACAGGACTACCCACGCCGCCCCGCCTGTTACCAATGCGCTGCGCACCAGAACGGCAGCCCGTCCCGGCACCACGCGCCATGCTTGCGCCGCGCCAAGCGCCAACAGCAGCGCCAGCGGGGCAGCCGTCGGCATCAGGTAGCGCGAGCGCATATCTTTGGCCGCCACAGCGGGCAGCGCCACGATCAGCACCAGCCAGACCAATACAAATACCGCCCCGCGCCGCATCTGCCCGCGCCACGAGCAGCTTACCAGGCAGATCGCCGCCAGCCCTGCCGCGAGCACCAACGCGACCGACGTGTAATAACACACCTGTGGCAGGATATCGGCCAACTGGGTGATCGATCTGGCGGAATCGGCGCGCTGCAAATTCGGGGGATTGACCAGGATAAAGGGGCTGTCCGTATCCCGCGCCAGCAACGCGGGCACCAGGATCGGCAGCCAGACCAGGACCACCACGCCCGCCGCAAGCATCAATGGACGCAGGTAGGCACGCCGCCAGCGCCGCACACCGGAGCGCCAGCCGTCCACACGCCAGGGGAACATGATCACCGCCGCTGCCACCGGCAGCAGTGGAATCAGGCCCATCGTCAGTTTGGCGAGCGTCACCAGCGCGATCAAGATACCGATCACCACGCCCCGCCCCGGCGTTGGACGGCGTGCGAACACCAGACTATACCACGCCAGCAAACACGCAAACGCCGACGCCAGCGGATCGGCCAGCGCCATCCGCTCAAAGAACACGGCCAGCGGCAGAATCGCATACAGCGCCAGCGCCAGCAGCCCGGCAGCCCTTCCACCGAACCGCTGCCCCACTGCGTACACACACGCCCCGCTCACTGGCGCACACAGCGCGACAGCCGTCCGCGTGCTATACAGCGCCGTTCCTGCCTGGAGATCGAACAGCCCCAGCCAGAAGTACAACAACAGCTTGCCGTTCGCCGCCCGTGCCGGGTGATCGTCAAAACGCCACACCACGCGCGCCCGTGCAGCGTGATACCCCTCGTCGATAAATGCTTCCTGGCGTGTGACAGCGTGTGTCCGCACGACAAACAGCAGCAGCAAGGCGACAACGGGCCATACTCGCCGCGCGACCTGCACGCCGGAGCGTCGATGTCGATCCATTTGCAACCTGCCCAAAAAGAATGATTCGCATCCGGCGCGCCGCCGGGACTCTCCGACCTACCGGCAGCCCCCCACGATTCACCGCGTGTTACGGAGTCTGCTCCCACTCGGCGCGGCGGTCGCCAAAGCGCGCACCTGCCGGGATCAAACTCTCCGGGAACCGGCCAATGATTTCCTCTTCCGTCAAATCGGTGCCGAGGACGACACTCTGCTTGACCACGTAACCCGCCGGGATAGTCGTATTTTTACCGATGCACGCGATCCCCAGGTCTCCGACCTCGCAGCGCTTGCCGACGCGCGCGCCCTGCCCTACCACGACACCTTTGTCGATCACGGCACGCTCGATCACGGCGTCCTTCTCGATGTAGCTGTCCGTCAGGATCACGCTTTCGCGCACGAACGCGCCCGGCCCGACATATACGCCCGGTGACAGCACGCTGCGCACCACGCGCGCCCCGGCGCACACGATCGTGCCATCGGTCAGCATACTGTCCTCGACAATCGCGCCCTTCTCCACGCGAACCGGTGGACGCTCCTCGCTGCGAGTGTGGATGATCCAGGAGCGGTCGTTGAGGTCCAGCGACGGCGGCAGCGACAGCAGGTCCATGTGCGCTTCCCAGTAGGCGTCCAGTGTCCCGACATCGATCCAGTAGCCGTTATAGGGATAGGCCATCACCTTGAGGCCCAACTCGATCATACGCGGGATGATGTTATAGCCAAAATCATGCCGTGAATCCGTGCGGCCTGCATCTTCCCTAAGCAGCTCTTCCAATACTTCCAGCTTAAAGACATAAACCCCCATGTTCGCCAGGTCACCGGGCGGTTCTGCCGGTTTTTCGACAAAACCGACGATCTGGTTCCGCTCGTCCACGTCCATGATCCCGTAGCGTGGCGCTTCGTCCATCGGCACCCGGATCACGCACGCTGTTGCATCGGCGTCATGCTCCTCATGAAACTCGACCAGCATATCATATTCCATCTCGTAAATATGATCGCCAGACAGGATCAGGACATTGCGAGGATGTCCGCGCCGGACAAAATTCAAGTTCTGCGTCACGGCGTCGGCAGTGCCCGCGTACCAGTCGGTATCAAACTGCCCTTGATAGGGTTGGAGCAGGTGCACACCCCCGGTAAAGCTCCGGTCCAGGTCCCAGGGACGTCCCAGCGAGATGTGCTCGTTCAGGCTGTGCGGGCGATACTGCGTCAGCACCAGCACATCAAAAATACCGGAATTGACACAGTTGCTCAGCGCAAAGTCGATAATACGGTACTTACCGGCAAAGGGTACCGCAGGTTTTGCCCGCTTGGCAGTCAGCACACCAAGGCGGCTCCCTTCGCCCCCGGCCAGGATAACGATTCGTGTACGCATGCAGACTTGCTCCTCGTGTTAGGGGTTTCAGGTGAAGATAAGGATGGACGCGCACCAGACCCAATGGCGCCTGTCCCCCATACATCCGAGTATAGCACGCCCTCCGGCTAATAAACACCGGTCTGGCCGCCGGGTGCGTTTCAAATCTGGGGCGAATTACTGGCTGAGCGCTCGCTTGTGTAGGGGCAATGCTTGCATTGCCCAGGGCAGAGCAATGCAGTTTTACGTTTTGATTCGGCAGCATCTGGCGTGATGGCTTAGCACTGACACGTGGGTTCTTGCTGTAGGGGCGACTCGGTGAGTCGCCCAGGGCAACCCGGTGGGTTGCCCCTACAGATCACGACACTCTTGAGCGCCTGGATTCATCCGAGCGCGTCATGTTACCGCGTCAATTAATGAACTGAATGAACCTTTACCAAAGAGATAATCGCATCATAGTTGCCCTCTAAAAGCAGAGCCAACAATGAACACTATTCCAACAAGCGCAACCGAAGATCAGCACGCTTCATCGCGGGCAGCCACAACAATGTCATTAACCTAAACCCACGTTCCCAGGTCGCGTTCGAGTAATGAAACGGTTTGGGTTGGCTTGGCGCTGTTACGATGATCAACCTGGGTCACGTTCTTACTCGAAAAGCTTCAATGAGTTCAATTAATATGACCCCAATATCTGCCCATAAGTGATGAGGTCTTGCGCAGCCGCATCAATTAGATCAGCATACTCAGCCCCCAACTCGTAATCACCATAGGACATTGTGATAGCAGCCAGAGCCATTACCTCAATCACACGATCAATAAGAAGCCGTGTATGAACTCCTTGTGCACAGTAAGGAATATCAGGGGATGACTGGTACCAATTCAGATGCATATCGACAGCACGGTTCCCCATGCCGCTAAGATCGAAATCATTAATCGCCTCTGTCAAATCATTCATATCGCCATTGACATCTTCAATTGCGATCGTGATCAGGTCCAGTTCAGAGGAAGTACACGCGCGAATACTAGGCAATGCAGCTGCGGCGTTAGCATTGGAGAGCGAGATTTGATGACTGCTTAGGAAGGCAACCCCCAACATAAATGTCACCATTACAGTGAAAACTGTACGTTTGAACATCGCACTCATCCTTATAGCTAGCTCACTGTCTTTCTTTTCTACAGTATGATCTAATTTGGTTTAAAAAGCCAGTGCGCTGTTTTGATCAGTTCTTCCAAGAACTGATTGAAACTTATCAGGCAAGGACATGACGTAGGTTGATCATCGCAAAAGCGAGATAGTGACCACTCATGAAATAGGCATCCCTACAATCAAAACGTAAAAGCAGCGCCCGGAAGTTTATACTCCTTGGACAGAGTTCAACTACGATGCACTTTTTCATTTTGGCAAAGTTCCGATCACTTCAATGAAAAGAGCCTAGCATTGCCCAGGGCAGAGCAAGCTCGGCCCCTACGAGATTAATTCTGTCCCGAACGTAGGTACATCCCAGCCAAAAAGGGCACCCGCCGGGGTGCCCCTCTGGTTTATGCTGGTTTTTGCCGATTTACGCGCGGGCGGCGCTAACTCCGCAGCAGCTTCGGGATGTCGCGCAGCTTGGGCGTGGTGCCCATCAGCAGCGTATGGACGCGGAAAAAGCGTCCCGACAGCCAGATCACAAACGCGACCGTCACGATCAGCAGCCCGATGCTGAGCAGCAGCTCACCGCCGGGCACATCCGTAATGGGGATGCGCATCCCCATCGACAGCGGCGCGGTGACCGGGATGATGCTCAAGACCGTCGCCAGCCCGCCGTTTGGTTCCTCCACAAAGATCGTCAGGAAGAAAAACGGGATCATGGCCGGGAGCGTGACCAGCACCACAAAGTTCTGGCTGTCGCGCACGGTACTGCTCAACGCGCCGATGACGGCCATCAGGCTGCCGAACAGCAGGAAGCCCAGGACAAAATAGACGCCCATCAGCGCCAGCGACGACGTACTGATCGTGATGTCGGACAGCGAATCGGTCAGGCTGCTGGCCTGCCCGCCCAGGAAAACGAACGTCCCGACATACAGCCCAACCTGGATCAGGCTGAGCACGCCCATCGCCAGGATTTTTCCCAGCAGCAGCGCGGTCGGCTGGACCGACGACAGGATGATCTCGATGATGCGCGATTCTTTTTCCTGCACCACGCTCTGCATCAGGTAGCCGCCGCCCCAAAAGATGCTCAGCATCAGGATCAGGCCAAAGGCATAGACCACGATCATATTTTCGTCCTCGTTATCTGTTTTGGCGGTGCCTTCGGCGCTGACGATATGCTCGCTGAAGACCGCCGGATCGCGCAGCCGCAGGTAAAGCTGCTCGTAGGTTTCGGCCTCGACGTTGTACAGCAGGCTGGACAGCAGATAATCCTCAAGCAGCGTATCGCTTCCCGTCGCGTCCTGAATGTTGAACTTGGTGAAATACAGCGATACGCTGCTGTTCTCGGCATAGTCCGGTTCGATCACATACAACCCGGTGATGTCCTCATCATCCAGCGCTTGCTCGCCGTCGGCGCGTGTCTCGTAATAGCGCACCCGCTCGCGGAAGCAGTAGGGTGATGTCAGGCGCTTGAACAGGCCGGATGACAGCCCACTCACATCGGCTGCCGTCACGCTGCATTCGACCGCTTCGTAGCTCTCCGGCCCAGGGAACAGCCCATCCGGGGTCAAATCCATATAGCCGATCACGCTGGTGCCTTTGGTCTGCTCGGTGACCGGGTTTTCGGGCGGTTTGTCATCGCCGCCTTCTCGCATGTCCTGGTATGCCTGGTAGCCAAAGAAGATCGCGATGGCGATCAGCGGCACGCCAAACGTGGTGAACAGGTAGGCTTTGCGGCGGAAGAACTGCCGGAATTCGTAACGAAATACATCCATCCAGTGAGTCATAGCCGGAACAGGCTCCTTTTCTTACGTGGTTTGCGCACCGGCGCTTCATCCTGCGCCGTGGTGAGCGTCTTTTGACCGGCGCGCAGAGCCTGCCACAGGGTGCGCGGGGTCAGCGGCTTGCCGTACATCAACATGCCCAGCCGGAAGACCTTGGCCGCCAGCCACATCACCGCCAATACGCTGACAAGTTGAATGCCCAGGCTGAGCGCGATCTGCCAGTTGGGCAGCGACGTCAGGCCCATGCGCATGATCAGGGCTGTGGCGGCTGTCAGCGGGAAGAAGGTGAAAAACAGCGGCAGCGAACCATCCGGATTCATGAAAAACAACGACGAAAGCGCGAGGGGCAGCACGGCGATAAAGGTCATGAAGCCCGCGAACTGGCGGCTTTCGGCTTCGGCTGTGGATGACGCGCCGATGCCCAGCATGATCGCCGAGAACAGCAGGAAGTTGATCACAAACAAGCCGATGATCAGCACAATGTCCCCGACCTGGAACGACGCGCCGGTCAGGAATTCGCGCGCACCTTCGTACAGCACGGCGATCACCAGGGCGCCCGCAGCCCACAGCGCCGCCTGGGTCAGCGCCAGCGCACCCAGCCCCAGCATCTTGCCCCACAGCAGTTCGATTGGACGCAGGCTGGTCGCCAGGATTTCCATCAGGCGGTTTTCTTTTTCCTCGACAACGCCGCTCATCAAAAACTGGGCGGTGGTGTTGGCCGACATGAAGTACAGGAAAACGAAGACAAACGGCAGCAGCATTCGCCCGATCAGCGCCGCTGTGGATAGTTTGTCATCACTGTCCAGGTCGCGGATTGTCATATCTACCGGTTTGTGCAGGCGCGCGGTAGACACGGGCAGCGTATCCGGGGCCTGAGCGACGATCTGGTCGCGCAGGAAATCTTCGATGTTGTCCCGGAGCGCCGCCGGGGGGCCTTTGATACCGTACAGGTCGATCTGCCCGGTCAGCGTGTACAGGTCGGTGATCACAAAAAACGCGTCGATCTGGTCGTTCACCAACTGCTGGCGCGCGGCGGCTTCCAGCGCATCATAGTACGCGGTCTGTTCCGCTTCGGATGCCGACGCACCCGGCGCTTCAACCGCCGGATCGGTCACCGGCTGGTAGCCGTCCTGGTTGGGCGCATCTGCCGAAATCACCCCGGCGCGGTCGACATAGCCGATCCGCTGGTAGTTATCCAGGTTGGTTTCACGGTCGGTGACTACATGGATGACCAGGAACATCGCAGCAATCGAAAACAGCGGGACGCCGAAGGCCGTGAACAGGAAGCTGGGTCGTCTGAAGTTGTAGCGATACTCGCGGCTGAGCACGAGCCATATTTTTTGCCAGGACATAGGTTAGTTTCTCCGTTCCGGCTGTATCAGGACTGCCGGTGATGGTGGTTGTTACCGTTGCCCGCCACCTGGATGAAGATTTCATTCAGGCTGGGCACGGCCAGCTCAAACCGGCGCACGTGGTAATCTGCGCCGACGGCGACGGCGTTCATCACCTGGTCCGGCGTGGTGCCTTCGGCCAGGCGCAGCACAAACTCGCGCCCGTTTTCGCCCGGCTCAACCGCTGTGACGCCCGGCAGCGCGGCCCAGTCGCCTTCACCCTCGACCACGACGGCGTTGCTGGCGAACTGCTCGCGGACTCCCTGCACATCGCCGTACAGCACGCAGCGCCCGTGATCGAGCATCAGCAGGCGGTCGGCCATCTCCTCGATCTGGTGCATCATGTGGGTGGACATGATGATCGTGGTGCCGTCTTCGTGCATCTCGTACAGCAGGTCTTTGATCAACTGCGTGTTGACCGGGTCCAGCCCGGCGAACGGCTCATCGATGATGATCAGTTCGGGCTTGTGCAGCACGGCGGTGATGATCTGGACTTTCTGCTGCATACCCTTGCTCAGTTCGCTGACCTTGTTGTCGGCGTTTTCTTCCAGCTCGACCCGTTCCAGCAGTTCCAGCGCGCGCTGCCGGGCCTCCCCGGATGACAGCCCCTTAAGCTGTGCCAGGTAAGTCAGCACCTCGACCACGCGGACATTGCGGTACAGGCCGCGTTCTTCGGGCAGGTAGCCGATCCGGTCTTTGATCTGCTCGTTGATCGTCCCGCCGAGCACCTGGATCGAGCCAGTATCGGGCTTGAGGATGTCCAGGATCATACGGATAGTGGTTGTTTTGCCCGCGCCGTTTGGGCCGAGCATACTGAATATTTCGCCCTTCTGGACTTCGAAGCTCAAGTCGCTGACGGCGGTGAAATTGCCGTAGCGTTTGGTCACATGCTGCACAACAACAGCCTGGTTAGAGGCATTCATATGTTGAACTCCTTGATTTACCCTACGAAAATGCTGGTCGTTATGGGTTGAACGGCGCGCAAACACGATCAGTGCGTCCATAATAGTTATACGTGGATGATGACCCCATCGGCGTGCAATTATAGCCGATTGTCGGGCGCGGTTACATAGTGTCAGCTTGTTTTCAGCCTGACGTCAGCGAGGGGGAAAAACAGGCCGGGGCGGGGCAAACCCCACCCCGGAATAGGACGACCTGCGGCGCTAGAACGTCCCCGGCGTGACCACGCGGAACCAGCCCGGCACATCCACGATCCAACACTGACTCCGGTTGGCCAGCCGGTATTCCCACCACATCCAGTATTCGGCCTGGTACGGGCCACCGACCACCGTCATCATATCGCTGTCGTCGACCATCTCGACTTCGGTAGCTTCTGATGACGGCCAATCGCGGCAGTGCGACCCGGCCCCCGACGATGTCACCTGGACGCGCGCGCCGCTGCCCATGCCGGGCGTGGTATAGACCGGGTCCATTTCGATGGTCCAACCGGGCGTATCCTGCATCCAGCCGGTGCTTCCACTGCCAATGCCGACCTTGATCCAGCGGTAGCCTTCGGCGGTGGCGGCTTCGCCGGTCCACAGCACGCGGTCCCCCCACCACAGCGTATCGATCCGCGCGCCGGTCTGGCTGGGCGTGGAATGCACATCGACGCCGCCCGCTGCGGCGGTGATCTCCAATACAAGGTTATTGTAACCGTCACGGCTCATAAAGTCGGCATGGATAGCCTGCTGCGGCGCGGCGCTGACCAGTCCGAGCACCAGCGCCAGCGCAACCAGCACCAGCCAGCGCAGAACAAGATGGGAGCGGGTACGGGTTGTCATGATACTGTCTCCTTAGGTGTATGTATCTGGCACACTCTCTATTATATGCTGAATGCGCCGGGGCGGCGTTTTGCTTTCCGATCGCATGCCTGTACAATGAGCATCAACAGAGCGTTACCGGTGTGAACCCATATCAGGGAGGAAACAGTATGAGCGCGATCGGTGCGTTTACCTTTGTTCTGCACAGCCACCTGCCCTATGCGCGGCTGGCCGGGCGTTGGCCGCACGGCGAAGAGTGGATTCACGAGGCGGCCAGCGAGACGTACATCCCGCTGCTGAATGCGCTGTACGATCTGCGCGACGAAGGCGTGCAATATAAGCTGACGGTTGGGATCACGCCTGTGCTGGCTGAGCAGTTGGCCGATCCAGACGTGATCGATCACCTGGACGAATACCTGGACGATAAGATCGCGCGGGCCAAGCAGGACGTGCTGCGCTTCCACGGAGAAGAAGAAGCGCGCGGCGTGCCGCGTGAAGAGGCCGAAGAGGGCGAACTACCGCCGGTCGACCGGGAAACGGTGGCGTCGAGCTACGAACAGGCCCACGAAGAAAAACCCTGGTGGGTTGGCAACAAGCAACTGGAATACCTGGCGAGCTTTTACCAGGAGTACTACGAACACATCAAAGACTCGCTCGACCGCCGCTTCAACCGGGACCTGGTTGGCGCGTTTAAACAGCTTCAGGACGAGGGCTACATCGAGATCACGACCAGCGCCGCCACGCATGGCTACCTGCCGCTGCTGGGGCGTGACAGCGCGATCCGGGGCCAGCTTCGGGCGGGCACGACCAGCTACCGGCGCTTTTTCAAGCGGGCGCCGCGCGGTATCTGGCTGCCGGAGTGCGCCTACCGCCCGGCGTACTACGCGGCGGACGGCACAATCCGGCCCGGCATCGAACATTTTGTCGCCGAAGAAAAGATCAAGGTCTTTTTCAGCGAGACGCACCTGATCACGGGTGGCGCGCCGGTCGGCGTGGCAGCGGGTGAGGCGATGGGACCGTATGGCGAGATCAAGCGCCGCTATTTGATCCCGATGTCCTACCAGAAAATACCGGACGAGCCGCTGACCACCTTCAACGTGTACTATGTCAGCGATACGACCGCCGGGCCGGGCGCGGATGAGCACAGCGGCGTGGCCGTGATCGGGCGCAACAACGAAACCGGCCAGCGCGTCTGGTCGGCGGACTGGGGTTACCCCGGCGATTTTGATTACCGCGAGTTCCACCGCAAGGACGGCGTGAGCGGGCTGCAATACTGGCGCGTGACCGGCGCAAAGGTGGACCTGGGCGACAAGGACTTCTACCACCCGGACTGGGCCGAGCACAAAGTCCGGATGCACGCGCAGGATTTCGCCGCGCTGGTCGAGCGGATTTTGCAGGCGCAGTGGGATCACGGCTTGGGCTACGGCCTGATCGCTTCCAACTACGACACCGAGCTGTTTGGTCACTGGTGGTTCGAGGGCGTGGAGTGGCTTAAGCAGGTGTTACGGCTGCTGGCCGAGAATCCCAAGGTTGACCTGACGACCGCCAGCGATTATATCGAGCAGCACCCGCCGCAGCAGGTGATCCACCTGCCCGAAGGAAGCTGGGGCGCGGGCGGCGGCCACTTCACGTGGGATAACAACGATACCCGCTGGATGTGGGAACCGATCCACGAAGCCGAAGAATGTATGGAGCAGTTGGCGAACGAGTACAAAAAGCGCTACAAAGACGATACGATCCGGGGCGTGCTGAACCAGGCGGCGCGCGAACTGCTGCTGCTCGAAAGCTCCGATTGGCCGTTCCTGGTCACGACCGGGCAGGCGCGGCAGTACGCGGTCCAGCGCTTCAGCCAGCATTTGGAACGCTTCAATTCGCTGACCGACAGCGTCAAGCGCGGCGAGCCGGACGGCGCGCTGGCGGCGCGGTTGTGGGAGCGGGATCGCGTGTTCCCGGACGTTGATTACCGCTGGTGGGCGACGGAGTAAGCAACCCGCCGGGGGTTTCGTTTGTGGGCGATCATCTATCTGGTCGCCCCTATCAATAATCTCCGGTTGCCCGCACACCGTACCGGGCTATGCGTCCCCGCCACCGGTCAATTCCGCGCCGATGCGGTACATCACGTCAAACACCACCTGCGCGGCGACCGCCCCGGTGGAAATCACGACTATTGCGTCCATGCCCAACGAATCACCCTGCCAGCCGAAGATCAGCAGCACAATCGCGCCCACGATCCGCCCGTTCGCCAGCACGTGACGATGGGGGTGAGCGCGGTCTTTGGTCAGCAGTTCGAGCAGCGCCAGCGCCAACAGGCAGACCGCCAGCGACCCGGTAAACAGCCAGCGTGTCGCGTTCGTCAAGTCGTGGCCGGGATCGAGCCAGACCAGCTTTTTGGCAGCCACGCCAAAGGCCGTGATACCGATGATCAGCGGCAGGTGCATCACGAACCAGGTATAGCGCCCCGCATCCGAGCCGCGCGGCGCGGACGTGCTGGCGTGGTCAAAATACACCCACCACATCGACGCAACGATCACCATCGCAGCGACGCCCAACAACCAGGGTGACGTGCTCTCTTCGACCGTGCCCGCCGTGATCACCTGGATGAGCGACCCGCCCAGCACAATGATCGTCAGCAGCCCCAACCGTTCCGACAGGTGGTGCATATTCGTGCGGAATCCGGCGACATGGCGGCGCATAAATGGTGTGAGCGGGGCCGCCAGTCCCAGGCCAAACCCGGCCACCCACAGCCAGTAGCGCCCCGGCGGCGACACAAACGCCGACAAAAACCAGATGCCTGCCATCAGCAGGTTGGTCAGGATGTAGTCCTGGATCAGCGCGCGGTCGGTGGGGAAAATGTGCCACGCGCGGCCATACAACGCCGCAAGGACCAGCACCAAACAGGCGTATGACAGGGCGTAACCCCGCGACAGCTTTTCCAGCGGATCGCCAATGTGCATCGCCAGCATGATGATGAAGTACATCTGCACAAACACGAGCACCCGCTGGCCGACGTCGTTGGAGTCGAAGCGGTTGAAGTACAACACCGTGCCCACCCATGATCCCCAGATCGATGTAAACAGCAGTGCAAACGTTGCGACGCCCCCCGGCGTGATGTGGTGGCCGAGCCAGTTGCCCAGCGCGATCACGGTTGCCACGTACACCAGATCATAAAACAACTCCAGCCAGCCGACCGACTGCGGCGGGCGCGGTAGCTGTAAGCGCAGGATATTCATAGCTGCTCCCTGGACCTGCTTTTCGACGAGTAGCGCTGGCGGCATGGTACCCGACCGGTCCGCTTCATGCCCCAGCCTATTGTGTCAGATGTTGGGCAGATGCACCACTGCGGCAGGTGCTTATCCTCACACCGCGTTAAGGGCAGCCAGCACCAGGAGCACGATCAACAGGTAAACGGCGAACGGGATCAACCACAGCAGCGGGCGCAGCGCGTCGCGCCAGGCAGGCGTTAAGGGCAGCCCTGGGGGCGGGATGGTATCCACCACCCAGGCGGGCGGCAGCACCATCGAGCTGTAGACCGGAATGAATTCCCAGAAGGCCACCAGGAACAGCAGCAGCGGGTAGGCAGGATTCGCGAAGTTGCCCACCCCGCCCACGATCCCGTCCGCGCCAACCTCGTACAGGCCGCCCAACAGCAGCACGACCGCCGGTGAAAAGCGGCGGCGGTG
The DNA here is from genome assembly GCA_016926875.1 of Anaerolineae bacterium. Lineage (GTDB taxonomy): Bacteria > Chloroflexota > Anaerolineae > Aggregatilineales > Aggregatilineaceae > JAFGNU01. The sequence goes on along the minus strand of JAFGNU010000093.1, from coordinate 30,454 downwards.
GTAGACACGCACGAACAGAATCACCATTCCGATATACCAGGGCATCGTGATCAACAGGTCCACCAACAGGTTCGGGTGCGCGGCGACATCTTCCGCGCCAAAGATGACCTGCACCACCAGGAACAGCGTTTCGATCCATGCAGCATTGAGAATGCCTAGCAGCATCGCGTTCCGCAGCGGACGGCGGCTCAGGCGGGGCAGCCAGCGGCGGCGCGTGGCGTACAGCAGCAGGGTATACAGCCCGCTGAGCACTACCGATACGCTGAGCGTCCAGCTCTCCGGGGTTGGTTCGGAGACAGGCGCTATGATCAGCAGGAATACAGCCCAGGTCAGTCCGGCGATCAAAATCCGGCGCGGCCAGGGGGACGGGCGCGCCTTCGCGGCAGGCTGCCCGGCAGATAGCACGTTGTTCACGGTGTGATCCCTCCTGGGTATAATCCGCAGGCGTGTGTAGGCAAAATGTCACTCAAGATATAGCATACCTGTCGATTTTTCACAGCGTAGAATGTGGCTATAATGCGGGTGGGCTGTGGTAAAAAAGCCTTGTGGACATGCCCCGATCTTTAGGATGGTGGGGTAGCAGCCTGTGGTTTACACTTATCTCAGGAGATCGATAAACGATGAACGTATTGTTCATTGCGGCAGAGATGACGCCATTTGCCCAAACGGGCGGGTTGGGTGATGTTGTGGGCGGCCTGCCCGCCGCGCTGCGCCAGCATGGCGTGGATGCGCGGGTGCTGATCCCGCTGCACGGACCGATCAAAGCCAGGTACCACGACCGGCTGGATTACCTGTTCCAGTACCAGTTTTCCCGCCGCCCCGGCACAGCGGATGTCTATGTGCATACCATCGAAGAATCCGGTGTGCCGGTGTACTTGATGGAGAGCTGGCCGTTCTTTGGCATGGGCAAAGACATCTATACCGACATTGACTGGGACCGTAAGCGGTTCGTGTTCTTCAGCCAGGCGGCAATGAGCCTGGCCTGGGAACTGGGGCAGGGACGGGGCGGCGAGAAGTGGTTTCCGGAACTGCTGCATGTCCACGACTGGCACACCGGCCTGATCCCGTTCCTGCTGTTTGAAGCACGTTATGAACCGGGCTGGGAGCGCGTCGCCAGCGTGCTGACGATTCATAACATGGGCTACCAGGGCTGGGAAGCAGGCGGGTATTTATGGGCAGCAGGTGTGCCGGGGCGACACGATCCGAACCTGGTCTACCAGGATAAAACCGACAACCTGCTTGGCATCGGGATCGCCTACACGCACAAGCTGAACACCGTCAGCACGCAGCACGCCATCGAGCTGCATTACCCGCGCTTTGGCGAAGGGTTGGAGGGCATGATCTGGGTGCGGCACAACGATTTTACGGGCATCCTCAACGGGCTGGACATGGAACGTATCAACCCGGCCACCGATCCAAACATCCGGCATCATTTTGACGTTTCCAACTTCCGGATCGAGCGTGCAAAGAACAAAACCGCGCTGCAAGCCGAACTGGGTCTGAGACAGAGCGAGCATACGCCGCTGATCGGCCTGGTCAGCCGGATGGTGGAGCAAAAAGGCATGGATTTTGCCGCGCCGGGGCTGCGCCGTCTGCTAGCCGAGACCGACGCCCAGCTTGTCGTGCTGGGCACCGGCAAGGACGAAATCGAGCAGGACATGAAGCGCCTGGAGTGGGATTTTGGTTGGAAGGCGCGCGTCATCATCGACTACCTGCCGGAGCTGGCATCGCGCATCTATGCCGGGGCCGATCTGTTCCTGGTGCCGAGCCGGTACGAGCCGTGCGGCCTGACCCAGATGATCGCCATGCGCTACGGCGCGCTGCCGGTTGTGCGCGAAACGGGCGGGCTGGTTGATACGGTCGATAACTATGACAACGACGACGCCGAAACCGGCACCGGCTTTACGTTTTTGTGGGAAGAACCGGGCGCGGTGCGCGGCACGCTGCGCTGGGCGTTGGAAACATACCGCTTCCGCCGGTCGGCCTTCGAGCGGATGCAGGATCGCGCTATGCGTATCAACTGGAGTTGGGGGCAGCGGGTCGGGCAGTATACGGCCCTGTATGAGGACGCGCTGATAAAGACGACCCATCGCCAGATGGGACTGGCTGACCTGGGCAGGCGGTAAGGAGGGGCGACCCGGTGGGTCAGCCAGGACAGAGCAAGCGCTGCCCCTACAAACCCCCGGCGATAGTTCCGCCAATGTGTACTGGTTTCACAAAGGGTGCAGCCGAAAGGGTAAACACCATGACCGACAAACCAAAAAAGGAGCCGCGCTACACGGTCGATTTTGTAACCGCGCTGTCTCCGGCAGCCTGCTGTACGCGCCTGGAACAGTGCGCCGATGCGCCGATCCGGGTGTTGGGCGGGACGCTTGCCCCGGTCACACAGCGCACAACCGTGCAGGACAACGACCTGTTCCTGGTTGAACGTGAATTTCCCGGCGCGATGCGCCCGATCCGGCTGGTTGGGCACCTGGACCCGGACGAAGACGGTGATGGGACATGGGTCCACGGCGCGGTAACGGTGGACGCCGAAAACCAGGTCTGGATCGAGGGCCTGTTTCTATTCGGGATATTCTTCCTGATGGCGGCGCTGTTTTTCTTGCGACTGAAGACACGCGGGTTTTTCGTGTCGGTGCCGCTGTTTTTGCTGCTGCTGACGTTGTTTGCCCTGCGCTGGCGAGCGCTCCGCGCGACAACCGAAGACCTGGCGCGCTGGCTGCGGCGCAGGCTGTATGTCACGGCGGAGCAGGTCCGGAACCAGTCATCATGACCGACCGGCGCCGGGCGCTGACGCTGGATTTTGTGACGCCGCTGCCGGTGGATGACTGCCGCCGCCGGTTAGAGGGGGATATGCTGCACCAGTTGGCTGCCGGGCGGCATGTTTATGTGGGGCAGAAAGGGTATTTTTACGCCACGCAGCGAACAAAGCTCACACTGCCGCTGCTGGTGAATGTGCTGCTGATGCCGCTGCGCCTGCTGCTGGTGATCACGCTGCTGTGGTGGGTGCTGCCCTCGCGGACGGTGAATGTGATCTTTCGCGGCAGCCTGGAGCCGGTCGAGGCCGGGACACATGTGCAGGGCTGTGTCGTCGGTGACGACCTGCACGCGGAGCGGGTGGTATACCTGGGCCTGTGGCGCGAAGCGGTGCTAACACTGGTGGCGCTGGCGCTGCTGGCCGACGCGGTGCTGCAATTGGGAATGGAAGCGTTTGTTGTGCGGTTGGTGGTGATGGCACCGTTTGTCGCTTTGTACTGGTGGCGGTATATCATGGTGCGGCGGCATGCGCGGGCGCTGGTAGACCGGCTTCGAGCAGTTCTGAGCGGCTCACCGGGCAGCGAGGTGAAAGATGGGTAAGAGCGTGTAACACAGCAGGACAAAAGCTCGCTTCACCCTGCGTTATTCTTCACCTGGCTGCACGCCCCGAAAATACCGGCTATGTATCTTTCGCCCACATTCCGCACCAGTTTCGGCAAAAATGACATTTATTCCGATTGACGGTACGGAATGTGGCTGATCAGGCCAATCCAGTGATAATTGAATCTAGGAGGTCTCATTCCCCGCAGCTTGCGATACTGTTGGCGAACCACAGACAGGTTCAGAATCAAGACAAGAAATAAGCAAAAACAGCACAGCGTTATATATTCACTACCTCAGAGCGGGTGGCTTTGGTGCAAAGAAAGCAGTTCTTCCAGACAACAGAAATATGCGCCAATTGGAATAAACGGACCCTTCTGGGTGTTCGCCAACAGTATCGCTTGCTGCGCTGAATTGGTTTGATCCATATGGGGCAGCGAGACGCATTCGTCATGGCGGAGGAAACCGCGTCTCGTCGCTTGGGGGGAACTCCGAGGGCCAATGGAAACTTTCTTTTTAGAATTACCGCTATCGATCAACATCCTTCTTATTGCGGTGGCGCTCTGTATCGTGACACGCGCCTCATATTTCCTGGTCGATGGGGCAGTGCATATTGCACGCGAGTTTCGCATCAGCCCGCTTGTGATCGGGGCAACCGTGGTAGCGATGGGTACTTCGTCCGCCGAACTCGCCGTGAACCTGAACATCGTACTCGGCAAAGACGACACAGCAGCGGTCGTCGGCAACATTCTTGGCTCGAATCTCATCAACTTTGGTATCGAGCTTGGCGTGTCGGCGCTGATTGCCGGTCTGATCATCGTGCCCCGCGAAGCCATCGAGCGCGACATCCCGTTGTATCTGGCGGGAACCGGCATGTTGACAGCTATTGTCATCGATGGTGAGATCAGCCAGTTCGAAGCGATCCCGATGTTGACCCTGTTTGGCGCAGCCCTGGTGCTGATCATCCAGTGTGCACAGGCGAGAAGCAAGCGTAGTGTGTTGCTGGTTGAGGTGACCGAGATCGAGACGATCTCACACCCAACTGCGCAGGACATGACACGTCTCCACGCTTTGCTGGCCTTGTTCGGCGGACTGGTGACGTTGATCCTGGCCTCGCGACTGCTCATTTTTAATACGACATCGCTGGCTGTTGCACTGGAAATCCCCGAATATGTGATTGGTATGGTCCTCATTGGTCCGGGGACCTCTCTGCCCGAGATTGCCTCCTCAATCCAAGCTGCGCGGCGCGGGCACGCCGGGCTGGTCCTCGGCACCGCGTTCGGGAGCAATCTGTTCAACCTGCTGTTCGGCCTGGGGCTCCCCGCGCTGATCCGTCCGCTTGCAGTCGGTGACACGGCGGTCCAGAGCTTTATCTTTATGAATGCCATTAATATCTCGTTGATGGTGCTGTTTTTGCTGGACTTTGAGTTTCTGGGCCGGACTAGGACCATTAACCGGGTCGTGGGAGCGTACCTGATCATCACCTATGTCGGGTATATTGCCTACGAGTTGGTCGCCGCAGCAGGCGGTACGACTACGCACTGGGTGACCGTCTTGGTGGCGCTGCTGGTTGCGAGTGCGCTGGTGTGGTGGAGTTGGGATTGGCTGCACTGCTGTTTCGGTATGCCGGAAATGGCAAGAGCAGCCGGAGGGACGATTCTGTGTGCCACACGCGGAGGCAAAAGCAGCCAACCTACCCATGAGCAGGCGATCAAGCTGGCGCGTGAAACCGATGCCAACTTGATATTCCTCTACGTTTTTGACCAGCACATTTTGCAGAAGTCCGCCACACCGATTGTGATCAACGTCGAGGAGCAAGTCAAACAGATGCTGAACTACCTGCAATGCACGGCTCAAGAACAGGCCGACCGGGCCGGAGTGCCTACCAGAGTGATCGTGCGCACTGGCAACCTACGGAACCAACTCAAAGAGATTGCTGACGAAGAAGACGATGTCAGCCTGATCGTGCTCGGCAGTCCTGCCGGGGCGAGCAGTCTCTTCCAATTGGAGGCACTCCACACGTTCGTCGAGGAGGTCGAGGCGGAAATCGGCGTCCCCGTGCAGATTGTACCCCAAGAAACTTCATGAAACCGTATTAACCCGTATTCCGCACCGGTTTCGATGAAAATCTGATATTGTCGTTCTGGCGCGGAATGTGAGCTTGATCAGCCTGCCACCTGAAATCGGCCAACTGCAATATCTGCAAAGGCTCTGGCTGGACGATAACCCGCTGGAATCGCCGCCGCCGGAGGTTGTGGAGCAGGGCACAGAGGCGGTTCTGGCGTATCTGCGCCAACAGTTGGAGGGCCGGGGCAGCGAGTGAGAGCACTTCATAGGCCAATAATCCGCACCAGCTTGAGCGAAATTTTATTTCGATTTTGCTCTTGCGAGGTGCAGAATGTGGGTTTCGCAGCACAGCCGACCATACGCCGCGACAGGGCGCGGGCTGCTGCCACCGCTCACACCACGGTATAACCGCCGTCTACCGGAAATGCAACGCCAATGATCAATGATGCCTTATCCGAACACAGCCAGACAACCGCCTCGGCGACTTCATCCGCCGCACCCAGCCGCCCAATCGGCTGGTGTTGAAGCATACCGTTTTTTGCTTCGGGCGAATTCTGCAAGATATTTTCTACCGGCGGCGTCCTGATCCAGCCAGGGCAGACGGCGTTGATGCGTATACCCTGGTTCGCGTATTGCATGGCTCCCGACCGGGTCAGACCGATCACGCCGTGCTTGGCCGCCGAATAAACTGGATCATACGGGAAAGCGCGCAGCCCATCGACGGACGAGTTATTGACGATGCTCCCCCCGCCCGATTTGAGCATCACCGGGATTTCGTGCTTCATACACAGCCACACGCTCTTCAAAAAGCCGTTAATCGTCTTATCAAACTCCGCTTCTGGAATATCTGCCAGCCATCCCCCCATGCCGCCGCTGCCTGCATTGTTGAACGCGTAATCCAACCGCCCGAAAGCCCGCAGCGTCCCTTCGATCATGGCTTCCACCTGATCCGCCTGAGAGACATCGGTTTGAATCCATACCGCCTGCCCGCCCATTTCCTGTATCGCCTGGGCGACTTCCTCGCCGGTTTCCTGCGTCCGATTGGCAATCACAACGCTTGCCCCTTCGCGCGCAAATGCCAGCGCCGTTGCCTTGCCAATGCCCGAACTCCCGCCGGTAACCAGGGCAACCTTGCCCTCCATTAAACCTGCCATAGATTCTCCTCCACCATGCTATGCGAAAAGAAAAATGCCGGACTCCACAGGTCTTGCGCCTGATACTACTACGTCCCTGCCTGGTGTGCGCCTCCTCTATCTCGCTGGCTGCGGCTGTAGCGCTACGTTCTGTCCAGGTACGCCAGCCATGCATCCTGCGGCGGGATGATGGCGGGCAGGTGGTCCAGCGGCGCCCAGAACAGCGTGAACACGTGGTGATCGACTGCCACCTGCCAGCGGGTCTCCGTCTGTTCGTGACAGTCCAGCAGGTAAAAATGCCGCCGCTGCGTATCGGCCAGCGCGGCATCCGGCACCCAGCCGGTAATGCACATCGTCACGTACTGCGGGTCCGGTTCGCGGTCGTGCTCCACATAGCTGACCTGCGTAAAGCCGCCCGCCGCGCGCAGGCGCTGCACCCACATGCCCCTGGGCAAAAACGCCCAGTCAAAGCTGGTCACGTCCGGGCGGGCGTATACGGTCGTGCGTTTCACCACCGCGCGCCGGTCGTCCGGCAGCGTGCGCTCGTCTGTGCCCAGGCAGCGGCGGATCGACACATTGCGCAGGCCGGTTTCCTCGCGCGTTTCGCGGAGCGCCGCCGCATCCGGCGTTTCCCCGATCTCAACCGTGCCTGCCGGAATCTGGATGCCCGCGAAGGGATGTACAAACAGCAGCAGTTCAGGCCCATCACCTGCATCGCGCACGACAAACGTCGTCACCTTTTCCAGTACACCCGGCATATTCTCTACTCCACTGCCACCGTTCCCAGCGTGACCATGCCTAACCGGCTGCCGTCCGCCGGGCGGAACCAGCCCACGTTAACCGCGTACTCGCCCGCCGGTAGATCATCCGGCAGCGTCACCAGCACTTCCGACTGCCAGCGCGCGCCCGTCTCCCAGGCATCGGTCAGCACTGCCGGGAAGCCGTCATACTGGGCCAGCGGCTCGCCGCTTTCCGGGTCCGCGATATGCACAAACAGCGCGTAGCTGTCCGGCAGCGGGTCGGCGGACCGCCAGAACAGGCGCACCCGGACCACGCGCCCGGTAGTATCCAGCGCCACGTCATACGCCCGCAGCCGCAGCCCGTGATCCAGCCGCACGCCCAGCGGCACCGGGACGGTATCCAGCGGGTGCCACGTCGGCGGCTCGAAGACAACGCTGATGCACGCGGGCGGATCGAGCGGCGCGCAGTCAGCGGACAGGGGCGGTGTGTCCCAGCACGTCAGCGCGAACGGGTACGCGGTGCAGCCGTCCGCCGCCTTTAAGCGCAGCGTATGGAAGCCCGCCGTCAACCACAGCGGCAGACGCAGTTCCCCGCCGTCCGGCAGCAGGCTGGTGATCAGGTGATCATCCAGCCATACGTCAACCCGGCGCGGCACGCGGTACGGCTCCGCGCGAAAGACCAGTTCGCCGTAGGTATCACCTGCCGCGAACAGGTGCCAATCGCCCGCGTCGGCCAGGAATACGCCCTCAAACGCGCCCACGTTTACCGGCGCGCTCCAGCCGTCCGGCCCGGCGGCCAGCGCCAGCGCCATATCCGGCGGCGGTTCCGGCACGCGCGGCACAACAAAGGCCGCGATCTGCCCGTCCTCGTATTCCGGCCCGCCCAGGATCGATACCAGCCGCGCCACAACCGGCCCCGGCTCGGCATAGGCGCGCTTGTGAACAACCAGGCGATCCACGCCCGCCGACGAGAGGATATACGGCACATCTTCGCGCCGGATGGACGACAGACGCTCGCCGGAATCCGGAGCCGCCGCCTGGTCCAGTACGGCCAGCAGCGCCGGGTCTTGCGGCGTCTTGCGCGAGACGTGCCCCGCGATGATCGGGTGCCGGTGGATGGTTTGCTGGTAGAGCGCCGTCTTCGCTACCAGCCGGTCATCTACCGGGACGTTCAACACCGCGCGCACGCCGTCCGCATTGGCCAACTGCTCAAAGTAATCCGGCTGTCGAGCATCGACCGTCAGGAACGGCGCGAACAACTGGTATTCGGCCAGAATCAGCGCGCCCAGGATCAGCGCCAGCCCGATCTGCACCGCGCGCCGCCGCACGCGCTCGAACACCACGACCGTCCCGGTGCACACCAGCGCCGAAAGCGCAAAGCCGGTGGTTAGATTGAAGCGGCCCGGCGTGCGCGTGGAATCGATGACCGGCAGCGATTCGAACAGCGCCCAGGGCAGCGGGATAACCGATTCGATGTCTTCCACGCGGAACGTAACCGGATCGTCGCGCCATTTAAGCAGCGGTCCGAGCGAGAACAGCATCGCGCCCAGGCCGATCACCAGCCATACCCGCGCCGGTTCGCGCCGCGCCAGCGCTATCCCCGCCAGCAGCACCGCGATCAGGCCCAGGTACGCCGCGCCCTCTGCCGAGTTGGTGCCCAGCACATCGCGCGTATAGTCCGGCGCGACGTCTTCCAGCAGGCCAAACGGCGACGGGCTGGCAAAACTCAGCACGTCCGCGCTGTAGGCCACGCGCCCCGTCTCGCTGAGTCCGCGCACCTCGGCGCGCCCCGCATCGGTCAGCAGCGGGCCAAAAAACGGCAGCAGCAGCGCCCCGCCCAGCGCGATCATCGCCACAAAGCGCAGCCAGGGCTGCTCATCCAGCGGCGCGCCCCGCATAACCAGCCACGCGCGCGGCGACAGCAGGTGATACAGGCCAAAGAAGGCCACCACCGGCAGCAGCACGTAGATGATCTGCGACACCATGCCCAGCGCCGCCAGCGCAAACCAGACGCCGCCCGCGATCACCGTCCACCAGCCGCCGTCCTCGCGCACCACGCGCCACATGCACAGCGCAAACAGCGGCAGCGGCCACAGCGTCAAAATGCCCAGGTGCCCCACGCTGGCGTGGCCCTGCATGGCCGGAAACGCCATAAACACCAGCCCGCCCAGCAGCGCGGGGAGCGGCTGCTGCCCGCCGAGGTGCATACCCAGCCAATACGCCGCCGCGCCGTTGAGGATCAGCGTGATCAACAGCGCCAGGTTGAACGCCACCAGCGGCGAAAACACGAACGACAGCGCCATCGTTGGCCCAAAGCGCAGGGGATAGGCCCACTGTAGATAACTGGTGAAGCCGTCCGGGTAGGCCAGCAGGTCCTGCCGGTAGGGGTTATCGCCGTGCAGCAGCGCCTCGCGCATCCACCAGCCGTGCCGGATCACCTCGTAGCTGTCGCTGTAACCCGCGCCCGCTGCGTGGGTATCGATCTGCCTGACCAGCGGCCACGTGATGACGCCCGCCGCCAGCGCGTACACGATCAGCGGCAGCGCCACCCAGATCAGCGCGCGTCGTGTGTGTTCTGAGCGCATAGGTCCCATCCGTTTGATTGCATACTATTCACCGGCGGGTAGTGTACCACACAACGCGCAAACCGCGTCCGGCGGAATCGGCCTAAACTGCTGTTGCAGCCGCTTATTATGTTGACGTCACAGCGATATTTATGCTTAAATGGGAACAGCGCTTTCACACCACACCCTGTGCTCGCGTGCTTCCAGCCGGTGAGCCATCCTCTATCGCGCGCAACAGACGACTCCGAGTGTTACACTGAGTTTCAAATGGAGAATCACCTATGCGTCCTGCCGCTAAAATTATGTCTTTGCTGCTTGTCCTGGCCCTGCTGCTGCCCGGCGGTGTGCTGGCCGCCCCGGATCACCGCCAGTCCGGCGACCTGGAAGCGATGGTCAACGCTATCACTGCCGACGGCGTTGGCCGCGCCGTCGAGATCGTGGACAACGGGTCCGACGTGCCGGTCATCATCTTCCACGAAAACCACGACTCGATCCTGGGCCAGATCGAGATCGCGATCATGCTCAACCGCCTCTACCGCGACTATGGCGCCACGCACATCTACCTGGAAGGCGCCTATCAACCGCTCGATGCGTCCTGGTTCCACGCGCTGCCCGGCGACGAACTGAGTAAAGCCAGCATCTTCGTGCAGCATCTGGCCGACGGCGAGATCAGCCATACCGAGCTGATGGCGCTGGTTCGCCCGGCGGTAACGGTCCAGGGCATCGACGACGAAGCACTGTACAAAGCTGACATGGAAGCTGCCGCCGGGGGGGCGGGCTCGCTGTTCTTCCTGCTGACCATCGCTTCGCTGAACATGCCGTCGGATGCAGACATGGACAAGTGCGAGGCGCTCATCAACACCGATGACGACAGCTTTGACCGGTACATCGACTGTATCCTGGCGTATGATGACTGGGCGGTCGAGATGTACGAACCGTTTTCCGGTCGAACCCTGTCATCTACCGAGGACCTGATCGCCGGTGTGGATGCCATCACCGCCCGCGCCGACGAACTGGGGCTGCTTGATTATCCGGGCTTTGAGGAGTTCGCTCAATACTTGCAGCAAGAGCGCGAATTCTACGTGCTGGCGTCGCAGCGCACCGACGCGATGGTAGACAACGTGCTGGCCAGCATCAGCCAGGGCGCAACCGGCCCGCAGTGCGTCTCCACCGGCTCGGCGCACACCGCCCGCATGACCGAGTTATTCGACCAGGCCGGGTATTCCTACGCGGTGATCGAAGCGGACTCGCTGCAAGCGTCGATGCTGGAAGACGATCCTGTCGGCGTGATGACCACGCCCGCGTACAATCGCAAAAGCCAGCTTATGTCGGTCGATGCGGCGGGCCGCCTGGGCGCGCTGCTCGAAGGGCGGGACATCGTAGCCCAGATCAAGCCTGAATCCGTGCTGGGCACCGATTTTTATCGTCGCAAATCGGCTATCGACTGGCTGCTCGACCGGCTGGTGAATACCCTGTTCCGCCAGGACCCGCTGCCGGACGCCGGGCAGGAACCCATCCCCTACGGCCTGGGCGATGTGCTGGCCGAGGCGGAAACCTACGGCATCCAGGTTGTGGACACCTCGCTGGAACTTGTGCCATCCGATCCCGAATACGACAACAGTCCCCCGGCGCTGTTCTTTGAATTCACGCTGCAAGCCACGGCGAGCAGTCCGGCGGTGAATCTGGCGGCCAAAGCGGCGCTTGATGAGAACGGCGCTAAGATGCTCGACGACCTGAAAGAACAGGAAGACCCGATAGAACCGCTGCTGTTCGACGCGCGCGGAGGTGTCATTGACAAGGGGCCGGTTGACGAAGAGATGGACCCGGATACAGGTGAGATCACCGAAGAACCCGCCGACCCGGTGTTCTCGGTGTCGCCGTCAACCATCGCCACCGTGGCCTCAAGCCCGGTCGTCGCCAAAAGCCGGAAAGTGCAAAAGTAAACAGGTGCATTCGAAAAAGTCTACACCGGGCTGCCAGGCCCGGTTTTTTTACGTCACCCGATGGCTGCGAACTACTGGCGTTATAAAAGCGGATTTTCTATAATGTACCTATCCGATTATCACAACAATGTATGCCTCAACGGCATCAAGAACGGGCCACATCAGATTTGGGGAGGAATGATCATGCGGTCACGGTTATCTGGTTTTTTGTGCGGTTTGTTTATCGTCCTGCTTACCCTGTTTTTTATCCTGGCCTGGGGCGCTACCGCCCAGGCTCATCCCCCTGCCCAGGAAGAAACCTCCGAACCCGAAGTTGAAGAATCCCCCACGCCCGAACCTGGAGAAACCATCAGCTTTGAAGTGACGCTGGCGGATCTCGACCGGGGGCCGCTGCGCCTTACCGGGATGCACGGTTCAAGCTCAACCTGGCTATCACTGCCCACCGACTGGCTGGTAAATGAGATCGAAGTTGATCTGGGCTATATCGCTTCGCCGCTGCTGCACGAGCAGCGCGCCAGCCTGACCGTGCTGGTTAATGAGGACGTGGTAACCAGCTTCCGCCCGATTGGTGACGGCAGCGAACACCGCGAAACGTTTATCATTCCCCAGGAAACCATCGGCACATCGAGCGGTTTTTCGCTGGCATTCGAAGGCTTGCTGCGTACCACCGATGACATCTGCGAGGAATGGGATAATCCCGGCCAGTGGTTGACCATCCTGGACAGCACTAAGCTCACCATCACCGCCAGCGAAAACACAACCGCCCCGACGCTCGAAAACCTGGCGCGGACGATTGTTGTGCGCAACCCGGTAGACGAGCCGCCGCCGGTGGTGTTTGTGCTGCCCGATGATCCCGATCCTGTCGCGCTGACGGCTGCGGCGAAGATTGCTGCGCGCCTGGGCGAACAGATCGGCACCGAGGGCCTGCCCTTTGCCGCGCTGACTTCCAGCGCGCTGACCGACGAACTCAAACTTGAAGCCAACATGATCGTGATCGGGCTGCCCGCCACGCAACCGCTGATCGGGGAAATGGCCGACGCGGTGCCATCCGGGCTGGAAGGCGATACCTTCCTGACCGCCGACGGTATCGCCGCGCCGCCGGATCACGGCGTGATCGAAATCCTCAACTCGCCCTGGAACCCCGCGCGCAAGATTCTGTTGATCAGCGCGGGCAGCGACGCGGGCCTGGCGCGGGCCGGTGACGCGTTCGCCAACCGCCCGGTGTTCGAAACGCTGGCGGGCGTGTTCCAGTTTGTCGAAGAGGCCGCGGTTGCCGTGGGTGAGCCGACCGAGGGCGCCTGGTTGGGTGACAAAACGACGTTGGGCCAGTTGGGCTTCAGCCGCCGGGTGTTGGAAGGACCGGGCGTGACCAATGTATTCCACACGGTGCGCCGCCCGCCCGGCTGGATATTTGAGAACGGCGCCAAGCTGACGCTCCATCTTGCCTACAGCCCGGCGCTGGAAGAAGGATCACATGTGGCGGTCTTCCTGAACGATGCGTTCATCGGCACGGCAGAGATCGGCAAGGGTGTCTCTCAAACCGAGTTCACCTTTGATCTGCCGGTCGAACTGTTGAACGAGACAGAGGAAGGCACCCGCCCGCGATCACTGTCGTTGCAGTTTGTGGTCGCCAACATTGTCATCGTACCGGAATGCCAGACCATCAACCCGGAGGCTATCTGGACGCGCATTCAATCCGAATCCTACTTCCTGGTGCCGCATAGCTACATGGCGCTGCCCGATCTGAACGCGTTCCCGTATCCCTTTGTCGGCGATTCGCCTGACGTGCCGACCGCGATTGTCATCCCGTCGGAACCGACCGACACCGAACTCAGCGCAGCGCTGTCGCTGGCGGCGGTGATGGGCAGCTACGCCATCCGTGACACTCACCTGAACCTGCTCACAACCGACCAGGTATCCGAAGCCGAGTACGCGGACGCAAACCTGATCGTGCTTGGTGAACGGGCACGCCAGCCGCTGGTAGACCAGTTCATGGCCGGGATGCCACCCATCCCCGGCGGCGGGTTGTACCAGGACCTCGAACGCGCCACCACCGGTATCTTGCGCGAAGAGGTATCACCCTGGAACGCGGAACGCATGGTGCTGCTGGTCTTTGGCGAGTCGGATGAGGCGTTCGTTCGTGCTGCGGAGGCGCTCTATACCTCTGTGCCGCCGGTCAATGCGCCGGGCACGATTGTCGTGATCGAGGTCGACCAATCGCCGCGCATCATCGCGGGTGCCGCCGAAGCGCCAGCGGCAGAGGAACCGGAAGAAGCGCCACCAGACGAAACCATCGAGGTGGAAGTGCAGTAACCGTATCCACCTTTCACGATTACCAATCAGGGGCGGGCCAGCTACCGGGTCCGCCCCTGATCATGCCCGTTGCGCGGCTGTGACACACCTCGTATAATGGCAGGCAACGTCCTAACCATCCCTGGGAGGTATGGGTATGAGTTTCAGCGACATTGCCGCCCGTCTGCGCCAACACGCCGACGACAAGGAACAACAAGCAGCCGCGCCGCAAAACTTCGGCGAGATGTACATTCTGCGCGCGCGCATCCTGGGCGTGTTGATCCGCGATGCACGCCAGGCTGCCGGATTGAGTTTGGAAGACTGCGCCTCCCAGATCGGGGCAGCGGCGGACACCCTTAACGCGTGGGAACTGGGTCAGCAGATGCCCGGCCTGCCCCAGCTTGAACTGCTGGCCTATACGCTGAGCGTGCCGATCAGTCACTTTTTTGGCACGGAAACCATGCAGCACCAGAAGACCGAACAGCGCAAGGTCCAGCCCGGCGAATACACGATTCTGCGCGGGCGGCTGATCGGGGCGCTGCTGCGCGGTGCCCGCGAACAGCAGAATCTCTTGCCGGAGCAGCTCGCCAACGAGGCCGGGCTGACGCCTGCGCACATCACCGCCTACGAACTCGGCCAGCGCCCGATCCCGGTCCCGATCCTGGTCACGCTGGCGGGCGCGTGTCATGTGAACATGTCGTACTTCCTGGAAGACGGCAACCGCGTCGGGGACTTCCTGGCGCTGCAAGAAGACCTCAAGCGCTTTGCCGATCTGCCGGAGGGGATGCGCCGCTTTGTGTCATCGCCGGTCAACCAGCCCTACCTGGAACTGGCGATGCGGCTGTCGCAGATGTCCACGAGCGAACTGCGCGGCATTGCCGAAGCGATCCTGAATATTACGCTGTAAAGCGACCAATTCGACCGTGCACGCCCTGCATCGCCGTAATGCAGGGCGTTTTTAATACGTGCTGCCCTTTTCCCCCTGCCCGCTTACGCGGTACAATTCCCCGCCATGAACACACAGACACGCACATCCCCACGCTGGACGTTTTACGCGATGCTCGCCGTGCTGCTCGTCGCGTCCTACACCCGCATTCATGATCTCAACGCCCAGGGACTCTGGGGAGATGAGGGCTGGTCGATCTGGCTGGCGCGCGGCGATTCGGTGCGCGACCTGACGATGACGATGGTCGCCGACCATCACGGCCCGGAATACTCGGTTATGCTGCGCGCCTGGGATACGCTGGTGGGCGGGACGGTCGTTGCGCTGCGCTATGAAGCGGTGCTGTTCTCGATTGCCAGCATCGCGCTGATCTACCGGCTCGGACGCGAACTGTTCAGCCCGGCGGCGGGCGTGTGGGCGGCGCTGGCCTTCACGCTGATGGATAAACACGTCGTGCTGACGCAGGAAGTGCGCGATTACCCGATGGTGTTTTTCTACATGATCGCCATCGCCCTGCTGTACGTGCGCTGGCGGCGTTGGCCCACAGGCGGGCACGCCTTCGGCTTTGTGCTGTTCAGCGTGCTGGGCCTGTACCTGCATTACTACTGCTACATGGTCAACCTGGCGATCCTGGTCCACGCGCTGATCACGCTGCGGGGCCGGACCGGCTGGCGGCATTTTATCGCGTTAAACGCGCTGGTTGGACTGGCGTTTTTGCCCTGGGTGCCCATCGTGATCCACCAGTTTATCATCACGCCGGTTGACAGCGAAGTGCTGAATATTCACGGCATGCCCTTCAACCGCGCCACGCTCGAATACCTGGCCGTTGAATCGCTGGGCCAGCCGGTGGCGCTGTACGGCCTGCTGATGCTGGTCGGCGGGCTGGGACCGCTGGCCTCCACGCCCGGCCCAATGGGGCGCGTCCCGCGTGAGCGGCGGCTGTCGGGGACGCTGCTGGCGGCGCTGTGGTTTGGCGTGCCGATCATCATTACCGCCGCGCTGCACAGCCGTTTTCCCCTGCTCACCGACCGCAATATCTCGGTCATCATGCCCGCTGTGGCGCTGCTGGTCGGGCACGGACTGACGGCGTTCGATCGCTTCGGCGCTGCGTGGGTGATCACGCTGATGCTGGTCAACGGGCTGTTCACCACCAGCTCGTACTTTGAAAAACCGCCCTGGCGCGAACTGGCAGCCGACGTCGCCGCCGTCTACCCCGGCGATGAGCCGGTGCTGGTGGATGTCGAAGGCGCGCACGCCGCGCTGTGGTATCACCTGACGCTGGCCCTGCCGGACGAGGCCCACGACGAGATCATTTCCCTGTACGACTACCGCAAGCGTTTTAAGGGCTACTTCCTGCCCCACGTCAAAGCCGAACTGCTTGACACGGACGGTCTATGGATGGCCTACTGGGGTGACGCGGACAAGAAGCACGATGTCTTCGATCTGCTGGAACACGAGGGGTTTACCCGCACCGGGACGCTGACATACGAGCACCTCGGTTTTCCGATCTACGCCTACCGCTACGACCGGGTCACGGCGCTGCAAGACGAGATCGTCCGTTTTGGCGACGTGATCACGCTGCGCAAAGTCGATCTACCGGAATCGCTCCGCCCCGGCGATCCGGCCCCTGTGCTGTTATGGTGGCACGCCGAGCAACCGCCGGGCGTGGATTACAGCGTCTCGGTGTTCCTGCTGGATGCAGGGGGCGTACTGCGCGCGCAGCACGACAGCTATCCCGCCAATGGGACCGCCCCCACCGGCGGGTGGCAGCCGGGCACTTATATTTTCGACGGGCACACACTTGATCTGCCCGACGACCTGCCGCCCGGCGTCTATTCGGTCGGCGTGAAGCTGTACACCTACTGGGATGGCGCCGTTCTGCTCACCGCCGACGGCGCGGAGTACGCCGTGGTGGGCACGCTGGCGGTCGAGTGATGTGTCACGATCAGATGGAAACCCTGTGTTCCTATGCGAGATAGTAACTGGCAGCGTGATTATGTAGGGGCAACCCGGTGGATTGCCCTGGGCGAGTCGGTGACTCGCCCCTACACAACACCAAACTTGCTGCTAACACGATCACACCAGATGCTGCCGCATAAAACGGTGATGTGTTTTGCTCTGTGCAGCGCAGGAGAAAGCGACGACTTACCCCCATGGCCGAGAAACTCTGCCCCAAAGTGATCCTGGAAGGTACGCGCCTGACGTTCAAGACCGAGATCGCGTTCGCGCTCAACGAGCACCCGCGCATCGTCGGCCCGCGCAAGTACCGCTACCACTCGCCGCTGGTTTCGGCGGAATGGTGCGCGTTCACCAACTTCCCCTGGGGGCGCGGCCTGATCAACTTCGCGCCGGACGAAGAAGCGCAGGCGATGGAAACCTACCACACCTGGGTGCGGCTGTTTGAGCTTCAGCGCTATTACTCGTGGATCGTGGACCGCTTCCACCTGTCCACCCGGATGTACCAACTGCTCAACCATGAGACCGATTACCCGTTCCGCTGGCTGGAACAACGCCTGCTGCCGCTCAATTTCCGTCTGATCTACGTCCACCGCTCACCGGAATCGTTCAAAGCGGCGCGCGCGGAACGGTTGAAGGTGTCCGGCAACCCGTCCCAATATAACGACCTGGACATCTTCGTCGAAGAACAGCGGTTGATGGAGCGGCTGGTCAGCGAGTCGATCCTGCCCACGCTGGCGCTGGATATTTCGGATAACGACGTGCCCGGCGCAGTCGAGCGCATCGCGGATTGGCTGGTGGAATCCGGCGGCCTGACAATGCCGGATTAGGCTATACTGGTAGCAGGACAATTCCGAAATCACGCTCAAAGACCAGGACTGATCGATTATACTGACTACGGATCATCGCCATAACAAATCAAGGAGACAGCTATGCCAACCGCTGACGAACTGAAAGACCAGGGCATCAAGCAGTTTATGCAGCAGGACTATGAACAGGCCGTCGATACCTTCCGCCAGGCCGTTGCCGCCTACGAAGATGACGGCACCGCCGATATGGCCGCCGAGATGCAGGTCAACCTGGGGCTGGCGCTGCACTCGCTGGGCCAGTACGAAGACGCGCTGGAACAGATGAACATGGCGCACGCCATCTTCGCCCAGCTCAACGACTCCAACCGGCGCGCGCAGGTGCTCGGCAACATGGCGCGCGTGTATGCCAAGCTCGGCAACAGCGAGCAGGCGATCACCAACTACCGCGAAGCGTCGGCGATCTTTTTGGAATTGGGCGACGAAGAAAATTACGGCCAGACCGTGCTGGCAATGGCCGATCTCCAGCTTCGCAGCGGCAACATTATGCAGGCAGCGGCCACCTACGAGGTCGGGCTGGATTACGTCAAACAGCCCAATGCCCGCCAGCGCATCATGAAAAGCCTGCTCGGCTTGCGCAACAAGATCACCGGCGGCGGCGCGCCGGACAAAGACGACGACCAGGATGCCGATCAGGACTCCGACGCCTGAACGCACAGCGTGCAACGTGCACAGTTAGAACGCGTCCGATGATTTTGTAGGGGCGTAGATTGCTGCGCCCAGGGCAGAGCAAGCTCTGCCCCTACGAATCCATTGTACAAGGTCGCAAACACACGCCATTAGCATACGCCACCAAGGAGACAGACATCATGCCGCCTGGAGTCACCGGGCCGTTACCTGACACCATCGGGGCCTACATTGTGCGGGAGAAGATTGGATCGGGCGGCATGGCGACGATCTACCGTGTTTATAACCCGGCAGACAAAGGAGAATATGCCCTCAAGGTGATGGCCGTCCACCTGGCCTCCGAGGAAAACCTGCGCAGGCGGTTCGAACGCGAAGCCCGGACCCTGATCAAGCTGCGTCACCCGCATATTCTGCCGGTCTACGACTGTGGCGAGGACGAGGGCGTCCCGTACATCGTCATGAAGCTGCTCGACGGGCGGACGCTGGCCGACCTGCTGGACGATGGGCCGCTGCCCGTGCCCCAGGTTAGTCGGCTGGCACACCAGATCGCCAGCGCGTTGGATTATGCCCACGCGGAAGGTATCATCCACCGTGACGTTAAACCGAGCAATATCCTGCTGGACGCCAACAACCAGCCCTACCTGTCCGACTTTGGCGTAGCCTATGTAGACGACGCCAACACGCGCCTGACCCTCTCCGGTGGGTTTATCGGGACGGTGTCGTATGCCTCCCCGGAGCAGTGCCGGGGCGACCCGGTCGGCCCATCCAGCGATATCTACTCGCTGGCGGTGATGGTGTTCCAGATGATCACCGGACAGCTTCCGTTCACCGGTCCCAGTTCGTTTATGATCATCAAAATGCACATGAGCGAAGCGCCGCCCAACCCGCTCTCGATCAACCCCAGCCTGCCGGTTGAATTGTACGCGGTGCTGGCGAAGGCACTCGCCAAACTGCCGGAGTATCGCTACCCGTCCGCGATGCGGCTGAGCGAAGCGCTCGATGAAGCGTTAGGGCTTGATCCTGCCGGGGCAACTCCCGCCGGGGATCGCTGGCTGTACGACGACGAACCGCCGCAGCCGGACACCACCGATTTTATCCCGCCCGCGCTCGAACCGGCACCAGGCCCCCCGCCGCCGGTCACGGATGACAGCGCCGCCAGGCCGGGTACAGAACCGGATGACCTGTTCGCCGACATCGACATCGAGGAGGAGCCAATCGATCCGTTCGAAGACATCGAAGCCATATCGGAGTTGTTTGCAGAAGACAGGTTTACGCCGCCCGAAGACTTCCCCACCCCTGAGTCTGTGCTGCAAAACGATCCGCAGGCGTTCTCACTGCCGCCTGAGACATCCGGCATCCAGCCTATCGGCAGCCCGCTACCCGGCCACATCCGCCGCTCTGCCCGGTGGGAACGGTGGGGCGTGTATGCCAGCATCGTGATCTCGCTGATGGCGCTGGGCATCGTTGCCATTGTTGCAGTCTCCGAACTGCGCAGCTCCGGCCTTGACCTGGACGCGACCTACAGCAGCGCCGCGCTGGGGATCACCTTCGATTACCCGTCCGGCTGGCACATCGACACGGCCAGCACATCAGTACTGTTCGCCGCGCCGACGACCGCCGTCGTACTGGCGGATCGCCCGGTCCCGGCCAGCGGCCCGTATGATAATGCTTCGCTTGTGATCACCGTCCAGCGGCTTGACCCGGTGACCGTTTACAGTGTGCCGTCCGGGTGCCGGGACCGAATACCCGGCGGGCCGTCCCCTACCTTTGACTGCATGGCACGAAACAATTACCTTACGCCCGTACACCAGCCATTCGACCGGTCCGGCGCGGACGGCGTGAAGCTGCCCGGCACCCTGCCCCCTACCACCGCCGCGTGGCCGATCATCCTGCTGCCCGGCAGTTCCACCGACTGGCTGGCCGTGATCATCATCCACTGGGACGACTACGAAGACGCCCGCGCGGTGCTGGACGCGGTCGCAGCGTCGGCGCGTCCAACCTGACCGGGTGGCTGTGCGCCCGGTCTAACCGCCCGCCGCCCGCCCCACCTCGATCACGCCGTCTGCGCCGACGGGCACCAGCGCTTCGCAGTCCAGGCAGCGCCAGCCGCCGTGGGCGTCCGTATCTACCGGCAGCATCGCCACCGCGCCGCAGCATGGACAGCACCAGACCTGGTCCAGCGGCAGCGGCCCGGCAGCACTCGCATACCCCGGTTTGATCGCCCACACCAGCCTGTAATCCACCTGCCAGGGCTGTATATCCACCGCCAGCAGGCCCAACTCCTTGCGCAGCAGCCGTTCAAAGCGGGCATGTGAAAACGCGTGTCCCGGCATCAGCCGGGCGTCGATGCCCTGCCGGTTGGTGAGCACCAGCAGCCCGCCAGGACGCAGCACGCGCACCAGTTCGCGCAGCACGTCCACCGGGCACATCACGAATTCCAGCGCTTCCAGGCAGGTCACCAGGTCAAATGTATCATCGGGAAAGGGCAGCGTCTCGGCGGGTTGGTGCAGCAGCACCACGCGGTCACCATAGGGTGCGAGCTTGTCCGCCGCGATATGCAGCATCTTGCGGCTGAGGTCCAGCGCAACGATCCGCCCCTGGAAACCCGGCTGTTCCAGCAGGGCCAGCGGCAGCCGCCCGGTGCCGGTTGCCACGTCCAGCACCAGCGGCGCGGGGATATGTTGCACGCGCTGCAAAACAGGCCGCGCCAGGAAATGATCTTCATTAACCGGGTCGTACTGCTTGATGCGGTCGTAGCGCCGCGCGTACAGGTCGTACAGCCAGATCACCACGCCCCGCCCCAGGTAAACGCCCTCGGTGCGGATCAACAGCCACCACAGCACCACCGCCGCAGCAACCGCGCCGCCGATCAGAAGCTCGATCCGTCCCATGATCAGCCGTCAAGACCCGGTCGAAACAAGCATCAGCTCGCTGGTAATAACGTCGCCATCCGGCATGGTCGCCACGCCCTGCACATGCCCCGACAGGCCCTGCGGCACCTGCCACGAGATCATCGCGCCGTCCAGCGGGTTCAGGTCGGAGCCGATAGTTGTAGCCAGGTCGGCGGTGCCGATTCCGGTCGGCGTCAGCGTGAAGTCGATACGCTCCGCGCCCACCGGGGCAGCGGCCCAGGTGATCATCACGGTTGCGCCGCCTTGCAGCACATACGATCCCGCGCTGCCCTGGAGAAACGGCGTGATGGTCAGCACGTTGTACTGCCCCTCCGGCGGGACAAAGTCGGGATCGTAGCGAATCGCAAACGCCGTGCTGAAAGCCTGCGCGGACTCGTTCTCCGCGACCGCCTGGAAGGTGTAATCGCCCGGCGCGGGGAAGCTGTAATCAACAAACGCGCCGTCCCAGGGGTCGTCGTCCGAGCCGATGTTGATCGCCGGGCCGCCCGCCGGATCGTTGACCTGGAAGATCACGCGGTTGGCGTTGAGCACCTCGCCCGCATTGACGCGCACAGTGTCGGCATACGTCACCGCCAATCCCGCCGAGTCGATCCAGTGCCGGTCTGCAGTCAGGTTTTCCTGAAAGACGGGCATGTTCGGGTCTTCGGTGGCGGTAGGCGTCAGCGTTGGCGCGGGCGTGAGCGTGGATGTCGGCGTAGGCGTGACCGGCGCCACCGGCACGTGCAGCGCCTGCCCGATATAGATCAACTCCGCGTTCGACAGGCAGTTGGCCTGGACAAGCTGCGCAACCGTGCTGCTGGTGCGCTCTGCGATCTGGCCGAGCGTATCGCCCTCGACCACGGTATAGGTCGGCCAGCCGGTCTGTGGGAAGCAGTTGGTCTGGGTGGGCGGTATACCGTCCTGGTCCGGCAGCGCGCCGCCGGTTGGCGTGGGTGACAGCGGCGGCGGGATGGGCGTGATCGTGCCGGACGTCGGCGTGAGGGTAGGCCATGCCGGGATAGGGGTTGGCGTCGATTCCTCGTCACCAGCGCTCAGATTGCAGGCTGCCAGCGCGATCAGCAGAACGCCGCACAGCACACACAGCCGAATACCGACCGGGTAAGTCCGTGATACCTGTCGCATACGCAGCCCTCCTCAAATTCAGGCCAGCGATTACGGTTGACCGGCGTCATTATAGCAGATCAGCCGCCCGGCGTGGGATGCCGATCAGCATCACCAGCGGCCCAACCAGCAGCAGCCACATCGAGACGCGCAGATCGAACTGGTGGGCGATGATGCCCAGCGCCAGCGGGATCAAACTGCCGACCAGCCCGCCAGCGTTATACACGGCCAGCGCGGTCCCGCTCTGGCCCGGCATGGACGAATACAGGTGCGCTTTGGGGATAGCATACCAGCCCGCATTCAGCAAGCCCAACGCCGCGAGCAGGACCAGCTTGGCCGCCACCGCCGGGACCAGCAAAAACGCGGGAAACAGCACCAGCAGCAGCGCGGCGCTGCGCCGCAGGTAGACCAGCCCGTCCACGCGCTCCAGCAGCGGGATGATCAGCAGGTCGCCCGCCAGCCCGACGCCCGTCCAGATTGCCACCGCCAGCCCGGCCCCCTGGACGCTGATGCCGACCACGTCCACAAAATACAGCGCCAGGAAGCTGTACAGCACGTCCAGCATCAGGTCGCCGCCTTGCAGCACGACCAGCCAGCGTACCACGTCCCGCCGCCGCAGCGCCCGCAGCGCGTTGATCAGCCCGGCCTTAAACGTGAGCGGGGGATCGGTTGGGCCGGGATCACTGCCGGGATCGTCACTCACCGCCGGGGCCGTTCTATCCAGCGGCAGCCGCCACACCCCGGCCAGCAGCGTCACCGCCAACGCCGCAAAGCCCAGGAACAACCCCCGCCAGCCGATCCCCAGCAAAGCCGCCGCGCCCAGGGCCAGCGGTCCGGCCACCACGCCCACCGATCCGGCGAAGGTCCAGCGGGCCATATTCTGCTCGTGGCGGTCTGGGTAGGCGTCCATCAGCGCAGTTTGCGACAGGCTGACGAATGCACCCGACGCCGGGTAAAACAGGATGAACGCGATCAGCAGCAGCCAAAAACCAGGGCTGAGCGCGATCAGCAGCAGCGCCAGCCCAAAGACCATCCCGCCGCCCAGGATCAAGACGCGCCGCCGCCAGACATCGGCCAGGATGCCCATCACCGGCTCGACCAGGCTGCTGACCAGCCCAGGCACGCCCAGCAATAACCCGATCTGCACGTAGGACAGCGACAGGTCGGAGCGAATCAGCGGCCAGGCCGCCTCGCTCGCGCCGAAGATAAACTCGTCGAGGAATTCGATCAGCAGCAGCGCCAGCACAAACACGTGCAGGACGCGCTGCCGGTTTCAAAGGAATCCGGGTATCATGCGAGTTGGCTCCCTATGCGGATTGGCGATCACTCCACCACGCTGATCACCACGCCCTGCGTATCCACGCCCAGCGACCACGTCCGCGCTGCCACCCCGGCGGATTCAAACGCGCCCAGGATGGCCGCTTCGATCTGCTGGTGGTTGTAGTTGGCAAACGCCATGATCGCCGGACCGGCGCCGCACAGCGTCACGGCCACTGCGCCCGCATCCCTGGCCGCCTCGACCACGCCTGCATAACCGGGGATGAACCCGCGCCGGGCCGGTTCGTGCAGCCGGTCGTCCACCGCGCGCGCCAGCAGGTTAAAATCACCGTTTCGCAGCGCCTCGATCAGCAGCGCCGTGTGCCCGATGTTATGCACCGCGTCGGCCATCGGCACCTGTCCCGGCAGGTCATCGCGCAGCCGGGGTTCGTAGTTTGGCAGGTCCGGCAGCGCCACCACCACGCGCATCGGCACCACCTCAATCGCGCGGTAGAACACGCCGTCCGGCCCGGTGCTGCAAATGCCCAACCCGCCGCGCATCGCCGTTGCCACCGATTCCGGCTGCCCGGCCAGCTCAACCGCCAGTCCGATCAGGTCTTCGTGGCGAAACGGGCTGCCCAGCAGGTTGTTCGCGCCGACCAACCCGCCCACGATCAACGAAACGCGCGCGCTGAGGCCCACATCCAGCGGGATGTAGTTGGTGCAGGTGACATGCAGCCCGGCAGGCGCCTGTTCCAGGAGTTGAAACAGCCGGATCGCGGCGGTCATGACCGGGTTGTAGAAATTGTCCGGCAGCACGCCCGCCCCTTCACCGCGCACTTCTACCGAGAGGTGATCATCGCGGGTCAGGTGCATCTCGATCACGTTACGCAAGTTGAGCGCCAGCCCCAGGACATCATAGCCGGGGCCAACGTTGGTGCTGACTGCTGGAATCGTTACGTTTACTTTGTGCATGGTGGCTGCCGCCTGATTCAGTACAAGCCGGGCCGGGACCGGGCGTGGCGCGTATGCCTGTATGTTAGTGGCGGCGGCGGCGAATTGCAAGCGCTGACCCGGACCAGAAGCGTATCCATCCCGCCGCCGGGAGCTATTGTCCTTGTCCGGCCTGATATATAATGACTAACCATATAATTAAAAGGAGGCGGCAATGAATATCTTAACCCGGCCAACCGGGCGCTACCCGCTGGGCATCTGGATCGTATGGGCGCTGCTGATCGTTCTGCTGTTTCTCGGCATCATCGGCCAGTTGATCTCGGTCGCGTCGTGGGATACGGCGCTGGACATCGGCCTGCAAGAAGACGATCCCGACAGCAAGGACGCGCTCGAACAGTCACTTGTGCCGGTCGAATGGGGTGTGGCCGTAGCCGACCTGCTCCTGCAAACGCCCGCGCTGCTGCTGGCCGCGCTCGGCATCCTGCGCAAGCATTGGATCGGCCTGCTGGGCGCAACTGCCGAGTTCACGATTTTGCTGTACGCGGGGCTGTTTTTCTTTTTCCAGCGCTACGGGATCAAGGTGTGGGACGTGGGCGACTGGACGCATTGGCGCGGCATCGCGATCTTTTTCCTGGTGCTCGCCGGGTCCATTGGCCTGATCGGGCTGATCTGCACGTGGAGCAACCGGGATTACTTTTTACGCGCGGAACCGGGCGCCTGACCGCCACCCGTTTATGGTCGTTTTAGGACTGTTTTTTGTAAGGGCGACTCACCGAGTCGCCCCTACATGATCACGCTGCCATGTACCCTTCTATCTGACCGCCGCCCGGCGCCCGCTACCGCATCTGCAACCGGGTGAGATTGAGCGGCCCGGCATACGTCGTCAGGCCGATCTGGCGGTAGCCCAACCGTTCATACAGCGGCCTGCCAGCGTCCGACGCCATCAGCATCGTGACCGTGACGCCGCGCGCGCGCAGATCGCTTAGCAGCGCGTGCATGATCGTCGTCGCGTAGCGCTGCCGCCGGAACTGGTAGCGCGTGCCGACATTCCAGATGCCTGCCATCTCCCCATCCAGCACAACGGTTGCGCAGGCAGCCGGGTCGCCCGCATCATAGATCAGGTAGTGCAATATGCCGGGATCGGCCAGGTGCTCAACGCGCGCCACGCGCCGGTTGATGCTCTCACTGATAGCGAACGCCTCGGCCAGCACCAGCGCTACAGCCTTGATATGCTGCGCCGTGCCAGCCCGGATCACGTTCACATGGGGGTTGCCGGGCACCGGGCGCGGCGGCCTGTCCAATACCATCAGCGGGGACGACCAGCGCACATAATACCCGTGCTGCCGGAGGAGTGCATCGGTTCCGGGCAGGAAGGTATCGGTATAGATCACGCTCCACGCTGCCTGGAATAGTTCAAAAAAACGCCGGGCTTCATCCAGCGTCTTCTTGGTGATAGCATCAGGCGTATGCGGCCACAGGTGATTCGCGCCGGTCAGCCGGGTATCGCCGCTGAAGCTCAGCGTACACGCGCCGGATAGCCGCGTAACAGCTTCGGGCCAGTCGCGGAACATGCGATCATAAAACAGATTGGCGCAGGCCAGCGCCGCCGCCAGATAGGGATCAGGCATTGCCTCACCAGCCTTCGGCCAGGGGCAGCATAAAGGTCACGGTGGTGCCAACATCAAGCGCACTCTCGATCCAGACTTCGCCGCCGTGCCGCGCCGCAATCGCCCGCACAAACGTCAAGCCGATGCCGCCGCCGGGCACACGGCGCACGCGCTCATCATCCGAGCGCCACAACCGGTCCCAGACATTTTCAAGATCGGTCTGGCTGATGCCGATCCCCTGGTCGCCGACCGAACAGTACATCTGGGGGCCTTCCTGCCAGGCATGGATCGCCACGTTTGATTTCGGGTAGGAATAGCGCACGCCGTTTTCCAGCAAACAGGTGATCATACATTTGAGCAGGCGCGGGTCGCCCATCACGGTCGGGATCGGGGCCTGGCTGCTGATCACCAGGGTCACGCCGCGCTCGCGGGCTTCCGGCGTGAGATCGTCAATCGCTTCGCGGATCAGGTGCGCCAGTTCAACCGGCTTGTGATCAAGCGCCATGCCTGCCTCGATCCAGGCCAGGTCAACCAGCCGCTCCGACAGGTCGGTGAGCTTATCGACCGTCTGGCAGATGCGGTCCAGGTATTTGTCCTGCTCCGGGGTCAGATCGCCAAACTCGGCCACCAGGTCGGCGTAACCAAGCAGCGCATTCAGCGGATTGCGCAGATCGTGCGCCACCGAGCGGATCAGCGCCTCGCGCCGGGAATCAATCGCCGCGCGCTCGGTTACATCGTGCAGCAGCACAATCCGACCGCCGCCGGGCCGGTCCATGCCGACGCCGGTTGCCACGCGCTTATGTGGCAGCGGCACCTCGGACTGTTGATCGCCTGCTTCGGTCAGCAAATGAACCAGCGCCGGGCAGCGTTTGAATACCTCGGCTGCGGGCCGCTCAAGCACGTCATCCCGCACCAGGGCCAATAACGCCGCCGCCGCCGGGTTGATGCGCGTCAGGAACCCGCCCGCGTCGGCCAGGAGAATCCCTTCGGCGGCAGTCTGGAACAGGAAATTAAGCTGAAAGTCGCGGTCGCGAAAATTCACACCATGACCCGATTCTGATTAGCGCCGTCCGGCAGGGTAAACAGCCGGTTTTTCGCAGGGGCGACCCGGTGGATCGCCCTGAGCAGAGCAAGCTCTGCCCCTACACAATCCCGGCGATAACTCCGCCAATGCATACCGGTTTGGGCTGTTGACCGGTTACAAATTGGCCTCACCCCCCGGCCCTCTCTCCATTCGAAATGGCGAGGGGGAGCAAAACCGCGCACGCCGTTATCCCGCCGCGCGGCTCCCCTTTTCCCCTCTATAGCTCTGCTGGAGAGGGGAGAAGGGGTTGGGGGATGAGGGGTGAGGCCAACACCACACGGCCCCTACCCCTGGCTGAACGCGCGCAGCGTTTCCAGGTAAAAGGCTGGTTGGCCGATGTCGAAGCGCTGCCCGTCGATCACCACGCCCAACAGGCCGCTTTCGCGCCGCAGCCGGTCCAGCGCTGATGTCAACTGAAACTCGCCGCGCTCGCGCACGTTGTTATTGATGTGCTCTTCCAGGTAATTAAAGATTTCCGGTTTGATGATGTACTGTCCAAACACGGTCAGGTACTCGCCATCCGGCAGATCGGGCACGCGCAGGTTGGTGCGCGCATAGTCCACCGTCGGCTTTTCGACAAACTCGGTCACGGTCAGCAGGTGCCCCGGCTTTTGCCAGATGCCGGTCGCCGTGCCAAAGCTGGCGATCTTCTCTTCCGGCGTGCATCGCAGGCCCAAGACGCTGGTGCCGTAGGTATCGAACGCCTCGACCAACTGCATCGCGCAGGATTTATCGCCGTCCGAGCGGTAAATATGATCGCCCAGCATCAGTAAAAACGGTTCATCGCCGATGAGTTCACGCGCGCAGTAGACGGCGTGCCCAAAGCCTTCCTGTGTCGCCTGGGTGATAAACCGCACGCGCTGCCCGATCTCCAACAGCCGCTTGGAGTATTCCTGGAAATCCGGCGGCAGCTTATTAAAGTTCTCGACCGTGACCTGCACATTAAAGAACGACTGGAAGGCGGGCAGGTCCTGCTCCTGCACGATGATGATCACCTCGTCCAGCCCGGCGCTGAGCGCTTCTTCCACGATCAGCAGAATGGCCGGTTTGGCGATGCCATCACGATCCACGATGGGGAACAGCTCTTTTTTGGCCGCCTTGGACGCCGGGAACAGGCGCGTACCAAAACCAGCCGCCGGAATCAACGCCTTGCGCACCTTCGGCCCACCGCTGAGCGTCAGCTTCAGGCACGACATGTGCAGGTCGCGCTCGATGATCTGGATCACCGCGTCCTGGTCGGCTTCGCTGCGCGCCAAAAACTGCGCCGTACCGTCCCCCTGCGAGCCAACGCCCTTGCCGCCCCAGATATGCGATTGCAGCGGTTCATAGGCCAGCACCTTGTGCAGCACAGGCGCGGTCAGTTCTTCCGGGCAGGCGGGGGTCGCGTAGCGGTCGAAAAACTCCTGCGCTTCGACCAGCAGCGCGCCCAGCCGTTCGCCGTCCCCAGTTTTGAGCGTCTCAATCGCCTGGTGCAGGATGCGCTTGTTGACCGGGCCGAGCAGCTTTTGCACGCCCGCTTCGATCTCGGTTTCGGCCATCGGGTAGCAGCGGTTGAGGCGCAGCAGGATTTCGCGCGTATCTTTTTGCGCGTGCAGGTCCACGATCACAAAGTGCAGATCGCCATTGACCGGCAGTTCGGTCGTATCCAACCGCTCGCCGTCGAAGGTCATCAGCACCGGGCGATTGCCAAACGCGCAGCCCTGGTCCATGCGCCCGCAGCGTGACGGCGTCGTGATCTCGCCCTGGTAGGCCATCTCCATTTCGCCGCGCGTGGTCATCTTCAGGTCGTACACGCGGTTGAAGGCGCGCGCCGTCAGCACCGAGATCGCCGCGCTGGACGACAGGCCCTTTTTCACGGGCAGGTCCGTCTTGTAGTTGTTGATCACCAGCCCGCGCACATGGTAGTGCGTCAACACCTGGTAGGCGACTCCGGCGATATAGCTCCAGAAGCCGCCCAACTGGGCTTCTGCCAGCAGCGCCGCCGATTCCATCGGGATTTCATGGGGACCGTGCGGCTTCCCATCGGGCGTGACCGAACTGAGCACCAACGAAGTCGGGTGCGGCTCGACTTCGGCGTAAATGCCCTGGTTGGTGCCGGTGATCAGCGCGTAGCCTTTTTCGATGTCGGCATTGATGCGCCGGTAGCCCCCGGCCCAATCCGAATGCTCGCCCAGCAGGCAGATTCGCCCCGGAACAAATATTTTCAACACCCCGCTCCTTCCTGACGTAACCACGCTATCAGGCTGGCAATTGTACTTGATCTGCCCGGTGGATTCCAATCACGCCTGACGGGATGTGCAGCACAGCGCACCACCCACTCACACACAACAAGGGCAGTCCACGCTGCCCCTGCTGCTATAACATAAGATTACGGGTTATCCTGCGTCAATCCTCATCCGGCAGCAGGCCATCAAACGGCGACGGGATCGGCGGCTCATCTGCCTGTTTGGCGGCGGGTTTCTGGCGCGGCGCGGCTTTGGCGCTTGGATCGCGCACTACCTGCGGTTCGGCATCGGGCGGCAGATCGACCGTATGCCCGGTCGGGAACGTGATCTGCGTGCCGTCGTGATCGCGCTGCACGCGCACGCCGTGCTGTGTCCAGGTCATGCCCGCGCCCTCAAATACAAACGGTCCGCCGAGCGCCACCCGGTCTGGGCCGAGCACATACGCGCCAAACAAACGTGCAAACCACGCCAGCGATACCACCCCGCTGACCACGTCCGAATCGCCCAGCCCTTCGCCAGTATCGGGATTGTAAAACGCGCGGAAGGTTTGCTCTTCGCGCAGGCTGCGCAACTGGGCGTTCAACAGGCGTTCGAACAGGTCGGCGGCGTCGGCGCTGCGGTCCAGGTCCATCAGCGCCCAGGCGATCAGCGTGTTCCAGAACGGCCACGCGCCGCCGCAGCCGTTGCGGTGTGCCGCGTCGAAGTCCGGATCGGTCGCCGGGCAGCCTGCCACGCCGTGCGCGCGCCAGTAGCGGTCGGGATCGGTCAGCAGCGCGACCGTTCGTTCGACCTGCTCGTCGCTCAGCGCGCCCGACCACAGCGGGAT
>JAFGNU010000092.1 GCA_016926875.1 Anaerolineae bacterium | reverse complement strand
TGCCAACTTTTTGGGTGCTCATCATATCGCGTTTGCTATGATTAACCTGCGGCATGTCTTTGCTGCAAAAGTTTGAATCAGTTCGATATAAAGCAAGGTAAATCATTCAAGGTGGTAACCTATGCGCCGCTCACTTTTTCTAACAACACCGGTAATCTTGATAACTGCATTGATCCTCCTGTTGCCCCCTACCACATATGCCCAGGAAGACGGCACAACCGATGAGTTCAAGCCCGTGGTTGAGATCACCGGCACCGTTGACATACTCGAAGATGATGCGATCGTGGTAAACGGCATGACCATCGCCCCGGCGGGCGCATTTAATCCCTCGACGCTCAATGAGGGCAACGAGGTTGTGATCACCGGATACCTGCTAAATGACAGCACGATTCAAGCGATCTCTCTCGTCCCTGCCGATGACGTGGACGACGATGGGATTCCCAATGACGAAGACAACTGTCCCGACGACCCCAACCCGGACCAGGAAGACATAGATTCAGACGGCATCGGCGATGCCTGTGACCTCGATGACGAGGATGATGATAACGATAGCTGTGTCGGCGCTGACCCGCACCCCGTTGCCGCGTCCATCGCAGTGGAGTTCGCGGTTGATTACGACACCGTTATCGACTGGTTCTGTGATGGATTTGGCTTCGGTGAGATCATCCTGGCGCTGAGCATTGCCGAAAAAGATGGGAGCGTCACTGCCGAGGAACTGTTGGCACGCAAAGCGAACGGCGAAGGCTGGGGTGTGATCATGAAAGACTACAACATCAAACCCAGCGAACTCGCCAGCGAACGCGTCGTTGGCAAGGGGAAACCAGATGATACTGGACCGGATCAGCCAGGGCAGCCTGATAACGTCGGCCCGTCCAATGATACGCCCGACAACGGCCCGCCCGGCGGTCAACCGCCCGGCCAGAGCAAGGACAAGAACAAGGCTAAAAATAAGGACAAGCATAAAAACAAGAACAAGTAACCTCACAGCGGCGGGCGATCTGGTCAGTTCGCCCGCCCTCTGTATGCTTTGCCCCAGAGCGCCACAAACGAGCCTTTTAACGATGCCCCGGCTGCGTTACAATAGCGCCTGCAAATTCTCACCTATGGAGCAGAGTACGTGAACTTAGCTAAAGAACTGGAAATCGCGAAAACCATCGCCCGCATGGCAGCTTCGGTGTGCCAGAATATCCAGGAAGAACTGGTCGTTAAAGCTGAGAAAACCGGGCGCGAACCCGTGACCATTGCCGATTATGCTTCACAGGCCATCATCGGCCATGCGCTCGCCGCCAACTTTTCCGACGATGCCGTGCTGTCCGAAGAACGATCCGAAGAATACATGCTGCTGCTGTCCAACGAGCAGCGGCTGCAAGTGCAGCGCTTTGTCACCGATGCGCTGGGCGGCTACGTGTTCGAAGATGATATCTGTGTCTGGCTGGATTTTGGCAAGCAGAAGCAGGAACAGCGTACCTGGGTGATCGATCCAATCGACGGCACCAAGGGCTTTTTGGGCCAGCGGCATTACTGCATCGCCATCGGCCTGCTGATCGACGGTGAGCCGGTGCTGGGCACGCTGGCGAGTCCCGGCTTTTTTAGCGACGAACACAACCCGCCGCAGGACATCGGCGCGCTGACGTTTGCCAGCCGGGGCGAAGGTGCATATATCGAAGCGCTCGGCGGGGGCAAGCCGGTGCCGATCCGTGTCTCAGCTATCAACGATCCGCTGCGCGCAACTATGCTGACCAGCTTTGAATCCGCGCACACCGACATGACGTTTATGGACCGGGTCGAGCGTGCGCTGGGCCGTAAGCGGGGCGCACCACGCCGCCGCCTGGACAGCCAGGACAAACACGCGATGGTCGCAACCGGTATGGGCGAAGTCTATATGCGGCTGGTGCCAGACTCGAACTTCCGTGAAAAAATGTGGGATCACGCCGCCGGGTGCGCCGTTGTGACCGAGGCAGGCGGGCGCGTGACCGACGTGCACGGGCAGCCGCTCGACTTCACGACCGGCACACGCATGACCAACAATCGCGGCGTGCTGGTGACCAACGGCTACCTGCACGATGCGATCCTGGCCGCCGTCGCCAGCAGTGACATCTAGGCGATTAGCCGGTTGATTAGAATATAGGTTAGAGCCATACCACCATGAGCGACCCGATCCGGTTACTACACTTCGCCGACGTACACATCGGCATGGAAAACTACGGGCGCACCGACCCGGCCACCGGCCTGAGTTCGCGCGTGGTGGATTTTTTGCGCCGCATGGACGAGATGGTCGAGTATGCCCGCGATCATGATGCGGACCTGGTGATCTTCGCCGGGGACGCCTTTAAATCGCGCAATCCAACCCCGACCTTTCAGCGTGAGTTCGCCTGGCGCATACAAGACCTGGCCGCGCTGTGCCCGGTGCTGCTGCTGGTCGGCAACCACGACCTGCCCACCATCGAAAAGCGCGCGTCCAGCATCGAGATTTACGACACGCTGGCCGTACCCAACACGATCCTGGGCCGCGAGTATGAGAACCGCGTGGTCGACACCAAGCGCGGGCCGGTGCTGGTTGGCACCGCCCCCTACCCGGTACGTAACCACCTGCTGCGCGATGTGGACGTGCCGCATCGCAGCACCATCGCCGAGATCGACGCCATTTTGGAACGCCATCTCGACCGGGTGCTGCAAGAACTGGCCGATCAAGCCGGGGAATATGACATGCCGCGCGTCCTGACCGGGCACTTCAGCGTATCGGGCGCGGTATGGGGCAGCGAGCGCAGCGTGATGCTGGGCCGTGACGTGACCGTTATGCTCAGCACACTGGCCGATCCCGCCTGGGACTACGTCGCGCTGGGGCACATCCACAATCACCAATGCCTGACACCGGGCCGCGCCGATGTGCCACCCGTGATCTACAGCGGCAGCCTGGAACGGATCGACTTTGGCGAAGAGAACGACCGCAAAGGTTTTGTGTGGGTAGAACTGGAACGCGGCAGGGCGCGCTGGGACTTCATAGAAGTGAACTGCCGCCCGTTTGTGACGCTGCGCGTGGACGTGCGCCGGGCGGGCGACCCGACGCAGGTCGTGTTGGAGCAGATCAGGCGGCACGATCTGCGCGATGCAATTGTGCGCGTGATCATCACCGCCGATCCCGAAGCCGACCTGCTGCTGAACGAGCGCGCTATTTTCTACGCGCTGAAAGACGAGGGGGCAAACCATGTCGCCGCCATCCAGCGCGATGTAGAGCGTCCGGCCCGGCTGCGGCTTGGCACGTCGCCGGAAGGGCTGATGCCGGATCAACTGCTCGAAAACTACCTGAAAACAAAAGATGTGTCCCCGGCCCGGATCGCGCTGCTGCTCGACCATGCCCGGCAGATTTTTGACATGGAATCATGACCACAGCGGGGCAGCAGTTTTACGGCACCTCAACACTAACCGCCCCGTTCACACGTGCGGACGTACTGGACGGGCATGTGATCCGGCTCAGCCCGGCGCTGATCACCATCACCGATGGGCGGATCGGGTCCGTGCCGCCGGACGTACTGCGCGACGATGTGACCGGCCAGGTGCGGGCGCTGCTGGATCACAGTGTGCGCTCGTTCCATGTGGACATCAACTTTGATGATTACGGCGGGTTTGGCAGCCAGCCGCCGGATCGCAATGCGGCTATCTTCACGCCGGACTATGTGGCCGACTTGAACACCCTGACGCGCCAGCGCGGCGGCTTCCTGACGCTCCACCTGCTGACGGACGATCCGGCGTATCATCTGCGCGCCTTTGAACACATCCCGTTAGGCGCGGTCTGCTTCCAGTTGGACGCGGTCCCAGATGGCGGGCGGCTGGCCGATCTCGTGGAACAGATTCGCGCTATGGGCGCGTGCGCCAGCCCTGTGATCGAAACCACCGGCACCGGACGCCTGGTCCCTGTCCCGCCCGCCGACGTGCGCGCGCTGCTCGATCCCGTCCTGCCGTCGATTGGTATGCTCACGTTCCAGGCAGCGGGTACAGCGGCACGCTCCAACCTGCCCGCCGGGGCATTTGCGCGGGACCAGGTCGCAGCGTATATTGCGGCGCTGAAACCGGGCTTTGAAGGCACGATCCAGCTACAGGGCGGCATCACGACGGCCACCATTTGCGCAGCAGTCGGACTGGGGGCCGAGTTCCTGGTCGCGGGTACGCAAATTTTTCACCATCCCGGCGGGTTGGCACCGCCGGACGTGATCGACGCTATGCTGCACGCGGCAGCGCGCGGCCTGAAGGAGTAGATTCAAGTATGGCAGAAAAAGTGTATGATCTCGCCAGCTTAGACTCATTCAACATCTATGCCGCAGAAGCCAATAGCGTCACCTGGCAGGGACGCCGGGCGCTGCGACTAGTAAACGGATTAGCTGTGATCCCCGGTCTGATCCTGTCTGATGTGCGTATTGAGGTTGACATCAACGCACCGGGGAGTGCCTATCCGGGCATCGCTTTCCGTATCACCGATCGCATGAATTACGAACTGGGTTATGCCCAACCTCACACCAGCGGGCTGTGGGACGCACTCCAGTATGATCCGGTATTCCACCAATCCAATACCTGGCAGATATATCATGGCTCGCCTTACCAGAAAGCAGTGACCGTGCCAACCAGCGAGTGGTTCCACCTGCGCGCAGACATCCAGGGGGAGCGCGCTGCATTTACGGTCGATGATCAACCGCCGCTCATCGTGAATCACCTGGCGCACGGCCCAAAAACCGGCAGCCTCGGCATCTGGACCTATCTGCCTGCCATGTTCGCCGATCTGCTTGTCTCCGCATCCCCATCACTGCCCGATAACATAGGTGATGACCCGGTGATACCGGATGGCACCGTGACCGAATGGCTGGTCGAAGGTTTCGGCGTGATCACATGCGAACCGAACGGCATATTAAACCTGAACCGGCATCTGCCAGTCGCCCTCGGCGAAGTCCATCTGGCACGGCAGTTTGAACTCCCATCTGGGGGACCGGTAGAGATCGCGCTCGGCTTCAGTGACGAACTGACCCTGCAATTGGACGAACAGGTTATCTTTGAAGGTCAGCAGACATTCGCCAACCTGCCAGAGTATGCCGCGCGGGGATACGTTGATGCTAACCAGCACTGCGTCCGGCAAATACTCGTGCCGGGCGTTCATACCCTGGCTGCCTGCTTGAAAGTTACGGAATCCTTCGGCTGGGGTTTGATTCTTTCGCTTCAGGGGGAGCAGATTCAACTGCTGCCTGTGTAGGGACTGCGGCCCATGTTACCGACTCGACTCGAACTACGAAACTTTCTCGCCTACCAACAAACCGATCCCATCATCTTTGACGGGATTCATCTCGCCTGCCTGACCGGGCCAAACGGCGCGGGCAAGTCGTCCCTGCTGGACGCGATCACGTGGGCGCTGTGGGGTAAGGCCCGCGTGCGAAGCGATGACGACCTGATCTACCAGGGACAGACGGATATGCTCGTGCAGCTTGATTTTGCCCAGGGTCACAGCCATTACCGCGTGGTGCGCAAGCGGCAGCGGGGCAAAACTATT
Organism: Anaerolineae bacterium; assembly: GCA_016926875.1. Taxonomy (GTDB): domain Bacteria; phylum Chloroflexota; class Anaerolineae; order Aggregatilineales; family Aggregatilineaceae; genus JAFGNU01. Next base: position 59,693 of record JAFGNU010000092.1, on the reverse strand, counting down.
CGCAGCGGGCGCAGCGCGCTTGACCTGTTCATCTGGGACGACGAGAGAGAGCAGTACCAACCGATCACCGCCCCATCGATCCGCGAGACACAGCACAAGATCAGCGACCTGCTCCGTCTGGACTATGACACGTTTGTCCACTCGGCGTTTTTGCAGCAGGGCCGCGCCGATGCCTTCACGCTTAAAACGCCCGGCCAGCGCAAAGATATCCTGGGTGAAATCCTGGGGCTGGCGCAGTGGAAGCAGTACGAGGATCGCGCCAAAACCGTCCTGCGCGACATCGATCACGAGTTGGGCGTGATCGCGTACCGGCTGGACGAGATCGAGAAGCAGGAAGCCGAAGAACCCGCCCTGCGCCGCGATCTGGCTGCCGCCCAGGCTGCGCATGAAGAAGCCGTCCAGCTTCGCCAGGAAGCCGAAGCGTTTTACAACGAGGTCGCCGGGGCGCAAAAGCAGATGGAAGGCGCCCAAAGTAAACTCGCTCAGGCCGAACACCGCATCCGCCAGCGCCAGGGCGACCTGGACGAGATCGAGGCCGAACTGGCCCGCTACCAGGCTCAGATCGACCGGCTGCGCGGTGTGGTCGAGGATCGGGACAGCATCGAAACCGGCTACGAACAGCTTCAGGCCGCGCGCGAAGCCGATCAGCAGCTTGGCGAAAAGCTGCAAGCAACCAGCGCCATCAAGGATCGACTGGCCGAGATCGACGGGCGCATCCAGGCCGAGCGGGCCGAGTTGGAAGCCCAGGCCGCCTTGCACCGCGACCGGATCACTACCGCCCGGCGCAGCGCCGCCGAGTTGGAAACGCTCCAGTCCGACCTGGCCGACGTGCAGGCCGAGGTTCGACGGCTGGAAGCCGAGGAAGAACGCCGGGACGGCCTGCGCGAGGCCATCCACGCGCTAAACGAAGAAAGCGCCGAGCGGCGCACCGTCAACCGTTCGCTGTACGACGAGATGCAGGCCATCAAAGCGCGCATTGACGACGTCCAGGCCGCCGAAGCGGTCTGTCCCCTGTGCGGCCAGCCGCTCGATGACGATCTCAAAGCCGCCCTGCTGGACGAATTGCAGGCCGACGGCACCGGGCGCGGCGACACCTACCGCGCCAACCAGTATCGCCTGGATGAGATCAAAGAGACGATCAGCGACCACACCGCCGAGATCGAGGCGATTGAACTCGAACTCCGCAAGCTGCAAGCCCTGCGCGACCGGGCCGCCGCACTGGCCGTCAACGTCGAGGCAGCGCAGGCTGCCGCCGACACCATCCGGGGCGAGCAGGCCGAACTAGACGTGATCGAAACCATGCTCGAATCGGGCGAATACGCCCACGAACTCCAGGCGCAGCGCGGCGCGATCCAGGCTGAGATCGACGCGCTGGGCTACGACTCCGAGGCACACACCGCCGCCCGCGAAACGCTCTCGGTCTACGAGGATTACGAGCGCCGCCACCGCGACCTGGAAACCGCCCTGACCCAACTGCCCGACATCGAAGAAGCCATCGAGAAGGCCCAGGCGCGCCGCGTCCGCTGGCTGAAGGTGCTGGCCGACGAAGAACAGGAAGCCGAAGCTGCCCGCCTCGCCATCGACGGGCTGCGCGAACAGGTCGAAGAAGCGCGCCGCCGGGAAGACGAGGTCCGCCGCCGCCGCACCGACGAACAGCACGCCCAGGAAGCCGTGATCCGTGCCGAACAGGCGCTTAACGCGCTGGAAAACGCCCGTAAACGCAAAGCCGAACTCGAAGACCGCCGGACCGGGCTGTCCGAACAGAAAGGCATTTATGAAGACCTGCGCGCCGCCTTTGGGAAAAACGGTATCCCGGCCATGATCATCGAAGCTGCCATCCCCGAACTGGAAGAAACCGCCAACCGCCTGTTGTCCCGCATGAGCGATGGGCGGATGCACGTCCGGCTGGATACGCAGCGCGAAAAACGCACCGGCGGCGTGGCCGAAACGCTCGACATCCTGATCGCCGATGAACTCGGCACGCGCGCCTACGAATCCTACTCTGGCGGCGAAGCGTTCCGCGTCAATTTTGCGATCCGCGTGGCGCTAAGCCAGGTGCTTGCCCGGCGGGCGGGCGCCCAACTGCGCACGCTGTTTATTGACGAGGGCTTCGGCACGCAGGATGAACAGGGCCGCCAGCGATTGGTGGAAGCCATCAACGCCGTGCAGGATCACTTTGACCTGGTGCTGGTTATCACCCACGTCGAAGAATTGCGCGATGCCTTCCCCGTCCAGCTTACCGTCGAAAAAACGCCCGACGGCAGCCGCGTCACCATGCGCTAGCCGGAGCATCGCCCTATGCCTCTTTCGCTGGACAAGCAAAACGCCTACCGCGTGCGCTATGCGGCCATGCATCCCGGCTGGCGGCCCGCCACCGACCAATACGCCGCCTTGATCCGCGACCTGGTCCGGCAGGATATGCGCGCCCTGGACGTGGGCTGTGGGCGCGGCGGCGTCCTGGAGCAGATCGGCCCGGCCATCGCGCACCCGGTCGGCCTGGACCCGGATCACTGCTCGCTGGTCGAGCACCGCCTGCCGGACCTGCCGCGCGCCGTCGCCACCTCGGACGCGATCCCCCTGCCCGCTGCCAGCGTGGACCTGGTGCTGTCAAGCTGGGTCTTGGAGCACCTGCCCGATCCGGCGCGATCTTTCCGCGAGATCGCGCGCGTGCTGCGGCCCGGCGGCGCGTTTATCTTCATCACACCCGGCGCGACCAGTCCTGCTGCCCTGCTCAACCGCCTATTGGGTCCCTTGCAGCGCTGGCTGGTGCCGCTGTTGTACGGGCGCGAAGAAAGCGACGCCTTCCCGGTCGTCTACCGCGCCAACACCCACCGCCGACTCGACGCGCTGGCGCGTGATGCCGGGCTGACGCCGCACACCTTCCGCTTCATCGAAGACCCAACCTACTTTGCTTTTCACCCGCTGCTGTTCCGGCTGAATGCCGCCTTAGCCCAGCGGCTGCCGCGCTGCATGGCCGAGCATATCGTCGGGGTATATATTAGGGGGTAAAGATGACTTGGATTTCTCCAATACACTATGCTACTGGACCTATTCCTGATGATCTAGACTTCAAAATCGATCTGTTTCTTGCTCGCGTTGATGGTTGGCATCTTGAAATAGCCGATAGATGCATAAATGGCTGGCAAGTGGATGGCACCGAATGCATAAACGGGCCGCATCCGAAAACAGGCGGAACAGCCCATAATATTCCCGACTCAGGATGGGCTGTACTGCAAATCGTGCTCAACTACTTTGAAATCATTGGTTTATTCAAATGCTTTGTGAAAAATAAAGATTCTGGCGTTCGCTTCAAACGCGGTGTGCTTGATGTTTTTCCTGCGTTTAGGAATCACAATCCGGATATCGCAGATATTCTATGGCAAGATTTGCGCAATGGACTGTATCATGCTGGTATCAAAGGAGGGAGAGTTGTTATTCAACATACAGTATCGTCTGAAGCTATGACCTACGATCCCTCAAGAGAATTACTTATCATCGATCCTCACGAGTTTGTACGCGAGTTAAGACGCCATCTCAAAAAATATAGCAACCGTCTAAAAGACCCTGATGAGACTGGGCTACGCACAAAGTTTGAGGCGGCATACTACATTTACTATAAATAAAAATTGGGAGCAATTGGCAGTTGCCCCCATCACAAATCGGTTCAAATTCGTTTTACGGCCTCAGCGCGCGGATCGTCACGTCGTCCAGCCACACCTCGCCCGCATCCGGTCCCAGGAATCCCACCGTGCCCAGCGGCGGCAGGTCGGCGCTCACAAAGTCGATCCACAGCGTATCGTCCACATACGCCTGAATCTGCGCGCCGTTGCTGGCGATCACCACGTCGAGCCACGTCCCGACCGGCAGCGGCGTATCGTTCTGCACTTGCAGCACGGCGGAATCCGGGTAATCGCGTAGATACAGCCCGATACCCGCCGGACTCAGCCTGAAAGCGTGCACCAGCGTACCCTCTGCCGGGCGATAGGCCACGATCAGCCAGCCGTCGATGATCTGCACCCGGCAGCGCAGGTACAGGTCTTCCCAGGTCCCGTCGATGTCGGCCCGGCCCGGCCCGGTGCCAGACAGCACGTAGTTACCGGTTGGGTCCTGCGAGATTGTCCAATCTGCTTCGAGCGCCCACTTGTCTGCAATGTTGTCCTGAAAATCCTCAAAGTACAGCACGTCGCCCTGCTGCCCGATCAGGAGCAGGTCAAACGAAGCGACCGGCTCATCAAACAGCGGCGTCATCACGACCTGCGGAGTCACTAGTTCGGCGGGCGACTGCTGAACGGCTGGCGCCGGAGTCGGAGATTCCACCGAGTCAGCCTGCGGTGCCGGTTGATCCGCTTCACCGACCGGTTCAAAGACCTGCACGCGGTGATTCCACTCGTCCACCACATAGGCATACCCGCGCGCATCAACCGCCACGCCGTGCGGGTATTGGAACTGGCCTTCGTCGCTGCCCGGCCCGCCCCACATGGTGATAAATGCGCCGTCGGACGTGAACTTCTGCACGCGGTTGTTCCACTCGTCGATCACATACACGTCCCCGGCAGCATCCACGCTCAGGCTGTAGGGCCGGTCGAACTGCCCATCGCCGCCGCCCTGCGATCCCCATGTTGTGATGAACGCCCCATCGGACGTGAACTTCTGAATCCGGTGGTTATCCGCGTCGCTGACGTACACGTTCCCCTCGACATCGACAGCAACCCCGGTCGCGTAGTTGAACTGCCCGTCACCGCCGCCCTGCGATCCCCATGTTGTGATGAATGCGCCGTCCGATGAGAACTTCTGAATGCGGTGATTCTGGCTGTCGGCCACGTAGACGTTGCCCTGCCCGTCCACCGCCACGTTGCGCGGTTCGACAAACTGGCCGTTCCCGGTCCCATAACTGCCCCACGCCGTGACAAACGTCCCATCGGCGGTGAAGCGCTGAATCCGGCTGTTGTTCCGGTCGCCCACGTAGACGTTGCCCTGTCCATCTACAGCGATGCCCTGTGGGATGTCAAACTGGCCGGGACCGCTGCCATAGCTGCCCCAGCGGGTGATAAAAGCGCCGTCCGGTGAAAAAACCTGCACGCGGTGGTTTTCGCTGTCGGCCACGTAGACATTGCCGTCCGGCCCGATAGCGATGGCCCTGGGGAAGTTGAACTGCCCATCGCCGCCGCCCTCGCTGCCCCACGCGAACAGGAAGCGGTAGCCGTCCGACTGGCGATTTGGTGATCCGGCGGGCGCGGCCAGTGCAGTCACGGTCGAAAGCGCTAATACAGCGGCGAGCGCTGTAAGCATACATAATCGCTTATTCATAGCGAATTTACTCCCTGGCTGGTTGTGCGGATACCTCACATCTTACTATGAAACGCGCCCGCGTGCGGCGGGCGAATCACTTGCAATTCACTACCGGACGTTGTACGCTTTGGCACCATGAGAGAAACACAAGCCATCATCGAGCGCGTGCGCCGCGTGTCGGTCCACCTTCAGCAGCTTGACCTGTCCATTGACCCGGCCCTGATCCAGTTGGAGCCGGGACAGTCGCTGTTTGCCCGCCTGCTCGAAGACGACAGCCAGCACGCCTACCTGCGCGAACTGTGGGTGCCGGTTGCCATCAACAAGGTACACATCACCGTCGAGCTTCCGGCAGGGCGCAACTATGCACCGGGACGGGTTGCCAGCCTGCTAACCCCGGTCGGACGCCCGATCCCGGTCCGTCCCGGCCTGGGGACGCTGCTGCTAATCGCGAACGACACCGCGCCGACGCCGTTTATCCTGCTGGCGCAGCGCTTGATCGCGGCGGGCGCGGCAGTGACGCTGGTGCTCAGCGGGCGTGCAACCGATTATCCGCGCGAACTGCTGCCGCCCGAAGTCGAAATCCTGCACGGCGATACGTGGGATTGGCCCGACCGCGTGGAAACGATCAACTGGGCAGACCAGGTGATCGCGCTCGCCCCACCCTATACCCAACAGGATACGTACAGGGACCTGTATCACACCATCAGCCAGATTCGCCAGCAGAGCGTGGCCGACGGTTCTATCTACGGGCTGTACACTCAGCGCCTGGCGTGCGGTACGGGCGCGTGCCAGGCGTGCCAGGTAGCCTGTCATGGCAACAACCGGCTGGCCTGTGTGGACGGTCCCGCGTTTGACCTGAAGGATATTGTGTTCCGATGAGTGGTACCCTGCACGGCGTCCTGTTCCTGGGCGCGCATCCCGACGACGAAACGATCATGATCGGCGGCACGCTGGCAGCGCTGCACCAGCGCGGAATCCCGGTGCATATCGCCTGCGCGACAGATGGGCGCGGCGGTGAAGCCGGGGACGTGCCCAACGCCAGCACGCCCGGCGCCCTGGCACACGTCCGGCAGCAAGAGTTACGCTGCGCAGCGGATGCCATCGGCGCAGACAGCGTGGCGCAACTCGGCTATGAAGACCCGCTGATGGGGCCTGAAAACGAGTTATTCGGCTTTGCGGCGGACGAGGACGCGCTTGTCCGGCAGATCGCGGCGCTGATCTGCAAAACACAGCCTGACGTGGTGCTCAGTCACGGCAGCGACGGCGAATACGGGCACCCGGCGCATAAACAGATGCACCACGCCACGTTTCGCGCCGTCTGCGAGCATACGCCGGATGTGCTGTTCTACAGCGTGGCGGCAGCCGTGCCCGGCATCGAAGACCGCATCTGGAACGCGGGCGATCCCGCCCACCTGGCGCTGGACATCACGCCCTGGATCGAAGCCAAGCACGCGGCCATGCTGTGCCACCGGACGCAGCACGTCCTGTTCAAGCGGCGGCGCAAGCTGGCAACTGTCCGCGAAGCGATCCGCACGGTCGAGTCTGTGCGCTGCCAGTGGCCCGCGCTGTCCGCTGACCGCCCGCCGGAGGACGCGTTCGCGCAACTGCTGCTGGCGCTCGGCGCGTGGCGGCCCGATCACCGGCCTGCCCCCTAACCATTGGGCTAGACTTGTTTGTTCCGGCAAGGCATCATGGGGTAAAAAGTGGTGAGTGTGACAATGAGCATCTCGTACCCCGAAAAACCAAAACGGAAGCCAAAGCTCAAACACAAACTACCCGCTGATCTTGCCGCGCTAGGTTGGGGTCTGCGGTGGCGGCTGATTGGATCATTCGTGCTGATCGCTGTGATCGCGGGCTTGTACACGCTGGGCCGGGATCTCGCGGGCAGTTATTACTACCAGCAGGCCAAACAGCACTCCGACAAGGGCGAATATGAACAGGCTGTTGAGGATTACAAGCGCGCGATAGACTTCCAGCCCAACGAGGCGGACTATCACGGTTCGCTGGCAACTACGTATTCCTGGTTGGGTCAGCAGGACAAGGCTATCGAAGCCTATACGCGGGCGAGCGAGATCGATCCTGCTAACGGCTGGCTTCTCTGCGCGCGCGGGCTGGCGCATCACAATCAAGGTGACTACGATGCAGCACTGAGTGACTACGCGCGCGGGCTGGAAGTGGACCCCGATACGGCAAAGTGCTACTTGTGGCAGGGTATGACCTACGAGTGGACTGGCGAGCATGAACAGGCGCTGGGTTCATTTCGCCGCGCGATTGACCTCGATCCTGATAATCCGGACTTTTACTTCTGGCGCGGAACCTGCTACGCCTGGCTGCAAGATCAGCAGCCTGCTATCAACGACTACAACCGCGCGATTGAACTGAATCCCGACAACGCCGACTATTATCACTGGCGCGGGCTGGCGTATGCCTATTTGCAGCAGTACGAGGTGGCGCTGGCCGACTTCACACGCGCGCTTGATCTTGAACCGGATGAGGCCGATACTTACGTGGAGCGCGGCAGGAGTTATACCAACACGTTACAATACGAGGCTGCCATCGCTGACTATTCGCGCGCGATTGAACTGGACCCCGACAGCGCCGAGGCGTACTATATGCGCGGGCAAACCTATGCCGCCATGAGCAATTACACCGACGCCCGGCGCGACATGCAGCAGGCGCTCGTGCTTGAACACCCGTATGCAAAGGATAGACTGGACGAGATGGAAGGGGAGTAAACCGGCTATGACCATTCAATCCCAAAAACAGGACTGGTTAGTACGCATCCGCGCAGGCCGTGCCGAACTGGAAGCGGCGCTTGCCCGGTTTGACGATGCACGGCTGGCCGATCCGTTCCCGCCCGACGGGTGGAGCGTCAAGGACGTGATGGCGCACATCGCGTTTTGGGAAGGCTACGCGCGGGACCGGCTGCACGAAGCATCCCAGGGCCAGGCGCCGCAGTTACTCGGGGACATCACCCAGGCCGACGTTGACCGCATCAACCAGGGTGCGCTGGATGCAGGACGGCAGCAGTTCCTGGTCGCGGTGCAGGACGATTTCCGCCGCGCGCACGCAGGGCTGTTAGCCGAAATCGCCGTCATCCCGGAAGACCCGGACGATCCCTGGTGGACGCTGTGGCCGGATCGTGAGCTGCCCTGGCTGATAATCCAGTACAACACCACCGATCACTACGCGGAACACCTGGCAGACGTCCGCCGGTGGCTGGCGGACAGCGCGTAAACCGGGACCGGCAGCATGATCGAACTTACCCATACCGGCAAAAACCCGCTCGTCATCGAAAACCCGGTCATGCCCGCTGCGGGCATCTTTGGCTATGATGGCTCGGCCTACCACGACCTGATCGATCAGGCCAAGTTGGGCGCGATTGTTACCAACCCGGTCACGTGGAAGCCGCGCCATGTCGCACGCGGGCCGCGTGTGGTGCCGCTGCCATCCGGCGTGCTGGTCCACACCGGGCTGCCCAATCCCGGCCTGCGGCGCGTCGTCAAAACATACGCCAAATGCTGGGCGCGCTGCCCGGTCCCGGTGATCGTGCACGTAGCTGCTACCACGCCGGATGATGTCGCTCGCTGTGCCGACGTATTGGACCGCTGCGAGAGCGTGGCGGGGATTGAGCTTGGACTGCACGACCAGGCCAGCCATCGCGATATACAACTGATCCTGCAAGCCGCCGCAGACAATACCCAGCTTCCGCTGCTGGTCCGACTGCCGCTGTTTAACGCCGTTTTCCTGGCCGAAGCTGCACAGGATGCCGGGGCGGGCGCGTTGGTGGTGGCAGCGCCGCCACGCGGCACGACACGCGATCCCGACAGCGGGCAACTGGTCGGCGGGCGGTTATACGGCCCCTGGCTGATGGCGCAAACGCTGCGCGCCGTCGGGCAGGTGGCGCAGGTAGCACGCGTGCCGGTTATCGGGAGCGGCGGGATTCATTCGCCAGACGATGCGCGGGACTTCCTCGAAGCGGGCGCAGTTGCGGTGCAGATCGATACATTGGCCTGGACACAGCCGCACATGGTCGAGGTGATCGCGCGCAACCTGGGCGGGCTGGAACTGACGCGAGCTGTCGGGGCGCTGTCGGATGAATGGCAGCCCGGCATCGGCAAGACGACACTCCTGGAACGTGACCGTGAACGCAGCCAACGCCCGCCTTCGCCCGCCGATGACCAGGAACTCCCACCCCAGCCGGATCATTTGCCGGAATAGCGCGGCTGCCTGTCCCCAAAAAGAAGACCCCGCCGAGGCGAGGTCTGCAAATAAGAAGAGATGAAAGCGGATGAATGAAGATGCTGACCAACTGATAGCGGGCTAGAGATTGTCGATGATATTCTGGTAGACATCCTGAATACTGGGGCCGAGGGCGACCAAAATCACAATGACTACCACTGCTACGAAGACCAAGATCAACGCGTACTCGACTAATCCTTGCCCCCGTTTCCACCTATGTGCATATGGCAGGCATAACAGCCTTTGCCACAGTGCCATGAGGCCCTCCTTTCTTACAAGTTACCGATAACAACAGTGCTGCTCCTTCAGCAAGCCTTCACAAACCGATACGACAGGACTGCCCCTACTATCCCACTGCCTACGGATCGCGCATAACAGGTTGATATTAACATTGTACAAGCCTTGAGCGATTAAATCAAAGAACCCGTTGGACAAGCGGCGGGCAAACGGTACCGGGGCGTGGCCTTGAGCCTGTTCCTTTCTATGAAGTTCTGATACTTTATCAGAAATATCAACCACTACCTCAATTTTTCTAATCATCTATATTGACCTTCTCGATATTACTTGTTAAAATCTAAAAAACTGATCAAAATTGTTGGACACATGCCTGCGTTTTTTTGAGGGATAAATGATGTATCCTGTATACCCGATCCCCGGCCACTGCCCGATTTGCGGCGACAGCATGATGATCACCCGGCTGTACTGCCCTAACTGCGACGTGACAATCGAGGGACGATTTTCTATCGGGCGGCTGGCGCTGCTGTCCCCCGAACAACTGGAATTTGTCGAGGTATTTCTACGCTGCGAGGGCAAGATCACGCGGGTTGAAAAAGAGCTGAGTATGTCATACCCGACGGTACGCAGCCGGCTGAACGAGATCATCCGGTCGATGGGCTACGAAGTTCCCGGCGACGAAGAAGAGCCTGACGATCTATCACCGGAAACCCGGCGCAAGGTGCTGGATGACCTGGCGGCGGGCAAAATCAACTCTGAAGAAGCGGTTGAACTGCTGCGCGGTGATTTGTCCTGACACCGCACACCTGCCATGTGAACCAGGAGGAAATCAATGCCTACGAGAAAAGAGATTCTGGAGATGCTGTCATCCGGCCAGATTGACGTCACACGGGCAACGGAGATGCTGAATGAAGTCCAAAGCGCATCTGAAGCTGCCGCTGTGCCCCCCACCCCGGCAGCGCCTGAAGAACCTGCTGTCCCGGCTGCTTCCAAACCACCTGCCGTCCCCGCCCCGCCGGACAGCCACAAACGGCGCTGGCTGCACATTCATGTTTGCGATCTGGAATCCGGTGAAAGCCGCGTGCGGGTCAATGTGCCGCTCAAGCTGGTGAACTTTGGGCTAAAGGTTGGCGCGCGGTTTACCGACGAGATGGATTCCGACATGATTCAAGACGTGATGGCAGCGCTCAACGATGAAGACGTCGTGGGCACCCTGGTCGAAGTAGAAGACATGGAAGACAACGAGCGGGTGCACATCTACGTAGATTGATTCATCCGCCATGAATACGCGCCTGCGTACGGCTGCGGGATGGCAAAAAGGAGAGTTTGACTATGGCACGTATTGAAAAAGAAAATGTCACGGTTCCGGTGGTTGTCCAGTCTGTAGGCGGCGACCTGCGCCTGCGAGGGCGCAACGGCAACCGGTTGATCGCAGACGGTGACAATGTACAGGTCGATCAGGTCGGTGAGGGGCACCCATGCGTGATCAACTGCGCCGGTGACTGCCGCCTAACAGTCCCCCAGAACGTTGACGTCAGCCTTCAGCACGTCGGCGGCGACGCCAAGCTGACCGACCTCGGCGGCAAAATCGAGATCGGCACCGTTGGCGGTGACCTGACTCTACGCGATGTTGCCAGCGTACAGATCAAAACCATCGGCGGCGACCTGCGGATCAAGTTTGCCGAGGGCGACATCAAAACCGGTGCGGTTGGCTCAGATGCAACCATCCGCCAGGTAAGCGGTAGCGTGCGGATTGACACCATCGGCGCCGATGGGTACCTGCGCGATGTTCAAGGCGACTGCGTTGTCCATCAAGCCGGGTCCGACCTGGTGCTGAATATGGACTTTGCCCCCGCTCACGAATACCATTTTAAGGTCGGCGGAGACATCCTGTGCCGGGTCCAGCCGGACACCAGCGCGCGCTTTATCATCCCGGCCAGCATGAGCGTGCAGTTGGATGTTGAAGCTGAAGTTACTGAACTGGAAGAAACCGGCCAGCAGGTGATCACATTGGGCGACGGCGGTGCCCTTATCAACATCACCGGCGGCGAGGAACTTCGGCTGATCGGTGAGGAAGAAGAATACGTGCTCGACCTGGGCATTCAAATCGAGGAAGAACTTGTCGACCGGCTGTCGTCGCTGGAAGAAAAACTCAACGAGCAGCTAGAAGGGCTGGACGAACGCATCCAGGCGCAAACCGAGCACTGGGCCAGCCGCGCCGAACACATCGCCGAACAGGCACAGCACCAGGCGCTAAAGGCTGCCGAGCAGCTTCGCCGCAACATGGCGCGCGCGGCCAAACCCAAGCGCACGCGCCCCCCCAAAACGCCGCGCGCTGCCATCCGGTTTGGCAAACCACCCCAGCCGCCGGTCGATCCGGTATCTGAAGAAGAGCGGTTGATGATTCTACAGATGGTGAAGGATAATAAGATCACCATTGAGGAGGCAGAGCGCTTGCTGGCAGCGCTGGAAGGATAAGATCAACAACATGGCAGCCACCGGGTTGGTTTCGCGATCCGACACGTGCAGCGGCCTGCGCTCTGTCCAGCTACGGCGCGACCTGGCCGACATTGCCGACCTGATCGAACGCTGCTTTGCCCCAACGTTGGACGCCAGCGGGCGGTTGGCGATCCGGGAAATGCGCGTTCTCAGTCGGACCGGCCTGCTGGTGTGGGTACTGGGCCGGTTGAGCAGCGTAGTACCGGGCCTGACCAAGGGATTTGTCTGGATCGAGCAGGGCCGGTTAGTGGGCAACGTGTCGGTATCTCCGGCGGGATACGAGAACGGGTGGATCATCGCCAACGTAGCCGTTGAACCGGACTTCCGGCGGCGCGGCATCGCGCGCCAGTTGATGCAGGCCGCGCTCGACCTGATCGCGGAAAACGGCGCGTTCGCCATCCTGCAAGTCGAGGCTGACAATGCCCCGGCCTGCCGCCTGTACAAAAGCCTGGGATTCCGCGAACTGCGCACTTTTACCCGCTGGCGGCGCGGGCTGTACCACCGCCTGCCGCCTCCGCTGCCAGGACCGCCCATGCGGCGGGTGGCGCGGCACGAATACGACCGACTCTATGCGCTGGCCCAGAGCACCCGCCCCAACGAGCGCGGCGGGCTGGGTTGGTTACGCCCAACAACACCCGGCGCCCTGCATCCCTCGTGGGCAGGCACGCTGAAACGGGCGTTAACCGGGAGTCGTATAGATTATTGGGGCATACCCGGATTGGCGAGCGAGCTTGACGGCGCCCTGATCATTGAAACACGCGCGGACTGCCTGACGGCGCTGGTTGATGTGCTGGTGCGGCCAGAGCGCCAGGGCGAGCTTGAAGCGCTGCTGATCAACAGCGCAACCCGGTACCTGAGCGCACGCAATCGCCCGCTGGTGATCGAACACCCGGCAGACGATCCGGTGGCGGTAGATGTTTTCCGCCAGTACGATTTCAGACCGGAACGCACGCTGACGCATATGCTCTGGGCGCCGCCGCGCAAGACGGCATCACCGGCAAGGGCTGTGCCCTTGAGAAACGGAGAAGAACACGATCCATGACGACCACAGAAGAACGCCTACGCATTTTGCAGATGATCCAGGAAGGCAAGATCAGCGCCGAGGAAGGCGCCGGCCTGCTCCAGGCGCTCAGCAGCGGGGCCAAAATGAAGCCCCCGACGCCAACGCGCGATCCGCGCCTGCTGCGCGTCCGTATCACCAACCTGGAGTCGGGCAAAACAATGGTGAATGTCAACGTACCGATCAGCCTGGTGAACGTGGGCGTCAAGCTGGGCGCGCGGTTTGCGCCAACCAGCACCGAGATCGACTATGATGAGATCATGCAGGCGATCCGTAATGGGGTTGGCGGCAAGATCGTAGATGTCGAAGACGTCGAGAGCCACGAGCACGTCGAAATCTGGGTCGAGTAAGCACGTTTCCGTGGGCTGCACGCTGCGGCTGACCGCCGGGCATACCATCAGTGTGACCGGTTGGCCAGGACCGCCAACAGCAGATCGCGCGCGGCCAGGGTGTCGCGCCAGCCTGCTGTTTCGCTGCTGGTTGCATCAGGCTAAATTTGAGATAACCCTTCCGGCACACCAGCCACCAGTCCCCTCATCCTGAACCGGCTATTCTCCCAACACTTCTTGCGTCGGCGTTGGTTCCAGCGCCTCGGTTTCCGTTGGCTGCGGCGTATCACTGGGCGCTGTCGTCTCCGTTGGAGACGGGGTGTCAGTAGGAGTCGGCTCCTCGGTGGGCTTGGTCGTTGGCGTCTCGGTTGGAAGCGGCGTGTCCGTTGCGGGCGGCGTGTCGGTAGGCGGTGGTGTGAACGTGAGCGTATCCGTCGGCGTGAGCGATGGTGGCAGTGTCAGTGACGGCGCAACTGTCAGCGATGGCGCGACTGTCGGCAGTGGTGCAGATGTATTGGTCGGTGTAAGCGTCATTGTCGCCGTGGGAATCACCGGCGCAGCCGTGGTCGCCAGGTAGATTTGCAGGGGAGTCGGCGACAGCCCACCGCCCAGCGGAGTAAACGTTAGCGTGTGATACAACGTATACGTTGGCGATACTTCAGCCGTCACTCCGCCCAGGGTAGCAAGGGTGCGGGTTGCTGTTGACCTCTGGTTCTCCGGGGCATAGGCCAGCAGAATCGCACCCAGGCAGTAGCACGGGATCGTCAATACAATAATTCCCAGCAGCACCAAGCGCGTGGTACGTTGCCTGTCGGTTAGTTCTTGCATGCCTTTTGCCGCCCCTTGCCGATCCGTAGCGCCCAGGCCGAATAGTAGCACGCCCGCTAAGGGCTGTCAAAGTCGTTAGCGTATGTCCAGCCAGAGGCCGGTACCAATCGCATGCGCGGTCACCTGGGCGGCATGGTGCGCCGGTGTATCATAGTGAGCCAGTTCCAGGGGACGGCGGCCCCGCTGCTTCTGCGCCATGCGCACCGCGCTCCAGACATGGCACTGTCCCTCAACACGCCCCAACGCTGCAATCTGCCAGAAGCGCTGGCCATCATACATGTGCAGCCAGACATCCTGGGCGGTACGCATGGGTTGGTTCCGCTTTGGACGCCCCTGCGCACGGGCGGGCGTTTGCGAGATCACCAGGTACGCAATCGAATCAAACGGCAGCCGCCACTGCACCTTAGGCGAAAACCGGTTCTGGCGGCGCACTTCGCGCAGGGTAACGTCGATAATCACATCTCCCACCCTGGCCAGCATAAAAAACGTGTGCACCGTCGTGATGATCAGCAGAATGGACACGACAATGCCTACCCACGGCAGCCATTCCGGCGTGACGGTCGCCAGCCTGCTTGTCTGCACGCCGATGCCCAATACCAGGAACAACACCGCCAGCACGCCAAAGATCAGCGCCCGCACCAGGCCGCCGATCAACCACTGGCTCTGCCGCTGCCAGACAAAGCCCCTGGGCACCTCGACCATGCACCAGTCTTCGAATTCGAAGGGGGGTGTTTGCAGTGCGATATCCGGGGCCTGCGGCATGACCGGCGGGGCGGTCTGCGCGCTGAGTCCCAATGCAGACATGCGAGTAGTTACCTGGAGCGGCTGGGTTGCCGACAGGTTGTTAACTGGCTCGCGTTCAGCAGGGATCAGGTGAAACGGGCGGTCGATAATACGGGCCAATGACTGCCCGGCCAGCTTGGCCGATGTCAGGTGTTCGCCCGCGTGGCTGCTGGGCCAGCTCGCCAGCCCACACCAGCGCATCTTATAGCCGGTTTCAGGCGTCGCAGACAGCAGCAGGCCCAAATGCCAGTTCTGGCTTTCCGGCGCCCAGCCAACCACCACGCGCGCCACATCCGCCGGGACCAACTGCCCGTTGCCGGGAAGCTGGCGCGCCCGCGTGAATGCCGGGGAGCAGGCGATCCCGGTTTGCTGTGCTTCCATCAACGGGGGCAGTATGTCAAGCTCGTCCAGGTCTTGCGAGCCGTTTAACAGGCGCCAGGTCGTCGGACTGAGTTGAATTGTGAGGTTATGAGCAGCAGAAATGATTTCCATACGAATGTGATCAATCACCACGAATTATACAGAGTCGCTATGCCAGCCAGCACACCGGCAGGCCAGCACACTAAGTCTACCGCGCCGGGCGCGTGGGGGCGAATAACAATCTACGATCACGCTTGCAGAAACAGGATCGCGGTGCCGATCATGGCCAGGATCGTTCCCACAACAGCCCGCCAGGTGATCCGTTCGTGGAACAGGACACGCCCCACCGGCAATAAAATAATCGGCGCAAAGCTCATGAGCGTTGAAGCAATCCCAACCGGCGCTTTTTGGACCGCGATCAACGACAGCCACACGCCGATAAACGGCCCGGCAATGGACCCGCCCAGGATCAACCGCATCGCGCGCGGTTTTTCATACAGCGCCCGGAAGTTGGCACGTGCCTGCCCATTCATCACCGTCAGCAGCCAGATCACCAGGCTCGCCGCGATCAGGCGCATCAGGTTACCGGACAGTGCCGAGAAGTCACCTTCCAGCCCTTTACGGGACGCAATCAAACCTGCGGCCTGCCCAAACGCGCCGCCCAGCGCTAACAGCAGACCGATCAGGTAATCGCGCGGCGTGATGTGATCCGGCTGGCCGTTGGCCCCATTGCGCCGGTCCGTGACCACCCACGCCACCCCGCTGACCGCCAGCCCAATAGCAAGCAGTTGCAGGCCATTCAACGTCTCGCCCAGCAGCACCCAGGCCATGATCACGCTCATCACCGGCGCAAGCGCCATCAGCAGCATTGACAGCCGGGGGCCGATCATCACAAACGCCTGTAACAACAACGCATCACCGATCACAAAGCCGATAATGCCCGATAAAGCCATCCAGCCCCAGCGAGACGGCGCTGCACCAAGGGGCCAAAGCTGCCCTTCGGTGGCCCAGTGCGTCAGGCTGACCAGCACCAGCGCGATCAGCAGGCGGGTACGGTTCACAACCGGCGAGCCGACCTGGCGGCCCGACAGGGTAAAAAAGACCGATCCAAAACTCCAGCATACTGAGGTGGCCAGCCCGGCCAGTTCACCAATGTAAGCGAACAAGCTTGTTTTTCCTTTGCCAGGTCATGATCTGCGCAAGGGCACAACCATAACACAACAGCCAACGCACTGTATTGGATATATAGACAATGCGTTAGCTGTTCTAAATGTTATGTGTGTATCGGGTTGTGAGGCAGGGGCGAGCATATACGCCGCCCCGTTTTAGCCTATTGCAGTTCGAGCGATTTGGAGTCTACGATCTGGCGCGCATAGTCGATAAAATTCGCCACCGGCATCGCGCCCAGGTCTTCGCCGCTGCGCAGCCGGACGCTGACCGCCCCGGCTTCGACATCACGGTCGCCCGCGATTAACATCCAGGGGATTTTTTGCATGGTCGCTTCGCGAATCTTGCCGCCCATGCGTCCCTGCGAGGCATCCAACTCGACCCGGAAGCCCAGCGCGCGCAGTTTGGTAGCAACACCGTTCATGTAATCGACATGCCGGTCGGCAATCGGGATCAGCCGCACCTGCACCGGCGACAGCCACGCCGGGAACGCGCCCGCGTAGTGCTCGATCAGCACGGCGACAAAGCGTTCCAGGCTGCCGTACAGCGCACGGTGGATCATGATCGGCTGGTGCCGCTCGTTATCCTCACCGACGTATTCCAGTTCGAAGCGCTGCGGCAGGTTGTAATCGACCTGCACCGTGCTGATCTGCCATTCGCGCTTGAGCGCATCGCGGATGATAAAGTCCAGCTTGGGACCGTAGAAGGCCGCTTCGCCCTCCTCGACGGTATAGGTCAGGCCGCGCTTATCGGCGGCAGCGATGATCGCTTCAGTTGCCAGCGCCCAGCCTTTATCATCGCCTACGTACTTATCGCCCTCCGCGTCACGGATGCCGACGCGCGCGCGATAGTCTGTCAGGCCCAGGCTGTTGTAGATAAACTCGATCAGGTCCACTACGCCCAGGAATTCCTCTTCCAACTGCTCCGGTGTAACAAACAGGTGCGCATCGTCTTGCGTAAAGCCGCGCACGCGCGTCAGGCCGTGCAGTTCGCCGGACTTTTCGTAGCGGTAGACCGTGCCAAACTCGGCCCAGCGCAGCGGCAGGTCACGGTACGAGTGCAGTTCGCTCTTGTAGATGTGGACGTGATGCGGGCAGTTCATCGGCTTGAGCATGAACAGATCGCCCTCCACCTCGAACGGGGAGTACTGGCTGTCCGAATAGTACGGGTAGTGCCCCGACGTCTCGTACAGCGCCACGCGCGCAATATGCGGCGTGATGACCGGCTCGTAGCCGCGCCCTAGCTGCTCGTCGCGCAAAAAACGTTCGAGTAAATCGCGCAGGATCGCGCCCTTCGGCTTCCAGAGTGGCAGCCCTTTGCCGACTTCCTGGCTGAACGTGAACAGGTCCAAGTCCTGGCCCAGTTTACGGTGATCGCGGCGCTTGGCCTCTTCGAGCAGTTCCAGGTATTCCGCGAGTTGATCGGGCGTTTGCCACGCGGTGCCGTAGATGCGTGTCAGCATCTCGCGGTTCTCGTCGCCGCGCCAGTAAGCGCCCGCCGGAGCCTTAAACGTGATGCTGACGGCGTCCGGGTTGATCTCGCTGGTATCGGCGACGTGCGGCCCTCGACACAGGTCCTCGAACGTGTCCTGTTTGTAAGTGCTGATCACGACCGCTTCGTCGGTTTTTTCGCCATACTCGTCCACCCCGCCCGCTTCCAGCCCGTCGATCAGTTCGATCTTGTAGGGCTGGTCCTGGAATAGATCGCGGGCTTCGTCGGCGCTGACTTCGCGGCGCGCGAACGGGTGCCCTTCACGGATGATCACACGCATCCGCTGTTCGATCTCGGCCAGGTCTTCTTCGGTTAATGGCCGGGGCAGATCGAAGTCGTAGTAAAAACCGTCTTCGATGGGCGGGCCGATGGCGATCTTGGCCGACGGGAACTTTTCCAGCACAGCCTGCGCCATAACATGCGCGGTAGAGTGCCGGATGCGGTAGAGCTGGCTTTCTTCATAACGCTCCATCTTGTTTGACGCTTTCTCCTTGTGTTGTGATTGATAACATCAGGGCAGGTTCTTGCACCTGCCCCGGATAGTTGATGTGAACGATGCTACAAGCAGCAGCGGTTGTGCGGCTGCCAGTCGTCCTCATTGACTTTGATCTGGCTGCTGCTGGGCGCTGCTGCCGGGGGCCGGTGGTTGCCGGAATGGCCGTCGTTAGCATTGGGCGGGCGGAACATACCGCCGCAAACGCCCACGTTAGCCCATTCGGCTTCCAGGCGCTGCTGGTCGACCGGTTTGTCCGGTAGCTGACCGTTGAGTCTGCGTGCCATGCTGGTTGTCTCCTGTGAACAGCCTGTCGTCATAACGGCTGCAAACGCCATCATGCGATGTGGAAAATACGCGTACAGGCGGCCAGCAGGAGCGCCCTGCGCCAGACCCTGCTGCCGGAGATGGCGCGGCATCTATCGGCAGGGACCAGCGCAGGATACCCCTACCAATGCCGCCCGGTAGTGCCGTTGGTGATCGTCCTGGTTGGGGGTTCAGTCATGGGTTTGCTCCTCGATTGCTACAGTATCGGTGCATCCTGCCTGGGCTTTTTGTCTTCGGCTTTAAACTGGGCAAACACGCTTTCGAATACGCCCAGCGCCATCAGGTTATCCACCACGTCTTCGATTGTGTCCTGGTTCAGGTTCTCGACGATGACGTGCGGCGTTTCGAGCGCCAGAAAGGCGATTGGGGCCAGCGCCCGCCGGTGCTCCCGCGCCACATCCAGACTAAGCTGCATTTCTTCCTGCAAGTGCGGCAGAGTCACAAAACGCGCCTGCCACAGCCTCTGATCTTCCATTTCAACCAGCACATCGGCACTGTCGGTGCACGGGTTGAAACCCACTTCAGGTTCCGGTTCAATCCACACGCGCTTGAGTAGCATGGCACTATTCCTCAAATTGCTGTTTACAACAATCCATATAACACCATACTACTACAAAAATAAACAACCCCCGCCCATTTTGGGGCGAGGGTTTGCTTTCAACCACGCGGTTCCACCCAAATTCAACACCATACGCACAGCGCAGAGTGTCCTCTGGCAGCCGGTAACGGGACCAACCGGCACCACCTACTGGACGAATGATCGTTCGGCGGTGCGCTCGCGGGAGGTATTCCTGGCCTGCCGGACAAACAGGCTCGCAGTCTGTGGCCCGTTTTCCCTGGGACCGGTGGTCAGCCAGTACTCGTCCCGGTCAACGCTTTGTGATATATACCAGATTGTTGTCACAGAGCATAGCTCATAAACAGCCCTGGTGTCAAGGCGGTTTGGCCAATTCTACAAAATATTAACGAACGGTATCTATCCGGTACGAATTCCGGTTTGACTGCGTAGAGATGAGCAGTAGGCGGTTCGTACGATTTTCGACTTATTCACCGCTGTGCTATACTGTCGCTATGTCTTGTATGCAACGCTATCCTGACGCCGACCGCTGGTCGGACCGCCTGGCGCGCTGGTCCCGGCGCCTGCACACGCTGCACCTGACAGAACCGGTCGGGACGCTGCTGGCAGCCGTTGAACCACTGGGGCCGCTGGGCGCGCAGATGTTATGGATCGCGCAGCCGACGCTGGGGCTGTTTGTGCCGCGCGAGGACGTCGCCGCGCTGGCGCGCCTGCTGGAAGCGCCGGAGGGAATGGCGTGGGTTCGCGAGCAACTGACCGGGCCGGATGACGAGAGTCAATAACTATGAGCAACAGTGAGCTGACCTGGATTCTACTGGCAATCGCTTCTGCGGCGAGTCTGACCGGCCTGCTGATCGTACGGCGGCGCACGCTGGCGCTGCGCCCGATCCCCGCCTACGTCGTGCTGCAAGAGTCGGCAGCGGACGCGGTCGAGAGCGATAACCAGATTCACTTCTCGATGGGCAGCGTTGCGCCCGGCCAGGCCAGCACGATCAGCGCGCTGACAGCCGCCGAGATCATCTACCGGTTGGGCGAGCGGCTCGCCATCAGCCCGCGCCCGCCGCTGATCACGTTCAGCGATCCGCTGACGCTGCCGCTGGCCCAGGACACGCTGCGCCGCGCGTACGAGTTCCGCCAAAAGATGCAGTATTACCGCAGCAGCGCTGCCGCGTGGTATCCACAGGGGCCGCGCGCATTGGCCTATGCTGCCGGGGCCGCCAGCCTGTCCGCCGACGTGGACGCACATAGCAACGTGTTACTGGGACGTTTCGGGATTGAACTGGCGCTGTTCGGTGAAAGCTCGCTGCGGCATGAGCAGGTGCTCATCGCACACAGCGACCTGCCGGAAGGCCAGGCAATCGCCTATGTGCAGGCGGATCAGGTGTTATTGGGCGAAGAGCTATACGTCGGCCCGGCATACATGAAAGGCCGCCCGCTGGAAATCGGCGGCGTGTTGGCGCAAGACGTGCTGCGCTGGGCTGTTATCCTGGGTATTTTGATCGCAGCGCTGCAAGCGTTGTAACGAGCATAGATTCACAACATGTGGGAGCATATCAGGTGCGCTTCAAATCCAGGGCGAAATACCGGTTTGGCGAGTGTTTTCGCAGGATTGCCCTGAATCTGGAAGGCGCCCGGCATCTCTCTGCACACAATCGCCGAAATGTATGAGATACTATGAGGGGGCGGTGTGAGACACCATCGCTTACTTGACTTTCTGGCAACATTCACCGTCATCAGCGTCGGGCTGGTCACGCTGATCGGCTTGCTGAGCGAACGCGGCTCGGCCCCGGCCAGCATCGCCGATTTTATGGTGCAGCTTGTTACGGTGATCGCAGCCGTGGCTGTGCTGATCGGCATATTGAACCTGATCAGCGTGCACCTGGGCCGTTTTGTCCGCGCCGAGCACGGCTGGCCCTACAGCCTGGTAGTCCTGGTGGTCGCGGTGGCGGTGATCGCGCTGCGCATCCTGGACCGGGCCGATATCTGGTCAGGCGAACTGGAAGGCGAACAGGTCAGCCTGCGCGTCTTCGAGGCCGTGCAGGTCAGCCTGGAATCGGCGCTGGCCGCGATTATATTGTTTTCACTGGTGTACGCGGCCTATCGACTACTGCGGCACGGCGCAACAGTATGGAACGTTCTCTTCGGCACGGCAGCAGTGATTGTGCTGCTGGGCTGGATACCACTTGAAAACCTGGATGTACTGGGTGATGTGCGTGACTGGCTGGTGCGGGTACCGGTCAGCGCTGGCACACGCGGCATCCTGATCGGCGTTGGACTGGGCACAGTCACGGTCGGTATTCGCGTATTGATCGGCCAGGACCGCTCGTACCGGAGCTAACCACACACCGCGCATCCCTAAAGGGCAGGATGTATTATGCCGGACGATTCAAATCTTTATGATGATGACAGCCTGGTCCCGGATTGGCTGCGGGGCATGGATTCCGATCAAGATTCCGGCCCTCCCGGCTCTGAACCATCTGAACCAGGATGGCCACAAGAAACCCCGCTTCCTGACTGGGATGCGCCTGCCGGTGCGCAGCCGCCAGCCCAGGCCGGGAGCGGTGCGACCCGTCCACCCTGGAAACAAATGCCGGGGCAAATGCCGTCCAGGCCGGTCGAAGCGCCGCCTGCCGCGGCCCCCTGGCAGCAGTTCCAGGGAACAGGTGCGCCCCCATCCGCCCCGCCGCCGGTGGCTCCTCCCTGGAGAAGCGCGCCCGGCCCATCGATTCCCATGCCGCCGCCCCCTGCCGGACCGCCTGCTCCGGGACGTGATCAGATCGACTCATTAGGCTGGCAAGCAGATATGGGCACAACTGCTCCACAAAGCGACATCCCGCGCAGATTGACGAGTGACCTGCCCTGGCACGAAGAAACCCAACCGCCAGCCGAAGAAGCGGAAAGCGATTTCTGGCCACAGGCAGCGCCGGGTCTGCCGGAACAGCAGTTCACCATGTCCGGCTTAATGACAGAGTTTGAAGACGAATCCCCGCCGGAACACACGCCGCCCGCTGCGCAGCCGTCACTGCACGACCGGATACAGGCTCTGCCGCCGGAAAAAGCGCCGCCTGCCGCTGCCGAACCGCGCGCCGAAGAAGCGGAATGGCTGAGCGCGTTTGGACAGGCTGCCGGGTATGATGCCAATGTGCCTTCAGGGGACGAAGTTGATACAAGCTGGTTGGAAGGTAGGCCATCTGAAGAAGCTCCTTCACCAGGGTCGGAACCGGCTCCACCTGCCCCGATCAAGCGCCTACAACGGCTGCCGGATACAGAGGGCAGCGCCCCGGCAGAACCGCAGGCGTCGGTTATGCCGGATTGGCTGGATGATGAATTTGCCGACGGTGGACTCCCGCCCGAAGATGCGTTCAGCGATGAGCAGGCAGACGAGCGTGACGACAGCGCCGACTGGCTGGCCGCAGAATTCCCCGCCGATGATATTCCGGGGGATGACGACCTGACCGCCGAAGACGACGACCTGGTCCCTGCCTGGCTTGGCAGTGAAGACGCGTTTACCGGCGATACACAGGAAAACGACGAACCCGGCACTGACGCTGAAGCGGACGACATCCCCGACTGGTTGGGTGACGAATTGGGTGACGAAACATTCGAGGACGAAGCCCTGGCATACGATGACCTGACGCCTGCCTGGCTCGACGAGGAAAACGACGAACCCGGCGCCGATGTTGAAGCAGACGACATCCCCGATTGGGTGGATGGCGAGACATTCGAAGACGAAGCCCCGGCGTATGACGACCTGACGCCTGCCTGGCTCGACGAGGACGACGACGAACCCGGCGCCGACGCTGAAGCGGACGACATCCCCGACTGGCTGGGTAGCGAGACATTCGAAGACGAAGCCCCGGCGTATGACGACCTGCCCGACGAAGAGGAAGACGAAGCACTGCCGGAATGGGTGCAGCAGGACACAACCGAACGACGACAGGGCATCCGCCGCATTCAACCGTTAGGGGCCGCTCCTGCCGCCGACGAACCGGAAGAAGAAGGCCTGCCGGAGTGGGTCACTTCGGAAGCAGCGCTCGACGATGACAACATACCGGAAGACCTGGGCGGGCTGTCATACGAAGAATGGGAGCAGCGCGAGATCGAGCGCCAGATTGAAGAGCAAAAAACACCCGAAGAACGGCTGCTCGAAGAAGTGCCAGAGTGGTTCGACCGGCTGGACACCGAGGAACCCGCCCCACCCCCAGACGAAAAACCGGTCAGGCCCAGCGAAGCGGAATTTGTACCGGACTGGTTCTTTGGCCTGGAAGAGCAGAACGCTGATGAAGCGCCCGACTGGTTCCAACAGATCGACTATTCCGCCGAGGCCATGGCTGAACTGCCATCGAACCCGGCGCCACAAAACCCATCGGCGGGAGACGAGCCGCCCTCCGAAGAGGACCTGCCCGACTGGTTCAAGGGCATCGGAGCGCCGGACACCGGCGGCGCAGACTGGGCAGCCGCGTTTGGTGCCCCTGCCGACGAACAACCTGCCGGTGAAACGGAACCAGACGAACTGCCGCTGCCGGATATGGACACGCTGACCGGCGATATGGAGCAGCCAATCGAAGCGGGCGAAGTGCCCGACTGGTTGGCCGCTGCCGCGCCGGGCGCCGATGAAATGGCACAGCCCGAAGACATCCCCTTCCCGGACATGGACCTGGACGAAATGCCGCTTGCCGAGCCAATGGCTGAGGAACTGGAAAGCTGGCTGGTCGATTCCGCACCGGGCGAACCACCTGAGGGTGAGCGGGTAGAAGAACTGCCGGAAGATTTCGTCGAACGCTTTGAACCCGCCATGCCCGATCAATATCCCGCCGCGCCGATTGACGAAGAAGCCCCCGACTGGCTCCGCGAGATGGGCGCGGGAGCGCCAGAAGAAGGGCTGCCGCTGCCGGATGACATCTTTGGACCGCCGGGAGGCCAGGCACCGCCCGCTGCACCAGCCGCCGCAACCGAAGAAGAGCTAGACTGGCTGGCCGACATTTCGCCGGAAGATGTGCAGCGCCCACCGGCGCCTGAAGCGCCCGCCGAAGCCGCGCCCATGCCAGCGCAAGAACCGGACGAGGACACGGCGTTCGACAGCCGCGCGATTGACGAGCTGCTTAGTTTGTACACGCCGGAGGAAGTGATCCGGGAAGAAGAAGCTGAGCCGGAAGCCGAACCGGAGGCTGTTCCAGAAGAGGTTTTGACGGATTTTGAGGACGGGCTGGAAGAAATAACCGGCGTGTTGATCGAGCCGCCAGCCGAAGCAGGCGAAGAAGCTGAACTAGAACCTGCCATCGATCTCGACATGCTGTTCGCTGAAGCCGAGGCCGAAGGATTCGAGCCGGGCAAGTTCGAAGCGCCAGACCTGGATGACCTGTTTGCCGAGGCTGCACCAGAAACCGAACCGCCGGCCATGTTGGAAGACGAATTTGAAGCAGCAGACATTGAACGATTTGCCGTCCAGCCAATACCGGCTTCGTCACAACCACCGGCGGGCGAAAAAGCGGAAGTCGAAGAAGACGAGATTCCACTGGCTGCCGAGGAACCCCAGCCTGAATGGTTATCAGAGATGCGCCCGGCAGACCTGCCCGTCACATTGACGGTTGCCGGGGTGCAGGTAGATGTGCCACAGAAGCAGGTCGCAGAACTGCCCGACCGCCTGCAAACCTTCCACGACGCAGCGATCAGGGAGGCCCGTGAAACGCCAGCGCCGCAGCCCGCACCCGAATCTGGGCCGCTGGCGGGCATCGAGGGCGCGCTGCAACCACTCGAAGACACCGTGATCGAAGAAACCGTCACGCTGCCGACCGGCCTGATTATCACGCGCCAGCAGCAGCGGCGGGTCGAAAAGCTGCAAGCGATCCTCGAAATGACCGGCGAAGAAGAGGTCGAAGAAGCCGCCGAACTGCCCGAACCCGGACGTTTTGATTTCGAAGAAGGCGAGCCAGAAGAAGCCGCCGAACGAGCACCTGCCCCGCGCAGACGCCGCCAACGGCGCTTCAAGCCTGATCGCCTGGTTATTTCACTGGTGCTGCTGATCGGGCTGGTTGCGCCGTTCGCAACCGATGCGCTGCACTTCGCCGACGATCCGCCCGCCCTGAGCGGCGAGCGCCAGGACGCGGTCGACACAGTGGACGCGGTGGGCGCGGGTGATTATGTGCTGTTCGCCTTTGAATACGGCCCGACCGCCGCCGGGGAGCTTGATCTGCTGGCCGAAGCGGTGCTGCGCGACGTGCTGGCGCAGGGCGCGATCCCGCTGACACTGAGCACCAACCCCGTCACCGCGCTGCACGCCGAAGCGGTAATCGCCCCGCTGGTTGACGATAAAAAGCTGCTGGCGGTTCGCGGCGCAGGTGAAGAAACGCTCAAGGCAGGCGAAGATTACGTTGTACTCAGCTTTCTGCCGGGCGGGGCCGTTGGGGTGCGCTCGCTGCAAAACACGACCGAAGACAACGGCGCCCTGAAGCAGCACCCGGCTTTTGGTCACAATATTCGCGGCGAGGAGATCGACCTGCCGATCAAAGACGTGAATGCCGACATTGCGCTGATTGTCGTGATCGGTGAAACAACCGAGGACGTGCGCACCTGGGCCGAGCAGCTCGAAGACATCGACCAGCCCGGCAAGATCGCGCTGGTCACGGCGGCTGCCGAGCCGGTGACCGTCCCGTATGTGAACGAAGATGCCTACGACGGCTACCTGGCCGGGTACCGGGATATGGTCCGCTACAACGCGGATCGCAATACCGACTCGCGCGAACCGTACACCGTGCCGGACGACATCAGCTTTGACATCCCCAACCCCGAGGAATCACGCTGGCACAGCATGGCACTGGGCGCAGCGCTGGCTGCCGGGCTGATCACGCTGGGGATGGTGGTAAACCTGTTCCGGGTATTTCTACGGAGGAGACGGCGTTGACACCTGCGGACCTGGACCTGATCGCGGGGTGGGCGTCGCTGGTGCTCACACTGCTGGTGTTCAGCTATTTGCTGGGCGACAACTATTTATACCGGATCGCGATTCACATCCTGGTGGGCGCGGCGGCGGGGTACGCTTTGATCGTAGCAGTTGAAAGTGTACTGGTGCCCTGGATGAACACGACGATCCTGGCCGAACAAGGCGACCGGGACACGGCGCTGATGACGGCGCTGCGCGTGCTCGGCGCGGTGCCGCTGCTGTTTGGGGCGCTGCTGCTGCTCAAGGCGTCGCCCCGGCTCGGCCCGGTAGGCAACCTGGGGCTGGCCTTCCTGGTGGGCGTAGGGACGGCAGTGGCGATCACCGGTGCGGCCACCGGTACGATCATCCCGCTGGCGCGCGAAGCGGGTGAAGCGGTCGGTGACGACGCGGTAGACGGTATCGTGATCCTGGTCGGCGTGATCACTACGCTGATCTTTTTCCAATACATCGCCATCGAGCGCCAGGGCACTATCCGGCGCCCGCGCGCCTTCCGGGCCTTGAGCGCCATCGGGCAGGGATTCGTGATGATCGCGCTCGGCGCACTGTACGCAGGCGCGATCCTGACCAGTCTGGCGATTTTCAGCGATGTCGTCCGCGAGCAGCTCCAGTTTGTGCTCGACAAAATGGGGGGTTAGCGCGGTATGTCCTTTGAACACGTTACCTCGGTTTTGATCGCCGATATTGGCAGCGTCCACACCCGGCTGGTGCTGATCGACCAGGTTGAGGGACAGTACCGGCTGGTGGCATCTACGCGCACGCGCACCACGACCGCACCACCGCTTGCCAACGTCAACCTGTGCCTGGAGCGCGCCGCCCAACAGATCACCGACCGGATCGGACGCGATCTGCTCAGCGCAGACGCGGATCACCTGTTCATCATGCCAGAGCAGAATGGACACGGCGTTGATGAATTCCTGGCAACCAGCAGCGCCGGGCGCCCGATGCGCGTCTTCCTGGTCGGCCTGACACCGGAGATCAGCCTGGCCAGCGCGCGCCGCACCCTGGCCGGGAGCTATGTTGAGATCACCGATACGCTCTGCCCGGACGACCTGCGCAGCCAGGAAGAACAGATCAACGCGATCCTGCAAGGTGACCCCAACCTGATCTTGATCGTCGGCGGCACGGACGACGGCGCAGAAGAAACCCTGCTCGAACTGGTGGATACCGTCAAGCTGGCGCTCTCGCTGATCATGCGCGGGCAGATTCCCGCCGTGTTGTTCGCCGGGAACCAGGCGCTCAAGGCGCGGGTCAAGCAGGCGCTGGGGCCGATCACCGAAGTGTTTACATCCAAAAACGTCCGGCCCAGCCTGCACGACGAGCAGCTATTCCCGGCGCAGATCGAGCTGGCGCTAACGTATGACGATTACCAGGGCAAACAGTCCAGCCGATTCCGGGATGTAGGCCGCCAGAGCCAGATCGGCGTGGTGCCCACCACGCAGGGCTACATCAGCACAATCCGCTATCTGAGCGAAATCGGCCAGCAGGGCATTGGCCCGCTGTGCGTGGACATCGGCAGCGCCAACAGTGTGATCGGCGCAGGCGTCCGCAAAGAGCCACATTTTGCCGCGCGTACTGATGTCGGCATCGGGCATAACATGCCGGGAGCGCTAAACGCGATCACGCCCAACGAGGTCTTGCGCTGGCTGCCGTTCGACATCAGCGCCGACGACCTGTGGGATTACGCTTATAGCAAACAGCTATACCCCACCACCGTACCCGGCACCCCCGAAGACCTGATGATCGAGCAGGCGTTCGCCCGCGAGATCGTCCGGCTGCTGGTCCGCGAAGCACGGGCTGACTGGGGATTGGGACAGGATGAACTGCTGCCCCCCTTCCAGCCGATCATCGCGGCAGGCGCCGTCCTAACCGAAGCACAGCATCCAGGCATATCGGCCATGATCCTGCTCGATGCGCTCCAACCGGCCAACATCGCAGAACTGTACCTGGACCCGCACAACCTGATCTCATCGTTGGGCGTGGCTGCCTATGTCAAGCCGTTGATCACCGTGCAGACACTGGAAACGGGCGGCCTGATCAACCTGGGAATGGCGTTTTGCCCGCTGGGGCGCGCGCGCTACGGCCAGGATGCAATCTACGCCCATATCCGCCAGCCAGACGGCAGCGTGATCAACCATACCGTGCGCGGCGGCGAGATATGGATGGCCCCCATACTGCCGGGCACCCCGGTTGAGATACAGGTCAAGCTGCGGCGCGGCCTGTCGATCAACGGCAAGCGGCGGATCAGGCAGCGTGTGACCGCCGGGTCTGCCGGGATTGTTTTTGACGCACGCAGCCGCCCGCTGGCGCTGCCGCGCCTGAAAGATCGCGCGGTGCGCTTTTTGCGGTGGCAGCTTGCCATGTCCGGGCGCAAAGAAGAACCGGTTGATCTGGAGGCCACCCCGCCAAGCGCCGAAGACCTGATGCCCGACCTGGTCGTTCAGGAGGATGCCCTGCATGAAGACGTACTATCCTGAAACAACGATCATCAAAGGGCTGGCGCGCGTTCACCGCGAACGGAAACTGCCGCTGCACACGGCGCCCAAACCGACCCATACCATGACCGGCATGTCTGTTGACGCGATCCACGTGGTGCTGGAAGGTGACGTGCTGCGTGAATATCGCATTCTCGACGCGGGCGAAGCGCTGGGCATACGCGACCCCAACCAACTGGCCGAGTTCATCCTGGTAAGCGAGGGACAGCGGGTGCAGTATGGACAGGAAATCGCGCAGCGGGGCCGGGGACGGCGCAGCAAAGTGTTAAGCGCCCCGGCGGATGGTGAGATCACGCGCATTGAGGACACTCAGATTGTGCTGCAAATTGCCGAAACCACCATCGAAGTGATGGCGAAGATACCGGGGCAGATCGACGAGATCGAGCAGTACACGGTGCAGATCACCGGGCATGGGGCGCTGATTCAGTGCGCCTGGGGCAACGGGGCCTTTTGTTATGAGGCATTCCGCTTTGTGCCGGAAGGCGGTTTTGTCGAGTTAAGCAAGCTCGACGTGCGCATTTCGGAATACCGGCGGGTAGTCCTCATCAGCCCAAACGCGATCAGCAAGGGGGACCTGCTGGTCGCGCAGCAGCAGGAGGTCGCAGGCGTAGTGGCCCCCAGTATGCCGTCCAACTTGCGCGAATTCGCAATGCGGCTTACATTCCCAGTATTACTGACTGAAGGTTTTGGCCGACGCCGACCGACAGCATTGATTTATAGCCTGTTGCAGAGTAACATGGGACGGCAAGCTGCGTTTGACGCCGTTGTGCCGGATCACTGGGCCGGAGATCGCCCGGAGATCATGATCCCGCTGCCATCCGGGGGCGTCACGCCACCGGTGCCAATGCTCGAACGCCCGTTGGCGGTCGGCGCACATGTGCGGATCACACGGGCGCCCTGGGACGGGCTGAACGGCGAAGTTGTCGACATCCCGTCCGCGCCACAGGTAATCGACAATGGGCTGCGGCTGCCCTGCGCCAAAGTACAGTTAGGAAACGGTCGTATCGGAGTGATTCCGTTAGCTAACCTGGAGCTGCTCGGATAGCCAAACCGGATGCCGAAAACAGGCGCGACTTGTAATCACGCCGCCACAATCGCGGAGGAGAAATATGGGCTTCGAAGACCTTGATGATCTGAGCGAACTGGACGAGATGCCGTCATTCGGGGAAGACCTCGATCTGGCGGAATTCGAGGAACCAAGCGGAGGGGGGATCAGCCGGACCTTTAAGGTGCTCGGCTTCCTCTTGCTGAGTGCGGTGGTTGTTATCATCATCCTGCTGGTGGTATTTGGTCTGAGGGGCGGTGACGATCTGTCCGACAACGACAAAACATCCACAGCAGTCATCCAGACCAATACGGCAGTGGCAGAAAACTATGGGTATACCCAGACGGCAATTGAGGTCGCGATTCGCACCAGCCAGGAATACATCATGACATTCGAGGCCGAGGCGACGCTGACCCAGTCTGCTTTTGAGGCACAGCAAACCCAGGACGCGATCAGTGCCAACAGCACCGCGACCGCCAATGCCATCGCCAGCCAGACCGCCGCCGCCGAAGCCTCGAATCAAACCGCCACCAGCCAGAAGCTGACCGAGGTATTCCTCGAAGAGAACACGCTGACCGGGAAGGTTGTGGACGAGGAAGACTCCCCGTTCGAAAACCTCACGATCCGGCTCTACCGTGACGACGGGGATGGCGTTTTCAACCCGCCGGGCAGCACACCGGTACCCGAAGTCGAACCCGGCGAAACGGAAGAACCGCTCGAAGCTGAAGCAGAAACAGGCGGCGAGGAACTGTCCGAATCCGGTGAAGAGAGCACAGGGCCGGACCTGCGCGGCGCCGCGCCCATTGTCTATGGCGACAGCGTTGAAAGCACCCTGGAAACAGACGCAACCGCCCTGTGGGCATTTGAAGGCACAGCAGGCGACGTGGTGACGATCAGCGCCACGGCAGGCCCCGACGATTTGCAGGTTGATACCTACCTGCAACTGTTCGGGCCGGACGGCAGCCAGGTCGCCGAGGATGACGACGGCGGCAGCGGGCTGAACGCAGCCATCCAGAACTATCCACTGCCCACCGACGGCACATACGTCATCCAGGTGACCAATATCTCGCAGCCGGGCGCCTTCACGCTTGAACTGAGCGGTCCCTCCAGTGAGGGCAACGAAGCCTCGGCAGAAGAGCCGGCAGACGAGGGCGGCGATGTTTCGGGATACGAGCCGGGCGCTGGCGGCAGGCTGCTCAGCATAGCCCAACAGCGTCGGCGGCAGGATGAAGGACCGACGCCCACGCCCGAAATCGGCATTGACGAGCTGATCGACACGATCACTACCGGCCCTGATGGCTCGTTCGACTTTGGTTCGTTGGAACCGGGCACCTACTGGTTGGAAGCGGACTACGATTCCCTGCCTGCCGAACTACAGGCGCAGATACCGCCCACCGAGCGCGTGGTGATCAAGATCGAAGTGCCGACCACCGGCGACGTGATCTTTACGATCAGCGCCGCGCCAACGCCCACCCCGGACTATGAATCCGTGACACAGACCATGGCTGCGATTGCAACGGCATCGGCGGGCGCGCCTGTCACGCCATCGCCTTATACGGGATCGCCGGGCGCGATTATGTCAATCACGCCGTCCCCAGAAGGGACGCTGACCGCCTCGCCTACCGCGCTGGGCCAGACCGGTATCTTCTCGGATATTTCGGATAAGAGCGACGACATCGACAGCACCAGCGGCCTGACCGTGCTGGCAATCGCGGCGGCAGGGCTGGTAGCGGTGGTATTCATTGCCCGCAAGCTGCGCAACTCGGCCTGACGCGATAGGATCGCCAGCGCGTTAGCAGCCAACAACAGGCATAACATCGTGTAGGGACAGCCGCGAGTTGTCCCTACACGCCGTGTTACGAACCGGGCCATGCTTTGTTCTGGTTTACCGTTTACCTTTGCTGCATCATTGAACACCAATAACTATGCCCAAGAATACACACCTGAACCCGTATCGATCCGATGATGCCATCGCCATCCTGGAAACGCTGGCTACCGGGCAGCCAGTTGCCGTCGTCGGCCTGAGCAACTTCGGCAAATCAACGCTCCTCCGCCATATATCCGGGCAGCAGATCACCGCCGCATACCGCGAGATGGCCGGGCAGGCTGCCATCTTTGTGTACGTGGATTGCAACCGCATGTTGGAAATGAGCGCGCAGGGCTTTTATGAGGTTATCCTGCGCTCCGTCCTGGAAACACTGAGCCATGAACAGTTGGATCGGGCGTCGTTAGCCGCCACCATCGAGGAGTTGTATCAAAAAGTCGTCGAATCAAAAAGCACCTTCACCATCCCGCTCGCGTTTAACGATGCGATCATCACATTGATGGAAGACAACGCCGGACAGGATGTGATCCTGATGCTCGACGAATTCGACGCCGTGCTGACCGGGCTGGACGAGCGCGTCTTTTTGAACCTGCGTGCGCTCAAAGACAAATACGTCGACCGCTTGAACTACGTGACCGCCACCCAACAGCCGCTCTCGGCAGTTGGCGGCGGTGATGACCTGGCCGAGTTTCTTGAATTGTTTGTCGCGCACAAGTACGATCTCCAGCCGCTTAACCCGGATGATGCGACCGAACTCGCTGCTGAGATATTCCGGCAGGCCAACGACTCGCTCGACCCGCCCGAACGGGATTACATCCTGGAACAGGCGGGCGGGCATCCGGGCCTGATTCAAGCGGTCGCGCACGTGGTCATGGAGGTTGAGTCCGGCGCGCCCGCCACGTATACTCAACAGGCGCTCAGCGTGGCCGGGGACGTGCTGCAAAACCACCGGCTGGTGCGCATCGAACTGGGCAAGCTGTGGAAACAACTGTTACCGGAGGAGGCCAAAGCATCAGCTATCGCGGCCACACATGGCATCGACGCGCTGACAGCGACACAGCAGGCGCAGTTGATCCAGCGCGGATTGCTGGTCCAGGATCAGACCCGCACGCGCCTGTTTGCACAATTATTTGCTCACTACGCGCGCCGGCAGGCGCTCGTCCAACAAGATATCCCCAGCGGCGTCTGGGTGGATGTGGACGCAGGAACGGTATGGGTAGCCGGTCAGATGATCGATCCACTGACCGATCTCGAATACCGGCTTTTGCTGCTGCTCTATGGGCGCCTGGACAAAATCTGTGATAAGTACCAGATCGTTGAAACCGTTTGGGGGCAGGATTATCTTGGTGAAGTGGATGATGCCCGCATCGAAAAACTGATCAGCCGCCTGCGGGCCAAGGTAGAACCGGACCCGTCCGCCCCCCGTTTTATCAGCACGGTGCGCGGGCGCGGCTACAAGCTGAACAGCACCCCCAGGAGCTGAGCAGGCAGCAAATAACCTGCACCAACGTCACCCGGCCACAAAATATCTATCATACACCTGCCAGCATAACATGCTATACTGTAAACGTTCTGGCGCTGTGAATATGTAATCATCCACCTCATTATGGCATATTTACTGATCCTGCCCATCTGCCTTTATACCGTCCTGGTGACGGTGGTGCTTCAACGCCGCCCGCGCGGAATCTTGACCGCTGCGTTGGCAGTATATTTGATCAGCGCCATCACCGTCACAGCGGCCTTGCTGCTCATGGGCACTACATCCAACCAGACTGCCGCTGAATGGTGCGCTGTTATCATCGTGCTGGTGTTCAGTTGGGCCTACCAGACTTTTTTGCCCCTGACCCTGATCGGCCTGTATTTTGAGTCATGGTTTCGTATGCACTGGCGCAGCTTGTTCGGCGCTACGGTTGTTATCAGCCTGATCGCAAGCGCGCTGATACTCTGGTCAGCCTCGAACAACTCGCTCCCGCTGGTGATCGAGGTGGATACGGGCTTTTGGATGAACTGGTTGATCGGCATCACGGAATACCGGTGGTATTACTGTATCGTGATGGTTTTCGCCAGCCAGTTCACCGCCATAACCATCACCGGCTTCGCGCTGTACCAATCCCGCCTGACGTTATGGAACGGCGCAGTGCCGCTTATGCTGGCCAGTCTGGGCAGCATCCTGTTCCCGATTCTTGCACCATTGGCCGGAGAAGCCTGGGCAGTGACTATTACTGCACTGGGTTATGTCCCCCCGGTGCTGCTGCTCACACTACTGGTCATTCGCCATAGTTACCCAATCCCACTGGAGCCGCTGCTTGAATCGATGCTGGGTGACAGCAGTGAAGGCGCCATCGTATTGGACAGTTACAACAAGGTGATCTGGAAAAATGCGCAGATCACGCGCTGGTTGGGGCCTGCGGGACAACTGAGTGCCATCACCCCCCCGCATATGGTCGAACTGCTGCGCGGCACCCCGTTTGTGTCACCGGTTCGCAAGGTACTGTATACCGGCGTTACCAGCGAGTGCGAAGTCGAACTGGAGGGCGAAGAACGTGTGATCCGGGTGGATCACCAACCGCTCGATGTGCCCCGCCTGCCGAATGCGCAGTTGATCACATTCCGTGACATCACTGCATTGCGAATGCGCGAACGACTGGACAGACGCCGCGAGGAGTTCCTGGCGCTCAGCACCATCAGCACCGACATTTCATCTTCGCTGGAAATGAGCCAGGTGATCGAGCGCGCTCTGACACAGATCGTATCCATCACGCAGCTTGACGCCGCCGCGGTATACCTGATCGACGAAAACAACTCCTCTCAGCTAAAACTGGCCGGGAACCTGATCACGGTCCAGGAGACAGACACTGCCCCTGAAACATTGCCAATCGAGGGCAGCACGGCGGGCCGAGTAATACGTACCCACCAGACTATCATCACGCCAGATGCTGCCCAGGATGACGAAATTGGTCCCCGTATGCTGACACAAAAAATACGCGCCGGGATCACCATTCCGCTTACTGCCCGCAGCCGGGTGATCGGCGTGCTTCAGGGTGGGAACCACGAACCGCGCGATTATGCAACCACCGAAGTAGCTATACTCAGCAACGTTGCCCGACAGCTTGCCATCGCCATCGACAACGCCCGCCTGCACAGCCAGGAACGCCAGCAGCGCCAGATCGCGGAAACGCTGCGCGAAGTCGCCAGTATTCTGATCAGCAAAAATCTGGATGACGCGCTGACCGCCCTGTTAGAACAACTGGCCCGCATTTTGGACTATGATCGCGCGTCGGTGCTGCTGCTGGCCGAGCCAGGCAAGCTGCGCATCGGTGCCTATGCTGGGTTCAAATCGCCTCTAGATAGCGAGTCTCTAAAGACTACCCGGATCGAAGTCGCCCGGTATGCCTACCTGCTGCACCTGTTCACTCAGCACGCCCCGCAGTTCGTGGCCGACACCACCACCGACCTGGAATGGCAAGAGGGTCTGTACTCGCATGGATCGTGGATCGGAGCACCGCTCATCGTACACGGGCAGGTGTTGGGCTGCCTGAGCATTACTCACGACGAACCGGGCCGGTTCACCGAGGCTGATTTGCACATTGTCTCCGCGTTTGCCGACCAGGCAGCGGTTGCAGTCGAAAATGCCCAGTTATTTGAGAGCGAACAACGCCGCCGTTTTCAGGCTGAGCACCTGCAACACGCTTCGTATGACCTGGTGACCAGCCCAGACCTGGATTCTGCACTGGATGCCGCGCTCAAAAACTTGGCGAACGTGCTGCCCTACGACCGCGCCCATATCGGGCTGCTGGACGAAAACGGCAAAACCTGGACGCCCCGCGCCGGTCAGCCGTTGATCGAACCGCTGCCCAGCAGCAAGGCTATTCCGCTAGATGCCTATCCGCTGATCAAGCGGGCAGTCTTGGAAAAAAAACCATTGTTTGTGCCCGACACAAACCAGAACAAGTGGTGGCGACCGGGCCGGTTCAGTAAGCGCGAAGTCCGCTGCTGGATCGGCGTGCCGCTGATCGTGCGCGACCGGGTGATCGGGTTTATGAACGTGGACAGCTTCCAACCCCACCACTTTACCGAGGCGCAGTTCCAGAACGTACACGTCTTTGCCAACCAGATCGCCGCCGCTATCGACAACTTCCGCCTGTTGGAAGAAGCCAGCCGCCAAAACCGGGCACTGCAAGCGCTGAACACGATCCTGGCGGCCAGCAACGAAGTGCTGACCCAGGAAAACCTGCTGCATATTTCCCTGGAACGCATCCTGGAAACGCTGAATTTGCACAGCGGTGTGATCCACCGGCGCGATGTATCCAAAGACCGGTTGGTGCTGCAAGCGGCAGTGGGACTCCCCGAAGATGTCATTGACCTGTTGAGTCATTTTCCCCTGGCAGATAAGCTGCCGGATGTATCGCTGGCAGACGGCGAAGACTATGCTTTCTTCAGCGTACCGCTGGTATCGCACGGCACCGAGATCGGCTTGCTGAGCATCCGCCAGGTATCTCCCTTCGAACCCTGGCAGCAAACCCTATTGGCTAATATTGGGCAGCAGTTGGGCGTGGTGATGGACAATGCCTTCTTGTTTGAAAACGCCGTGCGGCGCGAGGCGCTGTCAACCGATCTCGGACGCCTGAGCCTGACAATCAGCGCCCAGTTGAACCGCACCACCGTGCTCGACCTGATCTGCCGGGAAAGCATCGCTGTGTTTAACGCACACGGGGCCTATATCTGGCTGCTGGAAGGAACCCGCCTGGTGAACGCTGCCGCTCATGGCCCCGGCGCCAACCTGCTGCAAAACAGCAGTTACCATCTGGACGACGAAGGCGCGCTGCCGGTGCGCATCATCCGCGAATGGCAGGTGAGCCGTTATAACCCCACCGAGAATTCGCGCCGGATCGACAGCGAGCTTGCCGCGATCACGAACGCCCAGGCCGTGTTGGCGGTCCCGCTGATAAAAGCCGACATGCCTATCGGGACGCTGCTGCTGACCCACACCCAAAATCCCGATGCTTTTGCCGATTGTCCGCCCGATCAGATCGGGCTGTTGGGCGTGCAGGCTGCGCTGGCGATCCAGAACGTTACGTTGTTCGACGAAGTGCGCCGCCGACTGGATCAGCTCCGGCTGGTAAACGAAGTAGGCCGGTATGCCGCCGCCATTCTCAACCCGCCCGATCTGATCGAAGGTGTCGCCCAACGGCTGTCACGCACCCTGGGCTACGAGATCATCAGCCTGCTGCAAGTGGAAGAAAAACGCCTGTTTATCAGCTCGGTCTTTATTCAAGAGCGACCGACGCCGGTTGATCGGCTGCATGCCTTACGCCCACCACTGGAAAGCACCGCTCAGCAGGCCATTCGCCGGGGTGAGCCGGTGCTCGAAGACCAGACACTCCACTTCGAACACGATGTCGCAGGGCTGTCTGGCGAGATCGAATATTGTGCGCTGGCCGTGCCGTTGATCGTAGCGGACGAAGTGATCGGCGTGCTGGTTGTGCAGCGCCGGGGTCACCGCAGCATCCGGCAAGAAGACCTGGATGTTCTGGAACCACTGGCTGCGCAGTTGGCGATCTCGGTATCGAACGCGCGCCTGTTTGAAAAGGTCCGCCAGCAGACCATCGAGCTTGAAGCGCGTGTTGAAGCACGCACCGCCGAAATCCGCCAGCAGCAGGAACGCACCGAAGCGATCCTTCGCTCGGTAGCCGACGCCGTGATCGTGTTTGACCTGGCAGGCCAGGTGATCATGACCAACCCGGTTGCCAAGGTCTTGTTCGACCAGCACGACCTGAACATGGACCTGGGCACACGCATTGGCAAGCTGGTTGCCCAGACACTTGAATCGGAAGACAGGACCAGCGCAACCGAAATTATCGAGCTTGGTCCGGTCGCGTTGCAGGCCAAAGCAGCGCGTGTGGTTGAGGATGGCAAAGTGTTGGGGACGGTGGTCGTGCTGCGCGATATTTCGCGGCTGCAAGAGCTGGACCGGATGAAAGACAATTTCGTTTCCAATGTCTCACATGAGCTGCGCACCCCGCTGGCTAACCTCAAGCTGTACCTGTCGCTGTTACAACAGGGGCGGCCTGAGCGCCGCGCGAGCTACCTGGAAGTCATGGAACGCGAGGTTGAACGGCTGGCCCGGTTGATCAGCGACCTGCTCGACCTGTCGCGCCTGCAAAGCGAGATACACGCCGAACGCCCGCCCGTTCGCGAGCCGATCAATATCGAATCCCTGATCGATACCGTGATTCACGACAATATCGCCAGGGCCGAAAACGAACACAAAACGCTGGGCCATACATGCCTGGGTTCTCCCTTGCCCTGGATTATCGGGGACCCGGATCAAATTGTGCGCGCGCTGACCAACCTGATCGATAACGCGCTGAACTATACGCCCGACCACGGTCATATCGCCGTTCACAGCCGGTCGACTCCCGGCGGGCAGCAAGGCCGGGAATGGGTTATTATTGATGTGACAGACACAGGTATAGGCATTCCTGAGAACGAAACATCCGTGATCTTTGATCGGTTCTTTCGCGGATCAAATATCGACCCTAATGTATCCGGTACCGGTTTAGGGTTGGCGATCATCAAAGAAATCGTTGAATTGCACGGCGGTAGTGTCGAAGTAGAGAGCCAAGTAAACCAGGGCAGCACCTTCCATATCAAACTGCCCGCCATCAACCCGAACAATGGAGGCTCTTTCGGAGGCAGTCATGACCAACAATAAAGCAACGATCCTGGTGGTAGAAGATGATTTAAACCTGATGCACGGTATCCGTGACATCCTCGAACTGGACGGGTATAACGTACTGACGGCCACGAACGGGCTGGCTGGGCTGGAAGTCTTGCGCGAGCAGCCTGTCCCACCTGACCTAATCGTGTCGGACATCATGATGCCACATATGAATGGCTACGACTTTTTCAACACGGTGCGAGGGATCGATAGCTGGGTAGCGATTCCATTCATTTTCTTGACTGCCAAAGGGGACCGTGACGATATCCGCCGGGGTAAGCTCATGGGG
The DNA here is from genome assembly GCA_016926875.1 of Anaerolineae bacterium. Taxonomy (GTDB): domain Bacteria; phylum Chloroflexota; class Anaerolineae; order Aggregatilineales; family Aggregatilineaceae; genus JAFGNU01. Next base: position 20,702 of record JAFGNU010000092.1, on the reverse strand, counting down.
GCCGAAGATTACGTTGTCAAGCCGTTCGACGCTGAAGACCTGTTGATCGCGGTGTATGCCAAGCTAGACCGCAAAAAGCAGCTTGACAATGCCTGGCAATCCGAAATGACGGACATCAAGCACAACATTCTGACCATTCTAAACCACGAGATGCGCACGCCGCTGACCTACGTCGTCGCCTACGCGGACATGCTGATGAACCGGAATGCCAATGATGTCAGCGCGGACGACATGCGCGGCTTTCTGCGCGGGATCAACGCCGGAGCTAATCGCCTGCGCCGCCTGGTTGAAAACTTTATTCTGCTGGTTGATCTGGAAACCGGCCAGGCTGAAGAAACCTTTGGTTGGCGCAGCACGTATACAACTAAATATGAGGATATTTTCAACCGCATCGTAAAAAAGTATATGGATATAGCTCTTGAAAACCGTATCACGCTCTGTGTCCAGGTAGATGACGACCTGCCAGGTGTGGTTGCCGACATCAATTATCTGACGGCCTCACTGGAGTGCCTGGTGGACAACGCGATCAAGTTCTCGACCAAGCCGGATACCACCGTCACGCTGCATGCCTATGCCGAAGGTGAGTATGTCTGTCTTGCCGTTGAAGATCATGGACGCGGCATCCCACAGCACGAACTGAAAAATATTTTTGAGAACTTTTACCAGATCAACCGCGAGAAATATGAGGACCAGGGCGCCGGGTCCGGGCTGGCGATTGTCAACAACATCGTCCGGATACACGGGGGCAGCATCTCGGTAGAAAGCATCTTCGGGCAGGGCAGCACATTTGTCATTCACCTGCCCATCGCGGATAATACAGGCGCAGACCAGGCGGGCTGATACGGCCTATCTGTCAGATGATCGTCAGGGCATCGTCAGAGGCAGCCCTCATGATCATGTTACGATGTACGGTACAGATGCTACCATCAGGCCAGGAGATGCTGGTGGCTGAGAGGTGGCTACACACGGCGGTGTTGTCATCCGCCTGCCAGACTCCTGCATCGAGTTTTGGTGTGCTGTCTGTGTTGACACTTGATCCATATCACGAGGAGGTACTTCTGAATGGCTTCACTGCTACAAAAGATCAATACGCTCATTTCGGCTAATATTCATGGACTGGTCGATCAAGCGCTGGAAGCAAACTCGGTTAAGGTCATGGATGAGTACATTCGCCAGGCCGAGCGGAACCTCGACGCGCTGGAAGACGCAGCGGCCACCGTCGGCGGCACGGTGAAGACACTCAAGCGTAAGTATGAAGAATTTGCGGCAGCCGCCGAAAAGCTGGACCGTGATATCGATACGCTGCTGCTGCGCGGCAAAGCAGACCTGGCGACAGCAGCCCAGGCCGAACTCAACCAGAAACAGCAACTGGCCCAGGAATACTACGAGCAGTGGCAGGGCCAGGAAACCGAATACCGCCGTATGCTGGATGCCAAGCTCAAGCTGGAAGCCAAGCTGACGACCATCAAGCAAGAGCGCGAGCATCTCAAGGCGCTGATGGAGCTGGTCGAAGCCAAAGAGCTGACCACGCGCACGATCAAAAGCCTGGACGACCTGGCGGGCGTGGGTGACGAAGACGTCCAGCGGCTCGGCGAGCAGATCCGCGCCCGGCTGGATCGCGAAGAGGCCCGGCTGGAAATGGCATCATCCACCGTCAAGGAACAGATCGACGAGGCCATCGGCACAACCGAAATCGAAATGCAGCTCGAAGAACGCCGCCAACGCCTCGGATTGAGCAGTGAGGGCGGCTCAGAATAGCACGCACGCCGTCCGCACAGCACACACCACAACCGGGCCGAGCCGGGCGAGTACCCAGTGCGCGGCGCATGGTCTGGGGGTACCGCAGAATACAGGGGCGTATTGTCTTAAATACGCCCCCTTGCCTGTTATCCCCTGAGTATTCGCAGTTTGTTGATTACCGGGCGCAAAACAGCGGTACAATTGGGACAATACGTGTTGTCCCAACTTGCACATACGGGGAGCATCCATGTCCAAAGTGAGAGAACAAATGCGCGAACGCGCATGGAACGCCATCCTGAGCGCCGCTTTCTTCAGCGTAGAGAGCGCTGTTATCCTGGCTCTGGCGATTGTGCTGTTTGGCCTGGGCTATGCGCCGTTCGACTGGTGGAAAGATGCCTACTGGCTGGTTTTTGGCGCGCTGGCCGAGGCCCTGTACCTGGGCGTCACGGTGACCGATCCAAAAGCCGCCCAACGCGCTGTTGATCGTATGCTGAGCGAGCGCTATAGCCCCGGCACAATCAAGAACCCAATCGCGCGCGAACGGCTCAAGCGCGCCCTGGAATACCACCGCCTGATCGGGGAGACAGCAACGAAGCACAGCGGCGTCATGCGCCAGAGCATCGAAGCAACCGCCTCGGAGATCAGCGATTGGATTCAGCAAATCTACCTGCTGGCGAAACGCATGGACGGGTTCGAGGAAAACGAGATCATCAACCGCGACCGGCGCATGGTCCCCCAGGACCTCAAAAACCTGCGCCGCCGCCTGGAGGTTGAAAAAGACCCCGGCGTGCGCACCGAACTGCAAGAAGCGATCCAGACCAAAGAAACGCAGCTAACCAACCTGCGCAGCCTGGAAAACAACGTCAAGCGTGCCGACATCCAGTTGGACCATACGCTCTCGGCGCTGGGTACGGTCTACGCGCAGATGCAGCTTATCGACTCGAAAGACCTGGACAGCGCCCGCGCGCAGCGTTTACAAGAGGATATTCGGGACGAGGTGATGTCGCTCCAGGATACGATCTCGGCCATTGACGAAGTCCAGAGCTACCAGGGATATGCCCTCGGCGAAAAACGCTGATACCTTGAACGGTCCCCGATCTGCTGCGCTGCCGCGTGAATACGCCGTTCGGCGCGTGACCCTGCTAGACCTCCGGGCCATGCACCGCCTGGAGCATCTGATCTTCCCGCGTGATGCCTACACCTACTTTGACCTGACGCTCTTGCTGCTGCTGCCCGGCGCGGTGAACCTCAAAGTCACCGCCCCGGATGGCACGCTGGCAGGCTTTGTATCGGGGATGCGCGCGCTGAATCCCCGGCGCGGTTGGATCGTCACGCTGGGCATTGACCCGGCGCACCAGCGGCGCGGCCTCGGTCGCCACCTGCTGACCACGTGCGAACAGCGGTTGAAGCGGCCTTGCATCCGGCTGACCGTACGCGCCGGAAATACTCCTGCCATTACGCTTTACAAGCACTCCGGCTATCAACTGATCAGACGCAAGCCGGGCTACTACCTGGACGGTGAAACCGGCCTCATTATGGAGAAATGGCGCGGGGGCTAAGCGCTTCGCTGCTCAGACAAGCTCAGGGAATTCGATAAACTCGACCGTGTCCGCGACCGGGTCGAGGATACACACCGAGCGCGTCTCTGGCTGCATACCACCCAGCGCGCCGGGATTGATCACGCGCACGTTGTACGTGTCGAGACGTTCATCCCGCCGCCGGTGGGTATGCCCGTGACACACGTAAACGCACTCGCCGCCGATCATCAGCCGGTACAGCAGCGCGTGATCGGCGCCGTGTGTCACGCCGATGCGCCTGTCCGCGATCTCGATCCGCGCGCTGAGGCGTGGAATGGGAATGCCGATCATCCGGGCAGCGGCGAACAGGTCATCGCGGTAATAGTCCATGTTGCCGAGCACAAACGTCACCTGCCACCCGGCAAACAACAGCATAATATCCGGCGTGGTGATGTCACCGCAGTGGATCAGGCGGGTGATGCCGCGCTCGCGGAAAGCATCGAGCGCGAGCTGCGTATTGCGTTTGTGATCGTGCGTGTCGGATAGAATGCCGATTTTCACAGTGTCCACATTTTCTTGATCAGGGCACAGGCAGCCCGTCATACGGAGCGGCCAGGAACGCGGTCAGCGGGCGCAGGCTGGCGCGATCAACGGCCATCACGGCAGCAAACCCGATCCGCTCCCAACCATCATAGGACGGCACCTCGCCGCGCAGGTGCGCCACATACAGCGTCAGCACCGTTCCGTGCGCCACGACGGCCAGCGACTCGGTCAAAGCGTGCTGCTTCAAAATTCCATCCATCGCCGCCACAAACCGCGCCCGCGCGGCGTCTGCTGCTTCCCACTCCGGGTGGGGCGGCTGGTCAGGGCGGTCAAAAAAGAGCCGCTGTGTTGACCGGAACGCTTCCATGCCCATCCAGGTATCGCGGCGGGCTTCTTCGAGCGCCTGCACCTGCTCAAATGGGATGCCGTGCTGTGTGTGCACCGCCTCGCCAACAACTGCCGCCTTATACGAGCGGCTGGTATACACCGCCGTCACAGCGCGCCAGAACGGGGCCGCTGCCAGCGCCCGCACCTGGGCGTGTCCCGCATCGGACAGCCGCCACCCGGACGCCGGGATCGCCGGGTCAGGTTGGGTTAAGGGATGGCGGATCAGGTATAACAGCGGCATGGTCACTCGTCGTCGTCCCAGACTTCGTATTTACCTTCGATCACTTTTGGCTCGTCCGGTGCGGCTTTGACCCGGTCCCCGCGCGGCGCCCGCCGGACCCGTCCCCGGTACTCATCCACCACGCCCGGCGGGGCGCTGTGAATGAACAACTGCAAACCCAGCAGCAGCGCGCCGAGGTCATCCACCACGCCAAACGGCACAAACAGGTCCGGGATCAGGTCAATCGGTGACAGGATATACGCCAGCATCGCCAGCGGGATCAGCTTAACCGTTCCGGCGACACGGCGATCAAACACCAGGCGCCACGACAGCACCAGGTCGTTCCAAAACCGGCCTAGCAGATCAGGGTCTTTGGCCGGTCGTTTGTTTGCAGACATACCATCACATCCTTGTATCTCGTCTGGGTTCTACTCGCTCGCCTGCTCTACCCCAGTATACGCAGGTATTGTTTCCCGGTTACGGGCAGGTGCCGGTCGCAGCAGCGCCGCGCCCAGGATCACAACGCCGACAATCCCGACCATGCCCGCCGCAAACGGCCAGTCCGGGCTGCCGGTGTACAGCACGCCCGCCAGGCTCGTCCCAACCAGCATCGCCAGCCCGGCCAGCATATCAACCAGCGAATAGGCCAGGCCGCGCTGGTGTTCGGCCACGTAGCCGCTGATCACGCTGACGGCCAGCGGGCGCGCGGCATAATGTGCGCCCAGGATGAAGGAAGCGATCACCACCACCGGCCACGCACCGCTGAGCACCAGCAAGCCAAAAGACAGCATCACCAGCAGCAAGCTGCTTCGAAAGGCGCGCCACGATACCAGCAGCCCCAGCAGCACGCTGAATACTGCCGTGCCGAGCGCGTTGATCGAGCCAAAGACGCCGATTGACGTCCGCGAGAAATTCCGCACTTCCTCAAGATACTGCGCCGAGAGCGACTGCCCGACAAAAATAGCCATAAAACCCAACGTCAGCACGCAAAAAACCGCGATTACCGGCCCCCGGCTGAGCAGGCCCCGGTAATCGTGGCCGCGCTCCGGGCGAACCGGCGCGGGGTAATCGTGTGTGCGCGTGATAGCAGCAGCGCTCAGCGCAAACCAGAACAGGCTGAACAGGAACACCGGGCGCAGCCCGACCTCGTCCCCGATCCAGCCGCCCACCGCCGGAGACACGACTAACCCCAGCGAATAGGCAGCCCACAACAGCGTCAGCGATGCCTGGATCGGCAGGTCCGGGCGCCGAGTCGGATCGTGCCGGACGCTCTGCGACAGGTACACGTTGGTCACGGGAATCTCGACCGACGAAATGCCGTATACCAGGAAGCCGGGCACGGCCCAGCGCCAATCGGGCGCAAGCGCGATCAGCAGCGCCCCGGTCAATCCAACGAACCAGCCGGGCAGCATCAAGCGGCGCGCGCCGAGCCGGTCGGCCAGCATCCCCACCGGCAGCATAAACAGCAGGCGCGCCAGCCCTACCATGCCGAGCACAAAACCCGTTTGTTCCGGGTTGGCTCCCAACGACTTGACGTAGAGCGGCTGGATATACAGCCACAGCCCTTCACCCACGCCCCACAACATATAGGACCACATGATCCAGCGCGTATCACGCCCGACATCGCGCCACAGGTTCAGCATAACCAGCCGCCTCGGTGTTTCGTCGTTCAGCCCATCCGCGCGGAGATGAACGCCCACACGGTTTCGTACACCGTCTCGCGCTCGATGTCCTGCGTCAAAACGTGATCGCTTTTCTCAAGTGTCTTAGTAACCAGATCAACGCTGCTTACCCGCTCTGCTACCAGCGCCATGTTATCATAGGGCACCGTCTGGTCATTTTTGGAATAGACCAGCAGCAGCGGCACGGTGATCTCGCCCAAACGAGTGCGCACATCGTCCATCAGCGCATATAACTGCCAGATCGATTCGGTTGGCATCACGCTGTAATCAACCTTGCCGACTTCTTCGCGCCCCATCTCGCGTTGAATTTCCAGCACACGGGCGTGCAGATCGCCGGGCCAATCCTCTTTGGGATAGTAGGGCCGGAAATACTTCAACAGCGATGTCAGGCGCATGGGCCGGTTGTCCAGGCGCAGCGGCGCAGCCAGCGCGATCACACCGTCCACCAACCCGGCCTCGCCCAACCGCAGGCTGAGCACACCGCCCATCGACAGGCCCGCCGCAAACACCTTGCGGCACCGGCTCCGCAGCAGCGCCACGCCGTCCAGCACGCTCTCGTACCAGTCGGTCCAGTGCTGACGGCGCATGATAGCCGGGTCGGTACCGTGCCCTGCCAATCGCGGCCCGTAGATCGTCAGCCCGCGCTCGTTCAGGTACTCGCCAAACCAGCGCATTTCATCCGGCGAGCCGGTCCAGCCGTGCGTACACAGGCAGCCGACATCGCCCCCATCCAGTAAAAACGGCTCCGCGCCGCGTCGAATAAAAAGATCGTCTGTGTTCATCTCTTTTTTCTTTATGTCCAGGTTAAAAAGCGCCCCTTACTATATCCTCAACACCCGGCTTTGACTACTGGCCGATCTGCCCAAACCTGCTATTGACAACTGACCGCCGGTCAGTTATAGTACAACTGACTCTGAGTCATTTATATACAGGAGTCCGGCATGGCACGCAGAGCACGCACCGACGCCCAAAAAGAGCAGCGCCGCCAGGCTATTCTAGATGCCGCCTGGGAACTGTTCCAGGAACACCCGTACAACGCGATCAGCATCACCGACGTCGCCGACGCGGCAGGGTTGGCGAAGGGCACCGTCTACCTGTACTTCAATACCAAAGAAGAACTGTTCCTGACCATCCTGGAGCAGCAGTTCGAGGCGTGGTTTGACGAGATGGACGGCGGTCTGCACACAGCAGCGAGCATAGACGACCTGGCCGAACTGGCCGCCCACTCGCTGGCCCAACGCCCGGCCACCGTGCGGCTGATCGCCCTGGCGCACGTGGTGTTGGAGCAGAACATCAACTATGACACCGCGCTGCGCTTCAAACGGACGCTGCTGGCACGCATTCTACGCACGGGCACCCGGCTGGAGACCTGTTTACCGTTCCTGGCGCAGGGCGAAGGCGCGCGGCTGTGTTTGTGGGTGTATGCGCTGGTGATCGGCGTCGAGAATCTTGCCAATCCCGCGCCCATCGTGCGTGAGGTTATGACCGGTGAGCCGGACATGCGCGCCTTCGAGATCGACTTCACACACGAGTTCGCGGATATTGTCCGCGCCGTGCTTTACGGGCTGAAAGCGAGGAGAGAGAAGTATGAGTGATGGCAATCTGAAAAACCGGTGGGCGCTTGTCACCGGGGCATCGAGCGGGCTGGGCGTCGCGCTGGCGCAAGAGCTGGCGGACAGGGGTTGCAACCTGGTCCTGGTTGCCCGCCGCGAAGACCGGCTGCGCGCCGTGCAGCAAGACATCGCCGGGAGCGCAGGCGTTCAGGTCGAGGTGATCTCGATGGACCTGTCTGCCCCGGATGCGCCGCAGCGGTTGTACGATCAGGTCACGCAAGACGGCAAGAAAATCGACGTGCTGGTGAATAACGCGGGCTACGGGACGCGCGACAAATTTATCAATATCGACTGGGAACGCGAGCAGAACATGCTCCAACTGGACATCATGACCGTTGTGCACCTGACCAAGCTGTTTGTCAAGGATATGGTTGCGCGGGATTATGGCTATGTGCTGCAAGTAGCATCCCTCGGCGCCTACCAGCCCACGCCGTGGTACGCTAGCTATGCGGCGGCTAAAAGCTTTGTGCTGAATTTTAGCGAAGCGTTGAACTATGAGCTGCGCCACACCAACGTCAAGGTCACCACCCTGTCGCCGGGTGTAACCCTCACCGAGTTCCAGCAGGTTGCCGGGCACGAGCTAAACCGCCTTGCACGCGGGACACAAATGAGCAGCGAAGCGGTGGCCCGCATCGGCATTCGCGCCATGCTGCGGGGCAAGTCGAGCGTGGTTCCCGGCGCGTTGAACAAACTGTTCGCCTGGGGCAGCCATCTGGCACCGCGCCGCATGGCGACAGCTTTTGCCTCCTGGCTGATGGCGTAACCAGGCAGGTTGTTGACAAATCATCGAGTGGCGGGGTTCGTGTGAGCCTCGCCACCCGGTATGGATTACGTGCCGCCGGTTACTCCAGGTCATAGACTACCAGGTTATCAAAGTGCGCCGAGACGGTCGCGTTTGAGTCCTGGCGAACACCACCGATACCAAATCCTACCCTGCCGCTGGTGGCATACAGGTACGCGTCGGTGCTGGCCACAAACAGGTCATCGATCAAAAAGGCGTAAGTGCCTTCCATCACCCGGACGGTCAGCGTGCGCGTTGTCCCGTCCATAAAATCAATCGGCTCGATCAGTCCCTCGGCATATTCGGCAGTTGTCGAATCCCACAGCTTCCACCGCCCATCATGGTAGATGGTGAACATGGTAAACGGCGAGTAGTTGAATCCCACGTTGAAGATCGCCGATACCTGGTAGCGCCCGGTCGAACTCTGTACGTCGCTGACCTCAACCTGAAACTCGTATGGCTCTTCGAACCAGATATCGTATGTATCGTCGGTGAAGCCCGGCGCGACAACCCAGTAATTCCCCGGCTCTGGAATGTCATGCTCGATGACGTATTGACCGTCGACGATATCAGAAAAAACCCCTTCGTCGTCTGCCGTTTCCCAGTCCATGTCGTTGTTGTCGAACGTTTCTTCAAACAGGATTTCGCCGCGCGAATAGCCCCTTTCACCATCCAGAATGATGATGAAGTCGCCCTGTCCATCCTGGGAGCGGACCGTGATCGTGTACTCTCCGGCCTGTTCCAGCCAGTAGCCAAGCAGCGCCGGGTTGAGCAGGTACGTATCTTCGACCGAGACGAGCAGTTCGCCCGCCGGGTCGTACAGGTCGATGGCGGGATCAAAACTGCCACCGTCTGCCAGCACAGTGATGCCGATCACATCGCTCGCACCTGCTTCGAACACATAAGACACGGTCGTGTCGGGATCATCGATGGTGCCTTCAACCATATCGCCGTATACCAGCGGCTGCCCTTCTTGCGCACCGGCGTGCGGCAGCGCAATCACCAGTAACAGCAGCACACCAACCACACTGAACTTTCTAATCTTTGCCATAAACATGGGACGCTCTCTCCTGCAATGTTTTTTGAAGACAACCGCATTGTATGATGGTTTGCGAGCCAATTCAAACCCGGCTGCCCGGCGGCTGGCAGGCGCTTGCCCTGCGGCGGGCAGGTGGGCAGCGCTTGCCGATCGCTGCTATACTGCATCACAAAAAGAATTTGCAGACATACATGAAAGAAACAGGCGCCATGAAACAACATCACCTGATAAAAACGCTGGCAGTCACGTTGGGGCTGCTAACAGCCCTGGCACCCGTTCAGGCACAGGAATCGGTGTTCCCCCTGCCTGCCGACCTGTATATCCTGACCTCGGAACATGCGCTGCTCCATATCGACGCCGTCACAGGCGAGCAGACGCCCATCAGCGAAGCACAGAACATGGCCGATTTTGACGTGGCCCCGGATGGCGAATGGCTTGTTTACCGCCAGTTCCCCGATAACGCGGTTTTCGCCAGCCAGATTGCGGGCGGCAGCGGCTTTGCGCTGGAACTGGATGCCCCACCCCCGCCGGATGCCATCGACGGCCCCTCTATCGCCTGGGCGCCGGACGCGGCAGCCGTGGCCTACCTGACGCCCGGCGGCGTGCGCATCGCGGAACTGGGCAGTGGCGAGTACGGCGCGACCGAGTTTAGGACCATCCAGGGCGGGCCATGGGTCGACCTGGAATGGACTGGCCCGGATACGCTGGTGGTGCGCGACGCGCAGAACCGCTACACGCAGATCGCCGGGGGGGATGGACGCTGGACGGTCGAATCGCTGGAACATGCGCCGGTACGGGCCGAAGCAGCGGTTCCGGCCTCGTTGATCCCGGAGGGCGTGCTGCTGCAAACAGGCCGCGTGGTGCCGGGCACGGCGGGCGCGCTGGCGTATGAGTGGGCACCGCCCTCGCTGCCGGTGGTGGACGGCGTGATACTGCCCGACAACCTGTATTACATCGCGCCAGATGAGACGAGCACGCCTCAGGTGTGGCAGCTACCCAAGACCGGCGCCCCCGCCCGCCCGCTGACGTCGGAAAGCGCGCCGGTGCTGGCATACGCCGTTGCGCCCGGCCAGGCGCAGATCGCCTATCTCAGCGGCAGCAGCCTGGTCGCGGCCAACCTGGACGGGACCGAACGGCGCGAGCTTGCCACGCTGCAAGCCACCGATGGCCGGGCCGCCCTGAACTGGAGTCCTGATGGCGCCCAGATCGCGTTCAGCGATGCGCGCGGGCTGTGGCTTGTGCCCGCCGACGGAAGCCAATCGCCCTGCTCGCTGGCGCAAAACGTCACGGACGAACAAAACATCAGCAGCATTCAAGTGTATTCTGATCCGCGCTGGAGTCCTGATGGAACGCGCCTGCTGGTCAGCATTGGCTTTTACGAGGGCGCGGTCCTGGGCGTGCTGGATGTCGCCAGCGGTGACGTGATCCAGTTCAGCAGCATGGTAGCCCTGGACGGGTGTTGGACAGATAACGGGCGCGTCCTGACATGGGCCTCAGAATGGGGCTACGTCATGCCCGGCCTGTACATCCTCGACCCGGCAGCGCCGGACACATCCCAGACCGCGCTGGATGAACGCTACGCCGTGCTGGACGTAGCACAGACGGCCAGCGGGACATGGCTGGCGCTGGTTGGATCGACAACAGGACTGGGGCCGCGCTTCTTGCGCGTGCTGGCGGGAGAGACGGTCGCGGGGCCGTTCACGCCGGTATTCGACCGGGCAGCCGGTGGTTTTGCGCAGATGCCTCAACTGGCCGCCGGTCCGGACGGGCAGCTTGCCGCCGCAGGGCTGCGCGCGATCCAGTATAACGAACGCGGCAGCGCGTCCGGCAACCTGGTTGTGATCGACATGCGCACCAGCGAGACGGTCCGGGTCGATACCGGCGGGCCGGTAAGCGCGATCCGGTGGGGGCAATAAGATGCCCGTTCCTATTCCCGATTCGCATATAGACCTGATCGCAGGGCCGGTGTGTGTGGCGCTCAGCACCGTTATGCCCGACGGCCAACCGCAAACAACCGTTGTCTGGTGCGATTACGACGGGGAATACGTGCGGGTCAACACCATGCGCGGTTTCCGCAAAGAAAAGAATATGCGGGCCAATCCAAAGGTCACGATCCTGGCCTATGACCCGCATAATCCGCTGCGCAATATTGAGGTGCGCGGCACGGTGGTTAAAATGACCGAAGATGGCGCATTGGAACACCTGGATGCGCTGGCAGAACTGTATACCGGCCAATCCCCGTATTTTGGCACGTGTGTACCCGTCGAGTTTCAAGCGCGTGAGATTCCGGTGCTGTGCAAGATCGCACCGGCGCGTGTGCGGGTTGAATCACCAACCAGGAAGTGAGCCATGCCAGCCATAATCCCCGATTCACACCGCGATCTGCTTGAGCGCCCTATTCATGCCGTGCTGACGACGATGATGCCCGACGGCCAGCCGCAGATGAGCGTGGTCTGGTGCGATATGGACGGCGACACGATTCGGATCAACACCACACGCGAGCGGCAGAAGGGGCGTAACATGCTCGCGAACCCCAAAGTATCTTTGCTGGTGATCGATCCGCACGATGCAAGCCGCTATCTTGAAGTGCGGGGCGAGGTCGAGATCACCGAAGCGGGCGCACTGGAACACCTCGATCAGCTCACGCAGGTGTACACCGGCCAGCCGTTTTACTACGGCGCGATCTACCCGGTCGAACAGCAGCAGCGTGAAACCCGCATTATCTGCAAAATCCGGCCTGCCAGGGTGACGCTGGACGCCATCCACAAATGAACGCGTTACAATAGGTATAAGCTGTGTTGTCTGAAAGGACCCTGTTATGCCCGAACGTATCCTGGTCGTCGAGGATGAAGCCCGCATCGCGCAGTTTCTTAAACGCGGCCTGATCTATGAGGGTTACCATGTGGATGTCGCCAGCGACGGTCAGAGCGGTCTGGATATGGCGCGCGACAATGTGCCCGATCTCGTGATCCTGGATTGGATGCTGCCTGGCATGGACGGGCTGGAAGTGTGCAAACGGCTGCGCGCCGCCGGAAATGTGCCGATCCTGATGCTGACGGCCAAGGAAGAAGTGCAGGATCGCATCACCGGGCTGGACGCCGGAGCCGACGATTACCTGGTGAAGCCGTTTTCGTTCGATGAACTGCTGGCCCGGATGCGCGCCCTGTTTCGCCGGGCTGCGCCATCCTCGCAGCCGGAAGTCCTGCGTTTTAACGATCTGCTGCTGGACACCGGCACGCACCGCGCCCAGCGCGGTGACCGCTTCATTGACCTGACGGCGAAAGAATACGAACTGCTGGAAATGTTTATGCGCAACCCGCGCCGCGTCCTGACGCGCGAACTGATCTTCGACCGCGTGTGGGGCTACGACTTTGGCGGCGAAAGCAATATCATCGAGGTCTACGTGCGCTACCTGCGCCAGAAAACCGAAGAGGACGGCGAACCGCGCCTGATCCACACCGTGCGCGGCGTCGGGTATGTGCTGCGCGAGGAATGAGCGCGGCAGACACCGGGCGGCAGGCAATCACAGAACACACATTCCATTTTAACCGGGGATTAACCCGAAGGTGTTAAAATCGTGATTTACACTCGTATACTATCATAGCCCAATAGGCGTTCACAGCCGAAACCCATGACTATCCGTACGCGCCTGACCTTCCTATATTCCAGCATGCTGGCAATCGTGATCTTGATGTTCAGCACCATCACGTCTACCATCCTTAACTGGACGCTGCGTGATCAGGTGGATGATACGCTGCTCAAAGTGATCGAGGATGTACACGGCTACGCGCTGATGAGCACTATCTCGTTCGCGCCGGAGCAGGACGCGCGGGGCGAGATCACCATGCCGCAGGTTAACAGCCTGAGCACGCCAGGGCTGTTTGTCCAGATATGGCTGCTGGATGACCAGTCGAGCACGCTTTTTCTGCATTCGGCATCGTGGAGCCTGCTGGGCATCGGCCAGACCAACGCGCTGGACCCGCACGCGCTCAACCGGGATGAGGAAGAACGGCGAGATGTCACGCTGGACGACGTCCATATGCGCGTGGTGACGGTCCCGATCATCGTCGAAGAGGAGGTGAAAGGGTACATCCAGTCGGCCTCACCCTTGAGCACAGTGGATGCGGCGATTGATCGCTTGCTCCAGATCATGCTGGGCGGCGGCGTGATCATGATGCTGCTGTCGCTGCTGCTGGGCGACCTGGTATCGCGGCGCGCGCTGCGCCCCATCGGTACCATCACCCAAATCGCCCGCCAGATCACCGCCGCCGACGATCTCAGCCGCCGCATCCCCTACGACGGGCCGCCGGACGAGATCGGGCAGCTTACCCAAACCTTCAACAAGACGCTCGAACGGCTGGACCGGCTGTTCGAAGCCCAACGGCGGTTTGTAGCCGACGTCTCGCACGAAATGCGCACACCGCTGACCACCATCCAGGGCAACCTGGACCTGATGAACCGCATCGGCCATGACAAGGAAGCGATGGAAGCCATAGACGGCGAAACACAGCGGATGTCGCGGCTGGTCGAAGACCTGCTGATGCTGGCCAGGGCCGACGCCGGGCGGGTTGAACTGGAACAACGCCACGTTGACCTGGATACGCTGCTGCTGGAAGTTTATAACCAGGCACATTTCCTGAGCCAGGGCGTTGAGGTCCGGCTGGGTCACATCGACCAGGCACAGGTGATCGGTGACCCTGACCGGCTGAAGCAGCTTTTGCTGAACCTGGTATCCAACGGGCTAAAGTATACGCCGCAGGGCGGCAGCGTGACGCTCGAACTCAGCCGGGACAGCAAATGGGCGCAGGTGTGCGTCAGCGATACCGGCATCGGCATCCCCTCGGAAGATCTGCCGTACATCTTCGACCGCTTTTACCGCGTGGACAAGGCCCGCTCGCGTGCGCAGGGCGGCACCGGCCTGGGGTTGGCTATCGCCCAATGGATCGCGCAGGTGCACGGCGGAAAAATGAGCGTTACCAGCGAAGTCGATAAAGGTTCTACGTTCACCCTGCGCCTGCCAATCGCGCCGGATCACACCCCACCGGACGACACCGAACCATCACCCCCCCGGCGAATTGCCAGGAATCGCCTGAACCGGCGTTAGACTGCTCACCCGGCGGCGCGGCTGCCGGGTTACTTTCCCACAGATTTATCAGATTTTTTTCAGTTTATGCGGATCCCTCTTCATAAAAAGTTTACAAATTGGTGTCATAGTAAAGACATCGTGTAAGCAGGTAGCTAGAGTTGGGAGGAAAACCTGGAATGTCTACTACCAAACGAGTGCTAACAATAGTGGTCGTTCTGACAGCGGCGCTGGGCAGTCTGGGGATCGTCAGCGCATCCACTCGCACACCCGACCAGACCGCGTTGAAGCAGGAAGAAGGCGGGGCCTGGCTGGGCGTGGCGATCACCGATACGGATGACGGCGTACAGGTTGTGGAAGTGGTCCGCGACTCGCCAGCAGACGATGCAGGACTGATCATCGGCGATGTCATCCTGGCGGTTGACGACACAACGGTCGCCTCAGCAGACATGCTGATCGACGTCATCCAGGGCTACGAACCGGGCGACGATGTCACGCTGTTGATCTTGCGGCGCGACGAGGAGCGCGAAATCGAGGCAACGTTGGGCGCGCGTCCGGACGAGGTGTCGGCGCAGCCTGCGCGTCCACACGTAGGGCGCGGGGTGCTAAACTTCCTGGGCCTCACCGCCGATATGACCGACGAAGGGCTGCTGATCGATGAGATCGAGCCGGATTCGCCGCTGGCCGACAAGCTCGAAGCCGGTGACGTGATCGTGGAGATCAACGGCGAGCCGGTCACGGACCTGAACGCGCGGGATTTACTGGGTGTGTTGCAAGGTGATGCGTTGGCGCTGTCTGTGCTGCGTGACGACGAAATGATCGACGTTGAGATCGAAATGCCGGATATGGGCGTGGGACCGATGTTTGGCGGAACAGGCGCCGTCAGTCCGGCAGCAGCGCCGACCAGACTGGGCGTTCGTTTCATGACGCTGACACCAGAGCTGGCCGAGGAGATGGACCTGGCGGTTGAGCAGGGCGCACTGATCAACGAGGTGTACGAGGATACACCCGCTGCGGAGGCCGGGTTGCAAGAGGGCGACATCATCATCGCCGTCGAAGACGATGTGCTGGATGAGGAGCGCACGCTGGCTGACCGGCTGATCGCCTATGAAGAAGGTGATGTTGTAACGCTAACCGTGATCCGCGATGGTGAGGAAATCGAGATCGATGCGACGCTCGGCCCGGCGGGGCCTGGCGGCGTGTTCTTTGGTGAGATGCCCATCTGGCACTGGCAGCAGGGTCAGGGACACGGTCCTGGCTGGTTCCGGTGGGGCGAGATGGACCCGGAAAACTGGCCTGAGATGTTCCCGTTCCTGGGGCCGGACGGTGAGTTCGACTTCGATTTCGAGTTCGATACACCGCTGACCGAGCCGGAAACCGAGGGGCCAAGCGCTTAGCGGGTTATCCGCCAGCCTTTGACAGAGCAACTCACACAGGGGCGTACCGCACAGGTGCGCCCTTTGTGATCAGTGATTACGACACCCAGGCAGGCAGCAGCGCATTTTCAACTACAAGCGTTTGCTCGCCGGTGACCAGGTCCAGCGTCCAGACTTCGGGCAGCGCCTCCGGCGAATCCAGCGCCGTCCGCTGGTAGACAATCCGCGTTCCGGCGGCATCCCAACTCAGCGCACTGTGGGTATACGCGGCATCCACCACCAGCGATTCGGTTTCTCCTGCTGTCATATCGAGCAGCACGATCTGCCGGCCCGGCGTGTAACGCTCGTCCAGGTAGCGCCGCGCGATCAGCAGCTTTGACCCATCCGGCGACCACACGCCGCCCACATCGTCTACCGGGGCATCTTCTGCGCCACTGATCCGGGTGCGCTCGCCGGTCTGGAAATCGATCATCTCCAGGTGTGTGTAGAACTCCGGGCCGAGCAGCCCGCGCACCAGCACCGCGATCACCAGCTTCGACCCATCCGGCGAAAAGTGGCCGGTGAGGCCCTGCGCGCCTGTGAACAGGTCATCGCGCCCGGTGACCAGATCAATCACGCGCACGGCTTGCGCGCCTGGATCAAAAACCGCGATCCGCCGCCCGTCCGGTGACCAGACGGGTTGTTCGCCCAGGCTGTGCGCGTCGAGGAACAGCAGTTCGGTGTGCAGGTTTTCCAGGTCCACGATCCAGGTCCGCCCCGGACCAAGACCTGTCCCCGGCCCGGCGTTGTAGTCGTCGCGCTGGTAAGCGATCAACGATCCATCAGGGTTCCAGGCGGGCGCATGGCAAATCGCGTTGACGCAGTTGGTGACCGGGCGCGTCTGCTGGCTGTCCAGGTCCAGCAGCCAGATATCGGCTGTGCCATCGGAATCGCTGCGCGTATACGCGATCCGGCGTCCACCTGAATCAACGGCGAAATCTTCGATGCCATACTCGCTGTCGGTGAGCGGGATCGTGTCGCCGGTGCCTGGATCAACCAGCGCCAACTGGCGTACAAACCGGTCCGCTGGTGCCAGCACGATCACCCCGACCCGTAATGGACCGCCAGCCAGCACAGGCGGCGCGGATACGTCCGGCTGGTCGCCGGGGATGACCAGCCCCATACCCAGCGCCAGCACGCACACCCAAACCAATGTTTTTCCCGGCAGCATGGCACGTTTCCTCACCGGCTCGCGTTTGACTGCGCGCCGATTATAGCGGCTGTGATCCCCGGTGCCAGATGCCGGGCGCTGTGCTTCGCCATGTCAGGCGGCGGCGGGCACCTCGTCGCTGACGCCGGGCGTGTCTGTTGCCGGTTCCTCTTTGGGATTCGGCAGGCGGAACGCGGTGATCGCGCCTACAGCGATGAAAATACACGCCCACAGCGCCGCGTTGGCCATGCCATCCGAGCGCGCGTCGTTAAAGATCGGCACCAGTTCAGGCGCGGCAGATTTAGCCGCCATCTGCGCGATTGCTTCTGCCTGCTCCGGGTCCATTTGTCCGGCCATCTGCTGCTCGAACTCGCTGATCAGCGTGCGCTCCAGGTCTGGCACTTCGAAGTAAATCGGCTGCTTGGCGATTTCGAGGAAGCCGACCTGGGCATAGGCCATGTGCTCCGCCGATAAGACGTCGCTGTCGTCAAAGCGTGCCTGGGCAGTGTCTTCGATGGTCGTGGTCAGCACTGTGCCGATGATGGCGATGCCCAACGCCGCGCCGACCTGCCGGATCGTACTGTTCGCACCGGACGCGATGCCCGCCTTAGGGCCGGGGATGTCGTACAGGACCAGGTTGGTCAACTGGGCAATCGCCAGCCCCAATCCCAGCCCGTACAGCGCCAGGATCAGCGCCACCGTGTTCACCGACACGTCCGGCGTGACAACCTGGCTCAGGATGAACATGGCCACCGTTTCGATCACCATGCCGGTCAGTACGATCCACTTAGGCCCGATCCTTGACGAAAAGGCACCGGCCAGCGGCGCGCCAAAAAACGCCGCGATTGCCAACGGCAGCAGGGCGATACCCGTTTCGAATGCGCTCAGGCCCTTAGTGCCTTGCAAAAACAGCGACAGTGCAAACAGGACGCCGAGTTCGCCCAGGTTGACGATCAAACCGGTGACCATCCCGTAACGGAAGCCGCCGTACTTCAGCAGGCGGAATTCAAAGAGCGGTTCTTTGGCCCGGTTTTCCAAGAACAGTTCGAACCAGGTGAAAATTACCAGCAGCACCGTGCCGATAGCGATTGCAACCGGCACAATCGAGAGTTCATTCGAGGGCCAATTCCAGCCGAGGAAGGTGAACTGGGCGTCCGGTTTCCACCAGCCATAGGCCTGCGCCTCGATAATACCAAAGACCACCGCCGCCAATCCCAGCCCGCCCAACAGCGTACCGAAAAAGTCAAAGTAGCGGTCGGTTTGCAGGCTGCGCGATTCACGGATGGCCCACAGCGAGCCGATAAACGCGGCGAAAACAACCGGCACGTTGATATAAAACGCCCAGCGCCATGAGCCATGATCGATCACCCAGCCGCCCAGCAGCGGGCCAAGTGCTGCTGCCACCCCGGCGCTCGCGCCCCAGATGCCGAACGCAATACCTCGCTCGCGCCCTTTAAAGGTGGTGGTGATGATCGACAGGGTGCTGGGGCTGAGGATCGCCGCACCGATCCCTTGCAGCGCGCGCATGGTTACCAGCATTTCGATTGATGATGAAACCCCGACCAGCGCCGATCCGAGGCCAAACAGCGAGACGCCGATCAGAAACAACAGCCGCCGCCCGTACTGGTCCCCGATCTTGCCCCATAGAATCAACGTGGCCGCGTAGACCAGCGAATAGATCGTGTTGACCCATTCCGCATCGCGGAACGACGCGTCAAAGTCTGCGACAATAGACGGAATCGCCACGTTGACGATGGTGCCGTCCATAATGACCAGCACCAGGCTCAGGCTCAAGATCAGCATGGCGTACCAGCGCCGCCGGTAGAATGAGCTGCCCTGTTCGACGACGTTGTCCAGACCAATAGCGTTGGTTTCCATAGATTTTTCCCTTATCGTATATGCTTGCTCCGATGCAGAACGCCTGTGACCCCGGCATCAAGCGGGCCGGATGGCGCGTTCGAACAGCGCGATCATCTGGTCGGCAAAGGCTGCTTGCGCGGCTTCGTGCCCGCTGCGTCCTGGTGACTCGTAGCGCGCCATCGACACATTGCTCAATGCCCACATGGCGCTGATGATGACGTGTGGGGCCAGGTCGGGCGCGATCTGACCGCCGGTCTGTCCCTGCCGGACGATGGCGGCCAGCAGGTCGATGATCTGCTCGTGCCGCCTGACCAGCGGCGCGCTGCTGCGGAAGATCGGCAGCACGTCCTCGCGCCCCAGGTTGATCAACCCCCGCAGCGGCAGAATGTGCCCCTCCATCAGGTAGTGCATCACCCGGCGCAAGCGCTCAACCGGCGGCTGATCGGCGGTTGTGACCAACCAGTCAATAAACCGGTCCGAATGCTGCGTCATCAGGTGCACCAGCATGGCATCCTTGCTGTCAAAATGCTGGTACAACGTCGCCTTTGAGATGCCAACCGCCTCGGCGAGATCGTCCATCGTCACGCTGGCAAAGCCTTGCTTGGCCGAAAGCGTTTCCAGCGCCTCAAGGATCGCCTGCTGGCGAGCATTCCACTGCTTTTGTTGGTAGCGTCCGCGCGGCATAGCCTGTTATCCCTGGATAAAACTCACCGGTATAGATTAAAACTGATCGGTTTACTTGTCAACTCTTAAGTCGCTCGAATCGGACTATACTTGTTGTGACAAGAGCTGCCGCCAGTTAGCCCATAAGTGCGCTGGTGATCTGGCCGTTTCTGTTATATCCTGGGAGAAACGCAGTCATCATGGGCTTCGCACAAATGTGCTAATATGCTATAATTTTAATGACGATCACTCATTCAGCCCCAACCGATCACAGCGTCCGCGACCGTACCTGGAACCATCCGTATATCGTATTGAGACAGAGTCGTAGCGAGCGTGCCGGTGATAGGCAAAATTAGGTGCAGTCATGGTAAACCGATTTCGCAAACAGCGTGACAACGACGATGATCAGGACCGTGACCGTAAGCGATCGCGTTCCCGTTCATCGCAAGACAAAAAAGACGATAAGAGCAGCAGCAGATCGCGCCAGCCGTTTGGCAGCCGGAGCAGTGACCGCGATACATGGGACGACAAGACATCCTGGCGCTCAGGCTCGTCCAGCAGCCGTTCCGGCAGCAAGGGCAAAGACGATGACTCAAGCCGTGGCGGGTTGTTCGGGCGGCGCGGGGGTGACAACGACGACAAAACATCGAGCACGTCGTCACGCAGCCCGTTTGTGAGAGGCAGCAGGGATGACGACACAAGCGACCGGTCGAGCTTCGGTACCCAGCGGTCGTCGTCCAGTTCGCGAAGCGGCCCCTTTGGCAGCCGGACATCGCCCACGTCGCGCTCGTCTTCTGGCACGCGGGACAGCGGCGCAGGCAGGACCGATTCGTCGCGCAGCACCAGCCCCTTTGGCAGCCGGACATCCCCCACGTCGCCCACGTCGCGCTCGTCCTTCACGCGCGACGAAGACAAGGATAGCGCGTCAGGCACCAGCCCGTTTGGCACCCGCCGGTCTTCCAAGTCACGCTCGCCGTATGGTACGCGGGACAGCAGCACAGACAAGACC
>JAFGNU010000091.1 GCA_016926875.1 Anaerolineae bacterium | reverse complement strand
TATCCCGTAGGGGCGTAGCTTGCTGCGCCCAGGGCAGAGCAAGCTCTGCCCCTACAAATTTCTGCGGGTTTGGATTGGTTTTTCCATAACCCGGCGGCGCGCGCGTAATCGTGCTGTGCCAGCGCCCGCTACGAACCTCATTCCTCGCCCAGGCGCAGCGTCCGCGCGACCGACAACTGCCGCACCAGCAGCAGGCTGGAACTCAGCACCAACAGCAGCACGACCAGCATCATCAAGCCATACTCCACCAGGCGGCTTACTTCGACGCGCATCACAAAGGGCGGGATCACGCTCTCACCGGTCGCGCCCAGCGCCAGCGTCGGCACGATCTGATCGGACAGCACCCAGCCGAGTACTGCGCCCAGCGCCACGCCGATCACCATCACAAACGACTGTTCCAGCGCCAGCCCGGCCACCACGCGCAGCGACGACATCCCCAACGCGCGCAGCACGCCAAACTCGGTCCGGCGCGCCTGGGCAGTCAGCCCGGCATAGGTCAGCAGGCCGACAATGCTGAGCACCAGCGCCATGATAAACGCCAGGTACATCAGGCCCAGCAGCCCCAGTCCAAGCGGGTTGGTCTTGAGCTTGCTGAGTTCTTCGGCCAGCGTCACATCGGAGAGAATCACCGCCCCGTTCGACTCGGCGCTGTCCAGGTTGTTAACCAGCGCGTGCGTAACGGACATGCTGTGATCGTCCACGCCCTCGGCCAGCCGCAGCCAGACTTCATCTGGATATACCGCCGCACTGGGCCGCCGGTTCAGCCGGTACATCAACTCGCGCACGTCCACCACCATAAACGAATCGCCTTTGGCATCGGCATCACCCGGCACGCGGTCGTACAGCGACGGGTAATAATCGGTGACCTGCACGGGCCGGAACAATGGATTCACCCCGCCGATATTCAGCAGCATAAAGGGCGCGGCATCCAGGCCATAGGCCAGGTCGTTCCCTTCCAGCAGGCGGCGGCTGACCACCGCGTCCATCGGGCCGAGATCGGGATAGCTCAGCACCGCGCCAACGGTCGTTCGCTGCGCGTCCTGTTCCCACAGCATGTAGATCGCGTCCCGGCGACCGGTCAACCCGGCCAGCCCGGTCTGAACCTCGCCTTCAGCCGTCGCGCCGCGATCATACAGGAATTCCCATCCACCGCTGTTGAACACGTCCACCGGCGTCTCGCCGCCGTTTGCGTCCAACAGCGTCATATCGGCCAGTGTCAGGCGCATACCCCGCTCGCCCCGGCTGCCGGGACTGCGGTATTCCCAAAAGACCGAGGTCAACCGGACCGGTCCCTGCGCGGCGTATTCGAGCGCCGTCAGGTCAGCCTCGCAGTAGACCCAGCCACTCGCCACAAACGCCCCTGCGCCCGCGCCCGGCGCGTCCCGCCCCACGCGCCCATACTCCACCTCGACCGGCTCGACCGGCACGATCACCCATGCGCCGTCAGCATCCAACAGGCGCAGTCCCAGGTCGGTGCGCTGGGTCAGGCGTCCCACGTCGGCCCGGTAGACCTCGGCGCGCGAAAAGCCAAAGCCGCTGACCTCAAAGCGCGCCCACAGCCCGATCCGGTCAGGCACAAACGGCAGTTCGCGCCCCGGCGCAGGCAGGTTCAACTCTTCGCCTGCCGCGTGTGGGGTAAAGATCGGCCCCAGGTCAGAGCGCCAGTACAGCACGTCACCAAACGTGTTGGGATCGATAGCGAGAATGCTGCCGCGCAGTTCGTCCGCGATGCGCACGCTCAGGTTCGCGTTCCGCACCCGGTACGCTGCGGTGGCCGCAGCAATGTCCTCTTGTGCCGTATAATAGTCTGCCGGGCGGGCGCGGTTGGCGTTCAGGCGCGTGTCGCGCTCGATCAACCGGACGTCCGTCCCAACGCTGTACTGCGCCTGGTCTTCATGGCTGTTGGAGACGGTCGCACGGAAGCTGGTCGCAAACCAGCCGATGCCAATCGCCAGCGCCAGCAAAAACGTGATGCGCCCATAATGCACCGGCTCGCGGCTGAGCTGCCAGCTTGCCAGCGATGACAACAGCCCGCGCCCTGCCGCCGATACCCGCGCCGCCAGCATAGCCAGGATCGGGAATACCCGCAGCGCCAGGCTGCCCAGCGCCAGGAACAGCAGCGCAGGCGCCATCAGCATCAGCGGGTCGGCCTGCTGCCCGCCCAGGTTCACATCCGACAGCGGCGATCCGCGCCGGACCAGCAGCCACAGCGCCCCCAGGCCCACCAGCGCCAGCACCACGTCCAGAAAATAGCGCTGCCACCAGTGCTGGCGTTCGCTCCGGGATGCCGCGCCGCCCGCCAGCACCAACGGCAGGCGCAGCACAGGCCGCAGCGTGAACATCAGCGCCAGGAACGTCACACCCGCCGCCAGCGCCGCAAACAGGAACACGTCGCCGGTCAGCGGCAGCGGGAAATCGTCCGTATTGGCAATCGTTGGGCCGAGCGCCATCAGCAGCAGCCGTGACAAAAACGGGGCCACGATCACCGCCAACACGCAGATCAGCAGCGCCTCGATGCCGCGCAGCAGCACGATCTGGCTGTCCCACGCGCCCCGGCTTTGCAGCATGGCGATCTCGCGCCGCTCGCCGCGCCGGACCAGCGCCGCCGTCACCATCAGGAAAAACAGCACCAGCGCGCCCACCTGCAACAGCAGCAGGCCAAACGGCGCATCCAGCAGATCGACCTCCTTGGCGTATTCGAGCAAAATGCCGCTGTCGCGGTCCTTGCGGATCACGTCATAATCGATCAGGCGGGTATAGTAGTTGAACGCCAAATCCTGCCGCTCGACCCCGGCTTGCTGCTGGTCGATGTTGGGGATCAACGACTCCTTGAAGGTGTAGCGCATGTTGCGGTCGAACGTTTGCAGCGCATCGCGCGCCACATCGATCCGCGAGAACGGCAGGTTATCGTGGGCAAACAGCACGCGCCAGCCGATCTTGGTTGGCGTGTCGGGCAAATAGTCGATAGCCGCCCGGATCACGTCGCTGTAGGTCGTCAGGCAGACGAATTCGTATTGCCACAGCCCGGCCCCGGATTCGCGGTCCAGCAGGCGGAGCGGTGACGGCTCCATCCAGTAGGGATCATCTTCATCCACAGGCGCCACAATGCCCACAATCCGGGCCGTGATCAGGTGGCTGGACGGATGGCCGCGCCCGGTCTGGCCCTGGTGATTCATGCCCTGGTCCATAATCACGACCGTGTCTTCGTCCAGGTTCAGCTCGTTAGCCACTTTTAAGCTGATCACGACTTCAACACTGTCGCCGCTGTCGGGGTTAAATTCGGGCAGCCGCCCGCTGACGACGCGCACCTTGTCCACCCAGCCATCATAAAACGCCAGGCGCGTGCGAATGCCGGTCAGCGGCAGCAGGTCTTCACTGTCCGTCGGTGCCAATGACAGGCCCATCGCCTCGGTTTCGCGGTAGTTCACTACCTGATCCACCCAGTTTTCGATCACGCCCAGGTCTTGATCAATCAGGGTTTGCGCCAGCGTCGTTGCCCCGGCGGCCTGCTGATCCAACCCGCCGGACTCCTGCCATTCGCTGGCCCGCAGGCTGATGTTGGCCGCCACGTGTACATCGCGTGCGGGCTGGTCTTCGAGCCGCTGGATCATGCCCACCTGTGCGATAGCGGTAGTATACAGCGGCACCAGCGCACCGATAGACGCGCTAAGAATCGTCCCTGCAACGATGGTAAGCAGCGAGCGCCACTGTGTGATCAGGCGGGCCAGGGCCAGATGTAACGCAAAACGAACCGGCGTACGGCCCAGTTCGTGTATCCCTTCCATCACCCGGCTTGTCCAACGCATGGAATTAGTGCGACGACCTACCATAAAAAATCCTTCAACTGCGGCAGCTATTCAACACAGGCTAACCATACCCCGACACCGGCACGCACACATACATCTTATACGTATCGAATGCCCCAGCCTGTCACTGATCGGGCTGTGGTCCCCTATTTTAACTCATTCAGGGCCATGTTTTTAGGGCCTTTTTGCGCAGGAAGGTTTTCCGCGCGGGCAGGCCGTCCTGACTGCCGCGAACCATCGACCGGCCACCGGAGGCGGGAGTCCGAAAACAGGTGCAAGCCGCTCCCTTACCCTCATCTTTGTGCCGCTTGCTTAAAATCGCAGCGTCAAGATATACTCTAATTCGGTACAGATTGTAGTCAGGCTATGGTCAGGCGCTCACCGATTCTTCATATATATGTTATGATATGCAGGAGGCAGGCCCGTGATATGCAGCAAATCGACCCGGATCGGTTACCCGCCAATGACCCAGCCAGACACCCAATAAAGGTGGAATATACAGCATGGACTTTGAGGAAAACAACCAAGCGCAGCCAACTGCTCCTGACAACAATTCAGACCAAGGCGAAAGCTTTGAGGAAATGTTGGAAGCATCGTTTGATTACGCGCCGCCGCGTCGGGGTGAGATACGCAAAGCGACTATTTTACAAATTGAGCCAAACGAGATTATCGTCGACCTGGGCGCCAAACAGGACGGGCTTGTCACCTCGCAAGACCTGGAACGCCTGACTCGCGAGTTCCGCAGCGCACTTGAAATCGGGCAAGAAGTGCCGGTATATGTGCTGAATCCGCGCGATAGTGACGGGAACCTGGTCGTATCAATCAACATGGGCCTTCAGCAGTACGATTGGGACGAGGCCCACAAGCTGATGGATAACGACGAAGTCGTCGAGGTGGTTGTGTCCGGCTACAACCGGGGCGGCATCCTGGTACGCTGGCACATGTTGGAAGGTTTTATCCCCTCGTCACACATGGTTACGATCAGCGCCGGGCTGCAAGGCAACGAACGCCGTGAAGCGCTCAATGAGCTGATCGGCGAAGAGGTCGGCGTGAAGGTCATCGAAGTGGACCAGGACCGCCGCCGCCTGATCTTCTCGGAACGTGAAGCTCAACGCGAATGGCGCGCCCAGCAAAAAGCCCGCCTGCTCTCAACGTTGAACGAGGGCGACGTCGTGCACGGCACCGTAACCGGCCTGCGCGACTTTGGCGCATTTGTCAACCTCGGCGGCGCGGACGGGCTGATCCACGTCAGCGAGCTGGCCTGGCACCGCGTGGATCACCCGCGCGATGTGCTGCGCGTCGGTCAGGAAATCGACGTGTACGTGCTCAACCTGGACCTGGACCGCAACCGGATCGCGCTCAGCCGCAAGCGCCTGCTGCCCGATCCGTGGGACAGTGCCCTGGAGCAGTATCACGAGGGGATGCAGGTGGAAGGCGTTGTCACCAACGTCGTAGACTTCGGGGCGTTTATCGCGCTCGATGACGGGCTGGAAGGCCTGCTGCATCTCAGTGAGATGGGCGATGGCACGCTCAAGGAGCCGTACAGCTACGTCAAGAAGGGCGACCGCTTGCAGCTTCGCATCAGCCGCCTGGAACCGGAACAGCGCCGCGTAGGCTTTACGCAGCGCTGGGGTACGGAACAGCCCATCCTGGCGCGTGCAGATGAAGACGAAGAGGAAGCCCTGGGCGAAGAGTTTGAAGAAGCTGACGCAGACGAGATAGCCGCCGGAGCGGACGTCGAGCCGGAAGCAGCCATCGAACCCGCCGATGAAGAGCAGGTCGAAGCCGAAGAAGCGCCAGTCGAAGAAGACGAGCCGCTTGACGAAGAACCTGCCGCCGCTGAAGCGGACGTCGAACCCGCCGATGAAGAGCCGGTCGAAGCCATCGAACCCGCCGCCGCCGAAGCGGACGTCGAACCCGCCGATGAAGAGCCGGTCGAAGCCGTCGAAGCCGAGGAAGAGCCAGTCGAAGAAGACGAG
>JAFGNU010000020.1 GCA_016926875.1 Anaerolineae bacterium | reverse complement strand
GTCGAAGCTCCCGCCAGCCTGCCAGCCAGGGCTGCCGAACGGGTCGAACTGGGACGCCGGGGCTGCCGGGTCCAGGTCTGTAGGCATGACAAACGACGATGTTGGATCGGGCAGCGAGCTGCCCTGCTGTTGGAGCCTGTCCAGCTTTTCGCGCGCTTTGGCATGATTGGGGTTAAACGCCAGCACTTTCTCCAGGCATTTTTGTTTGACATCCGGTTGGTTAACGGCGTGCGCCATCAGCCACCAGGCATCTGGGTCACGCGGGTGGTCGGCAAGATAGTTTTTGATCAGGGCACCGGCCTGTGCCGCCTGACCGGACTTGATCAGCTCGTAGGCCCGGACCAACTGGGGATCATGAGATGATGACATGGTGTTCAGCCTCGTACTTGTGCCTGAGGTTAGCATCAATTGTATATTAGAATGCTTTTTGCCTCAGCAGAACAGGAACGATGTACTAACATCGCCGCACGGAAACACGATAACCCGGAGCGGGCGAGTAGAAATGAAATTCACCTGTAGTATACAAGTACCTGGGTTATCGCACACCCCTGAAAGTTGAGGTTTACTAAAAGATTGATAAATTTTAACGTGGGATCGGCGCTATAGAGAGCTATCGCTGGCGCCGCGCTTCGTACACAAGAATGCTGGCCGCAACTGCCGCGTTCAGCGATTCAACGCCCGCTGCCATCGGGATACGCACCCGCGTGTGCGGGATGGCGTGGGCGGTTGTGGTGAAGCCGTGCGCTTCCCCGCCGACCACGATCACCGCCGGTTGTGTCCAATCGACGGCATCATACGCTGTTTCGCCTGCTGCGTCGGCCAGATAAAAAGACAGGTCGGACACGGTGCTTGCTAGGGCGGACCAGTCCAGCACACGGACCGGCACGCGGAAGTGCGCGCCCATGCCCGCGCGCAGCGTTTTAGGATTGAAGGGATCGACCGTACCCGGCGTCAGGATCACCAGGTCGATGCCTGCGCCCGCCGCCGACCGCAGCATCGTGCCCAGGTTGCCAGGATCGCGCCAGCCGTCCGCGACCAGCACCAGGCTAGGCGGCTCCGGGATGGGCAGGTCCGGCCAGGGGAAAACGCCCAATATACCCTGGGGCGTTTCGGTATCCGACATATCGCGCATCAGCGCTTCGGTGACTTCCAGGCAGGATACCCGCTCCGCCTCCAACCCGGCGATCAGGTCGTGCAGCGCGGTGTTCTGTGCGGCAGCCTCGCCCGTATAGCACACAAAATCGGGCAGCGCACCCGTGTCCAGCGCATCGTGCACCAGCCGCACGCCTTCCAATACCAGCCGGTGCTCGCGGCGGCGGGTTTTGGACTGGCGCTGCAACAGCCGCACCAGTTTGATCCGGTCGTTGTGGGGACTGCTAATGAGCGGCATCAGGTTCAAGCCTGGCGTGGGCATCACCCAGGCGCTGGTTCAACAGCGTGATCAGGCGCGGCAGTTCTTCGTACTCGTCCAGGTGATCTCTATCTGCCGTCAGCAGCACGATTGGCCCGGCGGTGGTATCCATGACCAGCGCGGCGTTGATATCTGGCCCGTTGCAGTGGTCCGCTATTCGGAAGTGGGCCACGTCTTGAAACGCCAGGGATGGCAGCGAGTCTCTGCCATTATCCAGGTGCGGAGTTACTGTTTGCTCGGAAAAATCGAATGCCACGCGCAGGCAGCAGTTGCAAACCGGGCGCAGGTAGGCAAACCAGTAGATTAGCAGCGCGCTGCTTACCGTCCCGGCGGCTGGCAGCACACGAAACAGAAGCCAGTTTGCCGACGCCCCGGTTATGATTCCGGCGGCGATCAGGGCTGTTGCCAGGCCAGCGCCCACCGCCAGCCCGCCAATGATCGACCACAACGCCGCTTCGAGAGACGCCAACCGCGCAGGCAGCCGGTAGGACAGCGTAAAGCGGTCTTCTTCTATCAGGTAATCGATTCGTGTGCGCCACATCGAGACGACCTTGCCGGTAAAACACGAAAAACCGGCGGCACGTATCACAGCCGGACGCCGGTTTTAACCGATTCAGGCCCGTCTGAACTGCGCTACGCTGGCTTGACTTGTTCTACAATGCGCGCGAACGTGCTGGCATCCCGCACAGCAATGTCTGCCAGAATCTTTCGATCCAGTTCGATGTTAGCCTGCTTCAGCGCGTGTATTAAACGGCTGTAGCTCATGCCGTTCAGGCGGGCAGCCGCGTTGATACGGGTGATCCACAGGCGGCGCAAATCCCGGCGACGGCTGCGGCGGTCGCGGTAGGCGTACCACTCGCTTTTCATCATCGCTTCGTTTGCACGCCGGAAAAGCCGGTGCTTGGTGCCCCACTGGCCCTTGGTCATTTTCAGGATTTTTTTGTGCCGACGGCGTGTTACATAGCCGCCCTTAACACGACTCATCACGCTACTCCTTGACTGCAAAAACCGGACCCCGCCCGATCACGATCAGGCCGGGGGATTCTGCTTATACTTGCCCAGGTAAGGGGCCAGCCTGCGGACGCGCTTGGCTTCTGCCGGATTTCCCACTTCTAACATGCGTGACAGTTGGCGCTTGGCTCGAGGTGACCGGCGGCGACGCAGGTGGCTTTTGCCGCCCTTGGTGCGCACCACTTTACCAGAGCCGGTCACGCGGAACCGTTTGGCAGCCGCCTTGTACGTCTTGAGTTTGTATTTCTTTGGTTTCTTGGCCACGAAACGTACTCCCTATAAACAAGCCAGCACCGCACAGGCGTGCGGCGCGGACTAAACCTTACCATACCTACGACTGAAAGTAAATACTATTTCTTTTTTTCGGTTGATGGGGCCAGGACCATCAACATCGTTCGCCCTTCCATGTTGGGCGCCTGCTCCACAACGGCCACATCTTCCAGTTCTTCGGCGACTTCGCGCAGCATGTCGCGGGCGATCTCCGGGTAGGTGATCTCACGCCCCCGGAAGCGAATGCGCACTTTGACTTTCATGCCTTCCGTCAGCCAACGGCGGGCATCCCGCACCTTGAACGAGCGGTGGTGATCGTCGGTCTTGGGCCGCAGGCGGATTTCCTTGACCTCGATCTGCTTTTGTTGTTTGCGAGCTTCGCGCTCTTTTTTGGCGCGCTCGTATTGGAACTTGCCGTAGTCCATGATCCGGCATACCGGCGGGTCCGCGTTTGGCGCCACTTCCACCAGGTCCAGCTCACGTTCGTTGGCCATCTCTAGCGCCTGGCGTGTCGGCACAACCCCGATGTTCTCGTTGGTGTCCGTAATCAGGCGAACCTCACGGGCGCGTATCCGCTCGTTGATCCGGTAGCTTCCAGTGCTTATGGTAGTGTCCTTTCAATGTCATAGATGCGTTATGCATAGCTGACGTTGGCACTGTGCAGTGTAGCATAGGGCGGGCGTTTCGTCAACCGTTTTACGCGGATTCTGAGGCGGACGGCAGGGCGCTAACCGGGCGATTTGTCGCTCACATTCACGCCCAGCGTATCCAGGTAGCCCGCGATGGCGTCCGCATCCAGCGGGCCGATGTGCCGGGCGCGCATGGTGCCTGCGCGGTCGATGATGACCGTGGTCGGGATTTGCTCGGCGCCCAGCGCATGGTACAGGTCATGGTCCGATGACAGCGCCACAGTCAGCGTCAGGCCAAAGTCGTCCACAAACGCGCGGACGTCCGCTTCCGTCTGCCCGGCGGTCGGATCGGTGACGGCGATCACTTGCACGCCGCCCGCGCTGTATTCGTCTACAAGCGCCTGGAGCGCGGGCATTTCTGCCCGGCATGGTTCGCACCATGTCGCCCAGACATTCAAAAACACGATCTGCCCGGCCAGGTCATGCAGCCGGACCGGCTCGCCGTCGAGCGTAGTCAGCGTCACGTCCGGCGCGGGCTGTCCGTCCAGGGCTTCGGATACGGGGATCGCGGTGGCCGGGTCGGTCGGGTAGGGCGTCGGTGATACGAACGTGATCGGCGGCGGGGAGGGGTAGGCGGCTGCGCGCGTGGTGGGCTGATCCGGCTGGGGATCATCCCAGGCCAGGATCGCCAGGACAGCGCCGATCCAGGCCAGCATCAGCAGCAGCCCCAGCGCCAGCCAGCAGCGGGACGGGGTTGGTGTGTGTGCCGGGGCCATCAACCCGCTTGTGGTGCTCGTCGTGCGCGGCGCATGGCCCGGCGTGTTTGCCAGATCACGCGGAAAAAGTTGACCAGATGCGGGATCGGCTTGATATGGCTGCTCTCGCCCGCGTAGATGGTGCGGATCGGGATGCCGCCCAGCGTATAGCCGCGCTGCACGCAGATCACGATCATCTCGACTTCAAATTCAAAGCCCCCTTCGCGGCTGTCGAGCGTGGCCTGCATCAGGCGGCGCGTCAGCAGCCGGTAGCCGGACTGGTTATCGCGCACCGGCTGGCCGAGCGCCCACGAAAACAGCCAGCGCCCGATGGTGTTGGTCAGGCTGCGCGGGAAGGGCATCTGCCGGAAGGTCCGCTCGCCGATGATCAGGTCAGCCTGC
The DNA here is from genome assembly GCA_016926875.1 of Anaerolineae bacterium. Classification (GTDB taxonomy): domain Bacteria; phylum Chloroflexota; class Anaerolineae; order Aggregatilineales; family Aggregatilineaceae; genus JAFGNU01. The sequence continues at coordinate 1,433 of JAFGNU010000020.1, read as the reverse complement.
CCCGCCGCGTGATGGTTAAGGAAGGCGGGAATCTCGGCGGGATCGTGTTGGCCGTCGGCGTCGAGCATGATCACGCCGTGATAGTCCTGGTCCAGCGCCCACCGGAACCCGGCCCGCAGCGCGGCGCCTTTGCCCTGGTTAGGCGTCTGCTGCAGGAGGGCTGCCCCGGCGGACTCGGCGCGGGCGGTGGTATCGTCGGAGGAGCCATCATCCACCACCAGCACGGGCAGATACGCGCGTGTTTGCTGCACGACGTGTGTCACATGCGCCGCTTCGTTGTAAGCCGGGATCAGCGCCAGGAAGCGTGAACCGGTCTGAGCGTTTTCCATGATCGATCAGGTTCTTTCGTCCTTATCCGGCAGTTAATCGCAGGTCATCTCCGAAGCGGACAGGTTTTTGACGCCGAATGTACGCTCGACGTCGATCACAAAGGCGATGCCGGTGTCCGGCTTGCTCATGTCACCGCCCAATACCTCGCACGCTGCGTCGATCATCCTGTCTACCATATCGTCGCCCACCAGCACCAGGATCGTCTGGTTCGTTTCTTCCATCTGGCGCATCAGGCTTGCGATTGAGACGAACAGCGGGATTTCCAGCGATTTGCTTTTTTCGCGCAGCCGGTGCAGCCCGTAGCTTTCGATCAATGTCACCCCCGGTGCGCCCGCGGCTTCCAGGGCTTCGGCCACGGCCAGCGCTTTTTCGACCTGGGGCGTGATCAGTATCAGGAGTTTAGCCATCGTTATGCTCCTTGCGTGTTCGTGGTGCGTATGGCTGTTCGTGATGCAGTCGTAGGATGATTGCGGAAGGCCAGGCGGACCAGGGGCGGCGTCGTAACGGTGGTGAGCAAAATCACCAGGAAGACCGGCTCAAACAGGTTGCTGTCCAGCAGGCCGTTCGCCAGCCCAATCGAGGCCAGGATCAGTCCAACTTCGCCCCGCGAGATCATGCAGATGCCAAGCCGGAACGATTCCCCGGCGTTGAAGCCGCCCAGGCGAGCGCCCAACCCACTGCCAGCTACCTTTGAGACGGTTGCCGCCAGCAGCAGCAGCCCGGCCAGCGGGATTTCTTCCGCGCCGATCTGTGTCAGGTCGGTATGCAGACCGACGTTGACGAAAAAGATCGGCACCAGGAAAGAATACGAGATATGCTGCACGGTGGCTTCGATCTCGTGCTTGATCTTTTCGTTGGCCTGACTGAAGCCCATCCCGGCGACAAATGCCCCGGTGATCGCCGCAATGCCGCCCAGGGCGTCCGCCGACCAGCCAAAAAACAGCGCGGCGACCAGCGCGAACGCGGCGGTGCCCGATGCAAACTGGCGCTGGCGGTGCAGCCAGTTGAACAGGCGCGGCAGCACCAGCCACGCTACGGCCAGCGCACCGGCCAGGTACAGCAGCATCCGCACAAAAATCCAGATCAGTTCACCTGCCGAGGCG
>JAFGNU010000090.1 GCA_016926875.1 Anaerolineae bacterium | reverse complement strand
TTACTGGATGCATATCGAAATCCCGGCAGCAGCCACGCTGCAAGACCTGGACCGGTTTCTGCGTAAAATCTGGCTGGAATGCTGCGGCCATCTGAGCATGTTTCGCATTGGCGAATACAACTACGTCTCGTATGTCGAGGATGTGTACGACTACCCCGAAGACCGGGATATGCGTGTACCACTGGGCGACGTACTGGAACCCGGCGCAGCATTCACCCACGAGTATGACTTCGGCACAACGACCTACCTCACGCTCAAGGTGATCGAAGACCGCACGGGCGTGCCGTCCGGTGATGACCTGGTGTATATCATGGCCCGCAACGAACAGCCAGAGATACTGTGCTCTGCATGTGGTAACTCGCCTGCTACCGAAGTCTGCGCGGCGTGCATCTGGGACGGGTCCGGCTGGCTGTGTGATGACTGCGCGCCCGATCATGAATGCGGTGAAGACATGCTGCTGCCGGTCGTCAACTCGCCGCGAGTAGGCATGTGTGCCTATATGGGTGAGATCGAGGATTATGAAGATTTTGACGACTTTTTTTAACGGTCCGTACCCATGAGCAGCCCACCGATCTACATCGTGTCCGGCGGCATGGGGACCAGCGGTGAGCACCTGGTCCAGACCGCGCTGGCACAGTTCCATAAAAATGACCTGCCGCTCATCATCGTGTCCCACGTGGACCGGATCGAACAGCTTCAGGACGTGGTGGCACAGGCGGAAGCCAGCGGCGGGATCATCGTGCATACGCTGGTAGATGCCACCCTGCGCGACGACCTGATCGCCCTGACGCAGTCCCACAACGTGGTATCGCTTGACCTGATCGGGCCGCTGCTGCGCCAGCTAACGCGGCTGCTGGGCGAAAAACCGCTCGGCCAGCCCGGCCTGTACCGCCAGCTCCGCGAGGATTACTTCAAACGCATGGAGGCCATCGAATTCACCGTGGCGCATGACGACGGGCGCAAACCGCACGAGTGGCACAAAGCTGAGATCGTGCTGACCGGGGTATCGCGCGCTGGGAAAACGCCGCTCAGCATGTACCTGTCTACGCTGGGCTGGAAGGTCGCCAACGTCCCGCTGATCCAGGAAGTAGCCATCCCGGAAGAGCTGTTCGAGATCGACGCGCGGCGCGTGGTAGGGCTGGACATCGATCCGGACCAGCTGGTGACCTACCGCCGGCGGCGCCAGCAGGGCTTAGGCGTGGTGGGCAAACTACCTTACGCCGACCCGCAGGTCGTCTATGCGGAAGTGGAGTTCGCGCGGCAGGTGTTCCGCCGGGGGCAGTTCGCCGTGATCGACATCACCGATAAATCCATCGAAGAAAGCGCCAACGAAGCCATTGCCACCATCCGGCGGCGGCTGGGCTGAAAGTCCAGTTGCGCAACCCCACACCACCAACTACAATCCCGGTGTATGACTGAGCACGAGCAGGCGATCCCACTTCCTGACTTTACACCGGCGCTGCCCGGCTTCCGCCAGGATGAGTTTTTGTCGCTGACGGAAACCTTGTTGGCCTTCCCCATCGAGCAGGACCGGGCGGCGCTGGACGCGGCCCCATTCCGCATCGACAGGCCGGAGCCACAGCCCGAAGCGCCGCTGCCCACCCTGCCGCCGCGCTGGTATCCGCGCCCGGCGGTTGAGGTGGTCGAGGCAGCGCGCGCTGCCCTGATGCCGCCCTCCCGCCCCCCGATCTTTGAAGGACGCGACGACGAACTCGAAAATGTGCTGCGCCCGCTGCTGTCCGGGCACCCGATTCGCATACACGGCGAACCGGGCGTTGGCAAAACGGCGCTGCTGTCCACCGTCGCCACCCACGAGCGCACCCGCCGCCGCTTCCGCCGCATCTGGTGGATCGACCGGCCCGCCCGGCTGGATCAAACGCTGGCGCTGGCCTTGAATCTGCCGCATATGCTGATGGAACCCGATCCCGCCGCGCGGCGCGCACACCTGGTCGAACAACTGGACGACGCCACGCTGTTGATCGTGGACAACGTCGCGCCCGCCGACCCGGCACTGGACGAGCTGATCGCTCACTCGCCGCACGTGCTGGCGGCAGTCGATACCACGCCCGAACTCCTTGACCCGGACGAACCATTACCCGACGACCCGGAAGGCGTGGTGACGCTGCGCGTGCTGGACGATACCCCGGCCATCGAAACGCTGGCGTTTTTTGCGAGCATCGAGGATACGCGCCGCATCCGGGGCGACCTGCTGCGGATCGCGCGCTCGCTGGGCAACCACCCCTTCGCGCTGATGCTGGCGGGCAAGCTGGTCAGCCGCGACCGGCTCTCATTGGATGAACTGGAAGAACACCTGGAACTGCAACCGGCGGACCGGATCGGACGCACCGGCGACACGGCGGATACCGACGACGAAGACGCCGACGCTGCCCGCAGCACCAGCCTCAACCGCGCGCTGGATGTTTCGGTTGAAGCGCTGCCCGGCGACTATCGTAAACTGTTTGAGGCATTCGGCGCGTTTCCGCCGGATGGTGCCCTGCTCGACGGGCTGCACGCCACCGCCCGGATCGGGAACCTGCTGGCCTGCCGCCGGGGGTTAATCGCCCTGGCCGATTACGGCTTTGTGCAGGTCGATCACTGCGCTGCGAACCGCTTTATCATGCACCCGGTCGCCTATGCGCGTGCCGCCGCCCACGATCTGCACGCGCCCGACCAGCAGCCCGGCAAACGAATGCGCGTGTGGGCGCTGCAATACGCCAAGGCGCACGCCAACGAACCGCTGGCGCTGTACCATGCCGAGGCCTGCCTGCTGTATGCCTGCGAACGCGCCTCGCGCCAGAGCGAGCTAAGAGAGCGCTACCCGCTGTTTCCCGCGCTGCGCCCGTACCTGCGCGAATACGCGCCTTATACGCTGGACGACGAAGTCACCGAGGACGACCTGGCAGAGATCACCGGGCCGCGCGCCGGGGGCGTCAACATGACCGGTTACGGGCTGGACCTGACCGCGCAGGGCGCTTATTTTGCCGCCGAAGAAGCGCTCAGCCGCGCGCTCGACCTGCGCCAGGCGCACGACAGCCCGCACGCCGTCGCCGAGACGCTGGTTGCATTGGGCCGCCTGCACGACCTCAAAGGGGACTATGCCCAGGCAGCGGACGAACTGGTCCGGGCTGCCGAACTGGTCTTTAAACTGGGCGCCGAGGACTCGCTGAGCGTGATCCGGCGCGGGCTGGCGCGCGTCTACCGCCATCTGGGACGCCTGAGTGAAGCGCTTGAAGTGCTGGACGATGCACCCGAAGCGCACCTGGAGCGGGCGATCATTTTGCGGGCGCAGGGCAAATACGATGCCGCCGTGACAGAACTCGACCAGGCCGAAGACGCTTCGCCCTATGTGCGCGCCGAAACGCTGATGCTGTCCGGGCGGTATGCCGACGCGCTGCAAGCAATCGCGGACCAGGAAAAAGAAGACGCCGCACACCTGCGCGCGCAAGTGTATCACTTGCAGGGCTGCCTGGATGAAGCGATCCGGGGTTACTGCCTGGCGCTCAACTGCTGCGACGAGGACGATCCCGCGCGGGCGAAAATCTGGCGCGGGCTGGGCGCGTCGCTGGCGAGTGACGGGCAGGTTGACGCCGCGCGCGACGCGTTTGAATCCGCGCTCAAGCTTCAGCAGGCGCAGGAAGCGCCGGACCCGGTGCTGCTGGGGCGCACGCTCCGGCTGCTGGCGGCGGTGCACCTAGTGGCGGGCGATCACCAACAGGCTGCCGATACCGCCCGCGAGGCCATCGATCACCTGAAGCAGGGCCGCGCGCCGGGAGACACCGCCGACGCTTACCGCACGTTGGGCCGCGCGCTGTGGCAGGCCGGGGATCACGCGGGCGCGCTGGACGCCTTCACGGGCGAGGTAGAGCAGGCGCAGAGTATGCCCGACCGTGACGAAGCCCGGATCGGGATCGCGCTGCACCACCTGGCCGATGCCTACCAGATCACCGGCGCCCTGGACCGCGCCGTCGCCAATTACCGGCGGGCGCTGACACATAAAGACCCCGCCGCTGACCCGGACGGCTACATGATCACGCAGATCGCGCTGCACCGCGCCCTGATCGCGCTCAACCGCCTGTCTGCCGCGCTGGACGTCTCGCAGGAGATCGTCGATCACCTGTCCCGCCAGCCCGCGCCGGACTTGCAGCAGATCGGCTATGCGCAGGCGATCCGCGCCCGCACGCAGCAGGCCATGCAGCGCCCGATCCGCGCCAGCCAGTCGATGCACGAATGGCTCAAGCTGTTGGCGAGCCGCGCCGATGACGCCGTTCGCGATCCACGCCCGGCAGTCCGCGTACTGGTGCTGGGGCTGGCCGCGCGATCCCTGCTGGCCAACGAGCGCCCCGCCCTGGCGATCACCGCCGCCGAGCGTGGGCTGCACACTGCCGAGGAACACTTCCCCGGCACGCCCGCCGCCTGGGCCGCGCGCCGCGACCTGGGCGAAGCGTATATCGCGCTGGACCGCCTGGACGACGCGATCACGGCCCTGGAACCGCTGCTGAACGAGGCGGTACAGGCCGATCCGGCCACCTATGCCCTGGCCCACGAACTGACCGCGCGCGCGCATCGCCAGCTTGGCAATAAGGAGGCGGCGCTGCATCACCTGCAAGCCGCGCTGGATCACGAACCGGACACCCTGCGGTGCGGGCTGATCCAGGAAACGATTGGCGACGTGCAGATCGAGATCGGCCAGCCGTCTGAGGCCATCGAGAGCTACCAGGCCGCGCTGGAACACGTCCCGCGCGATACCCACCCGGACGTTGCCGCACGCATCCTGACCACACTGGCGCACACCCTCGGCGGGTTGAACCGCTACGCCGAAGCAATAGGTGTGTACGAGGACGCGCTGAGTATGCTGCGGATCATGCCCGACGTCAGCGTGGTACATACGTCAAACGTGCTGCGCTCGTTGGGCCAGACGCACGAGGCGCAGGGCCAGTTGCACGAGGCCGCGCAGGTCTACCGGCGGGCGCTGAACGTCCTGGGGCCGGATACATCGTCGCGCCAGTCGCGCGACATTCTGCACCTGCTGGCGCGCGTCACAGCGGCGACCGGTGACCAGGCAGCCGTGCAAATCTACGAGCAGACCCGCGACGAAACCCGCCAGTGGGGCACCGAGCAAGAACTGGGCGCGGTCTTGTGCGAGTTGGGCGACCTGCACCGCGACGCCGGGCGGCTGACGCCCGCCATCCAGAACTACCGCGCCGCGCTGGCCTATCAAACCGTGTCGCTGTTCGCCCGCGACCGCGCGAATACGCTGCGCTGCCTGGGCCGTGCCTATGCCCAGATGGGCCGCTATGACGAAGCGCGCACCGCCTGGGCCGAAGCGCTCGACATTTCGAAAGACCTGCCGGACCAGTCCCCGCAGGAGATCGCGCTGACGCATCACGCCATCGGCGAGGCGCACCGCAGCCAGGAGCAGTACACCGAGGCCGAGCAGTCCTACCGCGAAGCTTTGCAGCACCATTCACCCGGCACGGTCGCGGCGGCGGATACATGGCGCGCACTGGGCGAAGTGCTGCACGCCGACGGGCGGCCTGACGACGCGGTCGAGCCGCTGCAAAACGCGCTCGCAGCCGAAAAAAGCCAGCCGCAGCAGGCCAACGCCCGGCTGGTGCAAACACTGCGCAGCCTGGCCGAGGTGCACGAGGCGCGCGGCGATCTGCCGAATGCCATCGCGCGCTACCACGAGACGCTGGTCTATATGGACCGCGATCTACAGGCCGTCACCTACGCGGATATGCTGCGCACCCTGGGGCGGCTGTACGGCGACAACCAGCAGTACGACGAGGCACACACCGCGCTGAACGAGGCGCTTGAAATTGAAATGGCGTATGTGCCGCGCAGCGACGAACGGATCAGCGTTACACTCCAGGCGGTGGCCGATACGTACCGCGCGGCAGGCGACCTCGAACTGGCCGCCGAGTTCTACCAGAAGGTCACGGCCTATGCCAACCTAGCACGGCGCGCAACCCAAGATTTGCGCGAAACGCTGGACGAACTCGACCGGCGGCGGGCCACGCTCCAGGCGGCGCAGCAGTCGCTGGCGCTGTTTGACCGCAGCGACGAGGCCGATCTAAAAGACCTGGTGTTTGTCTACGCGCTGCTCGCCAAATCCCACGCCGCGCTGAACCAGGCGCGCGAGAGCGCCGACACGATCCGCACATTGCTGGACCTGCTGGACGAGCGGCACGATACGCTCGACGCCGGGCATACAACAGGCGATGACCGCGCGCTGGCGCTGCTGGCCGAGGCAAACCGGGCACGGGATGCCGACGCCATCCCCGCCGCCCAGGCTGCCTGCCAGGTCGCGCTGGAATCGGTCGGCAACGCCAACCTGCGCTGGGTGATCGAGCAGTTTGCGCAATCGCTGGCGTAGCGCACGCGTTGGCCAACCGGCGCGCACGGGTTGTACCCGCGTAGGGCCGAATTTGTTACAATGTTGGGCAATGAGAGAATGATTCGTGGTTGGTAGTTAAACCATTGGCCGTTAGCTGGTAGCAATTGGCGTTAAAATACCATCTTGAACGTGTTTGGGAGGTCGTCACCGTGTTACGCCGCAGCCTGATCATCACCGTGTTGTGTTTGCTGAGTGTGTCGCTGATCGTTCCGGTGGGCATCGTCTCCGCCGATCCTGATCCCGGTCTGTGTCTGAATGAACCCTTTGGACCGGGCTGCACCGCCGGGCTGCCCAGCGTTGAGTATCAAATGCTGCTGGACGAAATGCTGCTGCATCCCAACCCCAACGCGCGCGCCCTGGCGATCAACGAGGACGAGATCGCGCGCTTCGCCTTTCGCAAAATCGTCGGCGGCGCAGCGACCATCTATGACGCGCCGGGCGGCAACCCGATCGGTACCATTGACGAGGGCTTTAACTACGTGACCGTCACCAGTGTACAGGGCAACTGGATTCAAATCAATGATGGGCAGTGGATGCCGGACAGCCAGCTTGCCGTCGCGCGGCCCAGCCAGTTCGCGGGCGTATACCTGGATGAAGACCTGCGATACCCGATGGCCTGGGTGCTGATCCCGTCCTATCCCAGCCCTTATCCCGGCGCGGCTGGCAACCAGGAGCGCCCGATCATCGAGCGCTACACGCGCGTGAACATTTTTGCATCCATCGAGCTAGATGGCTGGGAATGGTATCTCGTGGGGCCGGAAGCATGGATTCGGCAGACCAGCGTCGCGCGCGTGCTGCCGGTCGAACGCCCGGTCCAGGCAAAGGGCCGCTGGTTCGGCGTGGACCTGTACGAACAAGTGTTGATCGCGTATGAAGGCGATGATCCGGTCTTCGCCACGCTGATTTCGTCCGGGCTGCCGGAATGGGCTACAAACGAAGGTCTTTTTACCGTCTGGTCGCGCCAGGTCAACGGGCATATGAGCGGCGCGGAAGGCCAGTCGGATTTCTATTTCCTCGAAAACGTGCCCTACGTGATGTACTATGACCAGGCGATCTCACTACACGGCACCTACTGGCATGACGGGTTCGGCTACCGGCACAGTCACGGCTGTGTGAACATGACGATCACCGATGCGCAATGGGCGTTTCAGTGGAGCGCCGACGGCGGCTTTGATACGCCGTATGTGTACGTGTATAGTTCGGGCGAGTATAAATAGGGTTTATGCCAGTTTTTGCGGTGGCGACTGTCTGGCGGTTGGCCTCACTCCCCGGCCCCCTCTCCATTCGAAATGACGAGGGGGAGCAGATCGCGTTTAGCCGTATCACATACGAAAGAGTCTGCTGATGCCTGTCCGTGAGGTTCTGTTACTCGGTCACCCGGCGCTGTACACAGTCTGCGATCCCGTCCAGCGGGACGAACTGCCGCAGATGACCGCCGTGGTTGATGACCTGCACGATACGCTGCTGGACTTCCGCGCCCGGTACGGGGCCGGGCGTGCCGTCGCCGCCCCGCAGATCGGCGTGCTGAAGCGCCTGATCTACATGAACATTGACCACCCGGTGCCAATCATCAACCCGGTGCTGGACCAGCTCAGCGACGAGATGTTCGAACTGTGGGACGACTGTATGAGCTTTCCGGATATTTTTGTCCGGGTGCGGCGGCACAAGTCGTGCCGGATCACGTTCCGCGATCTTGACTGGAACGAGCACGAGATGCTGCTGGAAGATGCCCTGTCCGAACTGCTCCAGCATGAAACCGATCACCTGGATGGCATCCTCGCAGTATCCCGTGCGATTGACGCGCAGTCGTTTTGCCTGCGCAGCCAGGCCCACTTTTTGAAGCGGTAGCCCTGCCTCGTTACTGCCAGCCGGTCCGGCATGGCGCTAAGTGAATAGCTTTTAGCGGTCAGCGGTTAGCTAAAAGCCGGATGAACGCTTTGCTGCACGTCTGATACCAGACGTGAGATAGCCTGCTTCTCACCGGCCAATCGCCAAGAGCTAACAGCCAATCGCTTTAAATCAATGCCTCGTGCGCGCGGCTGACACGCAGACGCGAATAAACGTTCAAAAACGGTGCAACCGATTCGACGGTAGCAACGGCTTCCGGGATCGCGTCCGGGTGAGTGACGGTGCCGCGCAGCAGCACATCATAGCCGTGCAAAATCACATAGATCGACTGGCGGGCGGTCAAGGGATTACGTTTCAGGGCACGCACGATCAAACGGTGAAGCAGGGTGTGCTGGCACATCCTCATGGTGTTCTCCTCCTCGTTCCCCGGCGTGGATACATGCCCCCGCGCTCCGAACGCCGGAGAAACGCTAACTGGCAGCGTTGCCCCGCAGGTGTAATGCGTGTAGGCGCATTCTCGCACCAATCCCGCGAATTGACAAGTGCTCCCGGCGGGCGTTTCGCCTGTGGAAACCTGACCGGAGTGATATTTACACTTTTGGCCGGTTTGGTGTACAACATACATACAGGCTATAACCGCGATATGACACCCGACAATCCACACACCTATCGCCGGACATGCCGACCGGTGACCGGCTTAGCGCGCGGCCCCCGGCTTCATACCTGTATGCCGAATGGAGGACACGATGACTCACCAGTCAAACTTGATCGGACGTTTCACAGCATGGCGCGGGCCTGGTTTTGGGCTGATCCTGGTCGTGCTGTTGCTCGTCGGGGCAGCCGTCCCGCTGACACTGGCCGCACCTGCCGTCCAGGAAAGCACCGAATTATGGATCGCTTACCTGGGCGGAGCAGACAGCGACGCAGCCAGCGGCGCGCAGTTAGCCATCGACCAGATCAACACCGCGGGCGGCGTGCGTGGGCCGGATGGCGTTACGTATACGCTTAAGCTGGTCACACTGAGCGGCGCCCCAACCAGCCCTGAGGAACTGCGCGACGCTATCGGCGAGCTAAGTGCCAACACCTTTATCGCTATTCTTGGCCCGGATGCTACCAACCTGCTGACACCGGAAGCGATCCAGGACCTGGCCGACCTTCAACTCCCGGTGCTGACCGGGGCAACCGGCGACACGCTGACCGACTCCGACACCTCGGATACGCTGTTTCGCATCCGTGCCGCCGAGCGTTTCTACAGCGCCGCACTGGCAACCTACATGACCGCCGATCTCGGTCTTCAGAACATCGCGCTGGTGCAAACCGACATCGAAGCGACCGAAGCGCTGGTCGATTTTGAAAACTCGCTGGGCGCCGTCGGCTTACAGCCTGCCGACCGCATCCTCGGAACGAGCGGCACCCCGCTCACCGATGAGGCGCAGCGCCTGCTGGACCTGAATCCTGACGGCGTCGTGATGTGGGGGACACCCCAGGACGTGGTTACGCTGCTGCGCCAGCTTCGTGACAGCGGGTGGAACGGACGCTTTGCCTACCGCCATGCAGAAGAAGCCGCGCGGGCGGGCGGGCTGCCGGACGATCTGGCCGAGGGTGTATTGGGCGCCAACTCGTGGTCGTATGCCTACAGTGGGCGCGCGACCAGCATCTTCCTGCGCGATTACGTGCTGGCATTTGGACAGGTGCCCGGCCCGTTGTCGGCGGCGGCCTATGATGCGATCTGGTACCTGCGCGGCATGATCGCGGTGCATGGCCCCGATACAACCGCGATCCGGGAGGGGTTGAAGCAGGGCACGGCGCTGCCGCTGGTCCAGGGCACGATGCGACCGGCAGAATTTGGCAACGGCGACATGGTGCGGATGGCCGTTGTATACGAGCTGGGAGCGCACGGCGGACCGACCGTTGTGGCGCGCTACGACGATACCAACCCGCTGCCGGTTGAGGGTGAGGGTGGTGGCGAAGAGATTGCCGAAGTCCCGACCGCCACCCCGCCGCCAACCGAGCCGCCTGTGCCCACCGCCACGCTGGAGGGCGCCTGGGCCACCGTGACTGCGAACGTGCTAAACGTGCGCACCGGGCCGGGATTCAACTACGACAAGATCGGGCAGGTGAGCCAGGGGGATGTGCTGCGTATCCTGGGCGCAATCCCGGACTATAGCTGGCTAAACGTCGATTATCAGGGCGGGGTGGGCTGGATCAAAACCGAATATACCGAAACCGGCGGCGACCTGGCGACCGTGATAGTGCTCCAGCCGCCGCCGACGCCCACGCTGGCCGCCACGCCTACCTTTACCATCGCGCCCTACACCGATCTGGTGATCGATACCGTTGTGCTCAACCCGGCGCAGCCGGTGCCGAACAAGCCCTTTACCGCGACCGTCACGATCCGCAACACGGGCGGCGGCGCGGCAGGCCAGTTCTCGGTCGCGGCTACGTTTGAACCGGGCAGCGTCTACACGTCGGCGTTTGTGAACGGGCTGGCCGGGGGCCAAAGCACCCAGGTGCAGCTTACCGGCACCTTGATCGGGACCGGCGTGTTCACCGTGGCCGTGATCGCGGACCTGAACAACGAGGTGCAGGAAAACAACGAAAACAACAACATGTACAACATCACCTACCGCGCCGACTACCCGCTGTATGCCGACCAGGCAGGCCAGCAACTCACCGAGTGGACCGACTGGGACCTGTATGGTGGGACGGTTGACTTCACCTGGGACGGCTACAACATCGCCATGCAGAACGGCGCGACGATGGGCATCCTGGGCGGCACGACCTATGAGAACGCGCACTATGATGCACTCACCCCGGCTGTGATCAACAACGCAACCGGCGTTGGCACGGATAAGGTCAACACCGGCGTGGTGATCGGCATCTACACCGCCGAAGGCAAGCGCGCCGTGATGCGAATTGATAACCGCCAGGGCACAACGATCTGGATCAGCTACCGCGTGTACAACGACACGCCCTGATCGCACACAGGCGCGGGGCAGGCAGGGCATTCACGCGGGCGGCTAAATCGATCTGGATTTTGGCGTGGTTTCGTTTATAATAGTCCCGCAGATCGCTCAATGCAGACTCGATGCAGAGCGGATCGTTTATCGTATGCCGACCAACCAATACCTATCGTATGCTGTCGCTCCCGGCGGGCTACGCGCGATTCAGCGGCGGTGATAGGCAGGACCAATAGCCGGGGGAGGTGACAATTATGAAAGTACGGTCTTCTGTACGGCTGATGTGTGACAAGTGTTACTTTGTGCGCCGGAAAGGCCGCCTGTACGTGATGTGCTCGGCGGACCCCAAACACAAACAGCGCCAGGGTTAATCCACTCATCGATTAACAGAAGCGAGCCAGACGGCTCGTTTTTGTTTTTCATTCCTGTTTTCGTTGTCCCCGCAAACTATGTCATAATGGAAACACAACACCATGCCGGATTGTATTCGATCTGCGTGTTTACCATGTAACATGCCCCGACAGGCTGAAAGGTGGCCTTCATGGCAGATAGATTTCTCCGCCCACCCGCCGGAATGACCGGCACTTCGCTGCGAACACGGATGCTAGGCATGATCGCCGTTGTGGCTATCTGTGCGATAGTCGTGCTGATCGGCCTATCACGCTTCATTGTGCTGGAGAGCTTCCGCGATCTTGAAAAACCCAGACCCAAGTCGCATGTTGCGCATATGCTCAGAGAGCTTAATGCCGAGTTGGATGGGCTGGACGTGTTGGTCAAGGATTGGGCAGCCTGGGATGCTACCTATACATTTGTCCAGGATCACAACTCCGACTACAGCGAATCGCATCTTATCGCCCCAACATTCACCACGCTCAAGCTTGATTTTATGCTGTTTCTCGACACATCCGGCCAGCTTGTGCATGCGCAGGGCTTTGACCATACCGCCGGGGAACTGGCGCCGCTGGCACCGGATGTCGTAGACGCCGTATTGAGCAGTGCAGCGCTGACCAGCGGGGTCGATGTTGATGACAGTGCCGCCGGGTATATGATGCTGCCGGATGGGTTTTCGCTCGTTGCCGCGCGCCCGATCCTGACCGACACACACACCGGTCCCGTCCAGGGTACATTGATTTTTGGCCGTCACCTGGAACAGAACAACCTTATCCCCGGTATGGGGTGTGAGATCAAAAACGTGACGATCCTGTCAGTTGATGATCCGCAGCTTCCGGGCGACATGCAGCAGGCCCTCGATCCGCTGTCAGCCGGTTCAGAGATTTTTACGCAGCATCTCAACGACAAAGTCAGCGCCGGATACGCCCTGCTCGATAACCCGGATGGTGAGCCAACGCTGCTGCTGCGGGTGAAGATATCGCGTGAAATCTACCAGAAAGGCCAGGAGACCATCACGACTCTGATCGTGGCTACCCTGCTCGTTGCCCTTTTGCTGGCCGGTGTGTCAATTCTGCTGCTAGAGCGGCTGGCGCTGTCGCGGATATCGAAGCTGAACGCGAACGTGCAGCGCATTGCGTCCGAGGCCGATCTCGCGGCGCGTGTCCCGGTTAAGGGGCGCGATGAACTGGCGAGTCTGGGCGAGTCGATCAACCAGATGCTGGCTGCCTTGCAGCGATCCCAGGAAGCAACGGGCGAAGGCGAAAGCCGCCTGCGCCGGGTCATCTCGTCGATTAGCGAAAACATCTACGTCGCCCACATAACCGAAGACGGCTCCATCCGTTCCTACTGGACGGCCACAGACCAGATATTCAACCTGACCGGCTACCCAGCCGAAACATTTAGAGCCAACCCGGCCTTCTGGCAGACACTGATTCATCCCGATGACCAGGCCAACGCCAGTAGACAGTTTCACCAACTGCTCGACGGGCAGGACGCCGTTCTTGAGTATCGAATGATCCGGCCGGACGGGGAGATCACCTGGATACGTGACAGCGCCCACGTCGAGCACGATCCGGTTACAGGCGAAGTGATCCTGTATGGTTTGATCGGTGATATCACCGCGCGCAAGCAGGTTGAAGAAGCGCTGCGGCGCTCGGAGCAGCAGTACCGGGCCACGCTGGACGCCATGGCCGATGCTATTCACGTCGTGGATACTGACCTGCGCCTCACATTGTGCAATGCCACGATACGGAAGTGGAATCAAATATTAAAGATAGACACCGACGTCACCGGTCAAAACGTATTTGATGTCTACCCATTCCTGCCGGACACAGTCCGCGATGAGTATCACCAGGTGTTCGAAACCGGTGAGATGCTGATCACCGAGGAGAAAACGCCACTCGGTGATCGCGAGACCATCACCGAAACGCGCAAAATACCGATCCTGGAGGACGGGCGCGTCACCCAGATCGTCACCGTGATGCAAGACATCACCGAACGCAGGCAGACCGAGGAAGCGCTGGCAACCGAACGCAACCTGCTGCGCACGCTGATCGACCACCTGCCGGATGCCATCTATGTCAAAGATACCGGGGGACACGTTTTGCTGTCGAACGCAGCCAATGCCGCCGCAATGGGCATAGATGACCCGGACAAGATCATCGGCAAAACGGATTTTGATAACTACCCACCCGAACTGGCCGTGCAGTACAGCGCCGACGACAAACAGGTCATTCAGTCCGGCCAGCCGGTCGTCAACCGCGAAGAACCGCGCTATCTATCACCGTCCCCTGAACCGCAGTGGATTTTGACCACCAAGGTGCCGCTGCGCAATCAGCAGGGGGAGGTAACTGGCCTGGTTGGCATTGGGCACAATATCACCCAGCGCAAACAAATTGAAGAGGCCCTGCGCGAAAGCCAGGCTATCAACCAATCGATCCTCGCCGCCATTCCCGACCTGATGTTCCGGATCAACGGGGACGGCGTATACCTGGACATTCACCCCGGTGACGAAACAAAGCTCATCGGCCCGCTCAACACCTTGATCGGGGCCACGTTAGAAAACCGGCTGCCGGCTGACGTGGCCAGCCAGATACGCAGCTATATCGAGCGGGCATTCGAAACCGGCGAGATGCAGGTGTTTGAGTACCAGCTTGAAGTCCAGGCGGGCCTGCTAGACTTCGAGGGGCGGCTGGTGCTCAGCAGGCCGGACGAAGTCTTGCTCATTGCACGCGACATCACCGAACGCAGACAGGCTGAGCTTGAGCGTGAGCAGCTTTTGCAGGCCATGTCTACCCATGCCACCGAACTGGCAACCGTTACCGAAGTCAGCTTAAAAGCAACCACCATCCTTGACGTCGAAGAACTGCTGTGGACGGCTTGCAACCTCACCAAAGATAACTTCAACCTGTACCACGCGCACATATACTTGCTGGATGAAAAAGGTAACCGGTTGGTCCTGGCCGCCGGAGTGGGAAAAATCGGGCGCCAGATGGTCACCTCAGGGCATAATATCCTGCTTGAGCACCCCCGGAGCCTGGTGGCACGGGCAGCGCGCACCCGCCAATGTGTGGTTGTAAACGATGTCCGGCAGGCAGCCGACTTTTTGCCCAACCCCCTGCTGCCCGAAACGCAGTCAGAACTTGCGATCCCGATGGTCGTAGGCGACGAGTTGATCGGGGTATTGGATGTGCAGTCCCGTATACGCGGGCGATTCACCGACGACGACGTCAACGTCCAGACAACGCTGGCCGCCCAGATCGCAATTGCGATCAAAAACGCCCGGTTGTTCACCGAAAACACGCGCCGGTTGGCGATCATCGAGAACTCCAACGACCTGATCGCGCTCAGCGCTATGGATAACTTGACGGGCAGTGCGACTTATATCAACCCGGCTGGGCTGAAACTGCTGGGGTGTACGCAGGACGAGTTCGCCAAGCTGTCGATCAGAGAGTTCCATCCGCCCGAAAGCTGGGAACTCTTGGCAGAGACCGGGATGCCCCACGCGCTGGAGCATGGTATTTGGCGCGGCGAAATCACTCTCCGCCGTCTCGACGGCACGGTGATCCCGGTGGATCATACAATAATTGTCATTCGTGATGAACAGGGCCAGCCTCAAGACCTGGCTGTGATCATCTCCGACATCACCGAACGCAAAAAAGCGGAGCAAGCCCTGCACGAAAGCGAAGAACGCTACCGCACGCTGGTAGAAAACATCCCAATCGCCATATACCGCAACACGCCGGGACCAGCAGGCGATTTCCTGATGGCAAACCCCGCCTACTCGAATATGTTCGGTTATGACCCTGAAGAAGTGATGACACGGCACGTGTCCGATACCTATACCAACCCGACCGACCGGCAGGCATTTTCGGACAACCTGCTCGCCCAGGGCAGCGTGCAGGACGTCGAGCTTGAGTTGAAGCGGGCCGACGGGTCTGTGATGTGGGGATCGGTTACCGCCAGGGTGGTCTATGGACCGGATGGCAACGTTGCTTACTTTGACTGCGCCCTCCTGGACATCACCCAGCGCAAGCAAACCGAGGAAGCGCTCCGCAAGGCAAACCGGGCCTACCGCACGATCAGCGATTGCAACCAGGCGATGGTCCGCGCCACGAGCGAAGACAACCTGTTAGAAGAAGTCTGCCAGACTATCGTCGCCACCGGCGGCTACCGGATGGCCTGGGTGGGCCTGATCGAGCACGACGAGAACCGGACGGTGCGCCCGGCAGCCCACGCGGGCCACGAGGAAGGGTACCTCAGCCAGATCAAGGTATCGTGGGGCGACAACGAGTTCGGGCAGGGAGTTATTGGCCAGGCAATCCGTACCGGTAAGCTGCACACTACCAAGGACTTCCAGGACGATGATCCCACCATACCCGGACGGGTAGAAGCCGTCGAGCGCGGCTACCGCTCGTCGATTGCCCTGCCGCTGATCGCCGAAGGGCAAACGCTGGGTGCGCTGAGTGTGTACGCGGACCAGCCCGACGCCTTTGATCCGGCAGAGATCAACCTGCTGACAGAGCTGGCGTATGATCTGGCATTTGGGATCATGGGCCTGCGCACCCGCACCGAACGCGAACACGCCCGCCAGGCCGAGCGTGAGCAGCGCATCCTGGCCGAAGCACTGCGCAACACCGCGGCAGCGGTTAACAGCACGCTCAACTTTGATGAAGTGCTGGAGCGCATCCTGGCCAACCTGGAGCAGGTGATGCCGCATGACACGGCGAATATCATGCTGCTCGAAGAAGGCTACATTCACGTAGCTGGCTGCCGAGGGTATGCTGAGCGCGGGCTGGAGAACTGGATCAAAAGCGTTCACCTGTCGGTAACCAAAGTACCGGAACTGAATCGCATGACCCAGACACACCAGCCAACCGTCGTCCCGGACACACGAGAGTATCCAAACTGGGCGCTTACCCCACAGTCGAATTGGGTTCGTTCGTTTGCCAGTACGCCGGTGCTTCAGGACGATCAGGTCATCGGGTTTTTGAATCTATACAGCGAAACGCCGGGCTTTTTTGCGGCGGAACATGTCGAACGCCTGCGCGCCTTTGCCGACCAGGCCGCGATTGCCATCCGCAATGCCCGGCTCTACACCGCCGAACGTGAACAGCGCGCCCTGGCCGAAGCGCTGCGCGATACGGCTGCCGTTATGAACAGCACGCTTGATCCGGACGAAGTCCTGGATCGCATCCTGGCAAATATCAAGCAGGTCGTGCCAAACGATGCCGCTAACATCATGCTGATCGAAGAAGGAATCGCGCGCGTTGTGCGCGGGTATGGCTACGCTGAGCACGGGTTGGAAGACTGGATCGACAAGCTGCGCTTTACCGCCGACGAGGTGCCAGTCTGGCAGACAATGCTCGCTACAGGCGAGCCGTTCGCCATCTCCAATACAAAATCCGATCCCGACTGGCTGGACCTGCCAGAAGAAGCCTGGATCGAATCGACCGTCAAAGCGCCGATCAAGCTCGAAGGCCGGACCATCGGCATCCTGCACACGGACAGCGCCACGCCCGGCTTTTATAACCAGGAACACGCCCGGCACCTGCAAGCCTTCGCCGACCAGGCCGCGATTGCCATCCGCAACGCCCGGCTTTTCACTGCCGAGCGTGATCAGCGCACCCTGGCCGAAGCGCTGCGCGATACCGCCACGGCGCTAAGCAGCACTCTTGTCCCGGAAAACGTGATGCAGCGCGTGCTCGAAAATGTCGGGCGCGTGGTGCCGCACGACGCCGCCAACATCATGACCATCGACCCGCAAAACCGAGTCGCGCGCGTGGTGGGTCAAATCAACTATGACCAACAGGGGCTTACAGAGTGGGTTAGCTCCGTCCAGTTTCCAATTGATGACCCGAACTACTATATCTACGACGTGTTGCACAGCGGCAAAGCAGTTGTGATTGAGAATACGCGCGACGATCCGCGATACGATACCGTGTCGGAAGCTGGCTGGATTGCGTCTTTTGCCAGCGCGCCGATCCGACTGCATGGCGAAATCGTGGGACTGCTAAATCTGGACAGCGCCACGCCCGGCTTCTTCAACCAGCAGCATCTCGAAGGGCTGCAAGCCTTTGCCGACCAGGCTGCCGTTGCCCTGCGCAATGCGGAGCTATTCACCGCCGAACACGACCAGCGGACCCTGGCCGAAGCGCTGCGCGATACCGCCGCCATCGTCAACAGCACGCTCGATCCGACCGAAGTGCTGGACAACATCCTGGAAAATGTCGGGCGCATCGCGCCGCACGATTCGGCCAGCATCATGATGATTGATGACGATGGCGTCGCCAAGGTAGTCCGCTGCCACCCACTCCCAGAAGAAGACGAGTCCCAGGCCTGGGTCGTCCATGCACGCTTCCCGGTTGAAGAAATCGCTAACCTGCATTACATGCAGTCCACCGGGCAGCCGCTCGCCATCCAGGACACGCAGGACTATCCGGGCTGGGTGTCATTTCCAGACAGCCAATGGCTCCGCTCGCAGGCCGGGGCGCCCATCCGGCAGCGTGGTCAAGTCGTTGGTTTCGTCACGCTGGACAGCCGCGAGCCGGGCTTCTTCACCCACGTCCAGGCCGAGCGGCTGGAAGCCTTCGCCGATCAGGTCGCCACCGCGATTCACAACGCGCAGCTTTTTGACGCGGTGCAGGACTACGCCGCCGAACTGGAACAACGCGTTCACGAACGCACCGCCGAACTGGAAACGCAGCGGGGGCAGTTACAGGCGATCCTGGACTCGATGGGGGAAGGGGTGGTGTACTCCGTTGGCGAACACGTCGTGTATGTCAACCACGCCTTTACCCGCCTGTTGGGCTATGAGCCTGACGAAATGACAGCCCCGTCTTTTGACCTGTACTCGGCCATTCTCGGCAGTCAGAATACGCTCCAGGACACTATCGCCAGCGTCCTCAAAGCGTTCGAGCGGAGCGAAAGCTGGCAGAAGGAAACCAGGCTGCATCGCAAAGATGGCACCGAGTTTGACGCCGCGTTAATCTCAACCCTGGTTCACATCCCAGGCGCACCGCGCCCCGACGAGATCACTACGGTCACCGTCTTCCGCGATATCAGCCAGGAAAAGGCCCTGCGCGCCCAAAAAGACCGCTTCATCGCCAACGCATCGCACGAGCTGCGCACGCCCCTGGCCAACATCAAGACGCGCCTGTACCTGATCCGGAAGCAGCCCGACAAGCTGGACCAGCACCTCGAAGTGATGGGACGCGTGACGGACAGCATGGCCGACCTGATCGAAAACCTGCTGGACGTGTCGCGCTTCGAGCGTGGAATCATCCCGCTGTACCGGCAGCGCATCGTGCTGCAAGACCTGATCAACGACGTGCTGATGATCCAGCAGCCCGAAGCCGAGCGCAAACACATCACCCTGGGCAGCGATCTGCCCGAAACGCCGTTAGAAGTCTTTGCCGACGCCCCGCGTATCACCCAGGTGATCACCAACCTGATCACCAACGCGATCAACTACACCTCTGAAGGCGGGCAAATCCTGGTTGAACTTTCCCAGGAGCCGCCCACTCCCGACCATCCAGGCGGGCAGGCGGTTATCCATGTGCGCGATAACGGGTTGGGCATTGAGCAAGATATGCTCCCGCTCATTTTTGAACCGTTCTTCCGCGCCAACGAGGACGTCGCTCTTGGAACCGGGCTGGGCCTGACCATTGCCAGGGAGATCGTCAACCTGCACGAGGGAGATATAGAGGTCAGCAGCCTTATTGGCGCCGGGAGCGTGTTCACCGTCCGGTTGAATCTGTTTAATGAGGAGCAGGCCGACGCCAGTCAATCGCCCGACTGACACGGGAATACGCGCACATGTGAATGACTCCATCCGGTGGGTTTCGCCGTGATCGTGTAGGGGCAGCCCATGCAAACCTGTGGCTGCCCTCAACCAAAAGCGTCCGCACGAATGGTTGTATAACTCCGCCCGTAAACGCGGCGATCCTGCCCTAAACCTGGAATGCAGCCACCGCTCTCGCCCGTTTCCCCGTAGCGCAACTTAGCGTACAATGAACACGGTTGATCTTGTCATGCCCTGAGTCACGGTTATGGGGATGCACACCCGCGCGGTTGCCGACCCGCTGAAAACAACGTAGAAAGGACACCTGATGGCAACTGTGGTGTTGCCCGAAACAACCCGCGCCTTGTACCCGTTTAAATCCCACTTCCTCACATTGAGCGATAGCAAACGGATGCACTATATCGATGAAGGTCCAAAGGACGGCGAAACGCTGGTCTTTGTTCACGGCTACCCGACATGGAGCTTTCTGTACCGGGCGCTCGTGGTGTACTACGCGGCGCGCGGGTTCCGCTGTGTGGCGATGGATCACATCGGCTATGGCCTGAGCGATAAGCCACCGGGCAAAAATTACCACTCGATGCGGCAGCACATCCACAACCTGCTGGACTGCCTGTCGATGCTCGAACTTCAGGATGTCACGCTGGTTATGCAAGACTGGGGCACACCGCTGGCGCTCGGCTACGCGATCCGGCGCGCTGCCAACGTCCGGCGGCTGGTGATCATGGGTTCATGGGTCTTTCAGGAAACCCTGCCGCACCGGCTGCACCCGCTGGTCAAGTGGGCCACCACGCCGGGCCTGGGTGACCTGCTGTTTAACATGCTTGGTCTGTCAGTCGGGTTGTGGCTGCAAACCGGGACAACCCGCCGCCTGTCGCCGCTGGTGATGGCGGGCTACAAAGCGCCGTTCCCCGATTCACGCAGCCGCAAAGCGCTGATCCAGTTCCCGCGCATGATCAGCACCACGCTCACCCACCCGTCCGCCCCGCTGATGATCGAGATCGAGCGCGGGTTGGACACGCTGCAACATATCCCCACGCTGATCATTTGGGGCAAAGCCGACCCGTTTTTTACGCCCGACATCGCCTATCACTGGAAAGCACTGATGCCCCACGCCAGGGGACCGGTCCTGCTGGATGCCGGTCACTTCTTACTGGAAGACGACCCCGAAGCCGTGATTCATTACCTGGACGACTTTTTTGCAGCAACCATAACCCGCCCTGACCCAGAATGATCAGCAGGGGCAACCCAAAAGGCCGCCCCTGTTATGTTCAGTCGGTCCAGTTGCGGGTAGGGCTTTCACAGGCCGGACAGGCAGCATCATACCAGGAATGTGACGTGCCGCATGCCGCACAGCGCCAGCGCCCGGCTTGTTGTTCGAGCCAGGCCGTCACGCCTTCCCGCCGGATCACTTCCATGTTTTTGAGCACCAGCGTGTGATAGGCATACTGGCGATCAATGGTGAAAGCGACCAGGTTGGCGCAGGGGTATTCATCGCACTCGATGCAGAACTCAAGCCCTCTTTCTCGCGCGCAGGCTTTCAACCGACACCCACTGCGCCATGTCACCGTCTTTTCGCTCTTACAGCCATAACACCGCAGGGTCTCCGGATCGGTGTTCATCTGTTCGGCCAGGGCTTGCAAGGCGTCCGGTGAACTGTCTGCCGTTGCCAAAAAGACCGGGCAGGCGCCGCAGTACAACCCGCAGTAGGCATCCCGTTTAAATTCCATCGTTCCTCCCTGGTACAAAGCGCGATCCACAGGCCGGGGGTCACAGCGCGTGACGGCGCAGGTATTATCCCAGCGCGTGCAGCCCGGCATCCAGGCGTTCCAACGCCCCTGCCGTCACTTCCGGTGGCAGCGCATACGAGAAGCGCAGCCACTCGTCTCCCTCGTCCGAGAACGCGCCGCCCGGCACAACCGCGATCCCGTGTTCGGCAGCCAGGTATTCGGCCAGCGCGTAGCTGTCGGCCAGGCTGCCTGCACGCATGGCGTCGCCCACGTGAACAAACGCGTAGTAGCCGCCGTCACCCATGATAAAGTGGTAGCCGTGCTCGGTCAGGAAGCGGCGCACCACGTACCGGCTGGCGTTCGTCGGATCGATGATCGACGCGGCAGCCCGGCGAAAGCCCATTTGATAGGCAGCCATCGCCACCGCCTGCCCATGAAAGGGCGGGAGTATGCCGTGCGAGGCGCGGCTGCTGAGGAACTGGATCACGTCTTGCCCGGCCAGCAAATGCGCGCTGCGCACGTTTGACGCGCCAAGCGACTTGGTCAGCCCGTCCAGGATCATCACGCGCTCGCGTTCTTCCGGCGAAAACGCGCCCAACACGGCGTTGATGTCTATCGGGTCGCCTTCGGTGATGTAGTGATAAATCCAGTCATACAGCACAAACGCGACGCCCGCTTCGAGCGCCACTTTGCCCAGCATGATCTGCTGCTCGGTAGTCAGCGTGTGGCCGGTCGGATTGTCAGGCGAAGTGATCACGATGCCCGCGATCCGCCGGTCGCCGTGCTGGCGGGCAAATTCGACCGAGGCGCGGATGCTGCCCGGCGTATAACGCCACGCGGATGCCTCGTCGCCCGGCGCCAGCAGCACGTTCGCGCCGACGGCATACGGTCCCCAGTTGTAGCTGATCCAGGGCACGCGCGAAACCAGCACCAGGTCACCGATCCGCCCGGTGCCAAGGTGAATCATGGCGCTGTAAGCTCTCAGCAGGGCATCACGCCCGCCGACCGCCGCCAGCACATTCGACGGCCCCCAGCCCAGCGCCGGGTCAAGCTGCCAGTACTGCTCGATCACAGAGGTGCGGAACTCGTCGCAGCCATACGGCGAGTCGTAGGCGGTGCCGTGATCCATCACCAATTCGTGCGCCATACCGAGTATTTCCGGCGGAACGCCCGGCAACGATGCGCCACCGTCGCCCTGCGATGCGTCAAACGTGGCGACATCCGGTCCCAGCTTGTCGCGGTATTTGGTCAGCGACTTTTTGACCAGAAACATGCGCGACGTGGGAACCTTGTACAGCGCGCCGGGATACGGATTGACCGGGATCAGGTTTGGCTCCGGTACGACAAAGCGGGGGGTATCATAGGCGGTCATGGTGGGGCCTCCTTGCTATGAAGGGCTTGTGCTGGTTTTGACAGATGCGGCTGCCTGCTAGTTGACCTCACCCCCCGGCCACCTCCCCATTAGAAATAGAGAGGGGGAGCGCTGTTGTGCACACGTCATCTCGATGCGCTGCTCCCCTTTGCCCCTCTATAGCTGTGCTGGAGAGGGGAGAAGGGGTTGGGGGATGAGGGGTGAGGCCAATCCAAAACAATCCTTATCTGATCACCAGCACAAGGCCCTATGAGAATTTTACTTGACGAGTGCCTATTATGAGTCGTTATTCTGCGGTGCCCATATCAACCGATTGGCGTGGTTTACGCGCGCGCCGTTCCTGCTCGCGGCGCGGCTTCCAGAAAACCGGCGGCGGTATGACCGGCGCGTCTTCGTCGCCCAGCCAGGCGGTGACGCGCGCGCCCAACCACAGCCCGGCGTAGTAGGCAGCTATGCCCCACAGGTAGCCGGAGATCAGGTCCGGCGAATGGTGCTGCCGGGTCAGCAGGGCCGACACGGTGATCAGCGCGGCCAGCATACTCCAGAACCAAAACACGCGCGGGCGGGGCCGGAAGCGAATCATAAAGCACATGTTCAAAATCGCGTAAAACACGTGCTGGCTGGGCGCGGCGTTGTGGGTGCTCATGGCATCGTCGCTTTCGTACAGCCTGTGCAGCAGCTCCGAAAACAGGCCGCTGCCCTTGATATTGTCCGGTGCTGGCTTGACAACATAGGTCGGCAAGGCCAAGTAGACCACGTAGCCGGTCAGCAGCGCAAACGCCAGGCTCAGCACAAACTGGCGGTACAGCTTATTCGGCATGGTATAGGCTGCCCATAACGGCACCAGCGCCGACAGGAAAAAACCGACCGCGTAAGGAATCAGCCAGATACCGCTGGGGGACAGGTGATTGTCGATAAAACCGATCTTCAATTCCCAGCCGTCAGACGGATCGCGCAGCAGGCTGTTCAGGCCGTTGGTGACAAAAAACAGCGACTGGATGCCCAACAGGATCAGCACCACTGCGAGCCGGTTCTGGAAGATGCGCGCGAGTGCGGTTTGGTTCAGCTTGATCTTCAAAACATCTCTCCAACGTTGATACTATGATTGGCATATCTCTGTTTACGTGTTAGGGATGCCTGCGTTGCTAACATAACTTGCTTTTACCACGTAATACTAGGTACAACCCCGTTCCCGGCGTGAAGATGCTGCGATTATTGCGCTGCCAGCAGATCACGCACGGTTTGCAGCGCCTTGTCCGGGCAAACCGTCAGGTATACGGCGGCCCCTTCCGGCGTGCGCCAGGCAGGATCAAGCCGCATCGCGGTTGCATAGTCCCGCAGCGCGTCCTTTTGCTGGCCCCGGCTAAAGTTCGCCAGTGCACGCAGCGCATAGCCACCGTGAAAATCCGGCTGCAACCCGATGATCGTAGACGCGTCCAATGCCGCACGCACATAGTCGCCCGCACACAGACGAATCTCGCCGCGCCCGGCATAAGCCAGGATGTGCTCCGGGTCAAGCGCGATCACGCGGTCGTAATCGTCCAGCGCCTTGTCGATCTGGCCGGTATTGGCGTAGACATTCGCCCGATTGCCAAATGCGCTGGTATAGCTCTCGTCCAGCTCAAGCGCCCGGTTATAGTCGGTCAGCGCTTGCTCATATTGTTCTTGTGCCGCATAGCTCAGACCCCGGCTGTTATAAAAGAGCGGCACGCGGCTGTTGATCTCGATTGCGCGTGTATAGCTGTGTGTGGCGAGCCGGTAGCGCCCCACTGCCATGTAGGCCGCAGCGCGGTTGTAGTAAGCATTCGCGTAGCGCGGATTGAGCAGGATCGCCTCGTCAAAGTCGGCCAGCGCCAGCCCGATCTGCTGCTGCGCCAGGTGGGTCACGCCCCGGTTGTTATACAGCAGCGGAATATTGGGGTTATGAGCCTGCGCCTGGACAAAGTCGTTCAGCGCGTCCTCGTAGCGCCCCTGGTGGTACAGGACCATACCCCGGTGAATGTATGCTTCCGGGTGGTCGGGCGCCAACTGGATCGAGCGCGTATAGGCTTGCAGGGCTGCGTCCATGTTGCCATCGTGAAATTCGGCATTGCCGAGTTTCCAGGCTGCCGCGGCTGCGACCGGGTCGGGTTCTCCGGCAGGCGGTGTGGGAACGGGCGTTGTCGGTTCAGGCGCGGCCAGCGGGTTAGGCGCCGCCGTTACCGGCAGCACGGTCAGCAGTTTTTCCAGCGCCGCCTCGTAGCCCTGCCCGGCAGCATCGACCCAGTTGGGCAAGTGCAGCCGGTAGGGAATATCTGCCGGATCAATGGCTTCGATCAGCAGCGGGATCAGCGTTTTGCCCACCGATTCGGCGTAATTCCACTCGGCTTTGACGTTGCGCGATTCAATCGATGCCCGCGAGAGCACGATGATCACGTGGCTGCACGCATTCAACCCGCGCTGGATTTCGTTATCCCAGATCGCGCCGGGGGGAATATCGTAGCGGTCCAGCCAGGGGCGTACACCGGCTGCTGTCAGATCGTTATACAGCGTGCGGACGAATGACTCGTTGCGGCGTGAATAGCTGATAAACGTGCTCGCTTGTTCATTCTGGGCTGGCATAGTTCCCCCCGAAATAATAGTTATTGAACGGTGAGTGTGATTATAAATGCATCCGGCGAGATTGACGATCCGTACCCGCATAAAACAAAACTACATAAGGCCCTGGTTGGAATTTCGTTTTGATAGGCAACACGTCCGGAAGCATTGTCAGTAGCGCCTATTAAAGGTAAACTGTGTTTAATATCTGCCCTCATGATCGGAATTCGGGCAAAGGGAAAAATATGAAAGTTACCTGAATTCCAACTTTTTGCCAGTTTAAAAGTATAGTACCATCTAACAATTGATGTATACTTAAGAAAAGGGTCTGGACCCTGAATATGAGTTCAAGAAGGTGGGTGCATTGCAGCCATGATACCTGAATACCCAGTTGATAGGGACGAAGCGACAACCACTTCTGAAAACGAGCCAGTCGCTTCAGCACTGTCTGAAGTGAGCTTTGCTCAAGAGGTCCGAACGGACCGGTTGTCGATTCTATGGAAAGTCACACTGGTCGCCGTACTGACGGTGGCCTGGGCGGCTGTCGTCATTTCCGGCGGCAGTCGGGGTGACTTGGAGACTTTGACCTTCCCAACGACCATTTTGACCCTCGGATGCTTGCTGACCGGACACATTTTGAGCCGGGGATACTTTTCAACGGCGGTCTGGATCTACGCATTAAGCGCTGTGCTGTCAATTGGTGTGTTGGTAGGAAATGGCGGTTCTTTTGCGCAGCAGTATTCCCCATTTGTGTATCCGCTGTTGGTCTTCGTTGTGGGGCTGTTGCTGCCAGTGCGCAGCACACTGGTGCTGAGTGCGCTGGTGAGCCTGGCAGCCTTCAGCGTTCCCTGCCTGGCAGAAGGCAAAATGGTCCTGGACAACTACACCCTCTTTGCGCTGGCACTAACGGGCCTGTCGACGGGCCTGTCGGCCCAGGTGAGCGGTGAGCTGTACGCTATCGCAGAATGGGCGCTGGATAACTACCGCAAAGAACGCCGCACGACTTACGCGCTGTTCGAGAGCCGTCAGCAGCTTGAAAAAAGCCTGATGCGCCAGCGCGGCCTGACCCAACAGCTTCAGGATATCAATGACGAACTTGAAATCGCCCGCAAGTCGGAAGAAGAAGCCAAGAACTTCCGTGGTCAGTTCCTGGCGAACATGAGCCATGAGCTGCGCACGCCGTTGAACGCTATCATCGGCTTCAGCCAGACGATCCTTGACTTCCCGGCCATGTATGACAGCGTTGAACTGCCAACACAATACCGCCAGGATATGAACCAGATTCTTAGCAGTGGTAAACACCTGCTGAGCATCATCAACGACATCCTCGACCTGTCCAAGGTTGACGCCGGTAAGCTCGATCTCGAAATTCAGCCGGTTGATCTCGACCCGGTGATCAAGGGCGTGATGTCTACAGCGGTGGGGCTGGTCGGTGAAAAAACCGCCAAGATCAGGCTGCTGCAAGAACTGCCCGATCCGCTGCCGATGGTCATGGGCGACCCGCTGCGCGTCCGGCAAGTACTGCTGAACATGTATTCGAATGCGGCCAAGTTTACCGACTCTGGGTATATCAAGCTCCGCGTCTTTACCCAGGACAGCGAAGTTGTCTTTGCCGTCGAGGATACCGGGATCGGCATCTCCGATCTGGACAAAGCGACCATTTTCGAAGAGTTCCGCCAGGGCACCGCCGGACGGAAAAAGGGCCGCCAGGGCGCCGGTCTGGGCCTTGCGATCTCTCAGCAGTTGCTTCGCCTGATGAACGGTCGTATCTGGTTCGAGAGTGTGGTTGGCAAGGGGACCACGTTCTTCATCGCACTGCCGCTGCATGTACCCGGCGCCGAAACACCGTCCGATGAGCAGGCCGTAGCAAGCACCCTCACCAAAATCAAGCTACAGCCCAAAGATGGCAAACAACCCGTTGCCAAAGCCGAACCTGCTGCACCCGAAGTAGCAGCAGAAGCGACAAACTAGCCTGGTAGTGTACACCTGCGCTGACGGTTGTAACAGACGAAAACGAGTTTAGGGTTTATGCGTATTCTCTACGTTGAAGACAACTTGACGAATCAGGCCTTGGTTGAGCGCGTGGTGCGCATAAAACAGCACACCGTTCTCTTCGAAGAAGAAGGCGAAGACGCGCTTGAGCTATTGGCCCAGGACCCGGACATCGATCTGGTCTTGCTGGATATTGAGCTGGCCGGGACGTTCTCCGGGATAGAAGTGGTAAAGACGCTGCGCGAGCGCGATGATAAACGTCCCATCGTCGCCGTGACAGCCTATGCCATGATGGGTGACCGCGAGCGCATCCTGGAGGCAGGCTGCGATCAATACCTGCCCAAGCCGCTGGTCATCTCTGACTTGTTGGCAGTCATGGACCACTACGAGGCAGCACTGGCACCCGCGCCTGCCGCAGAAGCTGGTGCAGCGGTGATCCCGACGCCAGACAAAGCGCTCGTTCCCACAGCGGAAGCCGGTGAACCTGCGGCGCCAACGCCAGAAGAAGCGCCCGCCGAGGTCAAGGCACCTGCCCCGGCAGAACCGGCGCCAGCGGCTGAGGCCCAAGAAGCACCCGCCGCAGCACCGGCAGCCAGCGCGCCCGCTTCTGCACCTGCCGAAGCCGAGACACCTGCACCAGCTGTTGCAGCACCGGACGAGGCCAGCGCCCCGGCCAAGCCAACGCCAGCACCGCCTGCCGAAACCGGGACACCCACCGCACCGCCGGGGGATGGCGCTTCGGCCAAATCTGCTGCCGAACCAGCCAAGGTCACCGAAACACCGCCTGTCGAAACAGTTTCGGCCCCAGCGCCGGTTGAACAGGGCGCCGACGAGCGTATTACACCATCTGCACCGCCAGGGGGATCGTCGTCATGAGCGACGAGCAGCAGCCACAGGAACAAGGGCAAAAGAAAGAACAGCCAGAAAAAGAAGTGACTCCGGCATCACAAGAAACCCCTCCCCCCCAGGTTGCTGCTGCGGGGGATGTTCCCCTGGCTGAAGCAAAACCGGACCCGGCGGACGCATCAAAAGCCGAGGCCAAGCCAGCACCACCAACAGCCGCGCCAAAGCCGCCAACAACCGCACCTGAGCCATCAGCAGTCGCATCTGAGCCACCAACAGCCGCGCCGCCGGTCGAAACCAGGCCGGATACCCCGGTCGAACCGGCTAAACCGGCAGGACTACCTCGCGCGCTGGTCGTAGACGACGAACCGGCCAACCGCGATTTTTTGGTGCGGCTGCTGATGCAGGCCAACATGGAAGTTACGGGCGCGTCCAGTGCTGAGGAAGCGCTGAAGATCGCCGCCGACATCGATGATATGGCGCTGGTGGTGATCGACAACAAGCTGCCGGACAAAGACGGCGTCGAACTGCTAGTCGAGTTTCGCAAGCGCTATCCAAACGCGCGCATGGTGATGGCAACGATGTTAGACGAGCGCGCGGTAATGGACAAAGCCTTTGAAAACGGGTGCAATGTATTTTTGGTTAAACCGCACGGTTTTATGGAGTTATTTCAACGCCTGCAAAAGTCGGCGGAACCCGGTAAAGATGATCTGAACCAGATGATCATTGACCAATACGGCCCGCGCCCGTACCGGAAGTAGCCGACAGTTTTTATCTGAAACTATAGACAAATCAAACAGCCGGGAAGAAACCTGCTCCTTTTTATGGGCGGGTTTTTATATTTGGGATTGCGCAGTGCCTCCAACGTGATCATGGGGCTGCCCTTCGCAAGGTTTTTTCTCTCATGATGTACTATACTTCCTCTGGTTGCGAAAGTTGAACCCGCTCATTGAAGATAAGCCCAAATGATTTCATAGCGTTAAATTTGAGGAGGACAGCATGAGATTTCAACGTTGGCTGATTTGGTTGAGTGTCCTGGTATTAGTCGTCGCCGCGTGCGGCAAAGACGGCGATAAAGACAGCGATGAGGCGAAAAGCACGCCCGAACCGCAGTTCAACTGGCAGGAAGTGACAAGCATTGACGTTGGCGAAACCTCTGTTGCCGCGTTGTCGCCTGATAGAACCCGGATGGCTACTGCTGCCGGACAGGATGTAAAAGTCTGGGATGTGACCACCGGCGAACGAATCGGCATTATATCCGGTAATACTGGCAGACTGACAGCGCTTGCCTGGGCTGACAATAACCTGTGGTTAGCGACCGGCGACGACGGACATGTTGTGACCATTTGGGACACAGAGTCTAAGCTCCAGATCGCTAAAGTAGAGGGCATGGACGGCACCATCAACGCTCTGGCGTGGTTGGGGCACGATTATCTCGCCGCCGCCGCTGGCCTGGAAGGATCGGTGACCTTGTTTTCGATCACTCAAGGGCGAGCGCTGGCAAAATCCATTGTTATGTTTCCCCAGGCGCTCGCCTGGAGAATGATGCATCTGACGATTGGAAGCTCTGGCAAGGTGTATTTCCAGGAGCTGGATTTCGATTTGATCTATGGCAGCGGCATGAATATTACGATGCCCCCTGAAGACACGGCCATCACTGTCGGCGACCCTGAACAGCCTCGTGGTGTTAGTGCGGTGGCCTGGTCGACGACCTCTACAATCAGGCTGGCAACCGGCGGAAACGACAATACAGTGCGCGTATGGAATACCGGCGCCCGCGATGAACCTCTGTTGACACTGGAAGGTCACTCCAGCACTATCATGGCACTGGCCTGGTCTCCTGGCGACACCCGCCTGGCAAGCGGTGACGCCGAAGGTGCGATCCGCATCTGGGACACTGAAAACGGTCGGTTACTGTTTACCATCGATACGCATACAGATGCCATCCTGGCCCTGGGTTGGGCTGCCGAAGATGCCCACCTGATCAGCGCCAGCGCCGACGGCACGATCCGGGTCTGGGAAGAGACTGAGATGTAGAGGCCAAGGACTTGTTACGGGAGCTTTTTGCCTTGTGGGGTGTGGTGTGACACCCCACAAGTCTGCTGAGCGACATACTGGCGGCCCTACCCGGTCACAACCAGCGAACCAACCATTCGCTCGAAGATGCGCGAGTACAGGTCCCAGCCGTATTGACCGGTCGTCGCCAGCTTGAGCACAACCGCCCGCCCATCATCCAGCGCAAACGCGCCGATAGTCGTATTCTCCGGCGGGTCTTGATCGCGGTCTTTCACCACGCCGACGGTGCCGCTCAGCGTCTCGGTGCTCCACTCCACGATCAGCGGGTCGTCCAGTTCGGCCAGCGCCGCGTCGACCGAACCGGCAAAATACACCTGGAACGTGGCCTGTTCCTCAAAGGCGTATTTCTCGTTGGGCGCGATCTCAATCAGGACACCGTCGGGCGCGTCATTACCGGTAACCGCGTCAAAGTAGCGCGCCGGGTAGCTGACCGTCACGCCACCGGCGGACGCTTCGCCGTCCAGGTCCACGTCCAGCGGCACAGGGCATTCGGTATCGTTGGGATCGTTGCAGCCCGGCAGCCCGCTGTTCTCGGCTGCGCCCAGTGCCAGGTCGGGACCAACGCCGAGATCGAGATCAGCAGCGGCGGCAGTTTGTTCGGGGGTCGTATCCGGGGCGCTGTCGCCGTCGTCATCCGAATCGTCACCCCCACAGGCGACCAGTCCCAGCGATAGAATCAGCACGCCCACCAGCAGCGCGATCAACTGGCTTTTTCTGCGCATCATACGTTTCTCCTGAACAGTAGACCCTCACCAATAACACCCGTGTAGTGTATCCAACCCCCGCCGGAGGTGGCAAGTCAGGCGATGTGCAATGCCCGGTGCTGCATACTGGCTGCTACTTGACAACCACGCCGCGCGGCATAGACTATGCTACACGACGTAGTCGAGGGAGGATGTCACGATGGCAGCAGCACGCACGCTGAACGTGTTGGTCGTGCATGGTGTCGGGTGGGGTAACCGGGGGCCAAACTATGCCCGTCCGCTCCAGGATGGTATCCAACACGAGTTTGACAGGACGATCCGGCGGTTGGGGCTGCGTGACGTGAACCGGCGCGATACCCAGGCCAAGCACGCGCTGCGCTTCGAGACAGCCTACTGGGCACCTATCACCCAGCGCCCGCAAAACGCCCTGCTGGATGTGATGTTCGGCAGGTGGCACCCGCTGCGCCGCTTCAGCCTGACCTATCACTTCCGGCGCAACCTGGTTGCGCTGCTGGGCGATCTGGTTGCCTACCAGCACGACCCGGCTAACAACACCATCTACCGGGCCATTCACGACGAGTTGGACCGGTGCGTGCGCGCGCTCAGCGAGGCCAGCGCCAACGAAACCGGCACGGACGAGCGCGCCCCGCTGACCGTGATCGGGCACAGTCTGGGCAGCGTGATCGCGTCTGATTATGTCTGGGATCACACGCGCGGCAGCGTCCCGGCCCACCACCTGAACGATTACCCGCTTGCCCTGGTCAACTTTTTCACGCTTGGCTCACCGATGGCGCTCTATACGCTGCGCGGCAATGCTTACGGGGGTCCTGAAAGCATCCGTGAGAGCCTGGACAGCCCGATCACGGTCGATCCCGACGGCGGGCTGTGGCTCAACCTGTACGACCGGCAGGACGCGGTCGCCTTCCCGCTGGAGCCGATCAAAGCCTACAAATCGGCAGGCGTGATCGACCGCCCCGTCCCTGCCGGAAACTGGCTGACCGGCTGGAACCTGCTCAGCCATACCGGCTACTGGCGCTGTGATGACGTGGCGCGTTTCACAGCGCGCAAACTGGCACTGGACTGGGCACGGTTGAACAGTCCCGACTTTGCCGGGCGCCGTTATGCAAAAGCGGTCGAAGCTTTGCGCAAAGACCTGCGCCAGTTGTGAGTAAATTGGTGTTTTCTGCGAGAGTGAACCATGCTAAACGAGTCCTGGTTAAAACAGCAGCGCGACGAGGCGGCACAGTGGGCGTTTGACCTGCTTCAGCGCGAATTCGTGATTTTTGACGGCGAAACAACCGGCATTGATTATGACGACGAGTTTGTCCAGCTAGGTGCGGTGGATCAAACCGGCACAGTATTGATCGATACACTGGTCAGACCGCAGCAGCGCATCTCGCCCAAAGCTGCCGCCGTGCACAAACTGACCAACGCGGACCTGGCCGACGCGCCCGGCTTCCCGGATGTGCACGCCCAACTCAACCTGACCCTGGCGGGCAAGCTGGTGATCGCCTATAATGCCGACTTCGACAGCCGGATTCTGTGGCAAACGTGCAGCCGCTACAACCTGCCACACATTCACCCGGATGAATGGGACTGCGCGATGGAGCATTACGCACAGTTTTACGGCGAATGGAACCGGCGTCACAGAAACTTTCGGTGGAAGCGGCTGGCCGAGGCGTGCGTCATCGAGCACATCCCGGTGCAGGACGCCCACGCAGCGGCAGGTGACTGCCTGCTGACGCTGGCGCTGATCCGCAAGATGGCAGAGGCCCGGCCCAACGCATCGTGAGCTAACGTAGGGCAATCGTAGCGCGGCTGTTTTTGCATTCCGGCGCGATCCTTCGTATGCTTGATGTGGCTTTTACGCTTACCTTATCTAAGAACATAATTCCAGGAAGATGCTCTATGCTGAGTGCTGCGCGACGGATACAAGGACGCTGGTGGCTCCTGCTTCTTCTGGCGAGCCTGGTGCTGGCTGCCTGTGGTGGCGAACCTGACCCGATTGTGGTCTATGTCACACCTACCCAGGTATCGACCAATACCCCGACCGGCCAGGAAAACTCACCCCTGATCATGGTGTACCAGCCATCGGCGCCCGATCCAGGAGCGGGCAGCGCGGCGATTGCGTACCTGCAAGCCACAACCCAGGCATCGCCCACACCCGGCAGCTACGGCCCGATTGTGTCCCCGGATAACGCGGCGGCACCGTCGCCCACCACCCCGCCGGAAAATACGCCCAAACCTACCCGCCGCCCAACACGCACTCCCACCGAAGCGCCTGCCAAGCTGACGCCGACACCGTCACCCACCAGCACGCTTGCCGGGACGCCGCTGCCCACGCTTGACGCGGATCGGATGGGCATCCAGATCAACACCGATCTATCTGACGACGATTTTTACCTGTCGCTGATGTTCGCCCAGGAACTGGGGATCAAGTGGGTCAAGTTCCAGTTTGCCTGGGACCTGCTCGAAGAACAGCCGGGCGTGCTGACTCAGACGCTCTACCGCTACCGGTTATTTGTCCAGCGTGCCGATAGAGACGGCTTTAAGGTAATGGTCAGCATCGCCAAAGCGCCGGGCTGGTCGCGTAATACGCTGGACGAAAACGGCCCGCCGCGCGACCCGCAAATCCTGGCGAATTTCCTGAGCACCATGCTGGGCGAAGTCCGCGTGGACCTGTTCGGCCAGTCGTACATCGACGCGATTGAAATCTGGAACGAGCCGAACCTGCGCCGTGAGTGGAACGGCGGCACGCTGACCGGGCAGGACTACATGCGCTACTTCGATGCAGCCTATAATGCCATTCGCGCGGCAGAGGGCGGCTCGTCGATCACGATCATCACGGCAGGGCTGGCACCAACCGGCGTGAATGACGGCGTGAGCGCCACCGATGACCGTGTTTACCTCAACCAGATGTACCAGGCCGGGCTGGGCAGCACCAAGTACCAGAATATCGCCATTGGCGTGCATCCTTACGGTTCGTGGAACGCGCCGGATGCTCGCTGCTGCACCAACAGCGGCCAGGGTTACGACGTTCACCCGACCTTCTTTTTCCTGGACAACATCGAAGACTACCGCGCCATCATGGAGCAGAACGGCGACACCACCCGCCAGCTTTGGGCGACAGAATTTGGTTGGGGCACCTACGAAGGACTGGTCCTCGAAGACGGTTCGCCCGCGCCCGCGCCGGACGGGCACCC
>JAFGNU010000089.1 GCA_016926875.1 Anaerolineae bacterium | reverse complement strand
TGCTGCTGCAGGTCATGGAGGAAGGCCGCCTGACCGACGGGCAGGGCAATGTCGCCAACTTCAGCGAGGCGGTGATCATCATGACCAGCAACGTCGGCGCGCGCGATCTCGAAACGACCGTGATCGACGACGCCACCCGCGAGACGGTGATGGAAGAAGTGCGGAGCGCCTTCCGGCCTGAGTTCCTCAACCGCCTGGACGAGATCGTGATCTTCCACCCGCTGTCGGACG
The DNA here is from genome assembly GCA_016926875.1 of Anaerolineae bacterium. Taxonomy (GTDB): domain Bacteria; phylum Chloroflexota; class Anaerolineae; order Aggregatilineales; family Aggregatilineaceae; genus JAFGNU01. The sequence goes on along the minus strand of JAFGNU010000089.1, from coordinate 11,744 downwards.
AACACCTGGCCCTGATCCTGGACTTGATGCTCAAGAAGGAGCACGCGCTGGCTGCCGAGCGCGGCCTGACGCTGGACTTCACGCCCAAGGCCAAAGAATGGATGCTGGCGCAAAACGATCATCCCGAATGGGGCGCGCGCCCGCTGCGGCGCATCATCCAGCGCAACGTGCGCGAGCAGTTGGCCGATTACCTGCTCAAGGAGCATCCGGAAGAAGGTACAACGGTCAAGATCGACGCCACCAAAAAGGGCCTGACGTTTAAGATGGTGAAGGGCTGATTGCAGCCGGGGTGACCTGATCGGCGTCCGGTTGCCCCGGTTTTTTTGATCACGCGCTGTAGGAAACGAAGGACCGGCGCCATGAGTACAACGGTACCGACCCCGGTGCTGCTGCTGGTCAACGGCGCGCCGTGCACGGGCAAAACCACGCTGGCGACACGTCTCGCGGGCGATCTGGGCTGGCCGCTGGTATACAAAGACGGCATCAAGGAGCGGTTGTTCGACGCCCTGGGCTGGGGCGACCGCGACCAATCGATCAGGCTCAGCCACGCCAGCTACGCGCTGTTGTACTACTTCATCGAATGCCAGCTTGCCGCCGGGCGCTCGCTGATCGCCGAAAGCAACTTTGTTCCCCGCTTTGATACCGACAAGCTGCGCCGCCTGCAAGCACAGCATCCCTTTCACCCGCTGCAAGTCCACTGCCACACCGACCGCGACGTGCTGATCGCCCGCTTCCACGCGCGGAAGGACGACGGAACACGCCATCCCGGCCATGTGGACGATCTCTTCTTCTCCGCTTTGGTAGAAAACCTGGACCAGCACAACTACAACCCGATGGACCTTGACGGGCCGGTGCTGCGCGTGGATACCACCGACTTTGACGCGCTGGATTACGAGGCGCTGTTGACCGACATCCGGGCGGCAGTCCATCCCGGTTGATCCCTGCCAGATAAACGTTTCGTTAGAACCACTTGACTTGCCCGGCGTGGGGCATGATATGATCTTTATATACATTAAACGCCCCGAGGGGCGCGCACAGCCGCGCCGACGATACTCAAAGTTCGTATGTATTGGTGAACACCGAGTAGAAGCAGGGGATAATACTATATGTCTCCACAATCAAAGCAGCCGTCTAATCGTAATGGTATATCGTCCGAGCAAGCCCACCGGGCCGTTGGCGCTCAAACGCCGCATGTCCGGAGGCCGTACCCCCGGCGATTTTCGCTCACACACGGCGGGCGCAAGCAGCGCGCGCGCTACCGGTACCTGCTCACGCGTGACCATCGCCCGATCCTGGCGCACCTGATAGCACACCGCCGCCGGTTTACCACCGGGCACAAACATAAACAGCCTTACCAGGGCTAGGCGCGTCCGGGTGGGCGTGCCTGGCCGACACACGGTAACGAAAGGGCATCCTGGGGCGGATGCCCTTTTTTGATGGATCGCCGACGTTTCACGGGGCAGGCGTGGGGGTAGGCCGCCAGTCCGGCCATTCGAGCTGCGTCCGCACACTGCCGGAAAAGTGACTGCCGTCTGCATCATCACCTGCATAGGTAACCTGCACCCATTGGCCCATCAGGTTGCCGCCCGTGCGTTTCCCGATTTCATATGTAGCGCTGCCCAACGCCGGGATTTCAAGCGGATCACTGCCCCACAGCTTTTTCTCGCAGACGGTGCCGCTGCCATCCGCCATGCTGTAACATAAGTTTATAGTAGTAATGCTCACGTCGCGCCCGGCCAGTTCGGTGAACTCGATCACCATCTGGTACCGGCACTCGTCGCCCACGCGCTGGCACGGGATCGACTCCGGCAGCGCCACCTGCACGCCATGCCAGGGCATGTCCGGCGCCGGGGTCTGGGTTGCGGTCGGCGTTGGCGCGTCCCGCCAATCCGGCCATTCTAGCGCCGCCGTCAGTTCGCCGGAGAACGGGGTCCCGTTGGCATCGTGCCCTTCATACAGCACGCGGATGCTGCCGCCCATCAGCTTGTCTTCTGTGCGCACCCACGTGTCATAAACTGCCCTGCCCAATACCGGGATTTCGAGCGGATCATCGTACCGGGCAGAGATACCGGCCCCGCCCACCCATACACCCCCGTCCCGGTCGATGTAGCGCAGGCGCAAGTCTTCGACCTGGGCGCCCAGCCCGGCCTGTTCGGTGAATGTCACCACGATGTCATATCGGCACTCGTCCCCGTCCTTTGTGCACGGGATCGACTCCGGCAGTGATGCCACCACCTCGGCCTGATCGGCGGATGGCGTAAACGTGAGTGTCGGCGTTGGTGATGGTGGTATCCAGTCCGGCCATGCCAATGCTGCTGTCAGTTCGCCGGAGAACGGGTTTCCGTTGGCGTCGTGTCCCTCGTACAACACCCGGATGCTGCCGCCCATCAACTTATCTTCCGTGCGCACCCACGTATCAAAGACCGCGCTGCCCGACGCCGGGATTTCGAGTGGATCATCGTACCTGGCAGAGATACCGGCCCCGCCGACCCATACGCCCCCGTCCCGGTCGATGTAGCGCAGGCGCAAGTCTTCGACCTGGGCGCCCACGCCGGACAGGTCCCAGAACTCGATCACAATATCATACCGGCACCTGCTCCCGTCTTTTGTGCACGGGATCGACTCCGGCAGCACAGCCTGGACCGGTCCCGTTTCGGCGGTTGGCTCAACTTCGGGCGTTGGCGTGTCCTCCTGTGCGCGCGCCAGCGCCCCGGTCAGCGCCGCGCCCAGCAGCAAGACAAACACCGCAGCAGTTAGCAACCGTTTCATCGTAACCTCCTCGGCTCTACAACGTACACATCCAGCATAGCACAAGATACCTGCAAGCTGACAGATCGCGGCCTCCTGCCCGTACAATGGGTTAAGAGCCATCGCCGATCTTCCACGCTCGCCCGCGAGGATGCTATAATCTAGAACAGTCTGGCAGAAGGTAGCAGGTGTTTTTTGGTAGGGGCGCCCCGGTGGGTCGCCCAGGGCAGAGCAAGCTCTGCCCCTACGAGACCCTGGCGACAGCTCCGCCGATGTGTACCAGTGTGTTATCGTCGCCGTGGAGGAGGGATCACACATGCAACGACTGAGGGCGCTGTTATGGGGCGCGGTATCGGCGCTGACCGGCCTGTTCAGCATCCTGCCGTCGTTCCCGGTCGCACCGCAAAACCGGCTGGCGCTGGCGCAAATGATCGCTACCGAAAACCCCGGCCTGTCGCTGGTGGGCGGAGGGCTGGCGATCTGGGAAGGGCTTCGCGCGCGGTACTGGCGCGCGGTACTGCTGGGCATCACCGGCTTTGCACTGGGGATGCGCCCGCTGGTCCGGCGTAAAGCAGTCAACCGCGCCATGTCGGACGCCATGCGCGAAAGGCTGGGCAACGGCTGGCAGCGCCATATCCCGCCGGACGTGCACCGTCGCTTTGCCCAGACACATCGCACCGATGCATGGGGACCGCTGCGCTACCTGGCGCGTATTCGCGTGCGCGAAACACGCGATGTGCTGTTTGCCGCGCCGGACGGGCACCCGCTGCGCCTGGATGTGTACGAGTCCAGACAGGGTAACGGCCCGTACCCGGCGATTGTGGTTGTTCACGGCGGCGCGTGGTTCCAGGGCGATAAAAGCGCCTACGCCTTTGGCTGGCATGACCGCTGGCTGGCCGCGCAGGGTTACGTGGTGTTTGACGTGGAGTACCGGCTGTCCGGGCGCTGGCCCGCCCCGCTGGCTGATGTAAAATGCGCGATCCGGTGGGTGCGCGCCAATGCCGCGCGCTACAATGTCGATCCGGACCGCATCGCGCTGATGGGACGCTCGGCAGGGGCGCACCTGGCCTTGATGGCCGCCTACACCGCTCACGATCCGCGCTTCCCGGCAGACTGCCTGTCGGACGAGAGCGCCGCCACCGATGAGCGTGTACAGGCCGTCGTCGTCAGCTACGCGCCCGCCGATCTGCGCCTGTGGCCTGCCGAACGCGGCAGCGCGATTGAGCAGTTGCTCGGTGGGCTGCCCGACGAAGTGCCCGGTATCTACGCCGATGCCGCACCGATCACGCATGTGCGGCCCGGCCTGCCGCCTACCCTGTTGATCCACGGGCAGCGCGACCGTATGGTATCGCCTGCCCAGTCTGAACTGCTGGCGAATCACCTGCGCGCGGCGGGCGTCAAAACGGTGCTGCTGCGGATTCCCTGGGGGCGTCACGGTGTAGACAGCTTACTGGTGGGGCTGACCGGGCCGATGATCCAGTATGATGTGGACCGCTTCCTGGCCTGGGTGTTTCATCAAAAACAAGGCAGTAGTGATACATGAAATCTGTTTGGCGCGCCGTATCAATCAAGCTGTGCTGGCCGGTCTGGCTGGTCGTGATCCTGGCACTGAGCGCGTGCGGTGGTGAGGATGAGGAAACGCCGAACCTGTCCGCCCCGCCGACTCGCACGCCGGTACCGACCGCCGAAGCGACCGACGAACCACCATCCGCCAACACCGCGCCCGCCCATATCGAGGTTCGCTCGCTGTACGGCGAAATTGACGCCTTCCTGACGGCGTCCGAAACCGCCAGCGCGCTTGACCGGGTGGACCTGGCGACCGAATATATTGTCACGCCTGCCGAAGAATGCCTGACCGCCTCATTCTGGCCCGGCTGGGAGCCGCTTCAGGTGATCAACGCGCACGTTGAACTGGCGACAGCGAACATGGTCGCCTGGCGCGAGTCTACCGACATTTTTCCCGAAGCGGACCTGGTGCAGGCAACCAACCGCATCCTGGCCGATCTCCAGGCAGTCTTGCCCATTGACGATACGCTGCGTGTCTGCCTGGTACCGGCTCCCCATCCTGGGGACAGGCCGCCCGATGAGGCGGCAGACCTGGAACAGCCAGCCGGGGAAACCGAAAACCCCGCGATCACCGGGCTGGGCGCGCTGGTTCTCGGCAGCGACCTGATCGTAGCAAGCTGTTGGGCGGGCGATAACTGCCTGAACGGCGTGGACGTCGAGATCGCGTTTGCCTATGGGCAGGCGTACCAGATCAGGCAGTCAGGCCAGACCGGCGTGACGCTGCCCCTGCTGGATTACGCGGTCTATTCCGGGCGCAACGAAGTCCTGGCCCGTCATTTTGCCCCGGAGGCCACCTTCCCCTGGACCAACGCCCTGACGCCGGAGCAGGAAGCAACCCTCTGGTCGCGGATGCAGGAATACCTGGACATCAACTACCAGCAGCGCACCAACATACGTAAATACGAACGGTACCTGTTCGGCGCGGGGACCGAAGAATACCCAACCATGGGCGGGCTGTATATCGGCTCGCAGATCGTCCGGGCCTATCTCGAATCACACCCGGACACCGCATACCCGGAGCTGTTCGCGCTGCCGCCGGGCACGCTGCTGGCCGAGAGCGGGTATGCGCCGGGCTGATCCCGGTCACGCAGTGGTCACGCATAGGGGCTACGCTGTATCGTAGAACACAAGGCACTTGAACTATCAGGAGGAAACCATGAAGCGACGTGCTGTGTATCTGGTAATACCGGTCTGGCTGCTGGCGATGGTTGCGCTGGTAGCGCTCAACATGATGACACCGCTGGCCAACGCGCAGGAGCTACAGCAAACACCGATGTCCGAACGCCCGGAGCATGATGGCGGCGAGGCACCAGCCGGTAGCAATACGGCTGAATGGACGGTCAGCGAACCGGCGTTCATTAGCAACTACCCGCTCGGCTTCACGTTCACGATCAAAGCCAGCAGCAGCGGCGGTGCCATTGAGCGGGCGCGCGTCGAATGGGTACACCGGCCCAACACGCGCCCCGATGAGCCAACCTTTGTTCGCCGCGCCGACGCCGTGTATGACCCGGACACGGGCACCTTCACCGCCAACTGGCAGCCGACCGGTGCGACACGCACCCCGCCCTGGGTGGCCGTGTACTACACGTGGGAGTTCCGCGACGAGGCCGGAAACGAGTTTAGCAGCGAGGAACTGTTCACCGAATACGAGGACACGTCGCACATCTGGACGCGCACCGAGTCCGACGAGGTGATCGTCTTCTCGACCGGTATCGACGAGAACGCGGGCGACCTGGTTGCCCAGGCAATGGCCGACCAGCGGCAGAAGTACTACGATGGCTGGGGCGAGCTGCTGCCCTTCCGCCCGCGCGTGATCCTGTTCGGGGACTATTACACGTGGCTGGAATGGCAAACCGGCTACCAGGATACCTCCGGGCTGGGCGTGATCGCGGTCGGCTTTACCAGCGATGTATGGGGCGGCACCACCCAGGTGTTGTTCAACGAAACACCCAGGGAGCTGGCCTACAGCACCGTGCTGCACGAAGTCGAGCACATGTACCAGGCGGAATTCCTGGCCGGGCGCACGGTCTTTACACCGGGCTGGTTTATCGAGGGCGACGCCACCTTCTACCAGGAAGATGACAAAGCCTACGCCGTAAATTACGTCAACAACCTGATCTGGGCAGACGATCTGCCGGTGCTGCTGGAAGGCACCGGCCCCACCATCGACGGTGCGGACGCGCTGCACGGCTACTACATGGGCTATATGTTCTTTAAGTGGTTCACCGACCTGTACGGGATCGACATGCACCGCCAGATCATGGCGCTGCTGGCCGAAAACGTCCCGTTCACCGATGCACTGGAGCAGATGTTTGGCATGAATACCACGGAGATTGAGAGCGCCTGGCGAACGTGGCTCGGCGCGTCGCCCGATGTGCCAACGCTGATCCCAACCTGGACGCCTGCCTTCCCGGTGATCGTCACGCCAGAACCGCAGTAAGCGGTCCGGCAGCCATCCCGGCTGGAACACCCCCCGCTCTTTCGTGTATACTTCCCCGGATGCCGTGTGCATTCGGGGATGCTTTTTGCTGCGCCAGAAAAACAACTACAGCGCGAGCGGAACACCACGCCAATAAGGCAAAGACAGATGACACACACCAGAGATGACGTTGTACAACAGGCCACGACATCCTACCAGGCCCCGCGCGACTGGGCACCGCGTTTTTTCACGATCTGGATCGGGCAGATGGGATCGTGGCTGGGCAGTATGCTGGTTCAATTTGTGCTGATCTGGTGGCTGACCATCAAAACCGGCTCGGCTACGACGCTGTCGGGCGCGGTCATCGCCGGGGTAGTGCCGCAGATTTTCCTGACACCCGTCGCCGGGGCGTTGATCGACCGCTGGAACCGGCGGGTTGTCATGATCGGGGCCGACGGCATGATCGCGCTGGCGACCGTCGGGCTGGCGGTGCTGTTCTGGCTTAACATGGCGGCGATCTGGCATGTTTACCTGTTGATGTTCGTCCGGTCGGCGGCGAGCGGCTTTCACTGGCCTGCGATGGACGCCTCGGTTCCGCTGATGGTGCCCAGGCAGCATCTCACCCGTGTCCAGGGCATCAACCAGGCAGTCAGCGGTGGCATGAACATCATTGCCCCACCGTTGGGCGCGCTGCTGTTAACCGTGCTGCCGATGCAGGGCATCCTGGCGATTGATGTGGGCACCGCCGCGCTGGCCATTACCCCCCTGTTGTTTTTAGCTGTACCGCAGCCAGAGCAGCGGGCGGGTCAAAACGCGGACGGCAGCAAATCGTCGGTGTGGCAGGACATGCGGGCCGGGTGGCGCTATGTGCGGGCCTGGCGCGGTATGACGGCGCTGCTTTTTGGCGGGTCGTTGCTGTTTTTCCTGCTCACGCCGCTCAGCACCCTGCTCCCGATCCTGGTAACCGAGCATTTCAACGGCGGCGCGCAGGAACTCGCCTGGATCGAATCCGCGTGGGGCATCGGTGTCGTCATCGGGGGGCTGGTGCTGGGCGTGTGGGGTGGCTTTGAGCGGCGTATCCTCACCACCGTCCTGGGAATCACCGGCATCAGCCTGTTTTCACTCATCGTCGGCCTGACGCCCGCCTCGGCGTTCTGGCTGGCACTGGTCGCAACCTTTGGATTGGGCACCGCCGGTTCGCTGAGCGGCGGGCCGATCTACGCTGCGATCCAGGCCGCCGTCGCGCCGGACATGGCAGGCCGGGTGCTGACGCTGATGAACAGCGCGATCTTGCTGATGACACCGCTGGCGATGGTCATCGCCGGGCCGGTCGCAGACCTGGCGGGGCCGCGCGCCTGGTACCTCGTTGCCAGCGTGGGCCTGGCGCTGCTCGCCGGAAGCATCCGCCTGACACCGTCGATCATGCATCTCGAAGACAGCACACCGGAGGCCAACAGCAGCCCTCCGGCCATCCCCTGATGACCAGCCGCTAATAGCCAATCGCCAAATACTGGCTGCGCGCTATACTATTCGCAGGAACGGTGCGGTAGGGTATAATGCGCGCACTGGCGCTGCTGTCTGAGGAGAGTATTAAGATGCAACAAATTATTGCCGAACTTACAGTTGAAGACGTGGAAGCGTCGATCAACTGGTACAAAGAACTGGGCTTTGAGGTCGAGATCGAAGGCGTGCACGACGATCAGGGCGTGCAGTGGGTCAGCATGGGGCGCGATGGCCGGTCGGTATGGCTGCTGCGCGAGGATATTTCGCGCCACGCGGTCACACAGTCTCCCTGCCGGGTCACGTTCTACTTGCAGGTCGAAGACGTGGACGAAGTGTATCACCACCTCGTCAACCACCATGTCCAGACACACACCAAGCCGCAAAACCAGTGGTATGGACTGCGCGATTTTATCGCCTACGATCCGGATGGGTTCTGCTGGGCGATCAACCAGTCCATCCCACCGAGCGAAACCCCGCCCCACCCCACGCTGGGACGGCATGTGGGCCTGTTACAAACCTGACGGCGGCGCACTCGCATTAGCCAGCCCACACAGCTACGATATGACCAACCATATGCAGGAGGTTTTTTGGTGGCAGACGTACCAACCAACATTTTTCGGAAATACGATATTCGCGGCGTTGTGACCGGCGATAGCGCGCAGCTTGCGCCCGGTGTTGCCCGGCTGGTCGGGCAGGCATACGGTACATACGTGCAGCGGCACCTGGCGATCAGGCAGGTGTTTGTCGGCGGTGACAACCGCCAAACCACCCCGCCCTTAATGAGCGCCGTTGTCGAAGGAGTCGCCAGTACCGGCCTGGATGTGATCAGCATCGGCCCGGTAATGACGCCGACCGTCTACTTTGCGTCGTCCTCGCACGACAACGCGGGCGGTATTATGGTTACCGGCAGCCACCTGTCAACCGATTATAACGGGATCAAGATGGCCTATGGCCACCTGGCGCTGGCCGACCAGCAAATCCAAGCGCTGCTAAAGATGATCCAGGCGGACGACTTCGCAACCGGCGCGGGCAGCATCAACCACGACTACCACATGATCCACAAGCACCTGGCGGTCATCAAAGAAAAAGTGTCGCTGGGTGATCGCAAGCTCAAGATCGTGGTGGACGCGGGCAACGGCCTGAGCGGCACCTACGTTCCGCCGCTCATGCAAGAACTGGGGGTCGAGGTGATCTGCCTGTTCTGCGAGCCGGACGGCACCTTCCCCAACCACCTGCCTAATCCCGAAAATCCCGAACTGACCAAAGACCTGGAAGCGGCAGTCGTCAAGCACGGGGCAGATTTTGGCATCGGCTTTGACGGCGACGCCGACCGCTGCGGCCTGATCGATGATCACGGCCATCACGTCGCGGCGGACCGCCTGCTGGCGCTGCTGGCCCGCGACCTGCTGACCCGGATGCCGGGCGCGAAGGTGGTCTTTGATGTGAAATCGAGCCAGGTGCTCCCGGATGTCATCCGCGCCAGCGGCGGTGAGCCGGTCATGTGGAAGTCCGGTCACAGCCTGATGAAGCTCAAGATGTCCGAGATCGGCGCGCCGATTGGCGGCGAAGTCAGCGGGCACCTGTTCATCGGCGAGGACTACTACGGCTTTGATGACGCGCCGCTGGTGGCGCTCAAGGTGCTGGAATTGTTCAGCAAAACGGATAAAACGCTGTCACAGATGCTGGGCGAGCTACCGGCAATGCTCGCCACGCCGGAGATCATCATGAAAGCGCCGGATGATGTGAAGTTTAAGATCATCGACGCAGTGAGCGCCAGGCTCCAGGATCGCTACGAGGTTAATACAGTGGACGGCGCGCGCGCGACCTTTGAAGACGGCTGGGGGCTGGTCCGTCCCAGCAACACGCAGCCCGCGATCACGATGCGCTTTGAAGCGCACACCAACGCGCAGTTGGTTGAGTACATGACGCGCTTTGCTGGCCTGCTGGACGACTACCCGCAGGTGGACCTGTCCGAGCTAAAAAAGCAGATCGACGCGTTCAGCTAATGAAGAAACCAATCCACACTCGCATAATTTGTAGGGGCTGAGCTTGCTCTGCCCTGGGCGCAGCAAGCTGTGCCCCTACCGGTGCGACGTACCAGCAGGGGTATGATCAACCAGCGCGTCCCTCTTTGGCTGGTACCGATTGCATCTTGGCGCGTTAATAAAAACGTGGTAAAAAGGCCAGACAATCTTAACAAAAACGGATCGGATGGTGCAGGCGGCAGGCCACCGTTGTGGTGTGTGATCGTGCCTGCATCCCTGCCGGTATTCTAAGCGTTTGATAAGAACGCTCCCAACGGCGTCAGGCGTGTGTTATAATGCCGCGCTGGCGTCCCGCCACCGACACGATTCGAGGAGAAGTCGCTAATTTGGTTAGCCCACTTGACTGGTTATTGGGCCTGTTTTCGCTGGATATCGGGATCGACCTGGGCACCGCCAACACCCTGGTGAGTGTGCGCGGCAAGGGCATCGTGATCAACGAGCCGTCCTATGTCGCCATCGAGCGCAAATCGCGCCGCCCGATCAGTGTGGGCCAGGAAGCCAAAGAGATGTTCGGCAAAACGCCGACGTCCAAGTTCATCGTGGTGCGCCCGCTGCGGGACGGCGTGATCAGCGAATTTGAGATCACCGAGGCCATGCTGGATTACTTTATCCGCAAGGCCCACGAACAAAGTTTCGTGCCGATCCCGCGCCCGCGCGTGGTGGTGGGCATTCCATCAGGTGTGACCGAAGTCGAAAAGCGTGCCGTCTACGACGCGACGATGAGCGCCGGGGCGCGTGAGGCGTTTTTGATCGAAGAACCGGTCGCCGCTGCGATTGGCGCGGGCCTGCCGATCCAGGAAACGCGCGGCAGCATGATCGTGGACATCGGCGGCGGCACAACCGAGGTTGCGATCTTCTCGCTGGGTGGGATCGTGATCAGCCGTTCGATCCGAGTGGCCGGGGACGAGATGGACGAAGACATCGTCCAGTATATGCGCACCAAGTACAACCTGCTGGTCGGCGAGCGCACCGCCGAGCGCGCCAAGATCGAGATCGGGTCGGCCTACCCCCTGCCCGAAGAGCGCACGGTGGTGATGCGCGGGCGCAACCTGGTGTCCGGCCTGCCGGAAGCCGTCGAAGTGTCGTCAATTGAACTGCGCGAAGCGTTGAACCCGTCGGTCAGCATCGTGATCGACACGATCCGCGATGCGCTGGACGAAACCCCGCCGGAGCTGGTCGCGGACCTGATGGAATCCGGCATCTGCATGGCGGGCGGCGGCAGCCAGCTCAAGGGCCTGACCGAGCGCATCGCCGACGAAGTGAATGTGCGTGTCTGGCTGGCCGAAGACTCGATGACGTGCGTCGCGCGCGGCGCGGGGCGCATCCTGGAAGACTATGACAACCTGCGCTCGCTGCTGGCCGGTTTAGAGCGCGGTTCAACCCAGCACTGACGCCCCCACAGCCCCCTGCCCTGCAACAAACTCAATGCCCCGGACCCGGCGGTTCGGGGCATTTTTGCGCTT